>DASUAL010000049.1:0-8695 GCA_035763805.1 Gemmatimonadales bacterium
CCGTGCCGGCGGGACCCGAGCGCGCAGCGCGGATGCGCCAGGCGATCGCGGCCGCGGTCACCCGTTCCAAGCGAGAGATCCCTCACTTCTACCTCGCCACGACGATCGAGCTGCAGCGCGCCACGACCTGGCTGGGCGAGCAGAACGCAACCCGCTCCGTCTCCGATCGTTTCGTCATCGGCGTGCTGTTCCTCAAGGCTGTGGCGCTCGCGCTGCGGGACGTGCCGGAGCTGAACGCCCGCTGGGAAGGGGAGCGCGTGGTGCGCAGCGAGGCGGTTCACGTCGGTGTGGCGACGTTCCTGCGCGACGGGGGGCTCATCGCGCCCGCCCTGCACGATGCCGACCGGCAGAGCCTGTCCGACCTGATGCGCAGCTTCCGCGACCTGGTCAACCGCGCCCGCGCCGGCGAGCTCCGCAGCTCGGAGCTGTCGGACCCCACCATCACCGTCACGAGCCTGGGCGACCGGGGCGTGGAGACGGTGTTCGGCGTGATCTATCCCCCGCAGGTGGCGATCGTGGGGTTCGGCAGGGTGGTGGAGCGACCCTGGTCCGTGAACGGGCAGGTCGGCACTCGGCCGGTGGTCACGGCGACGCTCTCGGCGGACCATCGCGTGACCGACGGCCACCGGGGCGCCCTGTTTCTGGCAGCGGTCGACGCGCTGCTCCAGGAACCCGCCCGGCTATGACGCAGCAAGAGATCGAGAACGCCGTCCTGCGCATCCTCGGCACGATCGCTCCGGAGGCGGATCTCACCCGGCTCAGACCGGACGTGCCGTTCCGCGACCAGCTCGATATCGACTCCATCGACCTGCTCAATTTCTTCATCGCGGTCGACAAGGAGCTGCACGTCGCCATCCCGGAGACCGACTACGCGATGGTCGCCACCCTGAAGGGGTGCGTGCAGTACCTCGCGTCGGCGCTGGCAGTTCGAGCCTAGCCGGGCGGGCTATCCCAGCCGTCGCTCGGCGACGGCCCTCACGACGTCGGTGGTCGTGAGAATTCCCACGGGTTTCCCTTCCTCCATCACGAGCACGCGGTGAATGTTGCGGCGCAACATGTACCGCGCGGCGGCGGCCAGTTCTGTGTCCGGTTGCACAGAGCAGACACTGGGGCTCATCGCCTCGGCGACCGTATGCTCCGCGAGAACGTCCCACTCCGCCCCGCGGATCTCCTCGAACCGCTCGGCGACGTCGGCGCCGGCGTCGGCCCACCACTCGCTGAAGAAGGTGCCGGGCGCCTCCGCTCCCTCCTCCCATTCCTCTGGCGTCTCGAGTTCCCATTCCGCCTGCTCGGCACGCTCCGTCGGCACACCCGGGGTGGCCGCCTCGAACGCAAGCACATCGCTCGCTGAGATGACGCCCAGGACGCGGTCGCGTGCGACGACCGGCGCCCCGCCGATGTGCCGGTCCGTGAGCAGCTCAACCATGTCACGCAGCGTGAGCTCGGGGCTGACCGTCACCAGCTCGCTGGACATCACGTCACGTACTCTGACCATAGGATACCTGCCTTTCAGGGGACGCTTGGCGGGCCTCAACCAGCGTACGTGCGTACGGCTGAGGCTTGAGTGAAGTAAGCATGAGCGCTCCGTCAGGTCGGTGCGCGGCGTGCACTCCCATCCTCCTCCTCTTGCAGGAGATCTCACATCAACTTCACGCCGGCGGGGTGAGCTTTGCGCTGGAGGTGCATGCTGCCATGACCGCAAAGAGAGCGCTGCAGAGCATCCTGGCTATCAGTGTCTTCGGGGTGGCGTTCTCGGGGTACCTCTCCTACCAGGAGTTGCTCGGTCCGACTGCGACGAGTTGCCCCGCGCCCGGCGCGCCCGGCACGGTGTTCGGCTACCCGGCGTGCGTGTACGGCCTTTTCATGTATCTCGCGGTCGCGTTCATCGCCGCCGCGGGCCTGCGGGCCGAGCCGCGGGAGGCCCGCCCGCCGGAGTCATGACAGGGATTCGCCGGGGGATCGTCGCCGCGGTCCTCCTGATCCTCTCCGGCGCGGCGGCCTGGGTCGTCTACCGGACGAATCAACAGGTGGTCAGCGGGGTGACCGTCGTAAACCCCGAGGGTGCCGGGGGCAAGGCGCTCGTCGTCTATCATCCGGGACTGAGCGACTTCCAGGAACGCGTAACCGGCGCGTTCGTCGCGGCCCTGGTCACGCGGGGCTGGCGGGTAGAGCAGACGACGGCCAGCTCCCGCGCCCCCACTGACCTCTCCGGCTATGATCTGCTGGTCGTCGGGGGGCCCACCTACTGGTTCACGCCGGCGTATTCCGTCCGACGCTACGTCGCGAGACTGGGAGATCTGCGCGGCAAGCCGACGGCCATCCTCATCACCGGCGCGGGCGCAGTCTCCCGCTCGCGATCCGTCATGGAGCGGCAGGTGCGCGCGGCACACGGTGAGATCGTGGTCTCGCTGGCCCTGACCACCATGCGACCCAACGACGAAGCCGCGATGCTGGCCGGCGAAGACAACCGCGTCACGGCCGAACGGATGGCGGGCGAGGCGGCACGGCGAATCCCGCCGTCCCACCCATGAGACGTCTCATTCCCTCCCAGCTTTCCGCGCTGCGGGCGGCTGCGGCGCCGCTCCTCGGCTACGCAATCCTGCAAGACCGCTGGGGCTGGGCGGTGGCTGCGTTCGCATTCGCGTGCCTCACCGATGCGGCGGACGGCTACCTCGCGCGACGGTTCCGCGCGGTCTCCTCCGTCGGGGCCTACCTGGATGTGACAGCCGACTTCTTGGTCGCGCTCGCCGGATTCGCGGCCTTCGCGCGGCGCGGCGTGTATCCCGCGTGGACGCTGCTGCTCATGATCATCATGTTCGCGCAGTTCCTCGTGACTTCGGGAGGGGGCCGTCCCGTCTACGACCCAGTCGGCAAGTACTACGGCGCGTTTCTCTTCGTCGCGATCGGCGCCACGCTGCTACTCGAGGATTTCGCCGTGCACGCGGCGGTGGTAGCGGGGCTGGTGGGCCTGACGCTCGCGTCGCTCGCAAGCCGGAGCATCCATCTGCTGCGCCAGCGGCGGATGGACGCCTGAGAGGAGAGGCCGTCCCTGGGCGTGCCCTCCCGGCCGTACCCGGCCATCGCGATCCTCGCGCTCAACCCGAGTCTCGACGTGAGCTACGAGGTGCCCCAGCTGATTCCGGATCAGAAGGCGCGCGCCACGCTCACTCGCTATGACCCCGGCGGCAACGGCATCAATGCGGGACGGACGCTCAAGTCGCTGGGCGTGCGGGCGGAGTGCTTCTGTCTGGTCGCCGGCGAGATCGGGCTGTTCCTGCAAAGGGCGCTGGAGCAGGAGCTCGATTCGCTCCGGTGCGTCGACGTTCCCGGCGAAACCCGTGTCAACTGCACCCTCATTCAGGCCCAGCCGAGGGTCCAGTACGAGGTCGTTGCGGCGGGCCCGACCGTGCCCACGGCGGCACTGGAGGCTGTGGCGACCGGCTTCCTCCAGGCCGCGGGACAGGGCTTCGGCGTGCTCACCGGCTCCCTGCCGCCGGGCGTTCCCGACGAGACCTATGCCAGCCTCGCGCGTCGCCTGCGGGACAACGGCGCCCGGGCCGTCGTGGACGCTCAACCCGCCGTTCTCAAGCCCGCCCTCGCAGCGCGCCCGTTTCTCATCAAGCCGAACCGGTACGAACTGGAGACGCTGTGCCGCGCTCGGCTACCGACCCGGGACCGCGTGCTGAGGATGGCCCGCGACGTACAGCGCGCCGGCATCAACTGGGTCTGCGTGTCGCTCGGCGGCGAGGGGGCCGTGCTGGTCGGGGAGGACGAGGCGTACTACGCCGCCGCACCGCCGATCACCGTCCGATCCACCGTGGGCGCTGGTGACGCGATGCTCGCCGGGCTCGTAGCGGGATTCGCCCGCGCCGAGGAGCCCGCCGCAGCCCTTCGCCTCGGAGTGGCATGCGGCAGTGCCACGGCAGAGAAGGCCGGCACGATGCTGTGCACGGCCGACGATGTCGCGCGCCTCGGTGCGGCCATCGAGGTCCACCAGATCCACGAATAGGTGTTCATTCGCGTTCAGGGCGCGTCGCCGGCTCGAACAGGTGCCCACCGTGGTCCCGGCAATGGGCCATCGCCTCGTCCGGCGTCCACATGTCGGCGGGATAGCGATACGTCTGCTCGACCATGGGGTTCTCGGGCCCGCTCCTGTCCCGCAGCTTCCCCATGATCACTCGGTAGGGCTTGGAGCCGTGCACGCGCTGCATGCTCCGAAAGCTCCCGGGGGCGAATGCGTCCGGGTCGCGCAGTCGGCACGCGTGTTCATTGGGATATGGCATGGACGCTCCGTAGGTCGACGCCGGTAACGGTTCGCTCATGAAGTTCCCCTCTAGGCGCCCTCAACGACTCTTCACCCTCGCCGGCCTAGTCTCACGCATGAGCAACGCCGCAGTCGCGCCGTCTCTGCCGCGTGAAGAAGAAACGCTCGAGCAGTACCGCGAGCAACTGCTTCCCCGCGGTCCCAGATGGCGGAAGTGGCGCGCCCGCCTCGTGATACCGGGCGCGCTCCTGCTCCTCGCCATCGGCGGCTGGCTCTTCGCGCGCGCGCGGGGCGACAACGCCCCGGCCTATCGCTTCGCCGCCGTGGAGCGCGGGGACATCGAGGCTGCCGTCTCGGCCACCGGAACGTTAGGCGCCGTGACGACCGTCCAGGTCGGGACGCAGGTATCCGGACAGATCTCAGCCATCTACGTGGACTTCAACGACCGCGTGACGAGGGGCCAGCTGATCGCACGCATCGACCCGACGCTCCAGCAGCAGGCCGTGCGCGACGCGGAGGCGGGACTCGAGCGCAGCCGGGCCGAGCTCCAGAAGGCGGAGAGCGACTATGCCCGCGACCGGCAGCTCTATGAGTCACATGTGCTCACGGCCAGCGACTTCGCCGCGACGGAATACGCGCTGGCCGCGGCCCGCGCCGGCGCGAAGTCGGCACAGGTGACGCTCGACAAAGCACGCCGCAACCTGGCCTACACGTCCATTTACGCGCCGATCGACGGAATCGTGGTCGAGCGGAACGTGGATGTGGGGCAGACCGTCGCCGCGAGCCTCCAGGCGCCACAGCTCTTTCTGATCGCCAACGACCTTTCCCGGATGCAGATTCTGGCGTCGGTCGACGAGAGCGACATCGGCCAGATCCACGAGGGGCAGGCGGTGCACTTCACGGTGCAGGCCTATCCCGGGGAAGCGTTCAGGGGCACCGTACGCCAGGTGCGACTGCAGTCGACCACCAAGGAGAACGTCGTCAACTACACGGTCGTGGTGGCGGTGCAGAATCCCCAGGGGAAGCTGTTGCCCGGCATGACGGCGACCGTGGCCTTTGTCACCGGCTCGGCAACCGACGTGCTGATGGTGGCGAACGCGGCGCTCCGCTTCCGGCCCGCCGGCGCTCTGGCCGACTCGGCTGCCACTCTGTGGTACGTCGGCGCGGACGGCCAGCTGGCGAGCGTGCGCGTCTCCACGGGACTCGGCGACGGCCAGCGGACCGTCATTGCGGGAGACGGAGTCCGTGAAGGCATGCGGGTCATCACCGCCGTGGCCCAGGGCGCGCCCAGCAGCGGCGCGCCGAGTCCGTTCCAGTCCTCGTCGCAGCGCGGGCCTCCCGGTCCGCCGTTCTGACCATGAGACCCGGGGCCCTGGCCGCGCCGCCCGCGATCCGGCTCGAGAGCGTCACCAAGGTCTACCAGACCGGCCGCACACGGGTCCGGGCGCTCCGCGGCGTCGACTTGACGGTCGAGCCGGGCGAGATGATCGCGATCATGGGCGCGTCCGGATCCGGGAAGTCGACGCTCCTGAACATCATCGGCTGCCTCGATACCCCGACGTCGGGCAGCTACTCCCTCGAGGGGCGGCGGGTCGATCACCTGGACAGGAACCAGCTCGCCGACCTCCGAAACCGGAAGCTCGGGTTCGTCTTCCAGGGCTTCAACCTCCTGGCCCGGACCTCGGCGCTCGAGAACGTCGAGCTGCCGCTCCTGTACGATCGCGACGGCCGGCGGCGCGACACCCGGGCACTCGCCGCCCGAGCGCTCGAGCGTGTGGGTCTGGCCGACCGGCTCGACCATGAGCCGAGCGAGCTCTCCGGGGGTGAGCAGCAGCGCGTGGCGATCGCCCGCGCGCTCGTGACGCAGCCGGCCCTGCTGCTCGCCGACGAGCCCACCGGCAACCTGGACAGCCGAACGTCGGTCGAGATCATGGCGCTGTTCCAGACCCTCAACGATCAAGGGATCACGCTGCTCGTCGTTACGCACGAGCCGGACATCGCCCGCTTTACCCAGCGGCTCATCGAGCTGCGCGACGGGCACATCATCAGCGATCGACTCATGCGGGACCGGCGCCACGCCGCGGACGAGCTCCGCGCGTCTCGCGACGCCGGGCCGCTGGTGCCCGCATGAGGCCCTCCAGACTCTTGCGAGTCGCCGCGCAGAGCATGCTGCGGAACAAGCTGCGCACCTTGCTCACGATGCTCGGCATCGTCATCGGGGTCGCCGCCGTCATCCTCATGGTCGCGGTCGGCTACGGGGCGCAGTCGCGCATCCAGGAGCAGGTCGCGAGCCTCGGCACCAACCTGATCGTCATCACCCCGGGCTCGACGACCCGGGGAGGCGTGAGCCTGGGCGCCGGCACGTTCAACCGCCTGACGGTGGAAGACGCCGACAAGCTCATCCGGGAAGGGACGGTCCTTTCCGGAGTGTCTCCCGTGACCTTCACGCGAGCCCAGATCGTCGGAGGCGCGGGCAACTGGCGGGCGCCCATCAACGGCGTCTCGACCGCCTACCAGACGATCCGCGATTGGCCGGTGGAGGCGGGGACGTTCTTCAGCGACGACGACGTGCGCTCGATGCGCAAGGTCGCGATCGTGGGCAAGACGGTCGCCGACAACCTGTTCCCGGGGATCGACGCCGTGGGGCAGCAGGTCCGCTTGCGCAACGTGCCCTTTACGATCGTGGGCGTGCTGGCAGCCAAGGGCCAGACCGCCGGCGGGGCCGATCAGGATGACGTCGTGCTCGTCCCCTACACGACGGCGCAGACCCGCCTGAGCGGCGTCAGCTTCATCGGCCAGATCCTCGTGAGCGCCGCTCTCGCGACGGACATTCCCGCGGCGCAGCAGGAGATTCGGGCCATCCTGCGCGAATCGCATCGACTCAGCGAGGACGAGAACGACGACTTCACCGTGCGCAACCAGAGCGACCTTGCGGAGGCGGCCCAGAGCACCACTGAGGTGATGTCGTTGCTGCTTGCGGCGATCGCCTCGATCTCCTTGGTCGTTGGCGGAATCGGCATCATGAACATCATGCTCGTGTCGGTCACGGAGCGGACGCGCGAGATCGGCATCCGGCTTGCGGTCGGTGCGCGGGGGTCAGACGTGCTCACGCAGTTCCTGGTCGAGAGCGTCGCGATGAGTCTGTTGGGCGGGCTGTTCGGCTTGGCGATGGGCTTCGGCGGGGCCGTGCTCCTGGGTCGCCTGACCGGGTGGAGCACGGCCACGCCGCCCGCCGCGGTGCTCATCGCGGTGGGATTCTCGGCCGCCGTCGGCGTGTTCTTCGGCTGGTACCCGGCCCGGAAGGCTGCCCGCCTGGACCCGATCGAGGCGCTGCGGCACGACTAAGGCGTCACGCGCCGACGCGGTTTTGCGCGCTCTTGATGAATCCGCCAAGGACATGGCCGGTCACGTCAATCCTCTGCGTTAGGTCGATGAGCGAGTGGCCAAAGCCGCCCCGCTCGCGAGACGGGCAATCTTCGAGACGCTGGGCCCGAAACAGCCATGCCAGGGCCACCCGACGATCTTCGCCTCGCGCCCGGCAAGACGGGACTCGAGGAAGGCGAGGATCATGAAGGCGCCATGCGCGATCCCCGACGGCTCCCCGAGGCGCACCGGGTCGAGGACGAGCGCGCCGTCGCGGCCGACCAGGTAGCCGCTGTAGTGTTCGAGAGACCGCTCGACCAGCGGAAGCAGGTCCGATCGAGCCAGGAAGCGGCTCAAGAGCTCCACGTCCCAAATGGACGCGATGTCACGGATGGGGCTCCCATCCGCGATGGTGACATCGGCCTCCGGATCATAGGTGTAGACCAGCCGCCCGGTCCGTTCGGAGATCATCCCCTGGTACCAGTCAAGGATGAGACTGAGCCGTTCGGTCACCGTGGTCGGCGACGGCGCCTTGAGCATCTAAGACCTCCAGCGGAGCACCAGAGAACCATCGGCCCGCTCGATCGACGATCCGAACCCTGCGCTGATCTGCGCAATCGTGTCCCCGAGCCACTGGACGTCGGCGGGAGACGGCCGGTGCAGGCTGAGCTTCCTGATCTGCATCGGAACCATGCGGAGTTGCACGAGCTCGCCTGTAGCGGTGTCGATTGTCGGGAAGTACATCACCGCCAAGTCGTCCCGGAACTCGCCGTACCCGGCGATCCCTTCATAATCGTTGACGAGATCGCCGCAGCCATACAGGATCAGCCGATTCCTGTACATCTCAATGGGCCGCGCGTGATGCGAATTCGCGATGGTCTCGACCAGCCCGGCCATGCCCCAGTCGAGCACGTGATTGTTGGCCATCACTGCGATATCGATCCGAGCGGCCGTCAGACACGCGACGTTCTCCGGGTGCATGCGGTAGTGGACCTCCTTGCCCTCCCAATAATCCCCGGATCGCGTGACGCTCGTTTCCAGATTGACGACCCGCACGTCGGGCTGGCC
>DASUAL010000050.1:0-18813 GCA_035763805.1 Gemmatimonadales bacterium
TCGGTGACCTGAGCATCGACAAGGCAGGGATCTACACGCTCGCGGCCACGGCGAATGGGTTCGCTGCCACGAGCGACCAGTTCACCATCACGCCCGACGCCGCGACCGCGTTGCGGTTCACCGTCCAGCCCTCGAACGCGGCGGCGGGGACGACCATCACGCCGCAGGTCGAAGTGACCGCGTACGATGCTCACGACAACATCGCGACGGGATTCACGGGCAGCGTGACGATCGCTATCGCGACCAATCCGGCGGGCGGCACCCTGTCCGGCACGACGGAGATCGCCGCGGTCAACGGGGTCGCAACGTTCTCCACCCTGAGCCTTAACAACGCGGGGATCGACTACACCCTTTCGGCCACGTCCGGCAGCCTCACGCCCGCCACGAGCGCATCGTTCGAGATCACCGCGGGGGCGGCGAGTCGGCTCGCCTTTACCGTGCAGCCCCCCGCGGCCACGACGGCAGGCGCGACGCTCAGTCCGGCGCTGGGAGTGACGGCGCGGGACTCGCTGGATAATCCTGTGACGACCTTTGTGGGGACGGTAACGCTGACGATTACGGCCAATACGAACACCAGCGGGGCCACGCTGTCGGGCACGAGGCAGGTCGACGCGGTGGCAGGCGTTGCCACCTTCGGGGATCTCAGCATTGACAAAGTCGGGACCGGCTACACGCTCTCGGCCACTGCCAACGGGCTCGCCGGGACGATGAGCGCGCTCTTTAATATCACACCAGGGGCACCGAGTCGGCTCGTCTTCACCGTGCAGCCGAGCCCGACGACGGCGGGAGCGCCGATTGCCCCGCCCGTTCAGGTGACCGTGCAGGATGCCCTCGGCAACACCGCCACGGACTTCACCAGCGGCGTGGACATCGCGATCGGGACCAATCCGGCCGGTGGCACCCTCACGGGCACGACGACCGTGAACGCGGTGGCGGGGGTGGCGAGCTTCAGCGACCTGCGCATCGACAAGGCCGCGTTGAACCCTTACACACTCGTGGCCGCAGCCGGGGGGTTGTCCAGCGCCACCAGCACGGCGTTCACCATCACGGCCGACGTCGCCACCGCGTTGATGTTCACCGTGCAGCCCTCGAACGCGGCGGCGGGTGCGACCATCGCGCCGCAGGTCGAGGTGACGGCGCTCGATGCGCACGGCAACGTCGCCACTGGCTTTGGGAGCAATGTGATCGTGGCGTTCGGCGCCAATCCCGGAGGCGGAACGCTGTCGGGTACGACGGAGGTCGCCGCGGTCAACGGGATCGCCACCTTCTCCACGCTGAGCATCGACAAGGCGGCCACCGGCTACAGGTTGACGGCTACGGCGACCGGGCCCACTGCCGCCACGAGCGCTTTCTTCGATATCACCGCTGGAGCGGCGACCCGGCTGGTCTTCACCGGGCAACCGAGCACCGCGACGCCCCTTGCGACCATCGACCCGGCCGTGCTGGTCACGGCGCGGGACGCGTTCGACAACTTGGCCACCGGGTTCGCGGGCAATGTGACCGTGGCAATCGGGTTCAACCCCGCAGGCGGCTCGCTGTCAGGCACGCAGACGTTCGCCGCGATCGGGGGGGTCGCGACCTTCCCGACGCTGAGAATCAACAGTGTGGGGACCTACACGCTCACAGCCACGGCGGCGAGCCTCGCGGCGGCCACGAGCGACACGTTCGACATCATCACCTCGACGGCGACGCAGCTCTTCTTCACGGTGCAGCCGGGCGGCGCGGCCCACAGCGCGACGGCGGGCGCGACGATCACGCCTGCGGTCCAGGTGACCGTGCGGGATGCGTCCGGCCAGACCGTGACCACCTTTAACGGAGATGTGACGCTCACGATCACGGCAGGACCCAGCGGAGCGAATCTATCTGGCACGACCACGGTCCCCGCCGCCGGCGGGATCGCCACCTTCTCGGATCTGAGCATCGACAAGACCGGGACTGGGTACAAGCTCACCGCCACGTCCGCCGGTCTGCCAGCGGTCGCGAGCGCCTTCTTTACGGTCACGGCGGGACCGGCGGCCCAGCTGGCGTTCAACGTGCAGCCCAGCACCGCGACGGCGCTGACGACGATCACGCCGCAGGTCGAGGTGATCGTGCGAGACGCACTGGACAACAGGGTCACGGGATTCACGGGGAATGTGACCGTGGCGATCACCCCTGGGACGGGGACTGCGGGCGCCACGCTCTCCGGCACCACGACGGTAGCCGCGGTCCAGGGCATCGCCAGCTTCTCCACCCTGAGCATCGACAGCGCCGGCGCGGGCTACCAGCTGACGGCGACGGCGGCCGGGCTCCCGGATACGACGAGCACGCCCTTCAACGTCACCGCCACACTGGCGACCCAGCTGGTGTTCACGGTCCAGCCGACCAGCACGATCGCGGGAGCGACCATCAGTCCGGCCGTACAGGTCACAGCGCGCGATGCGTCGGGCCTGACGGACGCCAGTTTCACTGGGGACGTGACGTTGACAATCAGGGCGGGGACGGGGACGAGCGGCGCCACGCTCTCCGGCACGAGGACGGTGGCGGCGGTCAACGGGGTTGCCACCTTCCCCACGCTCAGCATCGACAGGAGCGGGACCGGCTACAAGCTGTCCGCTACGGGTACGGGCGTCGCGGGCAGCACCAGCTCCTCCTTCACCATCAACCCCGGCGCGGCGAGCCAGCTGAGCTTCACCGTCCAGCCCGACTCGACCGCGGCGGGCGCGCTGATCACGCCGGCGGTTCAGGTGACGGTGAAGGACGCGCTTGGCAACCCCGTGAAGACCTTCGGCGGCACGGTGACGGTGACGATACAGACGAACGCCGGCGGCGGCACGTTGTCCGGCACCACGACGGTCGCCGCGCCAAGCGGGGTTGCCACATTCTCTGACTTGAGCATCGACAAGGCGGCCACCGGCTACGGGTTGGAAGCGACCTCGGCCAGCCTGACCTCTGCCTCGAGCGACCTGTTCAGCATCACGGCGGGGGCGGCCACCCAGCTGGTCTTCAGCGTACAGCCGAGCAACGTGGCGGCGGGCGCGATAATCTCGCCCAACGTACGAGTCACCGCGATGGACGCGCTCGGCAACGTGGCGCGGGCCTTCACCGGCGTGATGACAGTGGCGATTGAGACCGGCGCGCCTGGCGCCCTGCTCAGCGGCACAACCGACGTGACCGCGGGCAACGGGGTCGCCATCTTCTCCGATCTCAGCATCGACCTGGTGGGCACCGGCTACACGCTGAGGGTGACGGCGCCGGGGCTCCCGGCGGTGGTGAGCACTCTGTTCAACGTCTTCTGAGCTCGAACGGGGTCTCCACTCGTCATCGATCTCCAGACCTTCCTAGAGCTTAGGCCCACTCCAAGGAAGGCTCGTTCCAACGGTCGAGATCGTCGGACATCCCGAACAGAGCTACCGCGGCGCGACCGACCAGTGTACTCTGCCCCAATGTCGCCCAGTCGCCAGATCTTCCTGCTCTCGCCCGCCAATTGCTCAGGCAAGCGTGCCGGTTTTCTGCTGCGCAAGAACGCCCGCTCGGCTCTGGCACAGCGCCTTCGATCGCGAGAAGGTGCGACCATTGGCGAGGTCTTCACCTTCATGAGTGGGCTGTATTTTCGCGGCAAGCTGGCGTATGCGGTGGCGTTCGCCAATCCGCCGG
The DNA here is from genome assembly GCA_035763805.1 of Gemmatimonadales bacterium. Taxonomy (GTDB): domain Bacteria; phylum Gemmatimonadota; class Gemmatimonadetes; order Gemmatimonadales; family GWC2-71-9; genus DASUAL01. The sequence continues at coordinate 3,637 of DASUAL010000050.1, forward strand.
ACGGCTGCTCTGGCATTCAGGTGATCGTGCCCGGCGTGGGCCTCTCCTCTCCCGGTGCTATCATCGATCTCGCTGGGTTACGGGCGATCGCCCGGGTTCCGGTCGATCCGGGTGATGGGCGCTACACCCGGCCATTACGGCGCGATGCCGCTCGACTGGCCGAACGACTGGAGCCGCCGGATGCTGCTGTCCTGCTCGGCAGTATCGCGACTCCGAAGTACCTCCAGCCGTTGAGGGAAGTGTTGGGCCCGCGACTGCGCTTTCCCCGAGAGTTCATCGGGCGAGGAGACATGAGTCGAGGCGCTCTCATGCTGCGGTGCGCCGCCGACGGCCGCGAGCTCACGTACATCGAGAGTTCGTGAGCGCGGCTTTCCTAAGCGCGGCTTTCCTATGAGCAAATCTCTGGGCAAATCTCGCGACAAGGCCGCCAAGCCCGGCAGCGCCGCACACGAACTGCTCCTGATCGAGGGACGCGAGATCGGGATCTCGAATCCCAGCAAGGTGCTGTTTCCGAAGCCGAAGTACACCAAGCTCGATCTGGTGCGTTACTATCTCACGGTGGCTGAAGGCGCGCTGCGCGGCGCCGGCGGACGGCCCAACGTGCTGGTACGCTATCCCAACGGCATCGCCGGCGAATTCTTCTATCAGAAGCGCGCCCCGGAATCGCGTCCACCATGGATCGAGGTGGTGTCGCTGCGTTTTCCCTCTGGGCGCAGCGCCGACGAGGTAGTGCCGCGCGATGCCGCGGCGCTCGCCTGGCTGGCGAATCTCGCCTGCCTCGAGCTGCACCCCCATCCGGTGCGGGCCGATGACCTGGACCATCCCGACGAGCTACGCGTGGACTTGGATCCCGTGCCCGGCGTGAAGTGGGCGCAGGTGCGCGCCGTGGCGCACGTGGTCCGGGAAGCGTTGCACGACTGCGGGCTGGTCGGGTGGCCCAAGACCTCGGGCAGCCGCGGCATGCACGTCAACGTGCGCATCGAGCGGCGCTGGAGCTTCGATGAGGTGCGCCGCGCGGCGCTGGCGCTGGCTCGCGACGTCGAGCGGCGCGCGCCGCGCATCGCGACCAGCAAGTGGTGGAAGGAAGAGCGCCATGGCATATTCGTGGACTACAACCAGAACGCCAAGGACCGCACCGTTGCCTCGGCCTACTCGGTGCGTCCCACCGCCGATGCCCGGGTGTCGGCACCACTCTTCTGGGACGAAGTGGACGCGGCCGAGCCGGCTGACTTTACGCTCGCCACCATGCCCAAACGCTTTGCGAAGCAGGGCGATCGACACGCCGGGATCGACGAGGTTCCCGGGTCGCTCGAGCAGCTCCTCGAGCTCTCGGCCCGGCACGAGCGCGAGGGACAGGGCGATGCGCCGTGGCCGCCGCACTACAAAAAGCGGCTGGGCGAGCCGCCGCGCGTGCAACCGTCCAAAGCCCGTGCCGCCAGGTATCCGCTGATCGAAATCGCGCGGGCGAAGCGCAAGGCGGACGCGCTCGCCGGGCTCAAGCGCTGGAAGGCCCGTCACCCGGAAGCGGCGGCGCACCTCGAGCCCGCCGACGTGCTGGTCGACGCGATGCGCGGCCGCTCGTCCACCTGGACGCGCATCCGCGTCAACCTGCAGCACGTGCCCGCGAAACTCCGGCCGGCTCAGGAACGTCTCGACCCAGACGAGAAGACTTTGTCGAGCTGGTAGGCGGGCGTGACCTCGAGCTGATCGTAGCGGCAGTCGCGCGGCTTCTTGTCCGGCCGCCAGCGCAGGAAGGTGGCGGCGTGGCGAAAGCGGTTGCCCTGCAAGTGATCGTACTTGACCTCGCACACCCGCTCGATGCGCAGCGGCTCCCACGACAGATCCTTGCCCGCGCTCCAGCGGCTCTGCGCGCCCGGCATGCGGCTCGGCCCGCTGACCTCCGCCTGCGCCCATTCCCGCCAGGGGTGCTTCTTCAAGGCGTCCTTGCACAGCGGCGCGAGCTCTTGTACGAGCTGCTTGCGCATCGTCATGGTGAACGACGAGGTGACGCCGACGTGTTGCAGCACGCCGCGGTCGTCCCACAGGCCGAGCAGCAGCGAGCCCACCGCGTCCTTGCCGGTCTTGTACCAGCGGAACCCGGCTACCACGCATTCCGCAGTGCGAGCGTGCTTCACCTTGATCATGGCGCGCTTGCCCGGCTGGTAGGAACCGTCCGCCGGCTTGGCGACCACGCCATCCAAGCCCGCACCCTCGAACTGCTCGAGCCACTTGGCGGCCAAGCGGCGGTCCGGCGTCATTGGCGTGAGATGCAGCGGCGGGCCCAGACCCTCGAACAACCGCTCGAGGAGGGCGCGGCGCTCGCGCTGCGGCGCCGGCATCCGGCTGCGACCGCCCGATGCGAGCAGGTCGAAGCCGACGAAGCTTGCGGGCGTCTCCTTCGCGAGCTTCGCAACGCGCGAGGCGGCGGGATGCAAGCGCATCTGCAAGGCATCGAAGTCGAGCCCCTCGGGCGTCGTGATCACGATCTCGCCGTCGATCACGCAGCCCTCGGGCAGCTGCTCGAGCAGCGCCTCGTGCAGTTCAGGGAAATAGCGGTCGAGCGGCTTCAAGTCGCGGCTCTGGATGTAGACGTCGGATCCGCTACGAAACACGATGGCGCGGAAACCGTCCCATTTCGGCTCGAAGAGAAAGCTGCCCGTATCAGGCAAAGCGTCCGCCAGTTTGGCGAGCATCGGCTCGATCGGGGGGGCGATGGGGAACGGCTTGGCACTGCCTCGCTTGCTCACACGGTGCTCTCGTAAGGACTACTCTGTCCTACCACCACGACCGTTTGGACGCGCGAACCACCACGCGCCGAGAAGAGGGTCAGGGCCAGCAGCAAGGTGCCCGTCATCGTGGACTCCAGTCGGGCGGTGACCGGCAAGGCTTCAACCGCCGAGAGCCATCTGGCCGAGTCACACCAAGTCGTACTCGAGCGTCACGGGATTCTCCTTGGCATGTCCCGCGACCGAGCTGCCGTCCCCGCGCAGGGCGGCGAGCTCTCCCGTGCCGGAGCCCGGCACGACCGTATAGGACTCCTTGGCGACGCTGCCGTCAAAAACGCCGGTCCGCTGAAGCACGAAACTTCCCGTCTTCCCGCCCAGCCGGCCCACCACACGCTCCAGCCCCACGAAGGCGGCCGAGCCATCGGGCCGGTACATCATCAGGTATTCGACGTGACTCTCGCCTTCGATGTCGCCTTTGAACGTCTTGGTCACGCGGGCCCGCGTGAGCTTGGGCAGCCCTTCCGCTTCGTTGTAAGGCTGCTCGTCCCAGCTCTTGATGGCAAAGGTGGCATTCGCGCGCTTTTTCATTTCCCCCCCTGAAAACCAGGCCGCGGCGGCGCGCGGGAGACTACCTGGTCCTGTTGTCTACGCCTTGCGAGCGAGCAGGAACGACGCCCCGGGGCCCGCGAACAGCGGAATATGCTCCTCCGGCACCCCGACCTCCCGCGCGAAGGACTCGAGGCTTCGGCGCACGACACGCACATCCTCGAACCCGGCATCGCGCCCCAGCCGCTTAAGCGCGGCAGAGTCGTAGAACCGCAGCCGGGACGCCATCGGCTCGGGTGCGGCGGGTGTCCCTCGATCCTCGGGGTCGCTCCCGAGGGCGACGAGCCGGCCGCCCCCGCGGAGCACCCGGCGGATCTCCGCCAACGCCGCCACGGGACCGGGCAGGAACCCAAGGATGCCGGTCATCGCGGCGCACGTGAAGGTACCATCGGGGAACGGCAATCCATCCGCGCTGGCCTCGATGACCTCCAGCCGGCCACTGGCGACCGCGTCGTGATTCGTCTCCCGCGCCAGGCGTACCATGGCGGCGCTGTGGTCCACCGCGGCCGCGCGGCATCCACTGCGGAGGGCGTCTTTCAGAAGCGCACCGCCGCCGCAACCCACCTCGAGCAAGTAGTCTTCGGCGGTGAGCGCCAGCTCGGCCAGGATGACCCGGAAGTTCGGATAGTGATACAGGGGATCGCGGTAAATGGCGCGCGCCCGCGCGCCGGTCGGTCGGCGGGCACCACGGTCCGTGAGCCAGTCACCGAAGGCGGCCGGCGCCGTTGATCGAAACAGCGGCGCGACGACCTCTCCGGCAAACCAGCCCAGGAGCTCGCCGGCATCCCCGATGAGGCGGCCCCAGCCGTGATGCTCCACCGTCATCCGCGTGCCGCCGTTCGTGCGCTCGAACTGCAGCTCGAGCCGCGTAACCTCAGCCGACTGCCAGTCAGCCGGATGCCACTCCAGCGCTACGCGCTCCCCGGGCTCCCAGACGACCACCCGGCCCACAGCCACCGCGCCCTCGGTGACGAGGCCATGCGCACGAGCCTCGAAGCGAATCCCCAGACCGGCGAGCGCAGCGGCGAGCTCCTCAGCGAACACCTCAAACGCCGGGGCCGGCTCCAGCTCTACGTCGATGCTTGCGCGGACAGTGGTGGCCGTGTCTCTCACGTTTTGGAGGCCCTCACTGGTGGCAAAATCTATCACCGAATTCCCCGCCCTGGACGACGCCAGTCCTGCCGAGCGCGCCCGGATGGCTCCGGACAGGCGGCCGTCGCCCTGATACCGGCTCATCCCATGGATCGGTAGGGCCGAAAACCGTGAGTTATCTCAGCGCGATCACACCGGGCCCCCGCTACGCGACAAGGCGAGCCCATCGGTGAGCGATCCCGCCGCCGCAAGCGCCGCGACCGTCCGCACGTGGTTCCAGGCCGTCCAGCTGGTCAGGTAGCCAGCCCATACGCGAGCGCCATCGACGCTGTCCGGGCCGACGGCCGCCAACGCGTTGTTGCGCGGCACGTTGAACACGATCGTCACCATCACTGTGCCGACGAGATAGAGCAGACTGCCGGCGAGCAGGTAGGCGGCACCGGCGTCGTGCCACGATCGGCCACTGGCCGAGCGGAGCGACACAGCGTCTACGCTACCTAGTCTCGCCGAGTGTCTGCGAATATGATGGCATGAGCCGCCGCCACCAGCCGACGCGAAGGGCCAGCCCGATCCGGACTGGCCCTTCGCACCCGACACAAGCGACACTCCTCACCGATTCGCCGAACCCGCGCTCCGGAACCGGCGCTGCCCGAACGCGCTCTCAGGCCAGCATCCGTCAACGTGTTGACGACACGCATTGGTCCCAGGCCAGCGGCCTTCAGGGCACCAGCGCCGCGCCACGTCAGGCCGTCGCCAGCTGCGCCTCGGCCTCGATCTCTTCGTGCGCCGGGCTAGGCCGGTGCTCGGCTGCGATGAGCGAGTAGAACACCGGCACGATGAACAGGGTGAACAGCGTGCCGATTGTCATGCCGGTGACGAGCACTGTTCCGATGCTGTTGCGGGCCTCGGCGCCTGGACCGGAGACCAGCACCAAGGGCAAGTGCCCGAAGACCGTGGCTGCCGAGGTCATCAGCACTGGTCGCAGCCGCGTCAACGAGGCCTCGCGCAGCGCAGCCATCTTCGCGACGGCGCGGGCCTGCAACGTGTTCGCGAACTGCACGATCAGGATGCCGTTCTTCGCAATCAGGCCCACTAGCGTGATCAGCCCCACCTGCGAGTAGATGTTGATCGTGGTGAGATCCAGAAAGCTGAACACCAGCGCGCCGGAGATCGCGAGCGGCACGGAGCCGAGCAGCACGATCAGCGGATCACGGAAGCTTTGGAACTGCGCCGCGAGCACCAGATAGATGAGCACGACCGCGAACCCGAGCGTGACGGTGAGCGCCGCGCCCTCGCGGCGGATCTGCCGCGACTCGCCCGCGTGATCGAGAACGACGCCCGGACCGCTCGCTGCGGCCGCCGCGGCTTCGAGCACCCTCAGCCCCTCCTCTTTCGTGACACCCGGCTTGACGCCGCCGAACACCCGCACGGCGTTGCGCTGCTGGAAGCGGTTCAACGTGCGCGGCGCGCTGCTCGACTCGATGCGCGTGAACGTCGACACCGGCACGAGCTGGCCACCCGGCGTTCTGATCTTGAGATCGAGCAGCGGGCCGACGGTGGCGCGGCCCTCCTCGCCGATCTGTGGGATGACCTTGTAGCTGCGGTCGAAGAAGTTGAACCGGTTCACGTAGGCGCCGCCCAGCAGGGTGCCGAGCTCCTGGCCGACCCCGGCAAGGTCGAGCCCGAGATCGGCGACCTGCTCGCGGTCGATCACGACTCGCGCCTCGGGCAGGTCGATCTTGAGGTCGGTGTCGACGTACAGGAACTTGCCGCTCCGCCACCCGGCGCCGACCGCCGCTCCGACGGTCTCGAGCATCTGCTCGGGCGGGGCGTCGCTCTGCAGCACCAGCTCGACGTCGTACTGGCCGGGCGTCGGCAGCGGCGGATCGAGGCGCGGGAACACCCGCAAGCCCGCGACCCGCGACACCGCGCCGAACACCTCGCCGTACATCTGCTCCGTCGAGCGCGCGCGCTGTTTCCAGTCCTTCGCAACCAAGCCCCCGAAACCGCCCCACGCGGCGGTCAGCGACCACATGAAATCGGTCTCGGGGAACGACGTGATCGCGCGGACGACCTCCCGTGACGCGCGGTTATTCGCCGCCAGCGACGCGTCTGGCGGCGCCTCGAGGAACATGCTGATGTGACTCTGGTCCTCGACCGGCGCGAGCTCGCGCCGCGAGAACGTGTACAACGGCCATGCGGCGGCCATGACCACGAGCGAGGCCGCGACGATCGCCCAGCGCATCTCCAGCGCACCGTCGAGCAGCCGCGCGTACCGTTGGCGCACCAGCTCGAAGCCGCGGTTGACGAGCGCGGTCAGGCGGCCTTCCTGGCCGTGCGCGTGCACGAAGCGCGAGCTCATGACCGGCGAAAGTGTGACCGCGACGATGCCCGACACGACCACGGCGGCGGCGAGCGTGATCGCGAACTCCAGGAACAGCGAGCCGGTCAGGCCGCCCTGAAAGCCGATCGGCGTGTAGACCGCCGCGAGCGTGATCGTCATCGCGATGATCGGTCCGACCAGCTCGCGCGCGCCGATTAGTGCCGCCTCGATCCGCGACTTGCCCAGGCGCACGTGCCGCTCGACGTTCTCGACGACGACGATCGCGTCGTCGACGACCAGGCCGACCGACAACACGATCGCGAGGATCGTCAGGAGGTTCAGGCTGAAGCCGAACGCGAACATCACGATCGCGGCCCCGACCAGCGAGACTGGCATGGCGACGAGCGGCACCAGCGCGGTGCGGATCGAGCCCATGAACAGGAACACCGCGAAGCCGACGATGATCATCGTCTCAACGAGTGTCTTGGTGATCTCCCGCAACGCGTCCCGCATGAACATCGTCCCGTCATAGACGAGGCGCATGTCGATGTCTTTGGGGAGCGTCGGCCGGATGCGCTCCATCTCGTCGCGCAGCCGGCCCGCGACCTCGATCTCGTTCACGCCGACCAGCGGCCAGACCCCCAGGTAAACGCCCTCCACCTCATTGTACTTCGCGACCAGGTCGGCCTCCTCGGCGCCGAGCTCGACCCGCGCCACGTCGGAGAGGCGCACGATCGCCCCGCCGCGCTCGGCGACAATCAGATCGTTGAACTCATCGGCGGAGCGCAAGTCGGTGTTCGCGAGCAGGTTGACCTGCACGAGGTTCCCCTTCGTCTGGCCGACGGCGGCGAGATAGTTGTTGCGCTGCAGCGCCGCGTGCACGTCGCCGGGCGCGAGGTTGAGCGCCGCGAGGCGCTCGGGGTCGATCCAGACGCGCATGGCGATCTGGCGGCCGCCCTCGACGGTCACGCGCTGGACGCCCGCCAGCGTCGCGAGCTGCGGCTGCAGCGTGCGCACCAGCCAATCGGTGACGGCCGGCACGCTCCGCTCCGTGGACGTGAAGCTCAGGTAGAACGACGCGTACGGCCGATCGGCGCGCTGCACCTCGACCGCGGGCGGCTCGGCTTCCGCCGGCAGCTCGGAGCGGACCTGCTGCAAGCGCGCGGTGACCTCGGCCAGCGCTGCCGTACTGTTGTGGTTCAGCTTCAGGCGCACGGTGACGGTGCTGACGCCGGCGCGGCTGGTCGATTCGACGTAGTCCACGCCGCCGATCGCCGACACGGCGCGCTCGATCGGCGTGGTCAGGAAGCCGCGAACGGTCTCGGCGCTGGCGCCGTAATAGACCGTCGTGATCACCACCGACGAGCTCTCGATCTGCGGATATTGCTGCACCGGCAGGGACGTCAGCGCTCGCCAGCCGACGAGCAGGATCACGAGGTTCACGACCGTCGCGAGGACAGGATGCTTGATGAAGATGTCGGTAAACGAGCGCATGACGATGTCCCTTTTAGATCACTTGGCGCCGTTTGCGCCCGCCGGAGGATCGCCCGCGACCGCGACCAGTACTGCCTCGCGCAGCTTGAAGGACCCCGAAGCGGCCACCTGCTCGCCCGCGGACAGGCCCGCCAGGATCAGGACGTCGTCACCGAGCACCGGACCGCTCTCCACCTGTCGCAGGTGCGCGCGGCTGTTACCGTCCTGGTCCGGCGCGATCACGAACACGTGGTCACCGCCCGGTCCCTTGCGCAGCGCGCTGACGGGAACGACCACGGCCGTGCTCGGCGGGCCGACCGGAACGAGGACGCGAACCGAAGCGCCTGGCGCGGCGGCGTGGGCGGCGGCGCCCACGATCCTGGCGCGCACCATGGCGTTGCGCGTCGTGGGGTCGACGCGCGCGTCGATCGCGACGATCTGGGCCGCGACCGGGGACGCGTCGCTGCTGGTGAACACGCCCACGCTGTCCCCCTTGCGCAGGCCGGCGGCGACCCGCTGCGCGACCGCGAAGTCCACGTGCACCGCGTCAGCCACGCCTTGGAGGGTGGTCAGCTGGGTGCCCTCGTTTAAGTACTGCCCAGGGTGCACGTCCGCGATGCCCACGCGGGCGCGGAACGGCGCGCGGATCGTCTTGCGAGCGATGATCGCCTTCGTGCGCTCGATTTCCGCCAGGGCGACATCGCGCTGCGCGCGGGCGCGATCCACATCGACCTGGGGCGCGGCACGGTCCCGGATCAAGCGCTCCAGGCGGCCGAGCACCGTCTCCGCGAGGGCGGCCTCCGCCTCCTTCGCCTTGAGCTCGGCCTCCTCGACTGATACGTCGAGGGCAACGAGCAGCGTGCCCATGTCGACGACCTGCCCGGGCGTGAGCGCCACCTGGCGGACGGTGCCGGGCAGTTCGTTGCGCAGGGTGACCGAGCGCAGCGCCAGGACCGTCCCGATCGACGTCGTCGTCCGGCGGTGCTCGCGCTCCCGCGCGACCGCAACCGTCACGGCCTCCGTCGGCTCGGGCTGGTTCGCGGAGGCCGCGTTAGCCTCCTGTATGGACGTGTACTTCCACGCGGCGAGGCTGCCCAAGGTCCCGACCACGGCCACGAGGAGCACAAACGATCCGATCGAATGACGACGACTCATGAGTGGCGCCCTCCCGAGCGCTTGGCGGCGTTACGAAGGTTTCCCTGTCGTCCTTTGGCTCATAACATGTCTGCAACACGCATTGTTCCGGACGCGCGGTGGGAGTCGGCGCTATCCTGTCGATTTGGGCGTTCCCCGTTCGTCAAGAGAGGTAAGGGGGGAGCGCAGCTCCTGTTTACGCGGCGGACCACGCGCCGCGCCCTTCTCCGCACGGAAACAATTGGTGTTGCGAACACGTTCTTGGACACAGCCGGGAGGACCCGTGACGCAGGATGTTCCGAAGCTCAAGCCGACGGTCTACATCGAGGCGGTGCCGGAGCTCGTGGCCGCGCGTCGCCGCGGGGCGAGCGACGGCACGGCAGTGACCCGGGAACCTCTCTTGCCCCGGCTGCGGCTTCGGGATATCTTCGGGTCGCTAGCTTGCCACTCCGAGCGCTAGGCTGCGCCCGCCCAACCCTGTGAACCGGATGAGGTTGAGGAGACCCTGATGCACTTCGCCGAGACGTTCATCCGCCGGCCCGTGCTATCCAGCATGGTGAGCCTGGCCCTCGTGCTGGTGGGCGCCATCGGGTACACGCGCCTGCCGGTGCGCGAATTCCCCGACGCCGATCCGCCCATCGTCTCCGTCACGGTGCTGCTGCCGGGGGCGAGCCCGCAGGTCATCGAGTCGTCCGTGACGGACGTGCTCGAGGAGGAGCTGTCGAGCGTCGAGGGCCTCCGCACGATGACCAGCGCGAGCCAGGAGCAGATGAGCCGGATCACGCTGGAGTTCACGCTGGACCGCGAGATCGAGGCGGCCGCGCAGGACGTGCGCGACAAAGTCGCACGCGTGCGCGGCTTGCTGCCGGAAGACATCGAGGAGCCGGTGGTGGCGAAGGAGGACGCGGACGCCTTCCCGATCATGTTCCTGGCCCTGACGTCGAACAGTTACAGCCTGATGGAGCTGTCGGACATCGCCGACCGCGAGGTCAAGCCCCGGCTGCAGACCATTCCCGGTGTCGCGAGCGCGCCGATCTACGGTGAGCGGCGGTTCGCGATGCGGGTATGGCTCTCACCCCGGGAGCTGGCGGCGCGTGGCCTGACGGTTCACGACATCGAGCAGGCGATCCAGACGCGCAGCGTCGAGATCCCGGCGGGTCGGATCGAGTCGGCCCGGCGCGAGTTCTCGGTGCGCTACCTGGGCGAGATGCGGACGCCGGCCGAGTTCGCGGACCTGACGGTCGCGAACTCCGGTGGTCGGCTCGTGAAGCTGGGAGACGTAGCGCGGGTCGAGCCCGGCCCCGAGGACGAGCGCTCGGTGGTGCGCTATTCGCGGCAGCCCGGGGTGTTCGTCGGGGTGGTCCGCCAGTCGAAGGCGAACGTCGTCGAGGTCGCCGAGGCCGCCCTCGCCGAGCTGCCGGCGGTGCAGCGCGCGCTTCCGGCGGGCGTCCAGCTGTCGATGGCGTACGACGGCTCGATGTTCGTCCGGCGCTCGATCCAGGAAGCGCGGGAGACGCTGGTGATCACGGCCGGCATCGTGATCGCGATCATCTTCCTGTTTCTGCGCACGTTGCGCGCGACGGCCATCCCGGCGGTGGCGATCCCCGTCTCCATTGTCGCGAGCTTCGCGGCGCTGGCGGCGCTCGGCTATTCGGTGAACTCGCTGACGCTGCTGGGCCTCATTCTGGCCATCGGCATCGTGGTGGACGACGCGATCATCGTCATGGAGAATGCCTACCGGCACCAGGAGGAGCTCGGCGAAGACCCCCAGACGGCGGCGATCCACGGCACCCGCGAGATCACGACGGCGGTGATCGCGACCACCATCGCGCTGCTCGCCGTGTTCTCGCCGCTCTTGTTCCTCACGGGCGCCACCGGCCGGCTGTTCACCGAGTTCGGCGTGGCGGTCGGGGGCGCGGTGCTGATCTCGGGCATCGTGGCACTCACCCTGACGCCCATGCTGTCGGCCACGATCCTGCGGGTGACGCACCGGGAGTCCCGGTTCCAGCATATCGTCGGCACCGCGCTCGATGCCGTCACGGCGCTCTACGGCAGGACGCTGGGGCGCGCCGTGCGGCATCCCTTCCTCGTGATCGGGGGCGGCGCCGGCCTCACCGCCGCGGCGGTGGCTCTGTTTTTCGCGCTGAAGCGGGAGTTCGTGCCGCCGGACGACCGGGGCTTCTTCTTCACCTTCGTAATCGCGCCGGAGGGCGCCACGGTGGAGTACACGGACGGCTACGTGCGCCAGCTCGAGGAGATCATCCACCGCACGGCTGACGTCCGGTCGTCGTTCGCCGTCGTCGGCTGGGACGGCCCGCCCAGTAGCGGCGTCGTGGGCCCGATCTTGGAGGACTGGGACGAGCGCGATCGCTCTGCCCAGGACATCATCGACGAGGTCCAGCCGCAGTTCTTCTTCGGTGTGCCGGGGGTGTTTGCGTTCGCGATCAACCCGCCCGCGTTCGGCGGCTTCAACCCCCCCGTCCAGTTCGTCGTCCAGAACCGCGACTTTGAGGCGCTGGTCCAGGGGATGGATTCGCTCGTCGCACGCGCGAGCACGATTCCCGGGCTGCTGAACGTGGACACCGACCTGCGCGTGACCAAGCCGGAGCTGGTCGTGACGCTGGACCGCGACCGTGCGGAGGACCTGGGCGTGCCGGCGCGGGACGTCGCGACCACGTTGCAGACGCTGTTGGGCGGGCGTGACGTCTCGCGCTTCACGTCGGACAACAAGCTGTACGATGTGATGCTGCGGCTCGATCCCGCGGAGCGCGCCACACCGTCCGACATCAGCGGCCTCGATGTGCGGGGTCGAGACGGCAACCTAGTGCCGCTCGGCGCCGTGACGAGAGTGGAGGAGCGGGTCGGCCCGCGCCAGTTGAACCACTACGACCGCGTGCGATCATTCACCCTGTCCGCGAGCATGGCACCGGGCTTCACGCTGGGGCAGGCGCTGGATTCGCTCAACGCGGCGGCCGCGCAAGTGCTGCCGCCAGGGAGCTCCGTGGACCTGGCCGGTGAATCGCGCGAGCTCCAGGAGAGCGGCAGCGCCCTGTACTTCGCCTTCGGGCTCGCCCTGATCTTCGTGTTCATGGTGCTCGCGGCCCAGTACGAGTCGCTGCTGCATCCGTTCACGGTGATGCTGGCCGTCCCGCTCGCCGTGACGGGCGCGCTGGGCGCCCTGTGGGTAGCGGGCTCGACGCTGAACGTGTACAGCCAGGTCGGCATGATCCTGCTGATCGGGCTCGTGACCAAGAACTCGATCCTGCTCGTCACCTACGCCAACGATCTGCGCGAGCGTGGGCGGGACGCGGTGGCAGCGATGCGCGAAGCCGGGCGCATCCGGCTGCGGCCGATCCTGATGACCTCGGTCGCGACGGTGTTCGGGGCGCTGCCGATCGCGCTCGGCCTGGGCGCGGGGGCCGGCAGCCGCCGGCCGCTCGGCTACGTGATTATTGGCGGCATGATCGTGTCCACGCTGATCACGCTGTACCTCGTACCGGCGGTGTTCGTGGTGCTCGAGCGGCTGCGGGGCCGGACCCCGGCGGTGGCGAGTCAACCGGCCGGAGCTCTGGAGGTGTCGTCATGACCGTTCTGCGATGGACGCCGGTCGCCCTGATGGGGCTGGCGGTCGGTGCGATGCTCCCGCTGCAGCTCCCGGCACAGGCCGGCGAGGGCGCACCGCTAGTGACTCTGGTGGAGGCGCGGCGGCGGGCCGCCGCGGTGGACCCCGCGACCGGCGGCGCGCGCGCCGAGGTCGCGACCGCGGCGTGGGAGCGCCGCGCGGCGCTCGCGGACCTCCTCACGCCGAACCTAACCGCCGCGACGAGCTACATCGCGCTCTCGGATCCGTTCTTCAACTTCGGCACGGGCGGCTTCAGCCCCCACGCCACCAGCGCCACCGTGGAAGCAAGCTATACGCTGCTCGGCGCGGGCAAGCTGGCGCAGCTGCGGCGCTCGCGCGCGGCGGTGGCGAGCGCGGAGGCAGGCGAAGCGGCGGTGCGCTTCCGCACGGCGCTGGCGACAGACGCCGCGTATTACGCCGTCCTGGCCGACCGGGAGCTGTCGCGGGTCGCGGCCGATCGGCTGCGGCGCGCGGCGGAGCAGCTCGGCGTCGCGCGCGTGCGGGTGCAGGCGGGCGAGACCATCGCCACGGACTCCCTCCAGCTGCTGCTCGAGGTGAACCGTGCGCGGCTCGACGTCCTGCAGCGCGACTCGGCGTTGGCCGTGTCGCGGCTCCGGCTCGGACGGCAAATCGGCCTATCGGGCCCGGCGGAAGCCGCGCCGCTCGACACGGTGGCACCGCCACCGCTGCCGGTCACGCTCGAGGAAGGGGCAGCCGAGCTGCGCTCGCGCGGTCCGGAGCTCGTGGCCGTGCGCGCGGCGGAGCGGCAAGCCGGTGCGGGGTTGGCTGCCGAGCGCGCGCAGTACCTTCCCGACGTCACCCTGAGCGCGACGGCGGGTGCGTATGACTCCGAGTTCTTCCCCTCGGCGCTGAAGCGGAACCAGCTGGCCCTCACGGTCTCGTTGCCGATCTGGGACGCGGGCCGGCGAGAGTTGGCGGTCGCGCGGGCGCGGGCGCAACGTGACATCGCCCGGGCGCAGCGCGAGGAGCGCGAACGCGCCACCGCGGAAGAGATGGCACAAGCGTACAACGGGTACGAGACTGCGCGCGCCGGGATCGACCTGGCTCTGGTCGGCGTGTCGGCCTCGACCGAGAACTACCGCGTGCAGGGCGCCCGCTACCGTGAAGGGGCGACGACCATCCTCGACCTGCTGGAGGCGCAAGTCGGCCTCGGCGAGGCGGAGGCGGCGCTGGTGCAGGCGCGCTACGCGGCGCGGCTGGCGCTGGCGCGGATCGAAGCCCTGCTTGGTCGGCGCGTGTTCGACGGACGGGACTAGGAATCTGGCAGCAAGACCGAGACGCATCTCAATCGAGGCGAGAGTCATATGACGAGCACGTTGGCCGAGCTGGCTGAGGCGCCGCGGCCCAAGCGGCGCGGTCTGGTGGTGGCGCTGGCGTTGACGGCAATCCTAGTGGTCGCGACCCTGGGAGGCCGCGGATTCGGCTTGTTGGGCGGCGGCGCGCCAGCCGGCCCTACCGCGGGCGGTCCGGGGGACATGCCGCCAATGCCGGTGGATGTAGACACCGCGCGGCGCGGGAGCGTGGTGGACGCCGTCCGCGCCACGGGGCGGATCGAGGCGGTGCAGGCGGTCGAGCTCCGGTCGGACGAGCAGGGCCGGATCACCGAGCTACTCTTCGAGGAGGGTCAGACGGTGGCGGCCGGCACGCCCCTGGTTCGGATCGACGACGCGCTGTTGCGCGCCCATGCCGAGCGCGCGGCAGCCGACCGCGACCTGGCGCGCCAGCAGCTCGAGCGGGTGCGGCTGCTGCGCGCCGAGCACGCGGCGTCCACGGCCGACCTCGAACGGGTCGAGGCGGCGGCGCGCAGCGCTGAGGCGGCCCTGGCCGTACTCCAGTTGCAGGTCGAGCGGAGCACCGTGCGCGCGCCGTTCGCCGGCATGGTGGGCCAGCGCTTCGTGAGCGCGGGCGACTACGTCACGACCGCGACGCGGCTGCTCACGCTCCAGACCATGGATCCGCAGCGCGCCGTGATCGAGGTGCCGGAGCGGCACGCGGCCCACCTGAGGCGTGGGCAAGCAGTGGAGTTCACGGTGGCAGCACAGCCCGGGCGCACGTTCCACGCGCTGGTCGACTTCATCGATCCCGTGGTGCAGCCGACGAGCCGCACGATCGTGGTGAAGGCGCGGGCGCCGAACCCGAGCGGCTTCCTCAAGGCGGGGATGTTCATCGAGGCGCGGCTC
>DASUAL010000051.1:0-2003 GCA_035763805.1 Gemmatimonadales bacterium
CCACGCGTCCACCTCTGACCAGCTGTTGAAGGGAAGCGCGACGCTGTACGTGTATCCTGGTCCGCCCAGGCCCACGCCGTAGACAGTCCAACGTTGGGGCGCCCCGATCTTGTTCGCCCCGGCCACGATTTTCTTGACGTAGTCCTCGTAGTCGGTGACTGCCCCCGACCTGACCGTCGTCGTTATGACCTGCAGGAACTCGGCGGGCTGAGCGGACTGGCCCTGTGCGGCGGCGCGGGACGTGAAGCCGCAGAGCAACGGAAGGGACAGAGCGAAAGCTGTTGACGGGTTCATGGGCGGCCTCCTTGGGTGTCCAAAAAAGCAGAACCGGCCGAGCGGGTGGCCACTCAGCCGGTTTCGCGATTTGCTCCACCCGAGGCATGGGCGAGCGCACGACATCGCGCCTCGGGGTTCATAGCATCTGAGTATCGCTCGAATCTGCGCCCCGGCGCGGCCGCGTCAAGGCTGCCGACTCAGTCCCCGAAATGCACCAGCCGGACGTCGAGCACGTCCGGCGCGCGCCCCAATTCGTCGAGCACGCCATTCGTGAGCGGCTGGTCCACCGTGATAGCCGCCAGGGCGTCCGTCCCCGGGGCCGCGCGCCGCGCCTGATGATAGCTGCCGATGTTGATTCCCGCCCCGCCGAGCAGCGTCCCCACCCGCCCGATCACGCCGGGCACGTCGCGGTTCCGGATCACGAGCATCCACCCCTCCGGGGCGACGTCCACATGGTAGTCCTCGATCCGGATCACGCGGCCGTGACTGTTGCCCACGAGTGCGCCCGCGACGCGCACGCGGCCCCGCGGCGTGTCGAGCTTGACGCCCACCGTCGTCTCGAAGCCGGGCTCGGGCGCCCCCGTCTTCCGCGCGTGCTGGATGCCGCGCTCCTCGGCGATGAGCAGAGCGTTCACGAGGCTGACCGGCTCCACGTTCATCGCCGTGAGCAGCCCCTCGACGGCCGCCATCAGCACCGGCCGGGGCGCCGCTTCATCCTTGCCGCCGTACGCCACCTCGACCGATGTGACCGTGCCGTCCGCCAGCGCGAGCGCCAGGCGCCCCAGTCGCCGCGAGAGATCCAGCAGCGGTCCGAGCCGGCGCAGCAGGTCCCCCGAGATCCCGGGCACGTTGATGGCGAACGAGAGGTCGCCTGAAATCAGGGCGTCACGCACGGCGGTGCAGATCTCGAGGCTCACCCGCTCCTGGGCTTCCGCAGTCGACGCCGCCAGGTGCGGCGTGAGGATGACCCGGTCGAGCTGCCGCAGCGGGGAATCCGCCGGGAGCGGCTCGGTGGCGAACACGTCGATCGCCGCGCCCGCGATCCGTTTGGCCCGGACAGCATCCGCCAGCGCCGCTTCGTCGACCAGCTCGCCGCGCGCCGTGTTGATCAGCACGGCGGTCGGCCGCATCAGCCTCAGCCGCTCCGCGTTGATCAGGTGGTGCGTTTGCTCGGTATGGGCCACGTGGAGCGTCACGACGTCCGCCTGCCGCAGCAGCTGGTCCAGCGGCACCAGCTTCACGTGCAGTTCGACCGCCCGCTCCGGCGCGAGATAGGGGTCGTGCCCCACGACTTGCATGCCGAACGCGCGAGCGAGCTGCGCGACATGACCCCCGATCCGCCCCAGTCCCACGATGCCGATCGTCTTGCCGCGGAGCTCGGTCCCCTCGAACCGCTTGCGATCCCACTCGCCGCGCCGCATCGCTTCGGCCGCCCAGGGGATGTGCCGGACCAGGCCGAGCAAGAGCGCCATGGCGTGCTCCGCCGCGCTCACGGTATTGGCGCCCGGCGCGTTCATCACCGCGATCCCACGCCGGGTGGCCGCGTGCACGTCGATGTTGTCCACGCCCGTACCAGCGCGCCCTATCACCCGCAGGCCGGGCGCCCGTGTCAGCAGGTCCGCGGTGACGCGCGTCTCGCTACGCACGATCAGCGCGTGCGCGCTGGCGAGGGCGCGCTCCAGCTCTTCCCGGGGCTTGCCACCGAACGTCGCGACCTCGAGCTCCGG
>DASUAL010000052.1:0-13237 GCA_035763805.1 Gemmatimonadales bacterium
CATAGAAGGCAAGGAGCAGAGAGCGGGGAGCAGGGAGCGGTTTCTCGAGCACTTCAAGGGGAAAATGACGCCAGGGTTCGATCCCGATCGCGATCTCCAGCGTGTCGGCGTCGCGAATCAGACCACGATGCTGTCAGGTGAATCGCTCGCGATCGCGGCCGAGGTGGGGAAGAGCATGGCGCGCCGCTGGGGTGAGAGCGCAATCAACGAGCATTTCCGCACGTTCGACACGATCTGCTCGGCGACCCAAGAGCGGCAGGACGCGGTACTCAAACTGATTGCCGAGCCACTCGACCTGATGGTCGTGATCGGCGGCTATAACTCGAGCAACACGACGCACCTCGCGGCGATCTGCCAGCAGAAGGTGCCGACCTACCACATCGAGGACGCGACCTGCATCGATCCCGCGGCGGGGACAATTCGGTTCCGTCCCGTGGGCACGAAGCACGAGCAGGATCGTGCGGGGTGGCTCCCCGCCGGCCGGGTCACGATCGGCGTCACGGCAGGCGCGTCAACGCCGAACAACAAGATCGGCGAGACGATCGAGCGGGTTGTTGCTGCCCGGGGCGTGGGCCTGGAGGCGGCGCTCGGCTAGGGTCGCGCTTCGGGAAATCTTCGCCATATTTCAGGCATGTCGCTGCTCGGCTTCCACCCGGCCGTCGCCCGCTGGTTCGCATCGCGGTTCCGCGAGCCGACCGAGCCGCAGCGCCAGGGGTGGCCGCTCATCGCGTCCGGCCGCAATGTGCTGATTGCCGCACCCACGGGGTCCGGCAAGACGTTCGCCGCTTTCCTCGCGGGCATCGACTCCCTCCTCCGGCAAGGGCTCGACGGCACACTCGGCGACGGGACCCAGGTGGTCTATGTGTCGCCGCTCAAGGCGCTTTCGAACGACATCCAGAAGAACCTGTCCGAGCCGCTCGCCGAAATCCGCCGCACCCTCGAGCAGATGTGCCTCCCGGACGTCGAAGTCCGCGCCCTCGTGCGGACGGGGGATACGCCGGCTGCGGATCGCCAGGCGATGGTGAAGCGGCCGCCGCATATCCTGGTCACCACGCCCGAGTCGCTGTACCTCATCCTCACGTCCGAGCACGCGCGCGAGATGCTCCGCACCGCGCGCACCGTCATCGTGGACGAGATCCACGCCGTGGCGCGCGACAAGCGGGGGAGTCACCTCGCCCTGTCGCTGGAGCGGCTCGAGCACCTCGCCGGCCGCCGGCTGCAGCGCATCGGCCTCTCGGCCACCCAGAAGCCTATCGAGGAGATCGCGGCCTTTCTTACGGGCGCCCGCCAGCCAGTGCCCGACACCTGCATCATCGACGCCGGTCACGCCCGCGACCTGGACCTCGCGATCGAGATCCCGTCCTCTCCGCTCGAGGCGGTGATGGCGGCGGAGGTGTGGGAGGAGATTTACGGCCGGCTGGCCCAGCTCGTCGGCGAGCACCGCACGACGCTCGTGTTCGTGAACACCCGTCGGCTGGCCGAGCGGCTCACGATGCACCTCTCCGAGCGCCTGGGGGCCGAGTACGTGACCTCCCACCACGGCAGCCTGTCCAAGGAGAAGCGGCTCGAGGCGGAGACGCGGCTCAAGGAGGGGAAGCTCAAGGCGCTCGTCGCCACCGCGTCGCTCGAGCTCGGCATCGACATTGGCGCGGTCGATCTCGTGTGCCAGATCGGCTCGACGCGGTCGATTGCCACGCTGCTGCAGCGCGTGGGGCGCGCCGGGCATCGCCTCGAGGCGCTGCCCAAGGGGCGGCTATTCCCGTTGTCGCGGGACGAGCTGGTCGAGTGCGCCGCCCTCGTGCGGGCGACGCGTGGGCACCGGCTCGACCGTCTCCTCGTCCCGGATCACCCGCTCGACATCCTCGCCCAACAGATCGTGGCGGCGGTGGCGTGCGAAGAGTGGGACGAAGGCGCGCTGTACGAGCTGGTGCGGGGCGCCCATCCCTACCGCGACCTGTCGCGCAAGGAGTTCGACGGCGTCGTGCAGATGCTGGCCGAGGGGTTCACCACCCGTCGCGGGCGGCGCGGGGCGTACGTGCACTATGATGGCGTGAACCGGCGGTTGCGCGCCCGCCGCGGCGCCCGGCTCGCCGCGATCACGTCGGGCGGCGCCATCCCCGACATCGGCGACTACCGGGTGGTCCTCGAGCCGACGGACACGTTCGTCGGCACGTTGAACGAGGACTTCGCGATCGAGAGCATGCCGGGAGACATCTTCCAGCTCGGCAACAGCTCCTACCTCATCACCAGGATCGAGTCGGGCCAGGTCAGGGTGACGGACGCGCAGGGCCAGCCGCCCAGCATCCCCTTCTGGCTCGGCGAAGCGCCGGCGCGCACGCCGGAGCTCTCGGAGGAAGTGTCGCGGCTGAGGCGGGACATCGCCGATCGCCTGGGCGACCCCGCCCGGGCGATCACCTGGCTCGCCCAGGAGATCCCGGGGCTCCCCGAGCCCGCCGCGCGCCAGATGGTCGAGTATCTCGACGCATCCCAAAAGGTGCTCAGCGTGATCCCCACCCAAGAGACGCTCGTGTTGGAGCGGTTCTTCGACGAGGCCGGGGGGATGCAGCTCGTGCTGCACGCGCCGTTCGGGAGCCGCATCAACCGCGCGTGGGGGCTCGCGTTGCGCAAGCGGTTCTGCCGCAGCTTCAACTTCGAGCTCCAAGCCGCCGCGACCGAGGATGCGATCGTGCTCTCGCTCGGGCCGCACCACAGCTTCCCGCTCGAGGACGTGTTCCAGTATCTGAAGCCGGCGACGGCGGAGCACCTGCTGGTGCAGGCGATGCTCGACGCGCCGGTGTTCGGCACGCGCTGGCGCTGGAACGCGACGCGCGCGCTGGCGGTTTTGCGCGCCCGTGGCGGCAAGAAAGTGCCCACGCCGCTCCAGCGGATGGAGGCGGAAGATCTCGTCGCCGCGGTGTTCCCGGACCAGCTCGCGTGCCCGGAGAACTTGGTCGGCGACCGGGAAATCCCCGACCATCCGCTGGTCCAGCAGACGATCGCGGACTGCCTGCTCGAGGCGATGGACTTCCCGGGGCTCGTGCGGGTGCTCGAAGCGATGGAGGCCGGCCGCTGCACGTTGGTCGCGCGCGACACGCCGGAGCCGTCGCCGCTTTCCCACGAAGTACTGAATGCCAAGCCGTATGCCTTCCTCGACGACGCGCCGCTCGAGGAGCGCCGCACGCAGGCGGTCATCACGCGCCGCGGGCTCGACGTCAAGACCGCCGACGAGCTGGGCAAGCTCGACCAGGCCGCGATTGATCGCGTCCGGGACGAGGCGTGGCCCGACGTCGCGAGCGCGGACGAGTTGCACGACGCGCTGCTGGTCATGGGGGCCATCCCCATTGCGGATTGCGGATTGCGGAATGCGGAATGGCGGGGGTATTTCGAAGCGCTGGTCAAGGCGGGGCGCGCGGCCACACTTCACAGCGAACGGACGTTCTGGGTCGCGGCCGAGCGGGTGCCGCTCCTCGGCGCGGTGTTTCCGGGCGCCCCCTGCGAGCCCGCCATCGTGCCCCCCGAGCGGGAGCGCGCGAAGTCGTGGGTGCGCGAGGACGCACTCCGGGAGCTGGTGCGCGGGCGGCTCGAGGCCGTCGGCCCGACCACCGCCGCCGCGGTCGGGCGGGCGCTCGGCGTCCCCCCTTCCGACGTCGACTTCGCTCTGGGCGCGCTCGAACACGAGGGCTTCGTGCTGCGCGGCCGCTTCACGCCGGGTGAGCACGAGCTCGAGTGGTGCGAGCGCCGGTTGCTTGCGCGCATCCACCGCTACACACTCGACCGTCTGCGCAAGGAGATCGAGCCCGTCCCGGCGGCGGACTTCATGCGCTTCCTGTTCCGCTGGCAGCGGGTCACGGAGGACGCGCATGCCGAAGGGCCTCACGGTCTCGCAGCGCTACTCGACCTGCTCGACGGCTACGAGCTGCCGGCGGGCGCGTGGGAGGCGGACGTGCTCCCCGCGCGACTGGCGGACTACGATCCCCTGTGGCTCGACGGGATGTGTCTCTCGGGCGAGATCGCTTGGGGCCGGCTCAGCCCGGCCGCGCCGGGGAACGGCTCGAGCGGCGGCCGCAAGTCGGGGCCGATCCGCACGACTCCGATCGCGTTGTTCCGCAGGGAGCGGGGAGCGGTCTGGCGGTCGCTGGCGGCGCCGCCCGACCCCGCGGGGCTCCCGCTATCACACTCGGCTCGCGCACTGCTCGAGGCGCTCGAGACGCGCGGAGCGTCGTTCTTCGGCGATCTCGTGAACGCGACGGGCCTGTTGCGCACCGAGGTCGAGCAGGGACTCGGCGAGCTGGTCGCGTGGGGGCTGGTCACGTCGGACAGTTTCGCGGGGTTGCGCGCCCTCCTGATCCCCTCGGATCGCCGTCGCCCTGTCGGGGGGCGGGGGGGCGGGTTCCGGCGGCGCGGCAAAGTGGCGCCGTTCGGCGTCGAGACGGCGGGCCGCTGGTCACGCGTGCGCCCGGCATCGCTCCTGCCCGAGGAACAGGTGGTCGAGGCGGTCGCGTCGCAGCTGTTGCGGCGCTATGGGGTCGTGTTCCGGCGGGTGGTGGCGCGCGAAAGCCTGCTGCCGCCGTGGCGTGACATCCTGCGCGTGTACCGGCGCCTGGAGGCGCGCGGGGAGATCCGCGGCGGCCGGTTCGTCGGCGGCTTCTCTGGGGAGCAGTACGCGCTCCCGGAGGCCGTGGGGCTGCTGCGCTCGGTGCGGCGCGACGAGACGCGCGGCGAATTGGCGGCGGTGAGCGGAGCGGACCCGCTTAACCTGGTCGGGATCGTCACGCCCGGCGACACGGTCCCCGCGCTCGCGACGAACCGAATTCTCTACCGGGACGGAATTCCCGTCGTGATCCAGGAAGGCGAGGGGCGCGAAGTGCGGCTGCTCGTTGAGGCCACCCCTGAAGAGGAGCAACTGCTCAGGACGGCCCTGGTGCGCCAGCGTGTGGCGCCGCTGGTGCGGACGTATCTCGGGAAGAGCAGGGCCGGCGCCTAGCCGGGCCGCTTACTTGGTCAGGTCGACCTTCACGATCGGTACGTCCCAGTGCGCGAGCAGGACCTCGAACCGGCGCTGCTCCTCGCGCTGGAAGGTCTCCTGGTCGGGAAACAGCCGCCGCAGCTCGGCCTGCGGGAACGAGTCGCCGGCCGCCGCCATGCTTTTCCACACGATCGTGACGCGGTAGTCCCACCGCCCCTCCTCGGTCGCGTGATAACGCGGCGCGACCGTGCTGACCTCGGTAATCCGGCCCAGCTCCATCTGCCGCTTCAGCACGGGGAAGTGGTTCTTCTGGTATAGCCGGAGGAATTCGGCGGCGTAGCCCCAGCGCGCCTTGTAGTAGTACTCGACCACGAACGGCTCGCTTTGAACAGAAGTCGCGGGATGGCTGCCGGGAAGCTGCAGTGCTGCCAGCAGGAGTGCAGCGGGCCCGGACAACGTGCTCCTCATGGCAATACCCTCAGTCAATAGGCCACGAACTGTATTGCCTGGCGGATTATGACGTGCACCGGGCGACCACCGCGCTTCGCGGGGCGATAAACCGCTCCGCGCACCACCCGTCGCACCTCTGCATCGAATCCAGGGTTGGAGCTTCGCACGACTCTCACCGAGGCGGGGTCCACCCGCCCAGCCGCGTCGAGCCTCGCTTCCACGATCACGGTGCCGCTTGCTCCCAGCGCCCGCATCGCCGGTGGATAGCGGATTGGCGGGTGCGATACAATCGTGGGTAGCTCATCCACCTCGCCGAACGCCGCGGGGGCGGTCATCCTTCCGATCGCGGCGCCGCGGCGGCCCTGGCGAACCGAATCGGCGAGCCGTCGCAGAAATGGCGCGAGCTCGACGCCGCGGCCGAGGAGGTCCTCGTAGGACTGGAGCGCGGTGCGGAAGTCGGCGTCGGCGAGACTATCCCGGCCGATCGCGGACCCGGCGATCCCACGCACCAGCAGGCCATAGGTCCGCTCTCCCTGGGTGGCATGAGTGATCATCGTGTCGAGGGCGATGCCGAGCAGCGTGAACGCGCTGTCGGTGTGGCGAGCGGCGAGTTGGGCGCGGGCCGCGGCGATCAGGTCGGTCGCGCTGAGTCGCGGCGGCTCCACCACGATCTTCATGAGGGTCATCACGCGTACTAAGCGGCCGCGGTAGCGGCCGGGGGTGAATTGCGAGGCGAGCACCATCTGCCGTACGGGTTCGACCAATTCGCCATCCGGCGTCTGCTCGACACGCACCGATGCTGGCTCGGCTCTGCCCACGGTGTCGATGATGGCCCAGACCTCGACGGGCCCTGCGATGTGACGGCGCAGCAGGTCCGTCGTGTAAGCCACCGGCGGCCCGCCCGTGCGGCGCGGGGGCTCGTCCACTCTCCCCGAGAGATAGACGACCCGTCGTCGCGACGCCGCTTCCTTTTCCTCCGCGAAGATCTCTGGAAGACGTGGGTCGAGACCGGCGAGCCCGCCCACGGTGAGCGTCGTGTCGAGCTCGAGAGCCGCCCGAAACGCGGCATGCGTGATGCTGTCCTTACCCTGAAAAAACGCGATGATCGCGTGCCACACCAGGGCGCTCTCGCGGTCCCGCATGGTGCCCGTGGCGGCGCTCTCCACTGCCGCTCGGATAAGGACGTCGGCGCTATCGAGGTTGTGTGCGGCGATCTGAGCGCGGGCAGCACCGATCAATCGTGCGGCAGGGGACTGTGAAGCGAGCGCGGCCGGCGTAACGAGGGTCGCCGCGAGCGCTACAGACAGGGCGGGGCTCCGCGAGCGTCGGGTCATCGGTGCAAGAGGAGCTGCTCCTGGCGTCCCACGGCGTACGCCTCGCGCTCCAGCGCGGCGAGCTCGGCGTCGATCTCGGAGGGGTCGCGCAGGCGGAAGTAGTGCACGTAGTCGCCCGGCGGAATCTTCTCGATCCGGTGGAACTGGGGCAGGGCGAGCCGCCGCTTGAGCCACACCGCCCCGTCGACCCAGCCGCGCCGCACCACGACGCCGGTGAAGCGCGCGCGTGCCTGAAACACGATCCGGGTCTTCTGCGCGTACACCGTCACGGGGCCGCACGATCGTACTAACGCGCCCGGAAGCGCTGGAACGGCGCGTGGAGGAACGGCGACTTGCCCCCGAAGTAGTCGGCGATCCGGTGGCCCCCGCACGAGTGCCACATGTTGCGGCGCACGAAGCGGTGGCCGCAGCGCGGGCAGGTCCAGAGGGGCTAGAGCTTGCGCTTCGCCATCCCTGCTCCCGCAGCGGGTTCGAGTGGCTAACTTGCGGACCGGGGATGGACGGGGCAAGCACGCCTCTGCCCATCACCCCGCTTCGCTCGTCGAGGGCGCCTGCCGGCCTCGCGGCGCGAGCCGCAGGGCGACCCACATGACAGCATCCAGCGCGAGCACGAGCGGGCTCAAGCGGCGACCCGCGTACAGGCGGAGCACGTAGGCCCACCCCAGCCTGTAGCCGCGGTGCGCCCGCCGCGCCTGGGCGCCGTAGCGTTCCCACCCAGAATGGGTGAGCTCCACCCGCGTGCGCTCCCCCTGGGGAACGAACCGGACTTCCACCACCTGCTGGGCCGTCTCCGGTGTGCGGTCGGGATACCAGGTGAACGCCACGCGGCGGGGCGGCTCCCACGCCGTCACGATGCCCCACACGCTCTCGCGGCCGCCGCGGATCACCTCGTAGATCCGCCCGCCGACCCGCTCCTCGAAGACCCAGCGCTCGGCATCCGCCTGCCCCACGGAGTGGGTCCGGAGCGGCCACCACGTCGCGATCTCAGTGGTGAACCGCCGGAAGGCCGCGTCCGGGCCGGCAGCGATGGTGATGGACTTCTCGACTGGGGGCGGGGTCATGATTCGCCTCCGGAAAACGACTTGGCGTAAGCGGCGAGCACGTCGTCCCACAGCGCCTCGACGTATTCCCGCAGGCGCCGCACGCCCTGGGGATCGGCACGGTAGATGCGCCGGGTGCCGTCGCGCTGGTCGCGGACGAGCCGCGCCCGCCGCAGGGCCTTCAGATGCTGCGAGACCGCCGGCTGCGTGACGCCGAGCGCGCGGGCGAGCTCGCCGACGGCATGGGGCCGCCGCCGCAGCCGCTCGAACAGCGCGCGGCGGGTCGGGTCGGCGAGGGCGGCGAGGGGATCACTGTAAGCCATTACTTATATAAGTAGCAACTTATTTTCCGACGTCAACGTGTGACGCGACGGGCGGCGGCGACGAGCGCGGCGTTGCTCGGGGCGAGGGCGCCGTCGGGCAGGGTCAGGGTGTCCTCGAAACCGATCCGCGTGTCGTATCCCCGCGCGGCCGCCGCGTCGATCAGCCGCCACGTGGTGCGGTCCACGCCGTGCAGCAGGCGCGGGAGGCCGATCCCGGCGTGGTCGAGAATTCCCTCCATTTTGGCCAGGGCTCCCAGGGCGGCGTCGGCGTCCTGGTCCTGAGGCTCGAACATCACGCGCAGGTACCGCCCGGCCCGCCCTGAGTCCACGAGCACTTCCGCGGCCCGGGCGCTCGACAGCCCCGCCTCGATGCCCACCCCGCGTGAGCGGAGCAGCTCGGCGAGCTCGGTCGCGCCGTCCTCGTGAAAGTTGACCGACGCGAAGTCCGGCAGGAGTGTCCACTGCCCGATCGCGTCGAGCCGCGCCGCGGGGTCCGGCACGATCCACGCCCCGGTGCTGACGCCGATCGCGGTCCCGGGCACCGCGGCACGGATGGCCGTGAGCGCCCGGGCCACATCCTCCGGGGCGAGGCTTTCTCGCTCGTCCGGGCCGCGGATGTGGACGTGGATCGCACCGGCGCCCGCCGCCACCGACTCGGCGGCGGCGAGCGCCTGCTGCTCCGGCGTGGTCGGAATCGCCGGATGCTCGGCCCGCGTGCGCGGGCCGTTGATCGCCGCCGCGATGAGCCGGACCAGGTGCGTTCACCCCCAATCCTTCGACTCCGGCGCAACGCGCCGCAAGGTCTTGAGAAATGCGAATGCGGAATGCGGAGTGCGGAATGCGGAATCGGCAGGCTGCGCTTCCACTCCGCACTCCACATTCCGCATTCCGTATTTTAACCCTCTCGCCTCCTCCGCCAATACATTTACCGTTCCGTCGTCCTTCGCGAGCTTGCCGCGCACCCACATGAGCGGCTCGCCGCGGATCGCGGCCCGATGCTCCCGGAACACGTCGGGCCGAACGATCACGTTCACCATCCCTTCCTCGTCCTCGAGCAGCACGAAGATGAACCCCTTCGCCGTCTCGGGGCGCTGGCGCGCCACGACGAGGCCCGCGACCTCCACCCACGCGCCGTGGGCGAGCTGCGGAAGCGCGCCGCTCTTCACCACCCCGGGCGGCATCGCCTCCCGCAGCAGTTCGAGCGGGTGGCCGCTTGCGGCGAATCCCAACACCGCGTATTCGGCGAGCATCCGCTCGGCCGGCTCCAGTCCGCCGAAGCGCAAGTGTTCGTAGGGATGGTCGAACGCGAGCTCGAGCTGGCGCCGGCCGCGGGCGCCGTCGCCGCGTTCTGCCTCGGGTGGGAGCCCCAGCCCCACCTGCCACAGCAGCTCGCGCCGCGTCAGCCCGAAACCGTCGCATCCGCCGACCCACACCAGGTGCTCGATCGCGGTACGCTTGAGCCGCGGCGGCGCGCGCCGCACGAAATCACCGACGCCCCGGAAGGGGCCGTTCCGCTCCCGTTCGACGACGACGGCGGTCGCCGTCTCCTCGCTCCAGTCGCGCACGAAGCCGAGGCCCACCCGCACCGCGCTGTCCCCCCCCGCCACGGTGCACCAGACATCGCTCGTATTCACGTCGGGCAGCAAGATCTCGATGTCGTTGCGCTGGGCGTCGCGCCCCAGCGCGTCGAGCGAGTAGAACCCCATCGGTTGGTTGTTGAAGAGCGCGCAGTAGTACTCGGCCGGGTGGTAATGCCGCAGCCACGCCGACTGGTAGGCGAGGAGCCCGAACGCAGCCGCGTGCGACTTCGGGAATCCGAACTCCGAGAAGGCGATCACCTGCGCGAACACGCGCTCGGCGATGTGCTCCGGAACGCCCCGCGCCACTGCGCCGTTCCGGAACTCCTCCCAGAACCCCGCCATCAGCTCGCGGCTGCGCCGTCGGCTCATGGCGCGCCGCAGGGCTTCCGCCTGTCCCGCCGTGAACCCCGCGAGCGCCTGGCACACCTGCAGCACCTGGTCCTGGTAGAGGATCACGCCGAGCGTGTCGGCGAGCGCCTCCGCGAGGAGCGGGTGGTCGACCGGAGGCTCGTAGCGGCGGCCCGCGGCCTCGGCCCGGCGCTGTTCCTCCCGGCGCCGCACGTACGGGTTCACCGCGCCGCCCACGATGGGTCCCGGTCGCACGATCGCCACCTCGACGGCGAGGTCCTCGAGGTTCTTCGGCCGGGTACGGCGGATCATCTGGATCTGCGCGCGGCTCTCGATCTGGAACAGCCCGACGGTGTCGCCCCGGCAGATCCGGTCGTACACCGCCCCGTCGGCGAAGTCGATCCGCGAGAGGTCGGGAGGCGTGCCCTCGCGTGTCGCGACCAGCTCGACGCACTCCTCGACGAGCGACAGCATGCCGAGCGCCAGGAAGTCGATCTTGACGAAGCGCGCGTCGTCGCAGGAGTCCTTGTCCCACTGACACACGACGCGGTCCTCCATCGCCGCGCGCTCGAGGGGCACGAGCTCCACGAGCGGCCGGCTCGAGATGATCATCCCTCCGACGTGCTGCGATACATGGCGGGGGAGCCCCGTGATCTCTTCGGCCAGTTCGCACAGCTCCTTCCACAGCGGCGCGGTGCTCCGGCTCTCGAAACCGGGGAGCTGCTGCAGCTCCTCCGCCAGTCCGCCCGACCGCCGGTCCGCCAGCTTGGCCACCTGCTCGAGCTCGCCAAGGGGAAGGTCGAGCGCCTTGCCGATCTCGCGCACCGCGGAGCGCAGGCGGTACGTAGGGAACGAGCAGACGAGCCCGACGTGCTCGTCGCCGTAGCGCTTATACACGCGCCGGATCAGCTCCTCGCGGATCTCGCGCGGGAAGTCGAGGTCGATGTCGGGCACCGACGCGAGCGTCTCGTTCAAAAAGCGACCGAGAAACAGCCGGTTCGCGATCGGGTCGATGTGGGACAGGCCGAGCAGGTAGCACACGATGGACGACACCGAGGAGCCGCGCCCGCGGCCGGGAAGCAGGTTCCCGTGGGCTCGCCGGCTGCCCCGGCGCACGTCGGCAGCCACCTCGCGCGCCAGGTCGAACAGGTCGTGATAGACCAGGAAAAATCCGCTGAGTCGATGGTGTTCGATGAGTGTCAGCTCCTGCTCGAGGCGCCGCACGGCCTCGGGGCGGTGCGCGGAGTCCGGGGGATAGCATTCCGCGAGCTTCGCCCGGCACAGCTCGGCCAGGGCGCGCGGGGCGGGCGTCCGGTCGGCGCCCCGGAAGTCGGGGAAGCTGTAGCCGAAATCGCGGGTCAAGTCGAACGCCCGGCAGCGCTCGGCGAGCATGTGCGTGTTGGCGACAGCATCAGGACAGTCACCGAACAGCGCGGCGACTTCCTGCGGCGGTCGCAGATAGAACTCGCTGTTCGGGCGTCGCACGTTGTGAGAGCCGTCGAGCGTGGTGCGGTGGCGGATTGCGACCAGCACGTCGTGCAGCCGGTGCCGCTCGCGCGCGTGATAATGCACGTTTCCCGTCGCTACGACGCTAAGTCGTACGGAGGCGGCGACGTCCCTCAGTGCCCGAGTGAGCGCCAGATCTCCGCGGACATAGTTCCGCTGCAGCTCGACGAAGAACCGCTCGGTGCCGAACACGGCGCGGCAGCGCTCGAGAAGTCGCTTGGCCGCGGCCCGGCCTTCCCTCGCCAGAGCGGTCGCGAGCAAGCCGGCGCGGCATCCCGAGAGCACGATCAACCCTTCGTGACGCGTCTCGAGGGAGGCGAAGTCGAGCCGCGGGTCGTGGCGGTCCGACCTGCCCAGATGCGCCTCCGTGAGCAAGCGGCACAGGTTCGCGTACCCTTCGGGCGTCTCGACGAGCAGCGTCACGTGCGAGCCGTCGAGCAGCGTCACCTCCGCGCCGGTGATCGCCTGGAGGCCGAGCCGCTTCGCTTCTTGCGCGAACGCAATCGAGCCGTAGAGGCCGTCGTGGTCGGTGAGCGCGAGCGCCGGGTAGCCGAGCTGCGTGGCGGTGAGCGCGAGCTGCTCGGGAAGCGACGCGCCGTCCAAGAACGAGAAGGCGGAGTGACAGTGGAGCTCGATGTACATCGGCGGTCGTCGGTCAGTTACGGCTTCTGAACGAACCAGTCGCCGGTTTCCAAATCCTCGAAGAGAACGACATGTCCCCCGCCTTGAAGAACAACTTCGTGGTAACGACGTGAGATCGGGGATCGCCACCACTCATCATCAATGCGACAGGTCTCGATAACGACTTCGACGGTGCAGTCACCGACCGCCTGACCGCCCGACCGCCTGACCGCCCTTGGAAGTCCTGCCGCATCCAGCTCCACGATGACGGGCTCCGGGACGTTCAGGGCTCGAAGTCGATCAGCGCGTAGCGGCGTTCGGGGAGGCGCGACCATGGCTGCACCTCGATCACGTGGTAGAGCATCGAGCGCTTGAGCCGGAGCTTGATCTCCTGCGCGGCGGTGCGCAGCGCGCGCCGGCGCCCTGCCCGCGCGGCGGCGCTCGCGTCGCGCGCGAAGAGCTGCAGCTCGGTGGTGCCCGGCGTGAACGCGGTGAATTCGACGGCGAGTCGCTCCACCGCCTTGACCGGCGGCGCCTGCTCGAGCCGGGTCTTGAGCGGCGCGGCGATGCGGCCCCCGTCGGCCGACGGATCCTTGAGCGTGGCCTCGACCAGCCACGACGCACCGCGCTCGAGCTCGGCCCGCGCGCGCACCACCTGCACCCGCCATCCGCTGCGGCGCGGATGCTTGAGCGCCCGCTCGATCAGCTGGTCGAGTGCATGCGCAAGCAGCTCCCGCTCGGCGACCGGTGAGAAGAACGCGATGGTGGCGACGATCGGCTCGGGCGCTGCGCGGCCCACTACTCGCTCGACCGTCATCCCAGCGGAGAGCCGCCACAGCCTGCGACCGGCGCGGCCGAACTGCGAGACGATTGCTTCCTCCGGCAGCGCAGCGAGATGCCCCAGGGTTTTCAATCCGAGCTGGCGCAGCCGCCGGTGCGTGTCGGAATCGAGCGAGAGCACGGCGAGCGGCTGGGCGGCGAGAAACTGCCCCTCCTCCCCGGGCCGCACGATCACGGCCTGCCCCGGTCGCGCGCGAGTGGCTGCGACCCAGGAGACGAACTTGCCGCG
>DASUAL010000053.1:0-46268 GCA_035763805.1 Gemmatimonadales bacterium
ACAGGCCAGGCCGTAAACGTGGACCCTGTCGTCCCGGTAAACCGCGCGCGCCTATACGTCCCGATCCACTCCGCGGGCCCATGCAGCAACGCGATCTTGTTGGTGCGCGTGCGCCCCTGGAGCAGGTCCCCCCCCCGCTTCGCGGGGCCCTCGACCAGCACTTCGTGCGTCGATCCGACGAGCCCCATGTTCTTGCGCTTGGCCACGCGCCGGACCGCGGCGATGAGACGGCCGATGCGCTCGGTCTTGATCTCCTCCGGCACGTGGTCCCTGATCCGGACCGCGGGCGTCCCGTCACGCACCGAATACTTGAACGTGTACGCGTCGTCGAACTCCACCTGCTCGACCAACGAGAGCGTCTCCAGGAAATCCGCTTCGGTCTCTCCCGGGAAGCCCACGATGATGTCGGTGGAGAGAGCAAGCCCGGGAATCGCCGCGCGCAACGCCGCGACAACCTCGAGATAGCGCTTGCGATCGTAGCGCCGCAGCATGCGCTTGAGCACGCGCGAGCTGCCGCTCTGCACCGGCAGGTGCACGTGCTCGCACACGACGGGCGTCTCGGCCATGGCGCCGAGCACCCGATCGGTAAAGTCCGTGGGATAAGGCGATGTGAAGCGCAGGCGCCGGATCCCAGCGACCGCCCCGACCGCCCGCAGCAGGTCGGCGAAATCGTGCTCGCCCTCCCGGTAGCTGTTGACCGTCTGGCCAAGGAGCGTCACCTCCGTGGTGCCGTGCACCGCGAGGTGCGCCACCTCGCGCACCACGTCGCTCAACTTGCGGCTCCGCTCCGGCCCGCGCGTCATCGGAACGATGCAGAACGTGCACCGATAATCGCAGCCGCGCTGCACGGTCACGAACGCCGACACTGCCGAATCGCGCACCGGCGGCATGTCCTCGTAGTGCTCCCAGCTGCGGAACTCGAGGTCCACCCCCCGCTCGCCCCCGCGCGCCTGGGCGATCAGCTCCGGGAGCCCGCGGTAGCCGTCCGGCCCCACGACTAGGTCCACCTGCGGCACCTGCTCGAGCAGCCGGGCCCCTAGCCGTTGGGCCATGCAGCCGACGACGCCCAGCACGCCGCCCGGCCGCTTGAAGCGTTTCAGCTCCCCCATCCGGGAGAGCACACGCTGCTCGGCGTGGTCGCGCACCGCGCAGGTGTTCACCAGCACGACGTCCGCCTGCGCGGGGTCGTCGGTGTGCACGTACCCCTCCCGCCCCAGCACCCCGACCATCAGCTCGGAGTCCGAGACGTTCATCTGGCAGCCGTACGTCTCGATGTAGATGCGCGGCATCCTATCGGACCGTCACCTCGAACCGGGAACGCCCACCCCATGCTGCGACTGGAACATAGACCGAAAGATAGTCCTCCGTGAGCATTTCGACTTTCCCCTCCCCGCGGCCGCTGACCACACCGTCCCCACGCTGCCCCAATCGACTGCCTCGATAGGCACGCTCCTTGGCATCGCCCAGCTGCCGCAGCTCGCGCGCCCGCTGGCGCACGCCTTCGGGCGCGAGCTGGTCTCCGAGCTTCGCAGCGGGTGCGTCCGGCCGCACGCTGAACGGAAACACGTGGAGATAGGTGAAGGGCAGCGCCTCGACCAGCGCGAGCGTGGCGCGGTGGTCGGCGTCCGTCTCGCCCGGGAACCCGGCTATGATGTCGGCGCCCAGACCGAGCACCGGCAGCTGCCCCGAGAGCCACTCCATCCGGGCGCGGTAGGAGTCGGCCGTGTACCAGTGGCGTCCCATGCGCCGCAGCACGCGGTCCGACCCCGACTGCAACGGTGCGTGCAGATGCGCGGCAAGATGGCGCGGCGCCTCGATGAGCAGCCGGGCGATCGTATCATCCACCTCGGTTGCTTCGATGGAGGAGAGCCGGAAGCGGACCTGGGGAACGGCACCAACCAGTGCGTCGAGGAGTTCGCCCAGAGACGTGGAGGTACCGCTCCCTGCTCCCCGCTCCCTTTCCCGCCCGTACGTTCCGATATGCACGCCGGTAAGCACGATCTCCGCGTGATGCTCGGCCAGCGCGCGCGCTTCCCGCACCAGCTCCGCGACCGGTCGCGACCGGTTCTCCCCCCGGGCGATGGTGGTCGCGCAGAAGGTGCAGTGCTCGTCGCAGCCGTCCTGGATCTTGAGCCAGCCGCGCGCGTTCGCCTGGAAGCGCCGCAGCACCGGATCGACCCGCGGCCGCGCGAACCCGGCGGCGCGGAGCACGGCGCCCGCGTCCCCGCCGCCCACCACGGCGCGCACCGACGGCAGGCTCGCGATGCGGCCGTCGTCGAGGGCGGCGGCGCAGCCCATCACGATGGTCTCGACCGCGGTACCGCGGCGCGAGAGCCCGCGCACGAAGCGCCGCAATTTCGCCTCGCTCTCGTGCGTGACGGTGCATGAGTTCACCACGGCGACGTCCGCCGTCGCGGCATCGCTCACCACGACGGCGCCCTGATCGGCGAACGCCTGGCGCACGAGCTCGGTGTCGTACTGGTTCGCCTTGCACCCGAAGGTGTGGAAGTAGACGTTCACGGCCGGATCGTCAGTCCCGCGAGGAACGTCCAGACGCGCTCCGTCAGCCCGCTGCCCGTGCGCCGCAGGTGCTCGACGCCGACGTCGAGCAGGGCGCGACCCTGGGAGAACGCCATTCCCGTTCCGGCCGCGAACCCGAGCTCCTTCGGCGCGCTCGGGCCGGGACCGAACGGCAGCCGGCCGCCGCGCACGCCCAGCCGCACCGGCGAAAACCTCCCGCCGAGCTCCGCCCCCGCCGACCAGTTCACCGTGTTGAACGCTTGGGGGCCGGCGTCCGCCCACGAGCGCCAGGCGACCGCGGCGGCGAAGCGCGCGCTCGGGCTCGGCCACCAGCCGACCGCGCCGCCCACCGCGCTCGGCAGGTCCGCCTCGGAGGCCAGCTGGTCGTCCCCCAACCACGCCCGCAGCCGCTTGTCCGCACGGGCAAACGCCGCGAGGCGCAGGCTGGACCCGAGGACCGCAAGCGCGCTCCCCGAGAAGCCGAGCCCGGTGTACCGCACGTCCTCCCGCTGGAGCAGCGGCTGGTACAGCGTGTCACCGCCCACCGCGTCGAACGTGCGCAGGGCGGCCATGCGCGCCGAGCCGCTCAGCAGGTGAACGCCCGCGCCGACGGCGAGGTGCGCCGACACCCGCGCCGCGGCGGCGATCCGCAGGTCGGCGACGCCGCCGTCGCTCGAGATGTCGTCGGTGTAGGGCTGCATCGTGCCGCGCAGCACGATCGAATCGCGCAGCGTTACCTGCCACGACTTGTCGAGATACGTCGAGTACGAGCCGCTCACGATCAGGCGACGGAACATCGGCTGCGCGAACCCCAGGACCGGGAAGCGCGTCGCCCGGAGCGACGTGGTGCGGCCGTCCAGGTCCGCGTCGCGGTACGAGGTGCCGCCCATCGCCGTGGCGGTGAGCCCGGGCACGTCCCCGAGCTGGGCTTCCATGAGGGGCGACATCGCATCGAACGGCGCGAACGCCCCGCCGGTGGCGCGCGCGCGCACCGTCTCGAAGCGACCGGGCGTGCCGAGCCCCTGGATGCCGAATTGGGAGTCCTGGGCGGTTAGACGGCTGGACGGGTAGGCGGACAGCAACACCGCTGCTCCCACGAGCACTCTACCCGTCCACCCGTCTAGCCGTCTCGCCGCCTTCATGGCACCCCGAACGGAAAGCGCCGCGCGAAGGTCACGCGCAGCGACGGGCGATACGGTTGCGCCGCCGACGGATAGAACCGGATCTCGGCGGGGTTGCTCCCTTCGTCCTGGGCCCGCAGCATGATCGCCGTGGGCAGGATGGTATCCACGGCCCACAACCGGAGCAGGTTGGTCACTTCGATCCGCACGCTGTCGGTCGCGCCGATCCGGATCATCGCCGTGTCGGTTCGCTGCGGATCCAGGGCGATCGGGGACTTGGCGCCGAAGTCGGTGAGCACCGTGTGCGCCTCGACGATGAACGAGTCCGCCGGCGCGCCCCGTGCCGCCACGGCCGGCACCAGGATGAGCGTGGCGCGCACGATCTGCGACGAGTCGCGGATGGCGCGCGGCAGGTCGACGCGCAGCAGGCTCCGCGCCGACGGCGCTCCGCCGACGGCGAGCGTCGAGTCGAGCGGCGCCGGCGGCGGATCGAACACGAAGCTCTCGAACTCGACCCCGCGCGGAAACGGCGGCAGCTTGTGAATCCGCGTCGTGCTCGAGTCCGTGATCGAGTCCACCGTCGCATACCACGAGACCCGCGCGCCGCCGACGACGGACGCTCGCGTCGCGATGGCGACGCTCGTCGGGCCGCCGGCCGCCACCCGTAGGCCGATCCCGAGCCGGCCCGAGTCGGCCGCGCTGTAGGGCGCCTGCAGCGAATCGAACTTCACCGTGAGGGCGACGCGGTCGGTCGCGGTGTCCACCGCGATCGCGTCGCCGGTCGCCGGGTCCACGAACACGAAGTTGCCCGTGGCCGTGTCCCGGGTGGCCTTCGCCTCCAGGCTGTCCAGGTTGACCGTCCGGAGCGGCGCGGTCGCGAACGCGCCGGCCACGTTGGCGAACGTGGTCGTCGAGTCGAGGTTCACGGGAAGGCGGTAGAACCTGAGCGTCAGGTTCTGGGCGCCGGTGTCGCGGCGCGTGAGCGTCAACGTGAGCTTGAGCGAGTCGGACCCGACGATGCGATCGGTCACCGTGTCGCCGGCGAGGACGACGGCGTCGGCCAGCGCACCGGTCACCATGATGGCACGGCTGTCCATCACTCCGGGGGCGTCGACGACGGCCAGCGCCGCCGGCTCATGCGCCAGCACGTACCCGCGGTACGCCGAGTCCCGCGAGACGTTCATCGTGAGCAGCGTGTCCACGATCCGGATCGAGCCCGAAGGGCAGAACTCGGGGCACTTCCCGGGCGCCGTCAGGTTCTCGACGCACGACGCGACGCCGAGCGTCGCCGCGATGCCCCCCAATCGGGCGAGCCGGCCCGGCCTCACCGGTCGAGACTCGGCTTCGCGAACGCGTGCGGGAGCAGCTCGGAGAGCGTCCAGCGACGTTCGCTCTTCGGGCCCACCGCGATCACCTCGAGGTCGAGCCCGAACTCGGCGAGGAGCTGGCGGCACGCGCCGCACGGCGAGGCGGGGGGCTCGGCGTCGGTGGCGACCACGAGGCGCCGGAACTGCCGCGCCCCCGCGGCCACCGCGGCGCCGATGGCCATGCGCTCGGCGCAAATCGTGAGGCCGTACGACGCACTCTCCACGTTGCAGCCCCCGAACACCCGCCCGTCGGCGGCCTCGAGCGCTGCACCCACCCGGAACTTGCTGTAGGGACAGTAGGCACGCTGCTGCACCTCGCGCGCCGTGCGCACCAGCTCCGCGCTCACGTCCAGATCTCGTTCAGAAACGACGTCCCCGCCGCGAGCGGCGCTACGCCGAAGTACTCCGCCACAGTCGCCCCCATGTCGGCGAAGCTGATCCGCTCGCCGAGCGGCTGAGGCCGCACCCGCGGGCCGAGTGCCAGAATCGGCACCGCCTCGCGCGAGTGGTCCGTGGAGGGCGTCGTAGGATCATTGCCGTGGTCCGCCGTGATGATGATCAGATCGTCCTCCCGCACGCGGGCGTCGAGCCGCGGAATCCAGGCGTCGAGCTCTTCGAGTCCCTGATGAAACCCCGGCACGTCGTTCCGGTGCCCCCACGTCTGGTCGAACTCGATCACGTTGACGAGGATGAACCCCGTCTCCGCCTCGTCGAGCGTCCGCTCGATGAGCCGATAGGCGTCCTCGTTCGTCGGGGTGTGCACGCTCGCGATGTTCCGCCCCGCGAACAGGTCGTCCACCTTGCCGATCCCGATCCGGGGAACCCCCGCCACGGCCAGCCGGTCGAGCAGCGTCGTCTCCACCGGCGCGATCGAAAAGTCCTTGCGGCGCGCCGTGCGCTGGTACGCCCCCGGCGTCCCCACGAACGGCCGCGCGATCACCCGGCTCACCGCGTGCTCGTCCCCCAGCAGCTCGCGGGCCGTCGCGCATGCGCGGTACAGCTCGGCCAGCGGCACCGTCTCTTCGTGCGCCGCGACCTGGAAGACCGAGTCCGCCGACGTGTACACGATCCACTTCCCGGTGCGCTGGTGCTCCTCGCCCAGCTCCGCCAGGATGGCCGTCCCGGACGCCGGCGTGTTCCCCAGATAACCACGGCCCGTGCGACGCTCGAACTGCTTCAGCAAGTCCTGGGGGAATCCCTTGGGGTAAGTGCGGAACGGCCGCTCGAGCACCACGCCGCAGATTTCCCAATGGCCGGTGGTCGAATCCTTCCCTTGCGACTTGGGAAGCGCCACTCCGTGGGCGGCCGAAGGCCTGACCCCGGGCACCAGCCCGGGGATGGGCCGACACAACCCCAACCCCAACCGCTCCAGGTTGGGCAGCCGCAGCCCGCCGACCGCGCGCGCGACGTTGCCGAGCGTGTCACTGCCCGAGTCGCCGTAGGCGTCCTGATCAGGACAGCGCCCGATGCCCACGCCGTCGAGGACGATGATCGCCGCGCGCTTCACCGGTAGACGCGCGACAACCGGGGTCCGAGTCCGGTGAGGAACTCTCGCTGTAGCACCCCGCTCCAGGCGGCGAACTGCTCCAGCGTGGTGCCCGCGCCGCCGCTTGGCCCGTCGCCGACCAGCGTCGCCACGTCGCCCACCGCGACCGGCGTCGCGCCCGCGTCCACCATCGTCAGGTCCATCGTCACGAGACCGACGATCGGGCAGCGCGCGCCGTTCAGGAGCACCGTCGCGTCGCCCGTGGCACCCAGCGAGCGGCGCAGCCCGTCCGCGTACCCGATGCCGAGCGTGGCCACGGTCGTGTCGCGCGGCGCGGTCCAGGATGCATTGTAGCTCACGCTCTCCCCGCCCCGCACCGTCCGCACGCTCACCACGCGGGCGCACAACCGGATCACCGGCTTGCCGATCGGCAACGCCTCGCCCGCGGACCCGCCGTAGAGGTAGACGCCGGGCCGGACCGCGTCGCACGCGAACACCTTGCCCCGCAGCGCGGCCGCGCTGTTCGCCACGTGCAGGAGCCGCGGCCGGCGGGCCAGCCGCCCGACGGCGTCCTGGAAGCGCTTGAGTTGCACGTCGGCCGAGCCGTCGCGCCGGTCGGCCGAGTGAAACTGGGTGTAGCAGCCCTCGAGGTCCGGCGTGTCGAGCAGGTCCGCGAGCGGCTCGACTTCGTCCCAGCGCACGCCGGTGCGGCCCATCCCGGTGTCGATCTCGAGGTGGAACGCCCCCCCCCGCCTCCGACCGCCGTCCTCGCCTCGCAACCAGGCTTCGATACTCGGCCGGTCGCCCAGCGCCGGGGTCAGCCGATGCTCGTGATACGCGTCGAACAGGTCGGGCCGCGCCGGCATGAGCACCAGGATCGACCGGTTGATCCCCGCCGCACGCAGCTCGACGCCTTCGGCGATCGTCGCCACTCCGTAGCCCCAAGGGTCGAGCTGCTCGAGGGCCTTGGAAACGGCGACGGCTCCCACCCCGTAGGCGTTCGCCTTGACGATCGGCAGGAGCCGCGTACCTGCAATGCGGGCGATGGCGCGGGCGTTGTCGACGACGGCGGCGAGGTCCACCTCGACCCAGGCGCGGCTGGTCTCCCCGCTCATAGACCCATTCACAGGCGCGCGTATGATACCCCGCCAAAATGCCCAATGCAAGGCGATGAAGCCGTTAGATTCTCGTGTCTCACGCCCACAACGATCTGGAGGACCGGTGCAGAGCGATTCTTCCCTGGCGCGCGCGCTCGCGCTCGTCCGCGATCTCAGGGCCCGCTGTCCCTGGGACCGCGCCCAGACTCGCCAGACCCTTCGCCCCTACCTCGTCGAAGAAGTGCTCGAGCTCGATCAGGCACTGCGGCACGACGACGTCGCCGCCCTGCGCGACGAGCTGGGCGACCTGCTGCTCCATCTCGCGTTCCAGATCGTGATCGGCGAGGAGCAGCAGCAGCTCGACGCCGAGTCGATCACGCGCGCGCTCGAAGAGAAGATGTGGCGGCGGCATCCGCAGCTGTTCGCGGGCGCGGAGGGCCCCGATCATGCAGGCTGGGAGCGCGTGAAACGGAGGGAGCAGAGAGCACAGAGCAGTACCCTTCGCGGACTACCGCCCACCCTGCCGCCATTACTGATGGCGTACCGGCTGCAGGAGCGGGCGGCCGGCGTGGGGTTCGATTGGCCGGACGCGCGGGGGCCGCTCGACAAGGTGAAGGAAGAGATCGGCGAGCTCGAACGGGCGACGGGCGACGGGGAACGTGAAACGATTGAAGATGAAATCGGGGACCTGCTCTTCGCGGTCGTGAATCTCGCCCGCAAGCTCGAGGTGGACCCCCGCGCGGCGCTCGAGAAAGCGAACGAGAAGTTCCGAAGCAGGTTCGAGCAGGTGGAGCGGTTGGCGGCAGCCCGGGGCCTGGACCTGGGACGTGCAAGCCTCGCGACGCTGGACGGGCTGTGGGAGCAGGTGAAGCGAGGCTAGGGCCACAGCTTGTACAGCGTCCGCGGAAACGCGATCGCCTCGCGGATGTGCGGGATTCCGCAGATCCACGCCACGGTGCGCTCGACGCCCAGCCCGAAGCCCGCGTGCACGAAGGTGCCGTACTTGCGCAGATCGAGGTACCACCCGTACGCCTCCTCGGGGAGCTTCTCCTCCCGGATCCGCGCCAGCAGCTTATCGTGGTCGTCTTCACGCTGGCTCCCCCCGATGATCTCGCCGTAGCCCTCCGGGGCCAGCATGTCGTTGTTGAGCACGGTGCGCGGGTCGGCGGGGTTCTCCTTCATATAGAAGGCTTTCACCGCCCGCGGGTAGTTGTGGACCATCACGGGCCGGTCGTATTGCTTGGCCAGCAGAGTCTCCTCGTCGCCCCCCAGGTCCCGTCCCCACACCATGTCGCTCCCCAGTGCCTTGAGCTTCTCCACGGCATCGGTGTAGGAAATCCGGGGGAACGGCGGTCGGACGCGCTCAAGCGGCTGCGTGTCCCGCTCCAGTTCGGCGAGCTCCGTCTTCCGGCGCTCGAGGCACCGCGCCACGATGTAGGAGACGAACTCCTCCTGGAGCTTCATATTGTCATCGGAGTCGTTCCAGGCGACCTCGGGCTCGACCATCCAGAACTCGGTGAGATGGCGCCGAGTCTTCGATTTCTCGGCGCGGAACGTCGGCCCGAAGCAGTACACCTTGCCGAGCGCCGCCGCGGCCGCCTCGACGTACAGCTGGCCGGTCTGCGCGAGGTACGCCTTGCCGAGATCGAAGTAGTCGACGGCGAACAGCGTCCCCGCGTGCTCGCCGATCGAGCCGGTGAGAATCGGTGTGTCCACGAGGACGAAGTTGCGCTCGTAGAAGAAGTCGCGGATCGCCTGGACCACTTCGTGTCGCACCCGCGCGATGGCGACCTGGCGCCGGCTGCGCAGCCACAGGTGGCGGTGCTCGAACAGGAACCCGGTGCCGTGCTCTTTGGGCGTGATCGGGAAGTCGTGACTCAGCCCGATGATTTGCAGGTCCGACGCCTGGAGCTCGACACCGCCGGGGGCGCGCGGGTCCGCGCGCACCGTGCCGGTGACGGCCAGCGAGGTTTCCTGGGCGAGCGTCCCGGACGCCTCCCAGGCGGCGTCGGACACGTCCTTCTTGGAGAGGACCGCTTGCAGGTACCCGGTGCCGTCGCGAATCATCACGAACGCGATCTTGCCGCTCGAGCGCGTCGTCATCACCCAGCCACGGACGGTGACGGTCCGGCCGACGAGCGGCGGCAGCGCTTCGATGCGATGAAACTCGGGCATAGGCGCGGCATACTAGTGGCGGCCTTTTGGGCTGTCAACGCGACGGCGTGCGGCTCGACGTTCGTGCCCGCCTCGAAGCTCGGCCCGGCCCGTCAGGACACGAGCTGGCCCGCCTACCTCGGGACGCCCCGCCACGACGCCTGCGCCGCCGAGTCGCTCAACACCGACCCGCGCCCCCTCTGGCGCACCGACGTCGGCCGGGCGGTACGCGGCAGCCCGGCCATCGGCGAGACCATCATCGTCGCCGGGGCGGCGGACCGGATCGTGGCGCTCGTGGACCGGGCGACGGGTGAGGCGCTGTGGCGTACCCGCGTCGCGGGCACGATTCACGGCGGGCCGCTGCTCGAGGCGGACCGCCTCTACGTGGCGACCGAGGCCACGCCCGACGCGCGGGTGTACGCCCTGCGGCTGCGCGACGGGCATGCGCTCTGGAGCACGAAGACGGAGAGCATCTCTGCTCCCCTCGCCCTCGACGGCGACACGCTGTACGCCGGCACGGAAACGGGCTTCGCGCTGCGCCTCGAGACGTCCGAGGGCAAGATCACGTGGCGCCGCCGCCTCCCTGGCGCGATCCGTGCGCCGCCCGTGCCCACCGCTGCCGGGATCGCGGTCGCGACCACGGCCGACACGCTGTACCTGCTCGATCGCGCGACGGGCCAGGTGCGCGCACGGCTCGCCACCCCGGGAACCGTGCTCGGTGGCCCCGCACTCGATGGCGCGCGCCTCTACCTGGGCACGACGAGCGGCCGCGTGCTCGCGGTGGACCTCCCCGCGCTGGCCGTCGCCTGGGAGTTCGTCGCGAGCGACGCGGTGCTCGGCGCCCCCGCCGTGGCGGGCGACACCGTGTACGCCCTGGCGCGCAACGGGACGCTGTTCCTCATCCCCACGGACGGTCCGTCGGAGGCGCGCTCGTTGCCGCTCGACATCGTCGCCACGGCGGGCCCGACGCCTCTCGCGTCGGGAGTCCTCGTCGCGAGCGTGAGCGGCGAGGTGCTGCTGGTGAACCGGGCGTCCGGGGCCGTCGCGTGGCGGATCCAGCTCGACGGGCCGATCGAGCAGCCGCCGCTGGTGCGCGACCGCCAGCTGGTCGTGGTGGGCGGCCGCGGCGATATTCATTCATATCGATGATGCGGACGGCTCTCCTGCTGGGCGTTGTAGCGCTGACCGCACCGCTGCGTCTGCCGGCGCAGGAGCGGGACAGCGTCGCACGTGCTCCGTCCTACGTTGCAAGTAGGTCTCGTGCGACGTGGGGCGTGAAACGTGCAACGGTTCATTGGGGCAAATGGCTCGCGGCCGGCGCCGCCGCGGCCCTCACGGTCATGGGCGCGCATGAGCACGAGAACTCGAACCGCGAGTTCAACCGGCTGCTCGACATCTGCCGCGCCAATCACGCCGACTGCGAGCTCGGCCCCGGCGGCGCCTACCTGAACCCCACCGCCGAGCAGCTCTACCAGACCTCGATCCGCTACGACCGCCGGGCGCGCACCCGGCTGCTCGCCGGCCAGGCCACGCTGCTCGTGGCCGCCGCGCTGTTCATCGCGGACCTCCGACACCGTCCGGGGGGGCCGGAAAACAAGCCGTTCAGTCCGCTGGACGTGTCTGGTGATGTGCGGACGGGACGTGCGCGGGTAGGGTTGCAGGTGAGCTTCTAATTGCGGATTGCGGATTGTGGATTGCGGATTGTCAAGGATGGATCACGGGGCGCGCGTTGGTCACGTCAATTCCGCAATCCGAAATCCGCAATCCGCAATTGTTCTCACCCCACCCTGAACAGCTCAAACCCCCGCTCGTATCGCGCCACGATGCGCTCCCGGTAGGCCGCATGCTCGGGGCGTGCCAGCGCGGGGTCGCGTGCGATGATCTCGCCGGCGGCGCGGCGCGCGGCATCGAGCAGCGGCAGGTCGGTCTCGAAGTTCGCGTACCGCAGCGGGACGCCACCCGATTGGCGGGCGCCCGCCAGCTCGCCCATGCCCCGCTCCTTCAGATCGAGCTCGGCGATCTCGAAGCCGTCGTCGGTCCCGGTGAACGCCTGCAGCCGGGGAGCGGCGTCGGGGATGTCCGAGAGCAGGATGCAGTGGCTCGTCGCCTCTCCCCGCCCCACCCGACCGCGCAGCTGGTGCAGCTGCGCCAGCCCGAACCGCTCGGCGTGCTCGATCAGCATCACCGTGGCGTTCGCCACGTCGATCCCCACCTCGATGACGCTCGTCGCGACCAAAAGCTGCACCGCGTTGTCGCGGAAGGCGCGCATCGTGGCGTCCCGCTCCTCCGGCTTCATCCGCCCGTGCACCAGGCCCACGCGGAGCTCCGGGAACACCTGCTTCAGGTTCCCATGCATCGTGGTCGCCGCCTTCAGGTCGGCGCGCTCCGACTCCTCGATCACCGGATAGATCACATACGCCTGGCGCCCCGCGACGCACTCCGACCGGATGAACTCGTAGATCTTCCCCCGCGCGGCGTCGGTGCGCAGCGCCGTCTTCACCGTGCCCCGCCCCGGCGGCCGCTCCCGCAACTCGGTCACGTCGAGGTCGCCGAACCTGGTGAGCGCGAGCGAGCGCGGGATCGGAGTCGCGGTGAGCAGCAGCACGTCGGGCGCGTCCCCCTTGCCGACCAGGGCCGCGCGCTGCTCCACCCCGAAGCGGTGTTGCTCGTCGATCACCGCCAGACCCAGGCGGTGAAACCGGACCGACTCTTCGATCAGCGCGTGCGTCCCCACGACCAGGCGGGCTCCGCCGCGCGCGATCCGCTCGCGCGCCTCGGCCTTCTCTCCCGCCGACAGGCGGCCGATCAGCAGCTCCGGCCGCAGCTCGAGCGGGTCGAGCAGCCGCGTGAGGGTCGCGAAGTGCTGCTCCGCGAGCAGCTCGGTCGGCGCCATCATCACCGCCTGGAAGTCGTTCTCAACGGCGAGCAGCATGGCGAACAGGGCGACCACGGTCTTCCCCGTGCCCACGTCGCCCATCAGCAGG
This sequence comes from Gemmatimonadales bacterium, assembly GCA_035763805.1. Classification (GTDB taxonomy): domain Bacteria; phylum Gemmatimonadota; class Gemmatimonadetes; order Gemmatimonadales; family GWC2-71-9; genus DASUAL01. The sequence goes on from DASUAL010000053.1 coordinate 12,730, forward strand.
CGGTGCATGCGCAGCGGCGCCGTCATGTCGTCCGCGATCTCGCGGATCGCCCGGCGCTGGTCGGCCGTGAGCTCGAACGGGAGGTGCTCCTTGAGCCGGGTCGTGAGCGCCTTCTTGAGCTGGAACGCGATCCCGGCGCGGGCGCGCTTGGCGAGATGGCGCGCGCGGGCGTGGACGAGCTGCTGGTCGAACAGTTCGTCGAACGCGAGCCGGCGGCGGCCCGCCTCGGCCTCCGCGAGCGCCGCCGGCCGGTGCACCGCCGCGAGCGCGGCGCCCAGGTCCGGAATACCTACGGTGCCGCGCAGGGCCTGCGGGTGCGGATCGCGCGCCAGCGCGAGCAGGCCGTCGAGGTGCTGCTGCACCAGGGCGCGGATCTGGCGATGCGTGAGTCCCTCGGTCGCGGGATACACCGGCAGCACCACGCCGCGGTCGGGCGCGGTCTCGCCCTCCTCCGCCAGCACCAGGAACTCCCGCGGCACCAGCTGGCGCCCGTGGTAATAGCGCACCGGCCCCGTGACGAGCAGCAGCTGGCCCTGCTTGATCTGGCGCTCGAGGAACGGCTGGCCCGGCCAGGCGCACTCGAGCAGGCCGCTGTCGTCCTTGAGCACCGCGCGGAACACCCGCAGGCCGCGCCGCGTCGGCACCACCCCCGTGGTCACGACCCGCCCCACACACGTCACGTCCGCCCCCACGTGGGCGCGCGCCAGCGGCGTGACGGCGGTCGCGTCGAGGTAGCGGTGCGGCGCGTGGTACAACAGGTCGCCCACCGTCCGGATGCCGAGCCGCGCCAGCGCTTCCGCGCGCTTTGGCCCGACGCCCTTCAAGTACTTCACGGATGTCGTGAGCTGCAGCGTCACTCCCCTTCTCCCTTCCCTTTCCCGTTTCCCCTTTCCCGTCCGTCACCCACTCACCAGCCGACGCGCGTATCGCGCCGCGTCGAACACCTCGAGGTCGTCGAGGCCCTCACCCGTTCCCAGGAACCGGATCGGCACGGTCACCGCGCGCTCCACGGCCACGACGCTGCCGCCCTTCGCCGTGCCGTCGAGCTTGGTGACGATGACGCCCGTGAGGGGAATCGCGCCGGAGAACGCGCGCGCCTGGTGCACCGCGTTCTGGCCGACCGTCCCGTCGAGCACGAGCAGCGACTCGTGCGGCGCGCCGGGCCGCTGCTTGGCGACGACGCGCACGACTTTCTTCAGCTCGTCGAGCAGCCGCTCCTCCGTGTGCAGCCGGCCGGCCGTGTCCACGAGCACCGTGTCGATCCCCCGCGCCCGGGCGGCGGCCACGGCGTCGAACGCCACGGCCGCCGGGTCGGCGCTGCCGCCGACGCACGGTACGCCCAGCCGGTCGGCCCAGATCTTGAGCTGCTCCGTGGCTCCCGCGCGAAACGTGTCAGCCGCGGCGAAGATGGCGCTCCGGCCCTCGCGCGCGAGCCGGCGGGCGAGCTTCGCGATCGTCGTCGTCTTCCCGACCCCGTTGACGCCGAAGACGAGCATCACCGTCGGCGGATCGGGCGCGCGCGCCAGCATGCCGCCATCCCGCGCGGACGGCGACAGGATCCGCGTCACGGCGTGCTCCAGCGCCCGCGGGAGATCGCGGGCCGGGACGCGCGCGACCTGCTCGAGGATCTCCTCCGTTGCGGCGACGCCGAAATCGGCCTCGAGCAGGATGCGCTCCGCGTCCTCGCGCGCCGCCCGGTCGCGCCGCGAGAATGCGCGCGACAGCCGTTCCCACAGCGCTCCTCCAGCCATCAGGGGAGCCCCTGGCGCCGCCGCCACGCCCACTCCGCCGCGAACGCCGCGATCGCCACGACGAACAGCCACCAGCGGTCGCGCAGCTCCGTGGTCGCGACGCGCCCCAGCGGCGCGCCGTCCTGGGAGCGCAGCACCGGCGCGGCGGGCGACGGCTGCCACTCATCCGACCAGCCGTCCACCGCGACCGACCCCCGCTCCGGCCCGCCCGCCGCTACGTACCGATACACGCCCGTAGGCAGGTGCAGCTCCGCGTGGCCGGTGGCGTCGAACCGCAGCGTGTCCACACGCTCGCGCCTGCCGCCCGTGACGGCGATCGCCACGTCCTGGGCCGCTCCCACACCCGTCCAAGTCCAAGCGACGGGCATCCCGTTCGGCACTTCTTCCGTCACCGGACGGAACCGCTCCCTGCTCCTCGCTCCCTCCGCCAGCAGCCAATCGGCCAGCGCGGCGACGAGCGCGCGGTACGCCTCGGCGCTGGCGCCGCCGCGGAACGCCCAGCGGTACAGCCCGGTGGCGGCGATCGTGGCGCGGCGCGCGCCGTCGCGCCGCGAGAGAACGAGCATCGGGCGCGGCGGCCCGCGGCGCGCGAGCCGCGCCGAGAGCACCACAACCGCGGCGCTGTCGGGGGAGAGCTCCGCGAGGGACGCGACGGGCGGCAGCGAATCCCACGCGATCCCCGCGAGCGCACCCGCGAGCGGCGACGACCCGGGCGGCTGCACGTACCAATCTCCCCCCTGTCCGCGCAGCGTGGGCCAGGAGAGAATGGACGGCGTCGAGGCGCGCGCGCCCTCCACCGTGACGCGGGCGAGCTCGGTGGGATCGCCGGCGCGGACGACCAGCTGGGCCCCGGCCGCCGCCCGGCTCACCTCGGCGCTCGACACCGGCGTCAGCGTCGCCGCGTCGCGCCAGCGGCCCGCTCCCGGCTCGGCCTCCACGAAGGTCCGCACCGGCACCCGTGCCACGTCGCCGAGCGCGCGCGCGAGGAATCGCGTGTCCCAATCGGGCGGCGCCGCGAGCAGCACCACGGACGGCAGGGCGCTCACCTCGACCAGGAACAGGCGCGCGTCGTCGCGGGGCTCGTCGTCGTCCACCCCTTCGAGCCGCACCTCGAGCGCGGTCCAGCCGGGATGCGGGATGCGGGATGCGGGAAGCGTGAGGTCCGCGGACACAACCCCGCTATCCGGAAGCGCGACGGGGCGCGCCGCCAACCGTCGGCCCTGAGCGGTAACCGACAGCGTCGCATCCCGCATCCCGCTCCTCGCATCCTGGATCCCGGCCGTCCCGTAACTCACCGTGAGCCTGATCGTGTCGCCGGCGCTCATCCGCCGCGGTCCGTCGACCGAGGCGACGAACGCATCGAAGAACGGCGGCCGCGCCAGGACGACGGCGCGCACCCGGCGCAGCACGTCGGGTGCAACGTCGCCCACGTCGGCGACCGCGCCGTCGGTCACGACGACCACGGGGCCGCCGCGGCCCGCCGCCGCCGCGAGCGCGGGAGCCAGCCGGGTCGCGCCCTCGCTGGGCGGGAGCGAGTCGTACGCGCGCACCACGCGCCCGAACCGCCAGATCACGCCGCCGCCGCCACCACCGCGCGCCAGCGCCCGGGCCGTGTCGAGCGCCTCGCGCCAACGGCCACCGTGGGCGCTCATCGAGAGCGACGCGTCGAGCAGCACCAGCGGGGGAGACGCGTCGCCCGACTCCACGCGCGACGTCACCGGGTTCCAGAAGAGCAGGATCAACGCGGCGCAGCCCGTCGTGCGGAGGAGCGCCAGGCCGGCGGTCAGGCGGCGCTGCACGCGAGCGCCTCGGAGAGGGTGAAGCGGCCCTCGTAGAGCGCCCGCCCGACGATCGCGCCGGCGAGCCCGGCGTCGCGAATCGCCCGCACGTCGTCGAGCGAGGCGACGCCGCCGGAGGCGATCACGTCGAGACCGAGCGCTGCGAGCGCCCGGGCGCCCGCCACGTCCGACCCCGTGAGCATGCCGTCCCGCGCGACGTCGGTGTAGATGACCGTCCGCGCGCCCTGGGACTGCACGCGCCGCGCCAAGTCGAGCGCCGTCACGTCGAACAGCTCCGTCCAGCCGCGCACCGCCACCCGTCCCTCCCTCGCATCGATCCCGACCGCCAGCAGTTCGGCGCCGTGGCGCGCGAGCAGCCGCTCGACGATCGCGGGATCCGTCGCGGCTTTCGTGCCGATCACCACCCGCCTCGCGCCCCAGGCGAGCATTTCATCGATTGCTTCCTCGGTCCGCAGCCCGCCGCCCACCTGCACCTTGACCTGCGCGGTCGAGAGCAACCGGCGCGCCACGTCGCGGTTGTCGCGCGTGCCGAAGGCACGGTCGAGATCGACGAGGTGCACCCAGCGCGCGCCGGCGCGCGCGAACTGCCCCACCACCTCGACGGGGTCGTCGGCGTAGGCGGTCATGCGGTGCGCGTCGCCCTGGCGCAAGCGGACCACGCGCCCGCCCTGCACGTCAACGGCGGGGTACAGCTCCACGGATGAAGAGGAAGCTAATTCGGAGCGGCACTAATCGTCGCGCGCGGCGACGGTCGCATCCTGCGGCTCGAGCCGGCTGAGCAGCCGGTCGCGCAGGGCGTCATAGGCCGCGCGCAGCGCCTTCGGCACGGGCGTCCCCGCGCCCATATCCTTGCGCTGCGGGTTCGTGCGTCGGCCGTTCACGAGGAACTCGTAGTGGAGGTGCGGGCCCGTCGACAGGCCGGTCGAGCCGACGTAGCCGATCGTCTGCCCCTGCTCCACGCGCTCGCCCACGGCCAGCCCCTGGGCGACCCTCGAGAGATGACCGTAGCGGGTGCGAACCGCGTTCGCATGCCGCAGCTCCACCATGTTCCCGTAGCCGCCGTCCTCGCGGCCCGCCCGGGTCACCACGCCGTCGGCCGTGGCGCGCACGGGCGTGCCATACGCGGCCGAGAAATCGATCCCCCGGTGGGCGCGCCATGCGTGGAGGATGGGGTGGAACCGGCCGCCGAAGCGGCTCGAGATGCGGCGGAACTGCAGCGGCGCGCGCAGGAACGCGCGGCGCAGCGAGCGGCCGCGCTCGTCGTAGAACCCGGTCAGGCGCGCCGCGCCGTCCTCGAAGTAGAAGGCGTAGTTCGGAGCCCGCGCGACGTCCACCCGCGCCGCGAGGATGCGACCGAAGCGGCGTTCGCCCTCCGGCGACTCGAGGCGCTCGAGCAGCACGGTGAACCGGTCTCCCGGGCGGAGATCGCGGCTGAAGTCCACCTCCCAGTCGTACACGTCGGCGATCGCCCAGGCGAGCTGGCGCCGCTCGGGCGCCGGCAGGAACGTGTCCGCGACCGCCCGGTCGAGCGCGTCGTACAGCGACGACTCGATGACGCCGGTGACCCGCAGCAGCGACACGCTCCACGGGATCGTTTCGACGGTCTCGACCCACCCCGAGTCGGCGCGCGCCACCTGCAGCCGCCGCTCCGGTGACAGGCGCACGGTCACGCGGTCGGCCACGCTGTCGGTCTTCAAGCGCCGGAACTCGAACACCGTGCCTGGCCGCAGGCGCCGGACCGGCAGACTCCGCGCCGCCGCGAGGAATGCGCCGTAGTCGCGTCCCCTGATGCGTGCGTGCCCGAGCACGTCGAGGAGGGTCTCCCGCCGTCCCAGGGTGTCGGCGAACTCGACGTACGCCGCGCTGACGACGATCGGCGGCGCGGTGAGCGGGCGGCGCCAGGGCCACGCATCGCGCGTCGCCCAGACGAGGCCGCCGGCGCTGAGGACGCCGGCGGCGACGTAGTGGCTGGCTCGCCAGGACAGAGGCATCAATCCATCTGTCTCCGGATGAACGTCGGGATCTCGAGCTCGTTGACGTCGACGGGCGGAGGGGGTGCAGATGCGGCGGCGGACCGGCGCACCGACGGCTCCGCCTGCTTCACGAGCCCGGGCGGCGCGGGCCGCGCGATGCGCTCGCGGAATGGCAGGACGCCCGGCGCGGCGCGGCTCGGAACCTCGGCGGCGGCGGCCTGCTTGTCGAAGCCCGTCGCGATCACGGTCACGCGGATCTCGCCGTGCATCGCGGGGTCGTTCACGGTGCCGAAGATGATCTCGGCGTCCTCGCCCGCGGCGTCCTTCACGACGTCGGAGATCTGGGTCACCTCGCCGAGGGTCAGGTCCTCGCCCCCCGTGATGTTGATGAGCACCCCGGTGGCTCCGGTGATCGAAATGCTGTCGAGCAGCGGCGAGGAGATCGCCTGCTGCACGGCCTCCATCGCACGGTTCTCGCCGCGCCCCATCCCCGTGCCCATGATGGCCGCACCCCCGTTCTGCATCACCGTGCGCACGTCGGCGAAGTCCACGTTCACGATGCCGGTCACGGTGATGAGCGAGGAGATCCCCTGCGTCGCGTGCAGCAGCACTTCGTCGGCTTTCTTGAGCGCGTCCTGGAAGGGGATCCCTTTCCCGACCACGGCGAGCAACCGCTCGTTGGGCACGGTGACCATGGTGTCGACGTGCTTGCGCATCTCCGCGATGCCCATTTCGGCCTGGCGCATCCGTTTGCGCCCCTCGAACAGGAACGGCTTGGTCACGATGCCGATCGTGAGCGCGCCCAGGTCGCGGGCCATCTGCGCGATAATCGGCGACGCCCCCGTGCCGGTGCCGCCGCCCATGCCGCAGGTGACGAAGACGAGGTCCGCGCCCTGGAGGCCGTGCAGCACCTCGTCGCGGTTCTCTTCGATCGCCTGGCGGCCGATCTCGGGCCGCGCTCCGGCACCGAGCCCGCGCGTCAGCTTCTTCCCGATCTGCACCTTCACGTCGGCCTTGTTGTTGAGCAGCGCCTGCGCGTCGGTGTTGACGGAGATGAACTCGACGCCCAGCAGACCCTCGTCGACCATGCGGTTCAGCGCGTTGCCCCCGCCGCCCCCCACGCCGACGACTTTCATCCGGGCGTTCTGCGATACCGTCTCTTCGAGCTCGAAGATCATGGCTCCCTCGGGTGACCGATCAGAAGAAGTCCTGCAACCACCGCTTCAGCGGTCCGAACAGCCTCTCGGCGCCCACGCTCTTGACGCGCGCACCGCCGGGCACGGCGCCCTGCGCCAGCCGGCGCGCCGCGTACAGCACCAGCCCTACCGGCACCGCATACCGCGGCGCCTGCACGCTGTCCACTAGCCCCGAAATCCCCTGTTCCGGCGTGCCCGCGCGCACCGGCGCCGCGAATACCTCGCGCGCGAGCTCGACCATCCCCGGCAGGTGCGCCGTCCCGCCCGTCAGTACCACTCCCGCCGGCAGCCGCCCCCCGCCGTACCCCGCCCGCTCGAACTCGCGCGCCACCAGCTGGAAGATCTCATCCACGCGCTGGTGGATGATGTGCGACAGCACTTCCCGCGACGCCTGCCGCGCCCCCTGCCCCGGCGTGGACGGCAGCGTGACCATCTCCGACGCGTCCACGAGCGGCGTGTACGCCACGCCGTGGCGCTCCTTCAACCGCTCGGCGTCGGCCTGCGTCACCCCCAGGCCCTGGACCAGGTCGCTCGTCACGTGCGTCCCGGCGTATTTGAGCGACGCGAGGTGGCGGATCTTGCCCTCATGGAACACCGCCACGCCCGTGGAGCCGCCGCCCACCTCCACTAGCGCGACGCCCAGCTCCCGCTCATCGTCCGTGAGCACTGCGTACGACGCGGCGAGCGGCTCCAGCACGAGGTCGCTCACCCGGTACCCCGCGCGTTGCACCGCCTTGCGCAGGTTCTGCGCCGCCGTGGACTGCACGGTCACGAGGTACATCTCGACCTCGAGCCGCGTGCCCGTCATCCCGACCGGGTCCGAGATCCCGCGCTGCTGATCGACCACGTACTCCTGCGGGATGTCGTGCAGCAGCTCGTGATCGCGCCCGAGCGAGATGGCGCGCGCCACCTCGTTCACACGGGCGACGTCGCCGGGCGAGATCTCGTCGGCCGAGACTGCCACGACCCCCGTCGACGTGCGGGCCGACACGTGCTCGCCCGCGATGCCGCAGGTGACGCCCGCGACCTTGACCCCCGCCATCCGCTCGGCGTCCCGGAGCGCGGCGGCTACGGAGCGGGTGGTCTCGTCGATGTCCCGCACCATGCCGCGGCGCACGCCCGAGTTCCGGGCCAGCCCCACCCCCAGCACCTTGGCGAGCGGCATGCGCGGCAGGTCGCCCACGACCTCGGCGATCACGGCGCACGTCTTGGTGCTGCCGAGGTCGAGCCCGGCGACCAGCTGGCGGTCTCCCCTCACGCGCTCGGCCTCTGCCGCACCACCACCTGTCCCGCGAACCGGGCATCCAGCTCCACGTAGCGACGCCCCTGCGCGGCGAGATCCTGCGCGACCAGCACCACGGCCCGAATGACCTCCGGCCCGGCGTCGCGCCCGAGCAGCACACGACGGGACCCCATTTCCAAGAGCACGTCCCCGCGCGCCAGACCGCGCGCGCTGGTGATGGTTTGAAACAGCGCCGGGTCCACCGACTGGATCAGCGCCAACACGCCCACGACGTCGCGATCCGCGCTCGCCGCGATCGGCAGATCGAGCCCGGTCCGCGCCGGGTCGAACGGCAGCGCCCGCCCGGCCGCGTCCACCGCCACCAGCGCGCGGCTCTGCGGCCCGCCGGCCACGAGCGCCGCGGGCTCCACCTCGCGGATCTCGATCGCCAGCGCCGACGGCAGCCGGCGCTCCACCGCCGCCGCCGCCACACCCGCGAGCCCACGCACCCGGTCGGCGAGGAGCCGCGTATCGGTGAACACGCTCGCCTCCGCCGGCAGCCGCAGTGCCGCGATCACCGCGTCGGGCGGGAGCCGCTTCACCCCGACGAGCTCGATCTGCCGCACCCGGAAGATCGCGAGGTGCCGCATCACCGCCGCGCTGCCGAACCACAGCGCGAGCGACGCCGCCCCTCCCGTGGCGAACAGCACGACGCGCCGCGATCGCGCCCGCCGCCGGCTCACGACCGCTCCCCGCTCCCCGCCCCCTCCAGCCGCCGCAGGAGCTCCGGCCCCACGCGCGTCACGTCGCCCGCGCCCAGCGTGAACACGACGTCACCCGGCCGCACCCGCTCGGCCACCCGCTCCGTCAGCGCCGCGCGGTCCCGCACCGCCACCGTCGCCGCCCCCGCCCGCGCCGCGCCGCGCGCCACCAGATCGGCCGTCACACCCGGCAGCGGCCGCTCGCGCGCCCCATAGATCGGGGCCACCACCACCATGTCCGCCGCCGCGAGCGCCCGCCCCAGCGCCTCGCCGTGCAGTGCCGTGCGCGAGAACAAGTGCGGCTGGAACACCGCTACCACGCGCTGCCGCGGAAACGCCTGGCGCGCCGCAGCGAGTGTCGCTTGCACCTCCGTGGGGTGATGCGCGTAGTCGTCCACGACCATCACGCCGCGCGCCTCGCCCACACGCTCGAACCGCCGCGCCACCCCGCTAAAGCCCTCGAGCGCCGCAGCGCAGCGCTCGAGATCGGCTCCCAGCTCCAGCGCGACGGCGAGCGCCGCCGCCGCGTTGCGCATGTTGTGGAGCCCGGGCACGCGGAGCCGCAGCGTGACCGCGCCGCCACCCGGGAGCACGACGCGCGCCGTCGAGCTCCGCTCGCCCAACTCGTACTCCGCGATGTGCACGTCCGCATCGGCTCCGAGACCCACACGCCACACCGGCACCGACAGCGCCGCCGCCACCCGCCGCGCACCCGGGTCGTCCCCACCCGAGATCACGCGCCGCGCACGGCCTGCGAACTCCGCGAACGCCTGCTCCAGCGCGTCCACCGTGCCGTAGCACTCGAGGTGATCGGCCTCGACGTTGTTCACCACCGCGACCGCGGGCCGGAGCGAAAGAAACGCGCGGTCGAACTCGTCGGCCTCGACCACATACAGCTCGCGACCGCCGACGCGCGCGTTGCCACCCCAGGGAGCGACACGGCCGCCGGCGAGTCCCGTAGGATTTCGCCCGGCGGCCGCCAGCGCCTCCGTCACCATCACCGTGGTGGTCGTCTTGCCGTGCGTTCCGGCAACCGCCACCAACGTTCCCCCGGCGACGGCCTGGCCGAGGGCGTCGGCCCGCCGCACCACCGGAATCCCTAGGGCGCGTGCTCGCTCCACCTCCGGGTGATCCCCGGCCACAGCAGCGGTGACCACGACCGCACGGGCTCCTGCCACATGCCCGACGTCGTGACCCCGCCAAACGTCCACCCCCAAAGCTGCCAAATCGGCGGCTCCTGGGGGGTCGTCATCGTTATCGCATCCCGTTACTGCGACGCCTTGCTGCCTGGCGAGGAGCGCCAAGCCACTCATCCCCGCTCCGCCTATGCCCATGAAGTGGATTGGGCGGGGATCCACCGTTGCAAACAAGGTCATTAGTGGGGGGCTAATATAGCGAATTTACGAAACTTGCGAAAGGCGCCGCGACCCTAATTCTTGGCAAGCGTCAAAATCTTCGACACGATCTCGCGGGCGGCTATCGGGTTCCCCCGCGCCCGGGCGCCGACCGCGAGCGACTCGAGTCGCCTTCTATCGGCCAGCAGCTCGGTGACCAGCGCCGCGAGTCCGTGCGCGCTCAGCTCCCGCTCCGGGAGGTGCAGCGCCGCGCCCGCCGCTGCAAGCGCGCGCGCGTTGTGGGTCTGGTGATCGGCCGCGGCGCTTGGCAGCGGGACGAGGATGCTCGGCTTCCCCCAGGCGCACAGCTCGGCGACGGTCATGGCGCCCGCGCGCGCGACCACGAGGTCGGCGGCTTGATACGCCGCCGTCATCGGGTCGAAGAACCCGCGCACCACGACCCGGCCCGGCAACGCATAGCGAACGAATTCAGCCGCCTGCGCGGTGCCCGTGCCCCAGAGCAGGTTCGCGTGGCCGAGCAAGCGGCGCTCGAGCGCGCCGGCGACCGCGTAGTTCAGCGCGCGCGCTCCCTGGCTCCCGCCGAACGCGAGGATCGTGGGGCGGCCGGGCTCGAGCCCGAATTCGGCGAGCGCCGCCGCGCGGTCGCCGGGCTCGGGCGGGCGGACCGGATTGCCGAGGCTGAACACCGCCGTGTCGCGGCCGACGCCGATGCGCCCGCGCGCTTCGGGGAATCCCAGGTGCACCTGCCGCGCGCGGCGGGCGAGCCAGCGCGTCGTGATCCCCGGGAACGCGTTCTCTTCGACGAGCACCGTCGGGATCCCCGCGCGCTGCGCGCGCCATACGACGGGTCCTGCGGCGTAGCCGCCCGTGCCCACGACGATCGCGGGCCGCTCCACGCGCAACAGCTTTCCCACCGCCCACCACACCCGCGGCGCGAGCAGCAGCCAGCCCGCGTTGCGCCACCACCTGTGACGGTACAGCGGCTCGATCGGCAGGAGGTGATGGCGGAACGGGTAGCGGGGCAGCACCTGCGCCTCGATGCCGCGCCGCGCCCCGGTGAGCACCGGCTCGATATCCCTCCCGGCGTCCCGCAACGCGTGCGCGAGCGCCAGGGCGGGCATGAGATGGCCGCCGGTGCCGCCGCCGGCGAGGAGAACCCTCATTGGGGAGATTGCCTGCGTCACGAAGCCCGCACTCCCCGCACCCTGGCGCGTCCGACGCTGATCAACACCCCCGTCGCCACCAGCGCCACGAACAGGCTCGACCGCCCGTACGAGATGAATGGCAGGGTGAGTCCCGTCGCGGGCAGGACGGCCAGGCTCACCCCGATGTGCAGGAGGGCGGTGATCCCGATCAGCGCGGTCAGCCCGGCGGCGAGGAACTGGCCGAACGGATCGCGCGCGGACCTCGCGATCCGGAAGCCGAGCCACATGAACGTGCCGAACAGCACCAAAATCGCGAGCACGCCGAGGAAGCCCCACTCCTCGCCGATGGTCGAGAAGATGAAGTCGGAGTACGCGTACGGGAGGTAGCCGAACTTCTGCTGTCCCTGGCCGAGGCCGACGCCGAACAGGCGCCCGGCCCCGATGCCCACGAGCGACTGCTGCACTTGCCAGCTCGCTTCCTCGGGCGCGGCCCCGGGATTCAGGAACGTGAGCACCCGGGCGACCCGGTACTGGGCGGTCATGACGGCGCCGAACAGGAGCGGCGCCGCCACCACGCCCACCAGCAGAAAGTGTCCGATGCGCGCACCAGCGGTGAACAGCACCACCCCCGCGAGCAGCGCGATGAGCAGGGCCATCGACAGGTTCGGCTCGAGAAAGACCAGCCCCACGAGCGGCACGAGGATGACGAGGAACGGCAGCACGCCGCGGTTGAACGTGCGGATCTGCTCGCCCTTCTTGGCGGCGAGCATCGCGGTCCACACGACGACCGCGAGCTTCGCGAGCTCGGACGGCTGCACCGTCACAAAACCCAGGTCCACCCAGCGCCGCGCCCCGTTGATCGTGGGCGCGATGCCGTGCGTGAACGGCAGCAGCGGGATGACGAGCAGCAGCGCCGCGATGCCCAGCAGCGGCCACGCCCAGCGCCGCCAGCGGCGATAGTTCGAGCGCGCGAGCAGCGCGGCGACGAGCCCCCCGACGGCCGCGCCCAGGGCTTGGCGCAGCGCGAACGTCGAGCCGACTTGGCCGCCCGCCGTGCTGACGAGACTCGAGGCGCCGTACACCGCCGCGAGGCCGATCACGACCAGCACGGCCGCGAGGACCGCGAGGAGCCGGGTTTCCCAGCGACGCTCGATCACATTGCCTCCACGAGTTTCCTGAACGTCGCGCCCCGCTCTTCGTAGTTCTTGAACATGTCGTAACTCGAGCACGCGGGGGACAGGAGCACCACGTCGCCCCTCCGGGCCGCACGTCGGGCGCGCGCGACCACGTCGGCGAACGTCGTGCCGCGCTCGAGCGGCACCTTCCCGCCGAGGTCCTGCTCCACGATCGACCCGGCCTCCCCGTAGCCTATCACCAGGCGGCACCGCTCCTTCAGCAACGCGGCGAGTCGCGTGTACGGCTCCCCTTTGTGCCGCCCGCCCAAGAGCAACACGAACGGCTGGTCCATCGCTTCCACGGCGACCACCGTCGATGCGATGTTGGTCGCTTTCGAGTCGTCGATCCAGAGCACGCCGTCCACCTCGCGCACCGGCTCGAGGCGATGCGGCAGCGCGGTGAACGAGCGCAGCCCCTCGGCGATCACACCGGGCGCGACGCCCGCCTCCTGGACCGCCAGCGCCGCCGCGAGGGCGTTCGCCACGTTATGATCTCCCAGGAGTCGCAACTCGTCCCGACCGAGCAACACCGCCCTCCCGAGCACCAGCTGCCGCTCGCGCGGGTCGTACCACGCGTCCGCAGGACGCTTGAGGGAGAACAGCACCCGCCGCCCCGGCGCCTCCCCCGGCAGGCCGAGCGCCACGGCGTCGTCTCCGTTCAGCACCCACACGTGGTGCGCGGCGGCATTGCGAAACAACAGCTGCTTGTCCGCATAGTAGGCCTCGACCGAGGGATAACGGTCGAGGTGGTCCGGGGCGAGGTTCGTGAGAACCCCGATCTCGGGCGCGAAATGCGGGCTGTCGTGCAGCTGGAACGACGACACCTCGACGGCGAGCCACTGGAAGCGGTCGCCGGTCACCGCGATGTCCGCAAGCGGCCGGCCGATGTTCCCCGCGGCCTCGCCCCGGAGCCCCGCCACGCGCAACAGGTGGGCCACGAGGGCCGTCGTGGTCGTCTTGCCGTTCGTCCCGGTGATGGCGATGCAGCGCACCCCCGTGCCGGCGAGGGCGCGGAACCCCACATCGATCTCGGAGACGATCGGCACCCCGGCCTCCCGCGCGGCCGCGAGCGGCGCGGCGTCGGGCGGAACGCCGGGCGATACGACCACTGCCGCGGCCGACCGGATCTTCGCGAGATCGTGCCGGCCGACGTCCACCTCGACGCCGGCGACGCCGCGCAGCGCGTCCACGGCCAGGCCGCCGTACGGATGGTCGGAGGCGTCGCTCGCGTAGACGCAAATCCCCTCCCGTGCCAGCAGCTTCGTCGCGGCGACGCCGCTCTTGCCCAACCCCACCACGGCCACGACGCCGCGCCGCCACGCCCCAGGGATCATCTCACCTTCAGCGTCGCGAGCGCGATCGCAGCGCACAGCACGCCCAGGATGTAGAACCGCGTCACGACCTGCGGCTCCGCCCAGCCGAGCTTCTCGAAGTGATGATGCAGCGGCGCCATTCGGAAGATCTTGTGGGCGTCGGCGTACTCCTTCCCGCGCCGCTGCTTGTGCCAGCGATACATGCCCGTCTGGAGCAGGACGGAGACGGCCTCCGCGACGAACACACCCCCGGCGATGAGCAGCAGGAACTCGGCCTTGAGCATGATGGCCACAGTCCCGAGCGCGCCGCCGATCGCCAGCGCGCCCGTGTCGCCCATGAAGACCTGGGCCGGATGGGCGTTGAACCAGAGGAACCCGAGCGCCGCGCCCATCAACGCGCCGCAGAAAATCGTGAGCTCACCGGCGCCGGGGAGAAAGTACACGCCCAGGTAGTGCGCCGCGTCGAACCGGCCGAAGAGGTAGGCGAAAATCGCGAACGCGCCGGCGCCGATCGCCGTGAGCCCGGCGGCGAGCCCGTCGAGCCCGTCCGTCAGATTCACGGCGTTCGAGCTCCCCGTGACCACGAACGTCACGAACAGCAAATAGACCCACGGCCAGAAGATCAGCAGTTGATACTTGAAGAGCGGCACCTGGATCGACGCGGCGCGCAGGTTCGTGGCGAGCGGCCAGGAGAGGAGAAACAGGCCGAGCGCCAGACCGAAGGAGATCTGACCAACCAGCTTCCAGCGCGCCACCAGCCCTTGCGACTCACCGCGTACGATCTTCAGGTAGTCGTCGATGAACCCAATCGCGCCCATCCACAGCGTCGCGACGATCGCGACGACGACGTAACGGCTGTCGAGCCGCGCCCATAACAGCGTGGGCACCACACTGCCGAGGATGATGATGAGCCCGCCCATCGTCGGCGTGCCGCGCTTGGCGTGGTGGCTCGCCGGCCCTTCCGCGCGCACCACCTGCCCCACGTTGCGCCGCCGCAGCATCCGGATGATGGCGGGCCCGAACAGGAACGCCAGGAGCAACGCCGTCACGGTCGCGCCGGCGGCGCGAAACGTGATGTAATTGAAGAGATTGAACAGGATGTGCTGCTTGGCGAACGGCGTGAGCAGGTGATAGAACACTTCTCCCCCTCGGGTCTCCTGGCTATCAGCCGAGATGCTGCAGCACCCGCTCTAGAGCGACGCCCCGCGACGCCTTGAGCAGCACGATCTCGTGGCCCTGCAGTGCCTCCCTCAGCTTCGGCCCCAGCGCTTCCGCGTCCGGCGCCGTGATCAGGCGCTCGCCGAGCGCGCCCCGCAACGGCTCGAATGCCGGAACGAACTCGCCCACGGCGGCGACGAGCGCCGGCTCGAGCCCCGCGATCTCCCGCGCCGCAGCCGCATGCAATCTCGCACTCTCGGGCCCCAGCTCCAACATCGAGCCCACCACCACCGCGAGCGGGCGCCCGCGCCGCTCCGCCAGCCAATGCGCGAACTTCACCGCCCAGCGGAGCGACGCCGGGTTGGCGTTGTAGCTGTCGTCGAGGACGGTGAGGGCACCCCGCTCGAGGACCGTGCCGCGCCCCGCGGGGAGCCGGACCCCCGCGAGCGCCGCCACGGCCCGGGCGGGATCCACACCGGCCTCACGGCCGACGGCGAGGGCGATCATCGCGTTCTCGATCTGGTGGAACCCGAGCACGGGCACGGTGACCGAGTGGCCGGCCCACGTGATCCGCGGGTGCCCGGCTTCGTCCAGGTCCGCGGCGTCGGGCCGCACGTCGGCTCCGCGCTCCGTGCCCGCCACCACCGTGCGGACGCCCCGCCGCGCCTCGCGCGCCAGCTCCGGAGGATCGGTGCCCACGACCGCGACCGGTGCGCCCTCGAGCAGCGCGAGCTTCTCACGCCGGACCCCCGCGAGAGACCCGAACCCCTCGACGTGGGCATACCCCACATTCGTGATCACGGCGATCGACGGCTCGATGATGTCGCGCAGCTTCGCGATCTCGCCCGGCTCGCTCGCGCCCGCCTCCACCACGAGCGCCTCGACGTCGTCCGGCGCTTCCAGGATGGTGAGCGGCACGCCGACGAGGTTGTTCAGGTTGCCGGTGGTTGCGTGCACCCGGTACTTGGTGGCGAGTACCGCCCGGATCATTTCTTTGGTGCTGGTCTTGCCACTCGATCCCGTGATCGCGACGACCGGGGAGCCGGGCCGGAGCAGCCGGCGGCGCGCGCGGGCCAGGAGTCCGAGCCCCGCGAGCGTGTCCGCCACTTCGAAGAACGGCAGGCCGTCCACGGCCGCCGTCCCGCGACGCACCACCGCGGCGGCCGCGCCTCGCGTCCTCGCGTCGGCGAGGAAGGCGTGCGCATCGAACCGCTCGCCCTTGAGGGCGACAAAAAGCGTGCCGGGTGTCAGGTGTCGGGTGTCGGTGCTCACCCCGCTGAAGCGCAGCGCTTTGGGCGCCGACACACCGAGCGCGGCCGCAACGGACTGCGAGTCCCAGACGGTCACCACCCCGCCACGAATTCTTTCATGCCGCCCCCAGCTCCTTGACGACCACCCGCTCGTCGAACGGCTGCTTCTCCGTCCCGATCAGCTGGTACGTCTCGTGCCCCTTCCCGGCGAGCAGAATCGTATCGCCCGGCTTCGCCAGCTCGAGCGCGAGCGCGATCGCCTTGCGGCGGTCGACCTCGCGGTGGTGCGCTCGGCCGCGCATCCCGGCTTCCACGGCGTCGAGGATCTTCTCGGGGTCCTCGGTGCGCGGGTTATCGGAGGTCGCGATCGCGATGTCGGCGAGGCGCACGCAGACGTCGCCCATGGGGGCGCGCTTGCCGGCGTCGCGGTCGCCGCCCGCGCCGAACACGACGATGAGCCGGCCGGCGGTGAGCGATCGCAGGGCCTCGAGCGCCCGCTCGAGGGCGTCGGGCGTGTGGGCGTAGTCGCGCAGCACGGTACACGGCCGCTCCGCCAGGCGCTCCATGCGACCGGGGATCTGCGGCGCGCGCGCGAGCCGCTCCGCGACGGTCTCGAGGTCGACGCCCAACCCCCAGGCGCAGGCCGCGACGCCGAGCGCGTTCACCACGTTGTAGTGGCCGAGTAACGGCAGCCGCACGGGCACAGTGCCCGTCGGCGTCAAGAGATCGAATCGCGCGCCCGAGCCGTCCAGAGCGACCCGCCCTGCCCTCACCTCGCCGCGGTGCTCGCCGAACGTGACCCGCCGGTGCTCCTTGCGGAGCCGCTGCCACGCGGGATCGTCCGCGTTCACGACCTCGAGCCCACCCGGCGCGAGCTGCAGGAGGAGCTTCGCCTTCGCCTTGAAGTAGTCCTCCATCGTCTTGTGATAGTCGAGGTGGTCGCGCGTGAAGTTCGTGAAGATGGCCACGCGGAACGCGAGGCCGTCCACCCGTCCCTGATCGAGGCTGTGCGAGGAGACTTCCATGGCGGCGCCGCGCGCCCCGCGCTCGACCAGCGCCGCGAGCGTCGCCTGGAGATCGATCGGGCCCGGGGTCGTGAGGCGCCCCGCCTCGCTCGGCACCGGTTGTCCGGCGGGGTCGAAGGCACCCAGCGTGCCGATCGAGCCCATCGGCTCGAGCGCCGACAGCACGTGCCGCGCCAGCGCGACCGACGTCGTCTTGCCGTTGGTGCCGGTGACGCCGACGAGGTTGAGGTGCTCCGCCGGCTTCCCGTACCACGCCTCGGCCGCGACCGCAGCGGCGCGCCGCCCGTCGCGCACGAGGATCTGCGGGAGCTCGGCCGGCTGCTCGCGCTCGACGAGCGCCGCCACCGCTCCACGCTGCGCCGCCGCGCCCACGTACTCATGCCCGTCCTGGACTGAGCCGCGGACCGCGCAGTAGAGCATGCCGGGCGCGATCTTGCGGCTGTCGGCGCTGAGTCCGGTGATCTCGGGCCACGCATGCAGGTCCGGCGTTTGGACCAACAGACCCGCCTGTTCGAGCCCGGAAACGATCTCGGGGAGCCGGTTCACCGCCCGGATCGCTTGCGGGCCGCCGGTGCCGCGGGCGCGCCGGGGCTCGCGAATAGCGTGACCGTCGCGCCGGCGGCCGCGCTGTCGCCCGCGGCGGGCCACGTATGCTCGACCGTGCCCCAGCCCTTGAGCACCACGCGGAAGCCGCGCCGGTGTAGCGCCCGCACCGCCTCGCGCAGGCCCAGCCCCGCCACGTCCGGCACCGCGCGGTGGGCCGCCACGAGGCCCGAGTCGGGGCGATAGGGCCACGGGATGACGTAGGGAACCACGCCGGCATCGTCCGCGAGCGGTGCCGCCTCGGCGCGCGGGGCGGCGGTCGAGAGCCGCGCGCGGTCGAGCGCGACGGTTCGCGCCGCGAGCGCCTGCTCGAGCATCGACCGCGTCACCGGCGCGGCCGTCTGCGCCGCGAAATAGCTGCCCTTGTGTGGGTTGTCGATCTTCACGACGAGCACGAGCTGCGGGTTGTCCGCGGGAAACAGCGCGGCGAACGACGCGGTGTACTGCCCCGCGGCGTAGCGCCCGCCCACTACGCGGCGCGACGTGCCGGTCTTCGCAGCAACCGGGAAGTTCGCGAGGGCCGCCTCGGCCCCAGTTCCGCGCTCCACGACGCCGCGCAGCAAGTCGCGCAGCCCGGCCGCGACCTCGGCCGGCACGGCACGCCGCACCGGCTCGGGCCGGTGCCGGTACGCGACTCCGCCCGACGGGCGCCGCACTTCCTTGATCAACGTGGGCTGGAGCAACACGCCGTCGTGCGCCAGCGCCGCGTACGCCGCCGCGACTTGAATCGGCGTGACCGACACCTCGTAGCCCATCGCGAGGCTCGCGGCGCTCGGCCGCGTCCACTCGGACGGCAGCCGCAGCCTCCCCGCCGCCTCGGCCGGGAACTCGATCCCCGTCGGTGCGCCGAAGCCGAAGTCGCGCAGCACACCGTACTGCTGCGCGGCGGTGAGCCGCGCGGCGAACTTCACGATCGCGATGTTGCTCGACACCCGAATCGCGTCGGCGAGCGTGAGCGACGCCTGTGGATCCTCGTCGGTGATCGTGCGGTCGGGCAGCCGGTACGTGCCGCCTTCCCCCGACACCCGCTCGGCCGCGCGTACGCGCCCGTATGCCAGCAGCCCCGCGGCCGCGAAGATCTTCGCCACCGAACCCGGCTCGAAGGTGTCGGTGAACGCGCTCGGTCGCACCGTCCCGTCGCGTTGGCGCGAGGCGACGGCGAGCACCTCGCCCGTGGCGGGATCGAGCATCACCACGTCCCCGCCATCCGCGTCCATGCGCTGCAACGCCTCGTCGAGCGCGCGCTGCGCGATCTCTTGGAGCTCGGCGTCCAGCGTGAGCACCACGTCGTGCCCCGGCACCGGCGGTGCGATGACCCGCGCCGGCGACTCGTATTCGCGCCCCGCCCGGTCCTTCAACACCACCGCGGATCCCGGCCGGCCCGCGAGCAGGCTGTCGAGCGTCCGCTCGAGACCCGACGCGCCGCGCCCGTCGTCTCCCACGCGGCCGATGGTCGCCCGCGCGAGCTCCGGCGCGGGATAGAAGCGGTTCAACACGGGCTCGAGATGCACGCCCCGGACGCTGCGGAGCCGCTGCATCTCGAGCGCGCTGAACGGCCCGGCGAAGTAGGCGTAGCGCTTTTTCCGCGCCTGCTGCCAGACCCGCACGGAGAGACCAAGCTGGCGGGCGATGACCGCGCCGTCCCGCGCCGGGTCGCGCAGCTCGTTGGGAGCGATCCCCACGTGATACGTCTCCTGCGTGAGCGCCAAGGCGGTGCCGTGGCGGTCGAACAGCGTGCCCCGGCGCGCGGCGAGCACGATGCGCTCCGTACGCTGCGCCTGCGCCGCCTCCGCCCAGCGCCGGCCCTGGAGCAGCTGGACTTGCGCCGCCCGCCCGACGAGCAGCAGCAGCGCCAGGAACGCGCCGAACTCGACCACCTGGAGGCGGACCGCCGGCTTCGCCATCTAGCGCGGCCCGCTCCCCGGCACGGGGAGGGGGAGCAGGATGATCTCGGTGTCGGCGGGCAGGCGAAGCCCGAGGCCGGCCTGCGCCCGGGGGACGAGCACCGCGCGGCTCTGGGCCGTGCGGATACGGCGCTCCAGGTCGGCGCGATGACCTTCCAGGGTCGCGCGCCGTGCCCGCGTTTCCGCGAGCGCCCGGGCGTCCCGGATGGCGGCCGTCTGTCGCGCGTACACCAGCCACGTCACCGCGAGAAACGCGACGAGCCACACGGCGATCCAGTGGCGGCCGCTAAGCGTCACTGGCCACCTCGAAGGCGCGGAACTGCGCCGAGCGGGCCCGGGGGTTGGCGCGGAGCTCTTCCGGGCCCGCGCGCACCGGCTTCTTCGTCAATACCCGCCCGAGCGGGCGACCGCGGCAGGTGCACAGGGGCTGCCCCGGCGGACACACGCAGGAGCGGCTCCAGTCCCGGAATGCGTTCTTGACGATGCGGTCCTCACCCGAATGATAGGTGATCACGGCGATGCGGCCGCCGGTGACGAGCGCGCCGCGCAGCGCCGGCAGCGCCAACTCGAGCTGCTCCAGCTCCTGGTTCACCACGATCCGCAGCGCCTGAAACAGGCGCGCGAAATCGGACGGCCCGGCACGCGAGCCGCGCGTCTCCCGGATCGCGTTAACGAAATCGTCGCTCGTGCGGAACGGGGCGCTCGCCCGCCGCTTCACGATCACCCGCGCGAGCGTCCGCGCACGGGGCTCGTCGGCGAGGTCGGCGAAGCACGCCGCCAGCCGCTCCGCGGGCCAGGTATTCAGCAGATCCGCGGCCGTCACCCCGCGCCCCGCTGCCATCCGCATGTCGAGCGGCGCCCCAGGCCGAAAGGTAAACCCGCGGTCGGCGCTATCGAGCTGATGGGACGAGACGCCGAGATCGAGGAGAATGCGGTCGGGGCGAAACGTCTCGATGGTGCCCAGCACCTTCGCCGAGCCGAAGGGGCCGGTGGAGTAGCGGATGCCCTCGTCCCCCAGCCGGGCGCGCGCGGCGGCGATCGCGTCGGGGTCCCGGTCGATGGCGAGCACCTCGGCTCCGAGCTCGCGGAAGATCGCCGCGTGGCCGCCCCCGCCCACGGTGGCGTCCACGGCGCGACGGCCGCCTGCCGCCCAGGCGCGCACGGCCTCACCGAGGGCCGGAACATGGTAGGTGGACGTCGAGGCGCTCCCGGGCAAAAACGAAAGCCCCGCCTGCCGTGGCAGACGGGGCCGGATGCGTCGTCCCGCGAGGCGGGTTCAGGCGGGGCTGACGGGGCTCGAACCCGCGACCTCCGGTGTGACAGACCGGCACTCTAACCAGCTGAGCTACAGCCCCCTGCGACGGAGCGCCGCAATATAGGCCAGCGTGGAAGTCAATTCAATGCCTCAGAAGTTCGTGCACTTGAATTGCTTCTTCACCTGCGGCATGATGGCCTCGAACTTCGCCACGTTCTGAAGCATCGTGTTCGCGGTGGGGGGATGGACCCGCGCGCCGAGGATCAGCGCCTCCTTGGTGCGGGCGATACGCTCGTTGATCGCTTTGGCCTCGGCGCAGCTCTTGGACTTGATCATCTCGCTGTAGGGCGCCGAGAGCGACGCCACGGAGGAGATGCCGTACCAGAAGCTCGCCTGCACGCGGATCTGCTGGCGCGGGCCGACGGTATCGGAGGGCGTGGCGGGCGTCACGAGCTGCAGGGTCTGCTCGAGCCACGGATAGGCGCGCTCGTACGCCCCGGCCTGGGCGAGCTTCGAGCCGCCGGTCAGCAGGATCACGGCGGCGCTCAGGCGCACGTTCGGGTCGGGCGAGGCGAGCGCCTTCGTGACGTAGGCTCGCGCCGTGTCCAGCTTGTCGGCGAACGCGTTCCGGAACCGACGGAGCGCGGCAGTGTCCGCTTTGAGCTTGCTGGCTTGCGTCGTGTCGTACGCGGCGCCGTCCACGATGGCCTTCGCGATGAGCAGGGCCGTGTTGTGGCGGTTCGGGTCGAGAACGAAGGCCTGCGTGTACGCCCACACCGACGAGTCGCGCTCCCCCTTCAGCTCGAACGCCGCGCCCAGCGCCTCCCAGAACGGGGGGGACTTCGGGAAGTGCCGCGCAGCCGCGTGCGCGAAGAACACCAGCTGCTGCGTGTCCGCGACCTGCTGCGCGGCGCCGATAGCGGCTTTGACCAACCCCGAGTCCGCCAGCTTGGTCGTGTCGGCGCGAGCCTGGGCGACGAACCCGTCGAGCACGCAACGCCACAACTCCCCCTCGATACACACCCGGGCCTTGAGATCGAGCAGTTTCTGATCGCTCGGGTTCCGGGCCAGGCCCTCGTCGATGATCGCGACCGCCCGCTGGTACTGCTTCTGCTGACGCAACAGCTCGGCGATCCCGAGCCGCAGCGCCATGTTCTGCGGCTCCCCCTGGAGCTGGTGGACGAACGCGTCGATCGCTTTGAGGGTGTCGCCCTTCTGCTGGTACAGCCGGGCGATGTTCGACCACGCGGTCGCGTTGAGCGTGTCAGCTGCGGCGGCGCGCTGGTAGGCCGCCAGCTGACTGTCCGGCGACAACCGCTGCGCTTCGTAGACGGTCGCCACGCAGATGTGCGCCGCCGCGAGGTTGGGCTCGATCGCGAGCGCCTTGCGCGCGGCGTCGAGCGCCTTCGCGAACTGGCTCTTCTGGCGCTGGTCGTTGCACTCGCGCGCATGCTCGCCTGCCCGGACGATGTTGTTGAGCCGCTGCGCGATCGCTTCACCCAGGGCCTGGGGTGTCCCTGGGTTGCCGCCCGAAACCGAGAATTGCGCGGCGAAGCCCGAGCCGCCGATGTCGCGCACGCGCACGTTCGCCCGGAGCGTGCCGCCGGAGCGCTCCAGCGTACCGGTCGTATACGCGTTGACGTTGAGGAAGCGTGCGAGCAGCTGCGCTTGCGAGTCGTCGAGCAGCACGTCGCAGGGGAAGTCCGACGCCTTGAGGGCCTCGCACAACTTCGTCTTCGGGATCACGAGGACCTTGTATTTCGCGAGCTGCGCGAGCCTCGCGCGCGCAGCGTCCATGACGGCGACGCTGACGGCCGAGTCCGCCGGGTTCTTCACGGCCAGCGGCAGGACGAGAAGCTTGTGGGTCGGCTGCTGGATCGCCAGTTGCGCGGGCGCGCCCGCAGCGGCGGCGAGCACGCAGCCGGCCACGAGTCCAAGGATTCTCACACGGTCCTCACGTTGCAGTCTGATACCCCAGTGGGCGAAGAGGGATTCGAACCCCCGGCCTCCTGCGTGTAAGGCAGGCGCTCTGAACCAACTGAGCTATTCGCCCATCGCACGGGGGCTCACTAGAGAGCGAGGCCGACCGGGAAGAAAACGCAGTAGCCGAGAACGAGGAGAATCGGCGCGGCGATCGTCGACCCCTGAGCCAGCAGCCAGTACCCGCTCGCGATCGAGAGCACGGCCGCGGCGAGGAAGAACCAATTCTTGGGTCCGAAGTGCAACCGTGAGCGCGCGAGACTCTGGTTGGGCATAAGGCGATCAGTCTATCCGCCAATTCCAGGGTCGTCAAGCAGTTTGGTCGTCTTCGGGCGGCAGCGTCCAACCCTCGTCGAGCAGCGCCTTCCGCGCCCGGTCGCGCCGCCGCCGCACCCGCACCAGCCAGACGAGCAAGAGCCCGGCGGCCGCCCAGAACAACCCCGCCGCTCCGGCCCACGACAGCCAGCCGTAGCGCGTCGCGACGTCGCGCTGCCAGCGCGTCTCGAAGTCATCCTCGGTCACGTGGTAGGTCACGCGCAGCGCGGCGTCGAACGTGGGCTCGCGCGCCAGGTTGCCGATGAGCAGCTCGAGACCGCCCGCCCCGCCCCCGCCCCCGCCCCCGCCCCTGCCCCAGCGGTCGAGCAGCAGCACGGCGGTGCTCGCCAACGCGTAGGCGCTGCCCGCCTCGACGCGATCGGATCGCAGTGCCCGATCGAGGTCGTCGAGGTTCATCCGGACGCCGCGCGCCACCTGCCAGTTGAGCCGCAGCGCGTCGAGTCGGTCCCACTCGCCCGCGGCCACCGCCGCATATCCCTCCTCGAACCACAGCGGCAGGAAACGGCGCACGCGCCAGCGGAGGGCGAGATGGGCAAGCTCGTGGCGCAAAGCGGCGGCCAGGCGGTGGGGCGGACCGGCGGTCAGCAACACCACCGTTCCGGCGTCGGGGTAGGCAACCCCTTCGCTCCAGCTCGGCAGGCCGCCTCGCGTGAGCGAATCGAACGCCGCGCGCGTGGGCGCGAGGATCAGGCGGATGGGCCGGTCGGGCAGTGCGCCGATCCCCAGGAACGGTGGTGCGCGGTCGGCGGCGTCGGCGAGCGCCACGGCGAGACCGGCCTGGCGCGGCCACGCCACGGCCGTCACGCGGCCGACGGTCACGCTGGTGGGCGTCGGCCCCTGCGCGAGCAGTAGCAGGAGGGCTAGGTGCGCGGCAGCTCCTCGCCCCGGAGCACCAGCTCGAGCGTCTCTTTGCACTTCTTGCCCCAGGGGTTGAACTTGTTCGCTTTGTAACCCGCTTCCCACGCCTGCTTCGCCGGCTCGTGGTCGCCGGCGAACCAGCGCGCGCGCCCCAGCTCGTAGTACGCCTCGATCAGGTTCGGCCCGAGCTTGAGCGTCTTGTGGAAGAAGGTCGTGGCGTCCTCGTACATCTCGCGCTGCAGGTAGACGAGGCCGAGGTAGAAGTGGGCGTAGAGGGTGGCCTTCTTGTCGTTGTCGAGGCGGATCGCCTTGGAGAGATGCTCGATCGCCTCCCCGAAGATCCGTTTCTTGAGGCAGATGTAGCCGACGTTGATTCGCGCGAGTGAATTCGCGGGCTCCTTCATCAGGACCTTCTGAAAGGTCGCGAGCGCGTCGTCGTAGTCTTCGTGGAGCATCTGGGCCCAGCCGAGCAGCGATTCGGCCTGGATCTCGCCGGGCGAGAGCTGCAGCGCTTTCTGGAGGGCCTGGATCGCCGCTGCGTAGTCGCCGAGGGAGATGAGACTCCACCCCTTCTCGATGAACGTAGATGCGCCGATGTGGTCGGCGTGGATCGCCGGGCGCGAACCGGTGAACTCGGGGGCGGCAGCCTCCGCCGTGGAGGCCGTGACCTGCTTATAGCGGTCCACGAGCTTGCGGATGTCCTCTTTGAGCGTCCCGAGCTCGCCGATCAGCGCGTCCACCTGCTTGAAGTAGGCGATGATCTCGCGCTTCACCGCCTCGCGCTCCGCCGTACCCGTCACGGTGTCCAGCTTTCGCGCGATCGCTTCGTACTCCGCCCGCAGGGCGCCGGTCGGGGAGTCCACCATCAGGCCTGCGCCCGCGCCGCGACGGCCACCTCCAGGGCGAGCTTCTCCTTGGAGGACAGGAGCCGTGTCGTGTTCAGCACAACGATCGTCCGAGCGTCCTTCACCACGATCCCGGTGATGTACTCCGCCGCGAGGCCCTTCACGATGTTGGGCGGCGGCGTGACCTCGGTCGCGGCAACCTGCAGCACTTCCGTGACCGCATCCACCACGACCCCGATCTTGCCGCCGTCCCACTCGAGGATGACCGTGCGCGTGTCCTCGCGGAGCGGCGCCGCGACGCCGAGCCGTTTGCGCAGGTCGATCAGCGGTACCGCAGCCCCGTGGTACTGCAGCACGCCCGCCAGAAAGTCGGGCGCCTTGGGAAGCGGCGCCGGCGTCTCGTAGCGGAGGATGCGCTCCACCTGAAAGATGTTGAACGCGAAGTCCTGCCCGGCCACCTTGAAGGTGACGAATTGAACGTCGTCGCCCTGCTGCGTCATGCGATGCGTTCTCCCAGCGCGTCCAGGTCCAGGATCGGCACGAGTGCCCCCCGGCGCCGCGCGACTCCCGCCGCCCACGGCAGCGATTCCCCGGGCGGCACGGGGAGCGCGGCCTCGCGCACCACGTCGTCCGCGTCGTCGACCTCAAAGGCCACCTGGCGCAGGCCCTCCCCGGCCCCGAACTCGACCAGCACCGCGGTGTGCCCGTGCTCGGGCGGCGGCGGGCGGTTGCCCATCAACGCACCCAGGTGGACGAGCGGCACCAGCCGACCGCGCAGCGGCGTCACGCCGCGCACCGCGGGCAGCGTGCGCGGCACGTCGAGCACCTCGCCGAGGTCGCCCACCTCGAGGACGCGCGCCAGGGGCAGGCCGTACTCCTTGCCGGCCACGCGCACGAGCAGGTAGCCCCGGCTCATTGCCGGGTTCCCCGGGCGGCGAGCTCCGCCGCGATGCGGTCGCCAATCTGAGAGAGCGGCAGCACGGCGTCCGCTCCCCCGAGCTGGGCGGCGGCGGTCGGCATCCCGGCAATCACTGCCGTCTCGCGATCCTGCGCGATACCCGTGCCGCCCGCGGCGCGGATGGCGCGCACGCCCTCCGCGCCGTCGCGCCCCATGCCGGTGAGCACCACGCCGAGCGCCCGGGGGCCGAACACGTCCGCCACGGAGCGAAACAGCGGATCGGCCGCGGGACGAACGCCCCACACAGGGGCCTCCTGGCCCAGCGCGATCGTCGGGCCGTCGGGCGCGGGCACCACCCGCATATGATAATCGCCCGGAGCCACGTACGCCGTGTCGGCCACCACCGGCGCGCCGTGGTCGGCTTCCACCACGCGCAGCGCGCTCATCGAGTCCAGCCGCTCGGCGAGCGAGCGCGTGAACTTGGGCGGCATGTGCTGCACGACGAGCACCGCGGCGCGGTGTCCGACGGGGAGTCGCGGCAGCACTTCGGCGAGCGCCCGCGGGCCTCCGGTGGACGCCGCGACGGCCACGGCGAACTCCGCGCGGGCGCGCAGCCCGGTTTTCGGCAGCCGCCGTGCCGCGACCGGGGGCCGCGCCATCACCTGCACGCGCGACACGTCGGCCGCGAGGGCGCGCCGCACCGCGCCGCGGAGCTCGGGCCCCAAGTGCATGAGCGCCGCCCGATTGGCCTCGTCCGGCTTCGCGACGATCTCCACCGCGCCGAGCTCGAGGGCGCGAATCGCCGCGCCGGTGCCCGGCCCCGCGTGGGCGCTCACGACCACGATCGGACGCGGCGCCTCGGACATGATGTAGCCGATCGCCCCGAGGCCGTCGAGCTCGGGCATCTCGAGGTCCATGGTGACAACGTCGGGATCGTGCTGATGCACCTTGCGCACGGCGTCGAACCCGTCGCGCGCCGTCGCCACGATCCGGAATTCGGCGTCGCCGCCGCTCCCCCCTCCCAGCACGTCGCACAGCACGCGCCGCATCAGCGCGCTGTCGTCCACGACCAGGACGCGCGGCCGGGCGTCAGATGACGACGGCATCCGCACCCACGGAGCGGATCTCGACCCGGCCATCGGCGATGTGGAACCGCACCGAGCGGCCCTGGCCACCGCCCACTGCCTCCCGCGCGAGGGGAATCGACGCGGCGCGCAGCGCATCTCGGGCGGCCGCGACGTTGCGCTCGCCCATCTGCACCGAGCCCGGGGTCATAAGCTGCGCGAACATGCTCGCGCCTCCCGCGAGCTTCGCGACGAGGCGCCGCGGATCCGCGCCGAGCGCCTCGAGCTGCCCGACAAGGAACGGTACCGCGGTCTCGGGGAACCTGGCGGGGTTGGTCGTGTCCCGCGCCAGGCTTCTGGAGGGGAGGAGGATGTGCGCCATCGCGCCGGCCGCGGCTGCCGCGTCGTGCAACATGATCGCGACGCAGGAACCGAGCCCCAGCGTTACGATCACTCCGTCGCCCCGCAGCGCGGCCCACTCGGCAACCTTGACGATCGTCTCCTTCGGCGCGGGCGCGCTCATCCGGACTCGGGCCTCCGATAGATGCGCTCCCGCGGCTCCTCGAGCACGAGGCGGTCGCGGGTCGGCCCGAACAGCGTTTCGACCTTGCCGAGCACGAGGATCCCGCCGGGCACGAGCGCGTCGGCGAAGGTCGCGAACAGCCGCTCCTGCATCGGGCGGTCGAAGTAGATCACGACGTTGCGGCAGACGATCAGGTCGTACGGCGGGGCGGGCGGCGGCTGGCTCGTGAGGTCGTGCGGCAGCACGCGGACGAGGCGCTGCAACGCGGGCAGCGGGCGGCGCGGGCTCTCGGGCGTGAAGTAGCGGCGCGCCAGCTCGGCCGGCATGTCGCTGAACGCCGCGTCCGGGAACTCGGCCGCGCGCGTGCGCTCGAGGCTCGTGCGGTCGATGTCGGTCGCGTCCACACGGGCGCGCGGGAGCAGGTGCTCCTGCCCTAGCCGACGCGCGGTCTCGGCCAGGGCGACGGCGAGCGTATACGGTTCCTCCCCGGACGCGCACCCCGCGGACCAGGCCCGCACCCGCCCCTGGCGCACCGTCCAGACGCCCTCGAGCCGCGGCTCGAGCGCCCGCCACGTCTCGACATTGCGGAAGAACTTCGTGACGTTGATGGTGAGGGCGTCGAGCAGCAGGTCGTACTCGCCCTTGTCGGCGTCGAGCAGCCGGCTGTAGTCCTCGTAGGTGTGCACCCCGCAGGCGCGCATCCGGACCGCGATGCGCCGGCGCAAGCAGCGGCTCTTGTACGCATCGCACGCGAGGCCCCGCGCCCGTGAGATCTTCTGGGTCAGGGCCCGGAAGGCGCGCTCGTCCTGCCCCGACGTCACGACAGCGCGCTCAGCGTGTCCAGATTCGCCTTGACGAGCTCGTGCTTCGGGTTGATCTCGAGCGCTTTCCGCCAGAACTGGGTCGCGAGCTCGCGGTCGTTCCGCTTGTAGGCGATGTTGCCCAGCTTGAAATACACGTCGTCACCGAGGTCCGGCGCGAGCTCGACGGCCCGACTGTAGGCATCCCACGCTTCGTCGTAGCGCGAGGCGCGGTAGGCGAGATCGCCGAGATTCTTGGAGAGCTGCGGGAGCGACGGCTCGTTCTTGCGCGCGGCGCGCACCACGTCCTCCGCCCCCGGCAGGTCGCCGCCAAGCTCTCTCAGCACCGCCAGGTTGTTCTGCAGCGCGGCGTGGGACGGGTACGCCTCCGCGCCTTCCTCGGCGAGCTCCTCGGCGAGCTCGAACTCGCCGGCGCAGGACGCCGTGAGCGCGCGGGCCCAGAACCACGCGGCCGGCGGGATCTTGTCGAACAGCTCCCTCGCGCGATCCAGCCGCCCCGCTGCACCCGCGTAGTCGCCTCGCTTCAGGGCGACGATGCCCCAGCCGAGGTGTACTTTGGCATCGGTGCGAGCGCGCGCGGCGGCCTCAGCGTAGGCCGCCTCCGCCTCGTCCAGCCGACCGAGCTGCTCGTAGGCGAAGCCGAGGTTGTGGAACGTGGCGGGACGGCTGCCGCCCTTCTCCGCCGCAAGCCGCAGCGCGTCCATGGCCTCGCGCCAGCGCGCCTGCTTCAGCGCCACGAGCCCGAGGTAGAAGTGCGCGTTCGCCTCGCCGGCCCGCAGCTCCGCCACGCGCCGGAACTCGCGCGCCGCCTCGTCCAGCATACCGGTCTTGTAGAAGGCGATGCCGAGGTTGCGATGCTCCTCCACCCGGGCGTCCGTGATCTGCTGATCGGCGGCGGACGCCCTGCGCCCGGCCCGGTGCACGAATCCGGCCGTGATCAGGCCGTACAGTGCCTTGCCGATCTCGAACTCGCCGAGCCCCGAGTCCTCGATGACCTGGTTCACGTCGCGCGAGCCGTCGAGCAGCGGAAGCAGCCGCTGCTGGGTGTCGGTGAGCTTGGCCTCGCTGATCGCGAGCCGATCCTTGTCGAGCACGAAGATCAGGTCGAACGAAGGAATCTTCTTCTCGATTAGGCTCCACTCGTCCACGCGGCGCGCGCCCTCGAGGAGCAGCGACTCCGGGTTGATCGAGACCAGGAAGTCCTGCTGCTCGGGCCGGATGTCGGCCTCGAAGTTGAACGTCCCCTGCGTCCACGTGAACAGGTAGTAGACGGACTCCTCGATCTGCACCCGCATGTAGCGCTTCAGGTCGCCTTGGGTGATCACGCCCATCGCGACCAGGATCTCGCCCAGCTTCTTGTCCCGTTCCTTGGACTGACGGTGGATCGCGGCCGCGAGCTGCTCCTCGGTGATCTTGCCGTGCTTCACCAGGATGTCACCCAGCCGGTCGCGCCGGTTCACGATCGAGGCGTAGCAGATGCGACCCTTCTCGAAATAGATGTAGCCGAAGTTGGACCGGTCCGCGATCGAGAGGCAGCCCGTCTTCTGCCCGAGCGCCAGCAGCTGGAGCACGTCGGGGAGCGAGGCCTCCTTGAGCGAGCCCTTGATCGCCATCAGCGGAATTCCTCGATCACGCGCTCGGCAACGTCGGACCAGTCCCAGATCATTTTTTCCCGGCTCTTGATGCCGCCGAGGCTCGACACCACGATGCCGCTCGTGCGGAAGCCGCCGGTGCGGCGACCCTCGCGCGGCGGCTGGCCCTCCAACACCTCGCGCGCCAGCCCGGCCGTGAGCGGGACGTCCTGCGCCGCCGCCGCGCTCACCACACGCTGGACCAACCCCACGAGACTGCGCACCGAGTCGCACGGCCGGTCGGCGAGATAGTCGATGAGCACCTGGTCGGACGCGACGTTGTTCTGCGCCAGCATCCGCTGGAGGATCGCCTGCTTCACTTCGCGGTCCGGGTCTTTCAGCTCGGCGACGAGCCCGCCTTCAAGTCGCGACACGATGCGCTCCTCGATGCCGGCGAGCGTGTTGGGCGGCGTGGGGGCGGTGAACACGAGCTGCCGCTCCTTGTCCTGGAACAGGTTGAGGAGGTGGAATAGCTCCTCCTGGGTCCGCTCCTTCCCCGCGATCAGGTGAACGTCGTCCAGCAGCAGCGCCGTGGCGCGGCGGTAGCGGGCGCGCCACCAGTCCACGCGGTCGCCGTCGATCGCCGCGATCAGCTCGTCGACGAACGCCTGCGTGGAGAGGCACGCCACGACCGCGCGTTTCCGCTGTGCCAGCTCGAGGCCAAGCGCGTTCAGGAGGTGCGTCTTCCCGAGCCCGCTTTTCCCCACGAGCACCAGGGGGTTGTACTTCTTCCCCGGGTGCTCCAGGACCGCGTGCACCGCACTCACGGCGACCTGGTTCGACGGCCCCACGGCGTAGGCCGAGAGCGGGAACGCCCCCGAGGGCCCGGGCGGCGGCGCCAGGCCCCCACGCACCTTCGCCGCCACCTCCTCCGCCTCGCCGATCCGTTCCGGGTCGCGAAACACGCTCTGCCCCGCGGCCTGCGGGTCGAGCTGCGCGACCTCCGCCTCCAGCGCCTTGAGGTGTTCCACGTCGGTTCCGAACTCGACGATCGCATCGTCCACGGCCGCCGCCGCCTCCTGATGCAGGAGCTGCTCCAGACGGCGGGTGCGGTAGCCCTCCCCCTCCCAGCGCATGATCGCCTCGGCCACCCGCGCGCGCCACGCCTCGACCGCCTTGCCGACGGTCACCGTGACGTCCGCGAGGAACGCCCCGAACTCGTCCGCCCCCCCTCCCGCCTCCGGGCCCGCGCCCGGGGTGGCGGCTCCCGACGCGGCTGCCGGCGCCCCCGCGGGCGTGCCGAGCAGCTGCTTTGCCGCCTCAGCGTTGATCGGCGTGTCGTTCACCGCCTGGAACGCGACCAGCCGGTTCAACGCCCCCATCAGCTCGCGCACGTTCGCCAGCTCGAGGCCGGCCACGGTCTCGAGGACGCCGGGCTGGAACCTCGCCCCCCGCTCTTCGGCTTTGCGGCGCAGGATGGCGACGCGCGTCTCGTAATCGGGCACCCCGATGTCCACGACGAGGCCACCCGAGAGCCGCGAGATCAGCCGCTCGTCCAGGTCGGCGATCTCGGGCGGCGGCCGATCGCTGGTGAGGACGATCTGGTGTCCGGCGACCTGGAGCGCCTCCGTGAGGCGCAACAGCTCGGACTGCATTTCCTTGCGGTTGGTGAGCAGCTGCACGTCGTCCACGAGCAGCACGTCCACATTCTGGAACCGCCGCCGGAAGGCGTCGCCCTGGCCGGCCGCGATCGCGGCATGGAACGCCTCCACGTACTCGTCGAGCGTCAGGTACTCGACGTTGAGCTGGGTGGCGACCTTCTTCGCCGCGTGGCCGACGGCCATCAGCAGGTGGGTCTTCCCGAGCCCCGAACCCGAGTAGATGAAGAGCGGGTTGTAGGCCGAGCCCGGGTTCTCCGCGACGGTGCGTCCCGCCGTCACCGCGAGGCGGTTCGCCGCCCCCACGACGAACGTGTCGAACGTGTACTTGGGGTTGAGCGCCGTGGTCACGCGGCGCTCCCCGCGGCGAGTTTCTTGAGCACCAGCTCCGAGACCCCCTTCAGGGTCTCGAACACGCCCACGCCGTGCAGCGCGTCGGCGCTGACGCTCGACACCGCGCGAAAGTTGAGCGCATCGTCCAGGTCGGCGGGCGAGAGGATGAGCTCCTTCGGGAGGTCCTGTTTGTTGTATTGCATCACCAGCGGCATGGTGCGGATGTCAACCCCGTGCTCGAGCAAGTTGCCCTGGAGGTTCTGGAGGCTCTCGAGGTTCTCGTCCAGCTGCCGCGCCTGGCTGTCGGCGACGAACACCACACCGTCCGCCCCCTGGAGCACGAGCCGACGCGTGGCGTTGTAATAGACCTGGCCGGGGACGGTGTAGAGCTGAAAGCGGGTGGTGAAGCCGGAGATCTGTCCCAGGTCGATGGGGAGGAAATCGAAGAACAGCGTGCGATCCGTCTGGGTGGCGAGGGAGACCATTCGCCCGCGGCGCGAGTCGGGAACGCGGCCGTAGATGTAGTGCAGGTTGGTCGTCTTCCCCGATCGGCCGGGCCCGTAGTACACGATCTTGCAGGTGATCTCGCGCGTCGTGAAGTTGACGAGGGACACGGTCTATCTCCCGAAGAGCGTGTTCAGGCTGTCGCTCAGCTCACGCTCGAAGTCCGCCGCCAGCACCTCCTTCGGCACAGCATCCTTCGGGCTGGCCGCCCGGAGGTCGGCGGCCAGTTGCTCGAAGAATAACTGCACCAGGCCGAGCGACGAAACATCGAGCTCGTACACGACCAGCACCGCGAGCTTCCCGCGCGCCGTGGGAACGCCGGCGAGAAAGATGCCCTGCCGCTCGCCTTGGTGGTTCAGCGCCGCGAACGGCGGCTGGCTGAGCTGACGCGCGATCTCGTCGGTCGAGGCGATGATCGCCGCGCCGAGCGCGGCGGCCGACATCACGTCGACGGCACGCGAGAAGCCGTGCTGGGCCATCACCTGCCCCGCCGAGGTCATCACGAGGACGAGGCGCGCCCCGGCCTCCTTGACGAACTTGACCAGCGGCTCGAGGGTCCAGGCTTCGACGGCGCGCGTGGTCACCCGATCGTCTCCGCGGCGCGCAGCAGCTCCAGGCGCACGAGTCCCACGTTCACGTCGGGCTCGGCGACCGCGACCACGAGGATCCCCGACGCCGTGGGCACGACGAGCAGCGCCCCCTTCCCGCACTGCAGGTGCCAGAACTGGCTCGCCCCCACGCCCGCCGCTTCCATGGCGCGCCGCAAGCGGTTGGCCAGACTCGCCGCCAGCGCGGCCACCGCCGGGCCCTTGATGCCTTCCATCAGTTGCTCGGCCACAACGAGCCCCTCGTCTCCGGAGACGAGCATGGCGCCGCGCACCCCGCGCACGCGCGTGACGAGATCGAGCGCCTTGGCGTAGCCCGGGGCTGCGGCGGTCATCGCTGGGGCTCCAGCCAGCGGCGCGCGGCGCCCGCGGCCCGGTGGGCGATGATCGCGAGCCGGCCCATCGGTACCGACCGGTCGCGCACGACGAGCAGCAGCGCGTCGTCCGCCGGCGAGGCGAGGTGGACGTGTCCGAGCCGGCCCTCGGCGGCGACGCCGGTCCAGTGTCCCAGGCCGAGCAGCTTGGCGGTGCGGGCCGCCTCCTGGGACACGCCCGCGAGGTAGGCCGCGACGGCGTCGGTCACGTCTCGCCCCTCGCGGTCCTTGAGCGCCCCGCCGAGCACCCGGCCCGACGCGTCGAGCAGGAGCAGATCTTCCTG
>DASUAL010000054.1:0-81010 GCA_035763805.1 Gemmatimonadales bacterium
CCCCATCTACGGCATGCCGATCATCGACGCGGACAAGGCGCGCACCTGTCTCGCTATCAAGCGGAGCAAAAAGCCCGGGTTCGCCGGGATCGACAACGAGCTGTACGTGCAGGACAACACCTGGATGCTGTTCGGCGACGCGAAGACGGTACTGGGCGATCTGGTCAAGCAGTTCGGTGGCGGCGGCCTGCACTAGGGAGCCGAGCGCCGGGCCGCTTGTTCAGGACGACCGGGAACCCGGTCAGGGAGCCGATCGTTTTGTCGCCAAATGCCGACGCTATCCGACACGTCGTTTTCCACGACCCTCGCCCTGGTCGGAGTGGTCGTGGTCGTGGCTGCGCTGCTCTCGGGTCCGATCGAGCGCTGGCGCTTCCCCCAGGTCGCGCTGTTCCTGCTGCTCGGCCTCGTCCTCGGACCCTGCGGCCTGCGGCTCGTCGACTTCAGGCTCGACTCGTCCATCCTCCAGTCGATTGCGACGCTCGCGCTCGTGCTCGTGCTCTTCACGGACGCCGTGTCGGTGGACGTGGCGGACGTGCGCCGCCACGGGCGTCTCGCGTTCCTCGTGCTCGGCCCAGGCACGGCCCTCACGGCGGCGCTGATCGCGGCCGCAGCGTGGGCACTGCTCGACCTGGCGCCGGCCCCGGCGGCGATCGTCGGCGCCGCGCTTGCCTCCACCGATCCCGTGATGATGCGGGGTCTGCTACGGGGCGGGGACGTGCCGGACCCCGCGCGCCAGGCGCTCGCGGTCGAGAGCGGGCTCAACGACATCGTCCTCCTGCCGATCGTCCTCGTGGCGATGGCCCTGCTCGGGGCGGGCGCGGGGGGCGGGGCACCACCAATCGGGCGGATGGCTCTCGACCTGTTCGTACTCGGTCCGGGGGCGGGCGTGCTGATCGGGTTTGTGGGCGTCGCGCTGCTCGACGGCGTACGCCGCCGGGTGCCGGTGCGCCGCGACTACGAGTCGCTATACGCGCTCGGCGTAGCATTCACCGCGTACGCGGCTGCGGAGGCGGTGCAGGGCAGCGGCTTGCTCGCGGCTTTCGCTGCGGGCTTGACCATCGCCGCAACCGACACCGAGCTATGCGACTGCTTCCTCGACTTCGGGCAGGCGGCGGCCGAGATGTTCCTGCTCTTCACCTTCGTCGCGCTCGGTAGCTCGCTGATCTGGTCTGGCGTCTCCGAGGTGAGCTGGCGTGGCCTTGCCTTCGCGGGGGTGGCGCTCGCCGTGCGCCCTGTCGTGCTGCTCGCCGCGCTGGCACGCTCCAAGCTCGACCGTCGCAGCCACGCCCTCATCGTGTGGT
The DNA here is from genome assembly GCA_035763805.1 of Gemmatimonadales bacterium. GTDB lineage: Bacteria > Gemmatimonadota > Gemmatimonadetes > Gemmatimonadales > GWC2-71-9 > DASUAL01. The sequence goes on from DASUAL010000054.1 coordinate 1,302, forward strand.
ACGGCCCGCGAGGGCTCTCCGCACTGCTCCTCGTGCTGCTCCCGATCTTCGCCGGACTGCCGGGTGCCGAGCGGCTGTTTCCTCCCACGGCACTGGTCGTCCTGCTTTCGGTCGTGATTCACGGCGGATCGCTCATGTTGATCGGGAAACGCGACGCGGCAGCAGGGACACGGGGGCCCGGCGTGTCTCCTCCCGATGTGGACGAGGCCCGCGGCGCCGTGGCCGATCGCGAGCGCATCACGCTGGAAGAGCTCCGCCGCCTCCAGGCGGCCGGTGAGCCGGTCGTGCTGTTGGACGTCCGCAAGGAGCGAGCGTATCGCGAGGCGGAGACCCAGGCCAAGGGCGCGATCCGCCTCTCCCCCGACGACAACGTCGCTGCGAGAGCGGCCGAGCTCGCGCTCCCGCGCCATGCTTGGCTCGTTGCCTACTGCGCCTGAAGCAACGAGGCCACAAGCGCCCGGGTGGCGCGAGAGCTGAGAGATGGCGGGTGGCCGAGGAGTCGTGCGCTCGTGGGGGGGTGGGCGGCGTGGCAGGCGGTGGGGATGCCGGTGGAGCGGAAGGACATGTCGTAGCGACGGGCAGTGCCTTACTGCCTTGTCCAGTGGTTGTTCGCGCGGTTCACGTCGGGGTAACCGTTCCCTGGATCGACCACTACTGCGACGACCCGCTTCGCCGTCCCCGCCCGCGCAGTGAAGCGGCTCCCGAGATTCCACATTTCGATCGGCAGATTGCGGGTCTCCGTCGAGCCGTCGGCGTAGCGCAGCTCGAGCGTCACGGGCAACACCATCTGAGCGCGGTTCGACAGGTACACGAACGTCGTGTCGCCGGCGACACCAACCGAGTCCACGGCTTGGTCGAGCCGCGCCGTAGTGTACACCCAGTTACGCCAGAACCAGTCGAGATCTCTCCCCGCGACGTTCTCGATGGTGCGGAAGAAGTCCGCCGGCTGGGGATGCTTGAACGTCCAGCGGCGCACGTACTCGCGTAGCGCGCGCTCGAACGCCTCCCTCCCCAGCACGGCGTCGCGCAAGATCGTGAGCATCAGCGCCGGCTTCTGGTACGCAGCCCAGAGGAGGTCGCGCTGCTCCACCGGTTGGTTGATGAGCGGCTGCTCGTTGCCGGCAACGCCCGAGACGCCGTAGGCGGTGAGCAGCTCGCGTCGCACAGTGTCTCCGTACGCCGTCCCCTGGAAATAGCCTTCGGCCGAGCCGTAGTCGATGAACGAATCGAACCCTTCGTCCATCCACGGATAGCGGCGCTCGTCCGAGCCGACCATCATGGGAAACCACTCGTGCCCCAATTCGTGCGTCAGCACCCAGAACTGATCCTCGCGCTTCTCAATGGACGGCACGAAGGTGATCATCGGGTATTCCATCCCTTGGACGGGTCCCTCCACCGTCGTGGCCTGCGGCCAGGGATAGATCCCCAACGTCTCGCTGAAGTGCTTGATGGTAAACCACGCCATCTTGTTGGCCTCTTCCCACGGCACCGCGTTCGGCCGATACAGCGTCTGGATGAGGATCCCCTTCCAGCCGGACGCGTCCCAGCGGAAGTCGGGAGACGCGGCCCAGGCGAAGTCGCGCACGTTCCGCGCTGTGAAGTGCCAGGTCTTGGAACCCGCCGTTGACCTTTGGCCGTTGGCCACTGCCTCGGCCTTGGTGACGATCGCGATGCGGTCGGCCGACGTGCGTGCCCGCGTGAGCCGGGCCCGCTGCGTCGGCGTCAAGACCGTGAGTGGGTTCATCACCGTTCCGGTCGCCGCCACGACGAACCCGGCGGGGAGCGTGAGTGTGACGTCGAAGTCGCCGTATTCCAGATAGAACTCGCCCGCACCGATGTAAGGCAGGGGATTCCACCCGTGCACGTCGTCGTACACGACCATCCGTGGATACCACTGCGCGATTTCGTAGAGCCGCGTGCCGATCCGGCCCATGCGCCCGCCACCGTAAGGAGGCACGGGAAAATGCCAGGCGACGTCGAAATCGATGAACCCCTTCGGCGCGAGCGGCCGCGGCAGCTCGACGCGCATCATCGTGCCGTACTCGGCGCGCGTGAGTTCTTTCCCCCCCGAGGCGAACCGCTCGATCGTGATCCCGCCGATGAACCCCTTGCCGGTGAAGTCGAACACCGCGCCGCCCGCGAAGTGGAGCGGGGGCTGGCTCAGCACGTAGGTGATGCTGTTCTGCGCGAAGATGTTCTGCTCGATCTGCACCCACACGAACTCGAGCGTGTCGGGCGAGTTGTTCACGTAGTGGATCCGCCCGGTGCCGCGGATGGTTTGTGTCGCGGTGTCGAGCGTCGCTCGAATGACGTAATCCGCGCGCTGTTGCCAGTAGTCCGGCCCCGGCGCGCCGGAGGCGCTACGCACTCGGTTCGGGGCGGGGAGTGGCAAGACTCGGAAGGGCGAGGTGTCGGCCACCGACTGCTGGAGCGCCAGGACGCTCACGGCGACACGCACAAGCATGTGGTTTGCTACTCTTGGATGAAGGTGATCTTGAAGCCGTCCGGGTCGGTCAGCGCGAACGCTCGGTCGCCCCACGGCATCTCCTGCGGCTCGTAGTCGAGCCTGCCGCCCTTCGCCCGGACGTGCGCCGCGATCCGATCGACGTCCTGGGCGGTGGCGACCCAGATCCGGAGACCTTCGCCCTTGGCGCGGTCCCGCCCCTTCGCGAAGTCGTCCTGGCTGAGCATGATGTCGCACGCTCCAGCCTTCATCTGAATGCCGCGCAGCTCGCCGGATTCCTCCCACCGCTCGCCGACGGTGAATCCCAGAACGTTGCTGTACCACGCGATGCTCGTGTCGAGGTCGGTACACGACAGGGACACGGCCATGGAGCTCAGGCGCAGCGACTCGGGCTGCCGCCGCTGGGGACGCTTGGCGCCGGTCTTCGGCTTCCTCTTCCTCGCGGCGCCCTTTGGTCTCTTCCTCGTGGCCATTGGTCGGCTCCTCCTTGCGGAATGCACGCGGCAACAGCGTCGGCGCGGCCAACAAGCGTAGCGTCCCGCGAACGCCGCCGCCAGATTACTCCTGGACCGCTCAACACGGAGAATTCCGATGCCTACGAGTCACGCCGCTGCGGTGTGGGAAGGGAAGCTCAGGGACGGCAAGGGGACGTTCAAGGCGGGGAGCGGCGCCTTCAGCGGCCCGTACACCTTCGCGACGCGGTTCGAGGGCAAGCAGGGGACGAACCCCGAAGAGCTGATCGCCGCAGCGCAGGCGGCGTGTCTGAGCATGGCCCTGTCCGCAGACCTCGAGAAGGCGGGGAAGCCGGCGACGCGGATCCGGACCGACGCCGCGTGTACGATCGAGGTGGTGGGCGGGGCGCCCACGATCACGACGATGGAGCTCAAGGTGCGGGGGCAGGTGCCCGGGCTGGACCAGGCGGGGTTCCGGCAGGCCGCCGAGGGGGCGAAGAACGGTTGCCCCGTGTCGCGCGCGCTCAAGGGAATCACGCAGCTGACGCTGGATGCGACGCTCGAATGACCCGCAAGCCCGACGGTTACATCGGCGGCAAGCCGCTCCGTCCCGAAAGCTTGATGATGGGCTACGCCTACCAGCCCGAGTTGTCGGAAGGCGCGCTCAAGAGTCCGATCTTCCAGACCTCGACGTTCGTCTTCAGGACCGCAGAGGAAGGCAAGGCCTTTTTCGAGGTCGCCTATGGCCTGCGGGAGCGCAGGCCGAGCGAGCGGCCGGGGCTGATCTACAGCCGCATCAACAACCCCGATCTCGAGATCCTCGAGGACCGCCTCGCGATCTGGGACGAAGCCGAGGCGTGCGCCGCCTTCGCGAGCGGGATGGCCGCGATCGCGACCACGCTCCTCGAGTTCGTACGGCCCGGCGACGTCGTGCTGCACAGTTGCCCGCTGTACGGCGGGAGCGACTATCTGCTGAAGCACGTGCTCACGCGCTACGGCGTCACGCTGATCGGGTTCCCCGCCGCCGCCGGCGCCGACGTGATCGCGCAGCGCGCCGCCTCCGCGACCGGTACGGGTCCCCTGGCCGCGATCATGGTCGAAACGCCCGCGAACCCGACCAACGCGCTCGTCGACCTCGCGGCCTGCGCCGAGGCCGCGCGGCGCCACTCGGCGGGCGAGCGCCGCGCGCTGCTACTCGTGGACAACACGTTTCTCGGTCCGCTGTGGCAGCATCCGCTCAAGCACGGTGCGGACATCGTGCTGTACTCAGCCACCAAGTTCATCGGCGGGCACTCCGACGTCATCGCGGGCGCGGCGCTCGGCGCGAGGCCGCTGATCGACCGCGTGCGCGCCCTGCGGACCTTTTTCGGCACGCTCGCCGATCCCTGGACCGGGTGGCTGCTGCTGCGGAGCCTCGAGACGCTGAAGCTGCGGATGACCTCCCAGATGAAGAACGCGCGCTACGTGGCGGACTACCTCGCGGACCATCCTAAGGTGGAGCGCGTCTACTATCTCGGGCACCTGGCCGAGGACGACCCGCAGTACGCGGTGTACCGCAAGCAGTGTCTCGCGCCGGGGTCGATGGTGTCGTTCGACGTGAAAGGGGGAGAGCGGGACGCGTTCCGGCTGCTGAACGCACTCGAGCTGATCAAGCTGGCGGTGAGCCTCGGCGGCACGGAGTCGCTCGCCGAGCACCCGTTCTCGATGACTCACGCCGACGTGCCCGCCGAGGAGAAGCGGGCCGTGGGGATCACGGACAAGATGATCCGCCTCTCTATCGGCATCGAGCACCCCGAGGACACGATCGCCGACCTGGACCAGGCACTGGCCAAGGTCTGACGGCCCGGACCGTGGCGTGGACCGTATATCTGCTGCGCTGCCGCGACGGCTCGCTGTACACCGGCATCACGAGCGACCTCGGGCGTCGGCTGGCGCGCCACCGTGCGGGGACGGCCAGCGCGTACACGCGCTCCCGCCTCCCGGTGCGCCTCGTCTATCAGGAACCGCAGCCAACCCGCTCGGCGGCGCTCAAGCGCGAAGCGGAGCTGCGACGCCTGCCCCGGACGAGGAAGCTCGCACTCGTGAGACGCGTGCGGTGAGGCTCGAGCGCCGCGACCTGGTCGGGCTCGTGTTCGCGCTCGCCGCCGCATCCCTGTGCGCCCGGCTCGGTGTTTGGCAAATCCGCCGGCTGGGTGAGCGCCGCGCGCAGAACGCGGCTACTCAAGCGGCGCGCGAACGGCCGCCGCTCGACCTCACGGCGACCCTCACGCCGGACGTGGCCTGGGGCCGGCGGCTCCGGGCGCGCGGAGTTTATGACTACGCCCACGAGCAGGTGTGGCCCGGGCGCACGTTCCAGGGGGTGCCAGGCGTCGCCCTTATCACCCCGCTGCGGCTCGAGGACGGCGCGGCCGTGCTCGTGGACCGCGGCTGGGCACCGTCGGCCGACGCGTACCACCTGGACGAGCGCCTGTATCGCGAGCCGGACACCGCAGACGTGTTGGGGATCGGGATGCGGGCGCCGCGGGCTCGTGGGGATGTCGACCCCGCGAAGCTCGGCGATTCGCTGACCTATCCCCTGCTCCCGGTAGTCGTCCAGCTCTTACCGCCCCCTACCGCCGCTTACCGCCCCTTACCGCCTGCTACCGCCCCTGACCGCCCCTTGCCGCCCGGTCTCCTCCGTTGGCCTCTCCCCGCGCTGACCGACGGCCCGCACCTCGCGTACGCCATCCAGTGGTTCAGCTTCGCGGTCATCATTGTCGTGGGGTCTGCCGCCCTATTTCGGAAGCGGGCCTCTCTGCGAGAAGCGCTTCCGCTGGGGCAAATCGTGGGGCGACCCCCTCCGGGTTAGCCCCGGCAGCTACCAATTCAGGCCCTTTCCGGCGATATTAGGGGCCCCCCGCGGTGCGCGTTTCCTGCCGACGCACCGGCGGGTTTCCTATGTGCCGCCCGACAAAGGAGATAGATCCATGCCCGCAGCCGTACCGCTCAAGCAGCCCGTCCCCGTCGGTCAGCTCGTACGGCGCCGTCTGCGGGAGCTGAAGCGCACGCCTCGCGAGCTCGCCGAGGCCATGCGGGTGTCGGAGGCATACATCGCCGATCTCGTGGCCGGGCGGCGGCGACCGCCCGCTCCGGGGAGCGACCTGTACGCACCGATGGGTAAGTTCCTCCGGTTGCACCGGAACGACCTGCCGACCTGTGCTCGGGCCGAGCGGTCCACGGCGGGCACCCGGCTCCGGCGGCCGGCGCCCGAGGTCCGGAGGCTCTTGCTGGAGCTGTGTCAGCCCGGTAAGGCGCGGCTGCTCGGCCGGCGCGTCGCGAAGCCGGACGGCGCCGAACTCGAGTGTCTCATCGTCCAGCGGCTCCTCGAGGTGGCGCGGGGGTTCGTCAGCCGCCAGCTCGAGGATGAGGTGGGGCTGCGAGTGGCGGCGACGCGGGAAGGCCGCTCGTACCTCGACGTCCGGATGCGACTGCTCGAGTTTCTGGACGTGACGGCGGACTCGGTGACCGCTCGCGACTGCGAGGACTTCATGCGCCCGCGCATCGCCTCGTGGGATATCGACATGGATACCCGCGCGATGCGGATCGTGCTGCGGTAGTCGGGCTACGCTCTGCGGCAAATGCGAAACGGCGCCGTCCCCGAGGGACGGCGCCGTTTGCGCTTCTCATCTCTACGCGGGCTTAGAGCTTGACGACGTTCTGCGCTGCCGGGCCCTTTTGTCCCTGCACGACGTCGAACTCGACACGCTGGCCCTCGGCCAACGTCTTGAACCCCTCCGCCTGGATCGCGGTGTGATGCACGAAGCAGTCCTTTTCGCCGTTCTCGGGCGTGATGAAACCGAAGCCCTTCGCGTCGTTGAACCACTTCACGATACCGGTGATGCGTGCCATCTGCTGTTCACTCCCTCACTTAATGTTGTTCGCGGCGGCGAGCGGACTTCACCTTGCGGCGCGCCGCTGCCTTGTCCTTCCGCCGTCGTTGAGCGCCCGGGCTCTCGTAGAAGCGCTTCCGCTTCATGTCCTGGAACAGCCCGGCCTTGGTGATCTGACGGCGGAACTTCTTGAGGACGTAGTCCAGTCGGTCGTTCTCGCCCAGCGTCACTTCCATCCGGCCTCTTTTCCGGTGCAGGAGCCTCCAGAAACGACCGAGGACCATGGGCGGAGCCCAGGTCCTCGGAACGGTCTCTGGCTTGCGTCGCTCGGGCCGAATGATCGCGCGGCGGGACGCATTTGTCAATGTCGCCGTTTTGCTTGATGGCCCTCCCGGAGGCCCTCAGCTTTACGGGTGCGGTTCCACGCACGCCGTCGCTTCTCACCCCGAGGTCCAGCTCATGCGCCGTTGGCCCTCGCGACGCTCCTCGCCGCCGCCGTGACCGTGCACCCGGTGCAGCCGATGCGCGCTCAGAATCAGCCCAGCCCCGCCGATACGACCAAGCAGAAGACCGACCAGCTGCCGCTCAAGCCTGCCCGGACGGTCGAGTTCACTACGTCGGAGGGCACCTGGATCTCGCTCGACGTGTCGCCCGACGGTCAGACGATCGTGTTCGAGCTCCTGGGCGACCTCTACACGATGCGCGTGGCGGGCGGCGAGGCGAAGCGGATCACGTCCGGGCCGGCCTTCGACTCGCAGCCCCGCTTTTCCCCGGACGGCAAGAAGATGGTCTTCCTGTCCGACCGCAGCGGCTCCGAGAACATCTGGATCTGCGACGCCGACGGGGCCGGCCCCAAGGCGCTGACGAAGGGAGACAAGAATTTCTACGCCTCCCCCGAGCGGACGCCGGACGGCGACTACATCGTTGCCTCGAAGACCGGGATGCCGCTGGGCAGTACGTACGAGATCTGGCTGTTCCATAAGAACGGCGGCTCGGGCGTGAGCCTCACGAAGGAAGACAAGGGGCCCGCTCCCGGCACCCTGGGGCGGGGCACGTCCAACAGCGCCTTGGGCGCCGCGTTCGGGCCCGACGGCCGCCACCTGTGGTACGCGCGCCATCGCGGTGGCTTCGGGTACAATCTGCAGTTTCCGCAGTGGGAGATCGCGATCTGCGGTGTATGCCACCCGCTACGACGCGGAGACGGTCTGCGCGTGCGCAGCCTCTCCTTCACGAAGGGGACACGCTGGACGAAGTCTGGCCGCGGCAGAAACCGCTGCCGCGCATGTGGTGGTGGGATCAACAACCTTGACGTTGCTGGCCCGTGTAGTTAGCCTTCGAGCGCAGTTACAGAACCGCGAGCTGGCATCCTTCCGAAGGACGGTCCCGCTCAGGAGCGGGCATCGGCGCTGAACACACGCCCGGTCTCATTCCGCAGGTTCCAGACAAGTCGTGACGTCGCAGGGCAGTGGCAGAGGCCACTGGCGGCGTGCGTGTGTGTGCTTCCGGAAAGGAACACGTCAGACAATGCCATTTGCATCACTAGGGCTTGCGCCCGAGCTCGTCCGTGCCGTCGCCGAAGAGGGCTACGAGCAACCCACTCCCATCCAGCAGGAGGCGATCCCGCTCGCGCTCGCCGGGCGTGACCTGATCGGCTCAGCGCAGACCGGCACCGGCAAGACCGCAGCGTTCATGCTGCCGATTCTCCAGCGTCTGGCGCGCGCCGGGTCCCGGCGCGCGGTCCGCGCGCTGATCCTCGTGCCCACCCGCGAGCTCGCGGAGCAGGTGCTCCAGAGTGCGCGCGTGTACGGGCGGCATCTCCACCTCGGCGCCGCTGCGGTCTACGGAGGCGTCGGAATGGAGCCCCAGACCCGGGCGCTGAAGCACGGGGTGGACATCGTGGTCGCCACCCCTGGTCGGCTGCTCGATCACATGGAGCGCGGCCACGTCGATTTCTCACAGCTCGAAGTGCTGGTACTCGACGAGGCCGACCGGATGCTCGACATGGGCTTCGCGCCGGACGTGCGACGCATCCTTGGGGCACTGCCCGCGGAGCGCCAGACGATGCTGTTCTCGGCGACGGTGTCCCCCGAGGTGGACGCGCTCGCGCGCAAGGCGCTCGACGGCCACGCCTCGGTCGAGATCGGGCGACGGGCGAAGCCTGCCGAGGGAATCGAGCACGTGGTTGTCGCGGTGGACAAGCTGCGGAAGCGCGACGTACTGGCGACGATTCTGCGGGCGAAGCCCGCAGGTCAGACGTTGGTCTTCACGCGCACGAAGTACGGCGCGGACAAGCTCGCGACGTTCCTGAAGCGCGAGGGAATCCCGGCGCACGCCCTGCACGGCGACAAGGCCCAGAGCCACCGTACCCGCACGCTCGACGCGTTCCGCGACGGGCGGGCCGACGTGCTGGTCGCGACGGATATCGCGGCGCGCGGGATCGACGTGGACGGGATCCGGATGGTGGTCAACTACGACGTGCCGGCGGACCCCGAGGTGTACGTGCATCGCGTGGGTCGCACGGCACGGGCCGGGGCGCGCGGGCTTGCCCTCACATTGCTCTCGCCCGATGAGTGGCTGCTGATGAGCGACATCGAGAAGCTGATCGGCCAGACGTTCCCGCGCGAGGTGATTCCCGGGTTCGAGCCTTCCGTGGCGCCGCTGCAGCCGAAGACGGCCCGGGCGGCGCAGCCGAAACCCGTGCGGTCCGTGATGATGAGACGAGGCGGTAAGCGGCGGTAAGCGGCGGTACGAAGGGGGACCGCCCCTTACCGCCCCCTACGGCCGCTTACCGCCCTTACCGCCTTCAATCGGCACGTAGTCCCGCTTCGGCGCCCCGAAGTAGATTTGCCGCGGCCGCGCGATTCTCTGCTCTTTGTCCAGCAGCATCTCCTGCCACTGAGCGAGCCACCCGGGCGTGCGCCCGATGGCGAACAGCACGGGGAACATGTCCACCGGGAACTTCATGGCCTCGTAGATGATCCCCGAGTAGAAGTCGACGTTGGGATAGAGCTTCCGCGACACGAAGTAATCATCCTGCAGCGCGATACGCTCCAGCTCGAGGGCGATGTCGATCAGCGGGTTCTTGCCGGTGACGTCGAACACCTCACCCGCGACGCGCTTGATGATCTGGGCGCGGGGGTCGTAGTTCTTGTAGATCCGATGCCCGAAGCCCATCAGCCGGAACTCACCGCGCTTCACGCGCTCGATGTAGGTCGGGATGTTGTCCTTGGAGCCGATCACCCGCAGCATGCGCAAGACTTCCTCGTTCGCCCCGCCGTGCAGCGGACCGTACAGGGCGGCCGCGGCCGCCGCCATCGCCGAGTACGGATCGGCGTGGGAGGATCCCACCCCGCGCATCGCGCTGGTTGAGCAGTTCTGCTCGTGGTCGGCGTGCAGGATGAGCAGCACGTCCAGGGCGCGCTCGAGCGTCTTGTTCGGCGTGTACTTCACCTCGGTGGCCCGGAACATCATGTTCAGGAAGTTGCCGGTGTAGCTGAGGTCATTGTCCGGGTAGGCGTACGGCATCCCCACCGAGTGCCGGTAGGCGAACGCGGCGAGCGTCGGCGCCTTGGCGATGAGGCGGAAGATCTGGTCCTGCCGCGATTTCTCGTCGGCGATCTGCTTTGCCTCCGGGTAGAACGTGGACAGCGCCGCGACCGTGCTCACGAACATCCCCATGGGGTGCGCGTCGTGATGAAACCCGTCGATGAACTTCTTGATGTTCTCGTGGATGATCGTGTGATGCGTGACGTTGTGTACCCACGAGTCGAGCTCGGCCGCCGATGGCAGCTCGCCGTGCAGCAGCAGGTACGCCGTCTCGAGGAACGTGCTCCGTTCGGCGAGCTGCTCGATCGGATACCCGCGGTACCGCAGGATCCCCTTGTCGCCGTCGATGAAGCTGATGGCGCTCCGGCACGATGCCGTGTTCAGGAAGCCGGGGTCGTAGGTCATGAGTCCCGGATCGTCGTCGGAGACCTTGAGCTGCCGCAGATCGACCGCGCGGATAGTGCCGTCCTGCACGGGGATCTCGTACTGCTTGCCGGTGCGGTTGTCCGTGACGGTGAGCGTATCCTTGGGCACGCGACGCATCCTGGGGAGTTGGCTGGCGAAAGATAACTAGGCCCTTATTTTGGCGAAGCCATGACTAAGGCCGCACAGTCCACTCGCGCCAGTCTGTACCCGAGCCGCTCGGCGGCGGGCGCCCTCCTGGGGCAACAGCTCGCCGCCCGGGGCTACATCGGGTGTATTCTGCTCGGCGTCACGCCGGAGGGAGTGGAGATCGCCGCCAACGCGGCCCGGGCGATGGGGGGACAGTTCGACGTCCTGGTTTCCGATTTCATCAAGCTCGGCTCGAAGCTCGCCCCGATCGGGGCCATCGCGGAGTCGGTGCCCTCCGAGCTCGATCCCGACTTCCAGCCGAGCGGCGCGCTGCTCGACAAGCTGACCGCCGCGATCGAGGAGTCGCGGGCCCGGGTCTCCCACGACCTGATCCTGTACCGCACGCAGCGCCCCGTGAAGAAGCTGGCCGGCAAGGTCGCTGTCATCGTCGATGGCCACGTGGTCTATCCGTGGAAGGTGCTCGCCGCCGCCAAGGCCGCCGAGCAGCTCGGCGCGAAGCAGGTCGTGATGGCCACGCCGGTCGCTGCACAGCCGGCAGCGGAGCGCCTGCGTGCCCGCGGCTACGAGCTGGTGTGTCCGAGCGTCGTCATGGAAGCCCAGGGGCACCCGTCCCCGTACGGCGACATGGCCGGGGACACGCCGGAGCGACTCAGGTCGATCATGATCGCGCACCAGGCGGCGTAACTGGCTGGCTAGACGGGAGACGGGTAGACGGGTAGGTGATTGCGAGGTTTGGGGTATCGGTTGCAGCGATTCGATGATAAAGAACGAGGGCGGTGGCGTAGCGTGGGGTGTGGCCACGTTCCAGCGCCTCCTCGCATGGCAGCATTGTCATCGGCTGACCCTGCTCACCTATCGTTTCACTAGCCAGTTTCCCAAAACCGAGGTGTACGGGATCACGTCCCAGATGCGGCGAGCGGCCGCATCAGCCGCGGCAACGATCGCGGAGGGATCCGCGAAGCGGGGTAGTCCTGAGCTCAGACGGTTTCTCGACATGGCGCTCGGCTCTCTCTCGGAGCTCGCGTACTTCGGCCTATTGGCGAGAGACCTCGGCCTACTGCCGGAGGCGGAATGGAATGAGTTCGAGCAGTTGAGCGAGGAGGCGGGGAAGACGACGATATGGGCCTGTACAAGGCGATCGCCCGCAGGGGTTGACCCTGGGGGCGACACTACCGGCCGTCGCTAGCGGCGATCCGTCTACCCGCCTACCCGTCTACCCGTCTGACTCTACCATCCCCCTCTCCAACCACCGGTGCTCGCCCTTGAGGACGTCCTGAGCCACCCGGTACGCCTCGACGTCCTGGTTGCGCCACAGCTCCCGGAACTTCGTCCGGATCCGGCCGCGCGCCTGTCCGCAGAACAAGTCGGCGAGCTGTACGGCGCGCTTGCCGGCGGCACCATCCCGCTGCAGGAGCCATTGGGCCCGCGCGCAGGCTGCGGCCATGGCGAAGAGCTCCGCTCCGATGTCCACCAGCCGGAACAACACGGCCTGGCGGTACTCGAGCTTCGGGCCGAAGCGCAGCATGGCATGGAACACGTTGCGCGCGAGGCGCCGCGCGTTGCGCTCGACGTAGCGCAGATGCCTCCCCAGGGGGCCCAACCCCGCGTACTTGGGCCAGAAGCTCCAGCCGAGCCAGCGCGACGGGTACCACCAGACGTAGAACAGCGCCGCGCGCACGAGCCCGCGGAGTCGCGCGCCGGCCGTCTTGCCGGGCATCACGACGTCGCCCGCCACCTGGAGGTGCCGGTCCACCGCCTCGCGGGCGATGAACAGGTGCATGATCTCGCTTGAGCCCTCGAAAATCAGATTGATCCGGAAGTCGCGCATGATGCGCTCCACCGGGACTGGCTTCTCGCCGCGGGCGCGAAGCGAGTCGGCCGTCTCGTAGCCGCGGCCGCCGCGGATCTGCACGGTGTCGTCGATGATGCGCCACCCGGCTTCCGAATTGTACAGTTTCGCGATCGCGGCCTCGAGGCGGATGTCGTAGCCGCCGCGGTCTGCCATCGCGCCGCAGAGCTCGGCCACGGCCTCCATCGCGAACGTGTTCGCCGCCATGGCGCCGATTTTTTGGGCGATCGCGTCGTGCTTGCCGATCGGGCGGCCCCATTGGACGCGCTCGTTCGCCCAGGTGCGCGAGATCTCGAGGCAACGCTTCCCGGCGGCCACCGCGGAGATCGGCAGCGTGAGTCGCCCGGTGTTGAGCGTGATGAGCCCGAGCTTCAGGCCTTTGCCCACCTCCCACAGCACGTTCTCGTTGGGCACGCGAACGTTCGTGAACCGCATCACGCCGTTGTAGATCGCCTTGAGCCCCATGAAGTGGCAGCGGTGGACGACTTGCACCCCGGGCCAGTCCGTCTCAACGATGAACGCCGTGATCTGCCGCCTCTCTTTCCCGTTCACGAACCTGGACGGCGTGCGGGCGATCACGATCAGCAGCTCGGCCTTGGTCCCGTTGGTGCACCACAGCTTCTCGCCGTTCAGGATCCACGCCTGCCCGTCCTCGCTCGGGACGGCGGTCGCCTCCATCGCGGCCGGGTCCGACCCCACGGCGGGCTCGGTGAGCGCGAACGCCGAGATCGCGCCCTTCGCGAGCCGTGGCAGGTACTTCTTCTTCTGCGCCTCGCTGCCGAACAGTTTGAGCGGCTGGGGCACGCCGATCGATTGATGCGCCGAGAGCAGGGCGGTGATCGAGCCGTCCACGCTCGAGACGAGCTCCATCGCCTTCATGTACGAGAGCTGCGACAACCCGAGTCCGCCGTACTCCCGTGGGATCTTGATGCCGAACGCGCCGAGCGCCCGCAGCCCCTGGACCACCTGGTCGGGGATCTCACCTTCGCGGTCGATTCGGTCCGAGTCGACGTTCTCGCGCAGGAAGTTCTGCAGCTGGTCGAGGAACGGCTGCGCGCGCTTGGCGTCCTCGGGATCTTGCTCGGGGTAGGGATGGATCAGATCCGTGCGCAGCTTGCCCAGGAAGAGGTCGCGCACAAAGCTCGGGGCGACCCATTCCTGTTCTCGCGCAGCTTCGGCGACTTCACGCGCCTCGTCGGCGCTGACCTTGCGTTCGGGAGCGGCGGTGGTGGTCATGGCCATGCCTCGAATCTACCCTGTGGGGCGTTCGGACAGCAGTCTCGGGGTAAGTCCGAGGCCGGCGGCCCCGCCGCCTAGGAGCCCCCCGATGTGCGCGGAGTTGTCGATGTACGGGCTCACGAACCCCGTCGTGATCTGATACACTGCCCAGGCGGCGAGCACGAAGCCGATTCGCTTGTCGCGCACGTAGAAGCGCTGCTGGTGGCGGTACATGACCGCGATAACGGCCCCGACCACGCCGAAGATCGCGCCCGACGCCCCGACCGACGGCCCGGGCGACAGGGCGACGCTCAACAGTGAGCCCGTGAGGCCGCTGGCGAAATACACCGCGGCGGTCCGGGCGAAGCCGAAGGCGTGCTCGCAGGCCATCCCCATGATGTACAGCACCAGGCAATTGCCGACGAGATGATCCCAGCCCGCATGGAGGAACGTCGCGCTGACGAGGCGCAACCACTCTCCGTGCAGCACCCGCTCGCGCACGAGCGCGCCGGCGTCGATGATGTTGTCCGGGCCCGCGAGCGCCCCGGTCGCGAGCTCCCATGCGAACATCGCCGCATTCGCGGCGATGAGCACGAGGATGAGGCGCGGCGCCGTGCGCATCCCGCGCTCGAAGTCGATCCGGCCGTCGCGCCCCGCGCCCGCCAGCATGTCCGGCGTGATGACGATGGGCCGGTCCCGCTCCTCGCTCATCGCCGCTCACCAGTGTCGAGCATCACGCCCAGTGCCAGCGCCACGCGACGGTCGAGCACACGGATGCGGTCCGCCTTGAGATCGAGCACATACCGGTCGAGGATGGTGAACTTGCGGTTGAATTCGCCGACTACGTCTTCGGAGTCGGCATGCACGATGATGAAATTGGTGCGCAGAATGCCGAACAGCGGCCCGAGGATGCGGCGCAGCAGGGAGAGGATCACCGAGTCTTCCTTGGCCAGGTAGAGCGTGGTGCCGTCCGGCGCCTTCACGTACCAGCGCTTCCGCAACAGGTTGTACAGATGATTCTTCGCTAGAAGCGCGATGGTCCGGCCCGACGCATCCCGCACGGTGTAGGTCGCGGTGATGGGCTGCCACTTCTTGTCCTGCAGCACATCCAGCAGCTTCGCGCGCTTCGACGGGTCGCGGTAGAACGTCACGTGCCGTTTCGCGGAGAGCGCGACCGCGACGACGATGAAGGCGGCAAGGAATCCGAGCATCGCGAGGGCGACGAACACGCCGTCGGGCGCCGATCCATTGACCGTCTCGGACAGCAGGCCAAAGCCGACCCCGACGGCGGTGCCGGCGACGAGCCCCGCGAGGAGGGCGCCGAGGTTGTGCAGGAGGTGCGCGGGCCGCTCTACGAAGACGATCTTGTTCCCCTGCGCATCGCTGACGTCGTACTTCTGCGAGATCCGGAGCATCTGCTGACGGAGCAGGAAGACGTCACGATCGAAAACCGGATCGGCTTGCCGCGGTGCAGCGGCGGGCACGCCAGGTGCGCGAGTTTCGCTTCCGCACTGCGGACACTTCACGAGTCTCCCGGCGAACTCATCCTTGAGCTCGTACGACGTTCCGCATTGGCAGGTCACCCGAACGGACACGTCTACCTCCGGTGCGAGCGTGTTCCCAATCTACGCCTTGACACAAGAGCGGTGGGGGGGAGATTCGCCTCGCCCTTCCAGGAGAACGCGATGCGCCGAGTGCTGAACCTCTGGGTAACGGTGGCGCTGTGCGGCACTGCCACGGCTCAAGCTCCCGCAACCTCAACGCCTCCGCAGGCGGTGCTCATCAAGGCGGGCCGCCTGATCGACGGCCGTTCCGACACCCCGCAGGCCAACGTCGGGATCCTGATCGACGGAGAGCGCATCAGGGCTGTCGGACCGCTGGCCCGCATTCAGACACAGGCCGGCGGCGCCCGGGTGGTCGACCTCTCTCAGATGACGGTGCTGCCGGGCCTGATCGACACCCACACGCACCTGCTGCTCCAGGGCGACCCGACCGCCGAGTCCTACAACGCACAGCTTCTGTACCAGTCGATCCCGTATCGGGCCATCCTCGCGGCGCGCAACGCCCGGATCGCGCTCGAGCACGGATTCACGACGATCCGCGATCTCGAGACCGAAGGGGCGATGTACGCCGACGTGGACGTGAAGCGGGCGGTGGACCGCGGCGAAGTCCCGGGCCCACGCATCTTCGCCTCGACGCGCGCCATGGCTCCGACCGGGATGTACCCGATCGTGTCGAACAACTGGGAGCTCGAGCTGCCGCACGGTGTTCAACCGGTGGACGGCGTCCAGAACGCGCGCCTGGCTGTACGCGAGCAGGTCGCGCGCGGTGCCGACTGGATCAAGTACTACTCCGACCGTCGCTACTACTTCGGGCCGGACTCGGTGCTCCGCAGCTGGGTCAACTTCACCGACGACGAGGCGAGGGCGATCGTAGACGAGGCGCGCCGCCTCGGCCGCAAGGTCGCGGCTCACGGCGTCGGCTCGGACGGGATCGGGGCGGCGCTGCGCGCGGGGGCGCACACCATCGAGCACGGCCACGGAATGACGGACTCGCTAATGGACGTGCTGGTGGCGCGTGGGGTGTACTGGGTGCCCACCATCACCGTGGGGCTGTATGTGGCGGGCCCGCGCGGCGGCGCTTGGCCGGCCATGGCGGAGCACCAGCGCCGAGCGTTCGCCCGGGCTCTCAAGAAGGGCGTCAAGATCGTGCTCGGGACGGACGCCGGGGGCTTTCCCTGGATGGAGCTGAATCAGGCGAAGGAGTTCGCGTACTACGTGCAGTACGGGATGACCCCGATGCAGGCGATCAAATCGGGCACGTCGCTCGCGGCCGAGCTTCTGAGCCGGCAGGACCTCGGCGTGATTGCGCCGGGGATGTCCGCCGACGTCGTGGCGGTGGCCGGCGATCCGCTGACGGACATCACGGAACTCCAGCGGGTCCGATTCGTCATGAAAGGCGGAACCGTTTACCTTTCGCCATAGTGCGGCGCGCGCTCCGGCTCGTTCTCGCTCTCTCGTTTTGCGCCGTCGGCCTCGGCACGGGGCAACTCGCCCCGCCCGGCACCGGCGGCGTTGCGGCATTGGCGGGTGCCCTGAAGCAGCTGGGCGCGAACAAGCGCGTGCTCGTGATCGGCGCCCATCCCGACGACGAGAACTCCGACTTCCTCGCGTACGTCTCCCGCGGACTCGGTGCCCAGGTCGCCTACCTCTCGCTGAGCCGCGGCGAAGGCGGCCAGAACCTCATCGGCCCGGAGCTGGGCCCCGAGCTCGGCGTCATCCGGACGGAAGAGCTGCTCGCCGCGCGCCGCGAAGACGGCGCCCGCCAGTTCTTCACGCGTGCCTACGACTTCGGCTTCTCCAAGACGGCAGAGGAAACGCTGCGCTTCTGGCCCCGGGACTCACTGCTCGCGGACCTGCTCGACGTGATCCGTCGGGTACGGCCGCAAATCCTCGTGTCCATCTTCTCCGGGCTTCCGCGGGACGGGCACGGTCAGCACCAGCTCGCGGGAATCCTCGCGCGCCAGGCGTTCGACTTGCTGCGAGACTCGACCTGGGGACCCGTGAAGCTGTACCGCTCGAGTTCGTTCGACACCGCGGGCACGACGCTCACGCTCGACGCGGGTGTTCTCGACCCGGTCGTGGGACGGTCCTACCATCAGATCGCCATGGCGGGCCGCAGCCGCCACCGCTCTCAGGATATGGGGCAGCTCGAATCACCGGGGCCGTGGCCGCTCCGCTTAGCGCTCCTCGCGTCGCGAGAGCGGGGACGGGGGACGGGCGATGCGGACGCGCTGTTCGCCGGCGTGGACACAATACTCCGTGGGAGAGAGCGTTACGTCGGCCTAATCGACTCGGCGCGCGCCCGACTCAACCCGTCCCGCCCCGCTGACGTGGTCCCGCTGCTCGCGCGCGCGCTGCGTGAGCTCGCCGAGTCGGACACGGCGCAGCGAGACGTCTTGCACGGCGCGCTCGCCGCGGCGGCGGGCGTGGCAATCGACGGCATTGCGGACGACGGGATCGTGATCCCCGGGCAGCGGCTCCAGGTGGAGGTCAGCGTCTGGAACGCAGGCGACTCCACGATCGCGTTCGACGGCATCGACGTGAGCGCGCCGCCGGGCTGGGGTGTCGAACGGCTCGACGCCGCGAGCTCGCCCGTCGCGCCCGGGGCCGTCGCGACTCGCCGGCTCGTGTTCAGCGTCGCCGCGGACGCACCGCGCTCGCACGCCTACTTCCTCCGCCGGCCCCTCAAGGGGGAGCTGTATGACTGGACCGGCGTCCCCGCTGCCTGGCGGGGCCAGCCATTCGAGCCGGCGCTCCTGGAAGTCACGTTCCGCCTAGGGATCGGGGGCGCGCCCGTCACGCTGCGGCGCGAGGTCGTGTACCGCTACCGTGACGAGGGGATCGGCGAAGTCCGGCGGCCGATCTTCGTGACGCAGCCGTTCGACGTCACCGTCACTCCCGATCTCGTCGTGTGGCCCATCGACGGCTCGGCGGGCCACCCCCGAAACTTCACGATTACGGTGACGAGCCGGAACCGCGGGCCGACGGCCGCGCAGATCCTGCTCACCATGCCTGCCGGCTGGCAAGCGCCGCCGCCCGAGAGCCTGTCGTTCCAGCGCGAGGATGAGTCGAAGAGCGTCGTCGTCGCGCTGGCGCCGCCCGCGAACGTATTGCCGGGCTCACTCGAGCTGCGGGCGGCGGCGCTCGCCGGCGGGCGGAGGAGCGAAGGAGCTCTCATCGTCATCGATTATCCGCACATCCGACCGCGGGCCGTGGCCCGTCCCTCCAGGAGCGAGATTCGTGCCGCGCGCATCTCGCTCCCGGTGCTCACGCGGGTGGGGTACGTCCGCGGCGCGTCGGACCGCGTGCCCGAGGCCCTGAAGGCGGTGGGTGTGCCGATCGACCTGCTGGACCCGGACAGCCTCGCCCGCGGCGACCTGTCCCGCTACGATGCGATCGTGATCGGAAGTCGGGCGTACGAGACCGATCCGGCGCTCGTAGCGGGCAACGGGCGGCTGATCGACTATGCCCACGCCGGGGGTCTCGTGATCGTGCAGTACCAGCAGTACCCGTTCGTCACGGGCGATTTCGCGCCCTACAAGCTGTCGATCGCGCGGCCCCACGACCGCGTCACCGACGAGGCCGCGCCCGTCACGCTGCTCGACCCGGCGAGCCCGGTCTTCCACATGCCCAACGAAATCGCCGCCGCCGACTGGCGGGGCTGGGTCCAGGAACGCGGCCTGTATTTCGCCCGTCAGTGGGACTCCACGTACGCCCCGCTGCTCGAGACGCACGATCCCGGCGGCGCGCCGCTCACCGGCGGCCTGCTCGTCGCCCCGCTGGGCCGTGGAACCTACGTCTACTCGGGGCTGAGCTTCTTTCGGCAGCTGCCCGCGGGAGTCCCGGGCGCCTATCGGCTGTTTGCGAACCTGCTGGCGCTCCGTCGGTAACCCAATGCGGAATGTGGAGTGCGGAGTGCGGAATGCACCGAGCGACCGTCGAGTCTCGAGGCTAGCACCGACGATCGGACCCGCGCCTTCCATTCCGCGTTCCGCACTCCGAATTCCGCAATGGCTCGCGGGCGGCGTGGCGCTCGCCCTGCTCGCCAGCTGTGGGGGCGACCGGAGAACGCCGTTAGTCGTGTACAGCCCCCACGGCCGCGATCTCTTGACGTTACTCGAGCGTCGCTTCGAACAACTCTATCCCGACGTCGATGTCCGCTGGCTCGACATGGGGTCGCAGGAGGTGTACGAGCGGCTCCGCTCGGAGCGGGCGAATCCCCAGGCGGACGTGTGGTTCGGAGGGCCGGCGACGATCTTCGCGCGCGGCGTGCGCGACTCCTTGCTCGAGCCGTTCCGGCCCAGCTGGGCGGGGGCGATCGATCCGCACGGGCGCGGGCCCGGCGACCTCTACTTCGCGGCGTACGAGACGCCGGCGGTCATCGTCTATGCCGAGCGGGCGGTGAGGCCCGAGGAGGCGCCGCAGGATTGGGACGAGCTGCTCGGCCCGACGTGGAAAGGAAAGGTGCTGATCCGCGACCCGCTCGCGAGCGGCACGATGCGCGCGGTGTGGGGAATGATCATCGAGCGCGGCCTCAAACAGACGGGAGACACCGGTGCCGGGTTCCAATGGCTGCGACGCCTCGACGCGCAGACCAAGGAGTACGTGCTGACCGGCACGCTCCTCGACCAGAAGATCGTGCGTCAGGAGGGGCTCGTGACGATCTGGGACCTCCCCGACATCCTGCTGAGTCGCCGCGACGGCCTGCCGCTCGGATACCTCTTCGCGAAGAGCGGCACACCGGTCATCGAGGACGCGATCGGCGTGGTGCGTGGCGCGCGCCGTCGCGAGTGGGCACGCGCCTTCGTGGAGTACGCCGGCGGTATGGAGGCTCAGCTGCTCGCGACCCGGGAAGCCTATCGCCTGCCCGCACGGCTCGATCTGCCGGCGGATTCGCTGCCCCCGTGGGCGCGCGAGGTGCGGCGCGTGATGCAGGCGGCGGACGTGGATTGGGACGTGCTCGCCGAGCGCGGCGCCGAGTGGATGCGCTACTGGGACCAGAACGTCAGGGGGAAAGGGCGGCCGTGAGCTTCGTGACGCTGGACCGCCTGCACAAACAGTGGTCGCACACCGTGTCGGTGGGGCCGGTCGCGCTCGAGATCGCGCGCGGGGAGATCGTAGCGCTGCTCGGGCCGTCGGGCAGCGGCAAGACGACCATCCTCCGCCTGCTCGCCGGGTTCGAGACGCCCGACGCGGGGCGCCTCGTGATCGACGGGGAGGACGTCACCGCGCTACCACCCGCGCGCCGCCGCTGCGGGATGGTGTTTCAGCATTACGCGCTGTTCCCGCATCTCGACGTCGGCGAGAACGTCGCCTTCGGACTACGGGGAAGAGGGAAGGGGGAACGGGGAAAGGTGGCCGAGGTCCTGGCCCTCGTGGATCTCGCCGGCTTCGAGCGCCGCAAGCCGCACGAGCTGTCCGGCGGCCAGCAGCAGCGCGTGGCGCTCGCCCGCGCGCTCGCGCCGGAGCCGCGCGTGCTGCTGCTCGACGAGCCGCTTTCGAACCTCGACCCGGCGCTGCGCGAGCGCACCCGCCGCGAGCTCCGCGCCCTGATCCAGCGCGTGGGGATCACGACCGTGTTCGTCACCCACGAGCAGGAGGAGGCGTTCGAGCTGGGCGACCGCGTCGCCGTCCTGAACCAGGGCCGCCTCGAGCAGGTCGGCGCGCCGGACGAGCTGTACGAGCGGCCGGCGAGCCTGTTCGTCGCCACGTTCGTCGGTCGCGCCAACGTGCTGCGGGGTGCGACGGCGCGAGCCCTGGGCGGGCGCGACGGCCAGGCGCTCGTCGTGCGGCCCGAGCGCTTGCGGTTCGCGGACGGCGGCCTTCCGGCGATCGTCAGGGAGCGCCGCTACACCGGCGCGGCGGCGTTCTATCAGATCGAGACCGAGCGGGGCGAGCGACTCGAGGTCCTGGCCGGGCCCGACGCCGCCCGGGTGGGTGACTGCGTGTACGTCGAGGCCGCGAGGGTGATGACCTTCCCGGAGGTGCGGGAGTGAGCCGCGCCCTCGCGCCGCTCGCGTTCACGCTGCTGCTCGCGTGGCTGGTGCTCTATCCGATCCTCATCGTCGTCGAGGGTGCCGCGCGGCCGGACGCGCTCGTGGCGTTCGCGTCGCGGCCCGGCGAGTGGGCGGCGCTCTGGGCGAGCGTCTGGATCTCCGTCGCGAGCGTCGGGCTCGCGGCGGCGATCGGCGTGCCGCTCGCCTTCCTGTTCGAGTGGCTCGAGTTTCCCGGGCGCAAGACCTTGGGCTCGCTCATCGCGCTGCCTGCCGTACTGCCGCCGTTCGTCGGCGTGATCGCCTTCCTGTTTCTCTACGGCGAGTCCGGGTTCGTGGCGCGAGCGGTTCAGGCGCTGCTCGGACTGAACCAGGCGCCGTGGCGGCTCCAGGGAGCCGGGGCGATCCTGCTGGTTCACGCGTACTCGATGTACGTGTACTTCTACCTCTTGACGCGCGCAGGGCTCGCGAAGCTCGACGCGTCGCTGGTCGAGGCGGCGCAGGCGCTGGGCGCGGGGGCTTGGACGGCGCTCTCCCGCGTGACGCTGCCGCTGCTCCGCCCATCGCTCGCGGGGGCGGGACTGCTCGTTTTCATGACGGCGCTCGGCTCGTTCAGCGCCCCGTACGTGTTCGGCGGCGGGTTCCGCGTGATGACGACGCAGATCCTCGCTACGAAACTCAACGGGGAGCTGCCCCTCGCGATGGTCGAGACGGTCGCGCTCGCGCTCGTCGCCTTCGTCGGCTTGGCCGTGCTGCGTCGCACCGAGGGCGCCGATCCGCTCACCGCCCTCGGGAAGGGCACCGCGCCGCGCCGCCGGCCGATCCGGCGGGCCGGCGTGCGCACGCTCGCGACCGGCGCGGGGTGGCTGTTCGCGGTGGTGCTGCTCCTGCCGCATCTCACGCTCGCGCTGGTGTCCCTGGTTCCCTACGGCAGCTGGACGACCGAAGCGGTGCCGCCGGTGCTCTCCGTGGTGAACTATCAGCGTCTGTTCGGCGAGCCGGAGCGGCTGCGGCCGCTCGTGAATTCGTTCTGGATGGCCGCCGCCAGTACGTTCGCAGCGGTCGTTCTGGCGCTGGTCGCGGGCGAGCTCGTCGGGCGGCGGCGCCCGTGGCGGTTCCGCGGGCCGATCGAGGGGCTGGTGGCGCTTCCCTGGGCGTTACCGGGAACCGTGTTCGCCATCGCGCTCGCGACGACGTTCAGCGCGCACGACCCGCTGACGCTGCGCTGGGTGCTCGTGGGGACGGTGGTGCTCCTGCCGCTTGCCTACCTGGTGCGCAATCTGCCGATCACCGGCCGCGCGGTGCTGGCGGGGTACCGGCAGCTCGACCCCGCGCTTGAGGAGGCGGCGGCGAGCCTTGGCGCAGGACGCTGGGCGACCTTGCGCCGTGTCACGCTCCCCCTCCTGAAGCCGGCCCTCGCCGCTGGGGCGAGCCTCGCCTTCGTCGCCGCGCTGGGGGACTTCGTGACGTCCATCGTGCTCTACACGTATGACAATCGGCCGATCTCGATCGAGATCATGTCGAGCTTGCGCCTCTCGGAGCTGGGCGTGGCGGCGGCCTTCGGCGTGATCCTGATGGTCGTGAGCGCGCTCGTGCTCGGGCTGGGAGCGAGACGATGAAGCGGCTGTCCGTCCTCATGGCTGTCGCCTTCATCGACATGATCGGGTTGATGATGGTGTTTCCCCTGCTGCCGCTCTACGCCCAGCGGATGCAGGCGGACCCAGCCACGATCGGCGTCCTGAGCGCGTCCTTTCCGATCGCGCAGCTCGCGGCCTCGCCGGTGTGGGGTCGGGTGTCGGACCGCTACGGTCGCCGGCCGGCGCTCCTCGCGGGCCTGACGGCGTCGGCCGTCGCCTATGTCGTTTTCGGCTTCGCCGCCACCCTGTCGCTCCTGTTTGTGTCGCGGTTCGTGCAGGGGTTGGGCGGGGGCACCACCGGCGTGGCCCAGGCCTACGTCGCCGACACCATGGCGCCCCACGAGCGGGCCAAGGCGCTTGGATGGCTGTCGGCGGCAACGAGCCTGGGCGTGATCGTGGGCCCTGCCCTCGGCTCGATCGCGGCTGGCTGGGGCGAGGCGGGACCCGGCCTCCTCGCGGCCGGACTGTGCGTGCTCAACGCGGGGTTCGCGTGGAAGTGGCTCCCTGAATCGCGGGTGCTCCAGTCGCACCTGACGACGCCGAGCGGTCGTCACGTGCCGTTAGAGCCGCGCCCAGTGCGCGAGGCGATGTGGGAGGTCGTCCGCCATCCGCGCCGGCCGGTCGCCCATCTCATCTGGATCTACGCGGTGGCCATGCTCGCCTACAACGCCACGCCGCCGGTGTTCGCGCTGTACTTGTCGTGGCGCTTTGGGATCACCGAGCAGAACATCGGCTACTTCTTTCTCGTCTTCGGCGGCGTCGGCGTACTGATGCGCGCGTTGGTCGTGGGTTGGTTCAACCATCGCTTCGGCGAGGTGCGCACCATGCGCCTCGGCGCCGCGCTTTACGGGCTGGGATACGCGCTGCTGCCGCTCGCCGTTTCCGTGCCCGCGTTCCTGGTGTATCAAACGCTGCTCCCGCTCGGGACGGCGCTGCTCTTTCCGGCAAATTCGGCCCTCGTGAGCCACCGGGCCAGCCAGCACGAGTTCGGGCTCATGATGGGCGTGCAGCAGGCGCTGCGTGGGGTGGCCAGCGTCATCGGACCGATCTGGGCCGGCTTCGCCTATCAGCACATGGGGCGGAGCGTGCCGTTCTTCGCCTGCGCCGTGATCATCGCCCTGGCCTTGCTGATGGCGACGCGCGTGCCGCGCGGGGAGCCGCTGCGGGCCACCGCCGAGGCGGTCTGACCGTCGTTACCTTTCTGCCATGAATCTTCCCCTGCTGCTCGCTCTGGCGGGCTTCGGGACCGGCCCGGCTCCGAAACCGCGGCTCGTCGTCGTCGTCACGGTGGACCAGCTGCGGCCCGACTACTTCGACCGCTACCGGTCCCAATTCATCGGCGGCTTCACCGTCCTGCTGAGGCAGGGCGCGTACTTCGCGGACGCCCACCAGGATCACGCCGTCACGGAGACCGCTCCGGGGCACGCGACCGTGCTGTCGGGGCGCTGGCCCGCGCATACGGGCATCATCCGGAACAGCGCAGGTGTGAACGACACGACGTCGCTACTGGAGGTGAGCGGGCCGGGCGCGTCGCCGGCCCGGTTTCGGGGCACGAGTTTCTTCGACTGGCTGAAGGCCGAGCAGCCGCTCGCGCGAGCGCTCTCAGTCTCGCGCAAGGACCGCGGGGCGATCCTCCCGATCGGCCGCGCGCGCGAGCAGGTGTACTGGTACCAATCGGGGGTCTTCACCACGAGCCGCTATTACGCGGACTCGCTCCCGTCATGGGTACGCGCGTTCAACGCGCGCCGGATTCCCTTTCGCGCCGCCGGGCGCGCCTGGACGCCCCTGCTCGCCGAGCGGAGCTACCCGGAGCCCGACAGCGTGCCGTACGAGCGCGGCGGGCGCGACTTCATGTTTCCGCACCGCCTGCCCGAGGACAGCGCCCAGGCCGCCATCGCGCTCGCGGGCATCCCGACGATGGATTCGCTGACGCTTGCATTCGCGCTGGAAGGGGTGCGCGTGCTGCAGCTCGGGGGGCGCGGCGCGACCGACCTCCTCGCCGTGAGTCTGTCGACGATGGACGCGGTGGGGCACGCGTACGGCCCCGATTCCCGGGAGATCCACGACCAGGTGCTGCGGCTCGACCGCTATCTTGGCTGGTTCTTCCAGCAGCTGTTCCTGCGCTACGGCAAGGGGAACATCGTGATCGTGCTAACGTCCGATCACGGCGTGACGCCGCTGCCGGAGCGCTCGCGGACGCTCGGCCGGCCGAGAGCGACACGGGTCAACCCCGACAGCATCATCCGGAGCGTGAATGCCGCCCTCAACGGCGGCGCGGGAGACGGCGACTGGCTCGAGTTCGACAGCGGGATGCTGCTCGTGCCCGAGCGCGCGACGCTCGCGGCTCGAGGCGTGGACATGGACAGCGTGGTGGTGGGCGTGGCGGCGCAGCTCAGTGCGCTGCCGGGCGTCGCGCGCGTGGCCCGGTTCGCCGATCTCGCCGCCGGGGACACGACCGATCCTGTGGTGCGCCGCTGGCAGCACAGCGTCCCAGCGGACGCGGGCGTGGAGCTCGTCGCGACGCTCGCGCCGTACTCCGTGTGGGGCTATGACGACCTCCCGATCGCCATGCACGGGCAGCCCAACGAGTACGACACCCACGTGCCGCTCATCCTGTGGGGTCGGGGCTTTCGCTCCGGCGTCTATCGCGACCGGGTCAACACCGTAGACCTCGCGCCGACGCTGGCGCGACTGCTCGGCCTCACCCCCGCCGAGCCGCTGGACGGCCGGGTGTTGCTCGAGGCGCTCGAACCGGAGAACTGAGGTCGTCATGGCGCAGAAACTCCCCGCGCAGCAGGCTGCACGCATCGAGCAGCTCCAGGTTTTTCTCAAGACGGTGGACCACGTCGCCAAGCTCGTCGCCGAGCTCGACTCGAATCGCGCGGCGAAGGCCAAGGTCCTCGAGAACATCTGCGAGTCGCTCGCGCGCGAACTGTCGCAGATGCGTCAGCGAGCGCTCACGGCCAACGTTGGGACCATTGCCGACGTGGCGGGAGCGATGTCCGTGATGGCAGGGCGGGGCGGCGGGATTAACATGAAAATCCGTGGTCTGGCGGACGGCGTGAACAGCCTCCGACTCCAGCTGGACCAGGCGCTGAAGCAGGCAATGACTCCGGAGAAGAAGGAGCCGGAGCGACTCCACTAGTCGTGCTCGCCATTCGCTGCACCAGCCTCGTGAAGCGCTACGCAGACGTCGTCGCGGTCGCCGGGGTCGACCTCACGGTCGAGACCGGAGAGTGCTTCGGCCTGCTCGGCCCGAACGGCGCCGGAAAGACCACGACGATCGAGATCCTCGAGGGGCTGACCGTTCCCGACGCGGGGGCCGTGGAGGTCCTGGGCATGCGCTGGGACGACGGCTCCGGCCGCGCGCTGCGCGAGCGCCTCGGCATCCAGCTGCAGGAGACCCAGCTCGCCGAGAAGCTGACGGTCGAGGAGACGGTGCGACTGTTCCGCAGCTTCTACCGGCGCTCGCACACCGTGGACGAGGTGCTCGCGCTCGTGGAGCTCGAGGAGAAACGGCGTGCCTGGGTGGGCAAGCTCTCGGGCGGCCAGAAGCAGCGACTGGCCGTGGCGTGCGCGCTCGTGAGCCGGCCGGAGCTGCTGTTCCTCGACGAGCCCACGACCGGGCTGGACCCACAATCACGCCGCCAGCTCTGGGACGTGATCACCCGGTTCCGGACGGCGGGCGGCACGGTGCTTCTCACGACGCACTACATGGAAGAGGCCGAGCGGCTGTGCGACCGGGTGGCCATCATGGATCACGGGAGGGTGATCGCGCTCGGCACGCCGCGACAGCTGATCGCCACGCTCGGCGCGGAGCACGTCGTGGAGTTCGCGCTCGCCGACGGAGGGGGCACAGCGCCGGACGTGGCGGAGCTCGCCACGCTGCCGGGGGTCCGGTCGGTGCGGCCCGCCGCCGACCGCACGGCGCTCACGGTGACCGAGGTGCACCGCGCGGTGCCCGCCCTGATGGCCCTGCTCGAGCGGCGCGGCGCCGAGCTGTCCATGCTCGCAACACACCACGCCACGCTCGAGGACGTGTTCGTCTCGCTCACGGGGAGGCAGCTGCGCGATGCGTGATCATCCCCTCGTCCAGCTCACACTCACGCGCATGCGCGAGTTCTACCGCGAGCCGGAGGCGATCTTCTGGGTGTTCGGGTTCCCGATCGTGCTAGCGTTCGCCCTCGGCATCGCGTTCCGGAATCGCGGGCCCGGTGAGCTGCGGGTCGCCGTGCTGCGCACGCCCGGCGACAGCGCGGTCGCGGCCGCGCTCGAGCGCGCCCCGACGCTCACGGCCGGGGTGCTCGATTCGGCCGACGCGCGGGTGCAGCTGCGCACCGGGCGCATCGCGCTGCTCGTCGTGCCGGGAGACCCGGTGGTGTACCGCTACGACTCGACCCGCACCGAGAGCCGCCTCGCGCGGCTCGAGGCGGATGAAGTGCTGCAGCGCGCCGGCGGCCGCCCCGACGTCGCACGCGTGCGCGACGAGCGCGTCACCGAGCCGGGCTCGCGCTACATCGATTTCCTCATCCCCGGCCTCCTCGGCATGAACCTGATGGGGAGCGGCTTGTGGGGCGTCGGCTTCTCGGTGGTGCAGGCCCGCACCAAGAAGCTGCTCAAGCGCTTCATGGCGACGCCGATGCGGCGGAGCCATTACCTCATGGCGTTCGTGCTGTCGCGGCTCGTCTTCCTGTTCCTCGAGGTGGCCGCGCTCGTCGGGTTCGGGTGGTGGATATTCGACGTGGGTGTGCGAGGATCGATCGGCGCGCTCGCGTTCATCACGGTGCTCGGCGCGCTGTCGTTCGCGGGGCTCGGGATGCTCGTCGCGAGCCGCGCCCGGACCATCGAGGCGGTGTCCGGGCTGATGAACCTGGTCATGCTGCCGATGTGGATCCTCTCGGGAACGTTCTTCTCCTACGCCCGCTTTCCCGACACCATGCAGCCGTTCGTGAAGGCGCTCCCGCTCACGGCACTGAACGACGCGCTGCGCGCGGTGATGATCGACGGCACCTCCGTGGCGCTGCTCGGCGCGCCGCTTGCGATCGTCGTCGGGTGGGGCCTCGCGAGCTTCGCCGTCGCCCTGAAGATCTTCCGCTGGCGCTAGCCTGGGCGTGACGGTGATGATGCCCGTCATGCCGTTCGACGCGCCGTGCAGGGTGCAGTGGTAGGGATAGGTGCCCGGCGTCGAGAACGTCCCGTGAAGGAGCCGCCGATCAGCCGCCGCGCAGGAACGCCCGCAGCCGGCGCAGGAACCCGCGCGAGGTGCGCACCGCCTCGCGGAACGCCTGGGCGCTCGCATAGCGCGCGGCGGGGTCGCCCGTCACCGCCTGCCGCAGCGCGGCCTCGAGCTCCCGCGGCACGTCCGCCCGGGACTCGTGCAGCGGGGGCAGCTGGTTGATCGTCTGGCGCGCCAAGATCATTTCCGGCGTGGCGCCGTCGAACGGCGGCCGGCCGAGCAGGGCGAAATAAGCAACGGCCCCCAGGGAATAGAGATCCGCACGTTGATCCACCTTGTCCCCGAGCAGCTGCTCCGGTGCCGCGAATTGCGGCGTACCGCTGCGGGACGTGGCCCCGCCGAACCTCCCGTCCCCCCGAACCGCGAGCGCCAGTCCGAAATCGGTGATGCGCAGGCGTCCATCGGGCTCGATCAGCATGTTCTCGGGCTTCAGGTCTCGGTGCACCAGGCCGTGCGCGTGGGCATGCTCCAGCGCCGACAGCGCCTCGTCCAGCAGGCGCACCGCCTGCTCGACCGTGAGTGGTCCCTGCTTCTGGACGAGCTGCGCCAGGTTCATCCCCGGAACCAGCTCCATGGTGTACCACTGCAGCCCGGCGCGGCCCATGATGTCGTAGATGCTGACGATGTTCGGGTGCCTGAGCTTCGCGGCGAGCTGGGCTTCGCGCCGGAACCGCTCGGTCACGCCGGGGTCCGCGGTGAGCGCGGGGTGCAGGACCTTGATCGCCACCTCCCGCTCGAGCCCGAGATCGCGCGCGCGGTACACGCGCCCGAAGCCGCCCGAGCCGATCTCATCGAGGAGCTCATAGTCGTCCCCCAGCGCGCGGCGCAGCCGGCGCTCGAACCCCGCTTCCGCGATCTGCGGCGCCGCGGTGGGCTCCTGGTACACACCCGCGTCGCTCACGAAGTCCTCGAGCATCTCCGTCGCCGTGTAATACCGCTCGCCCGGCTGGGGCTGCAGTGCGCGCAGCAGCACCCGCTCGAGGGCGGCCGGGATCGCCGGCCGGAGGCGACGCGGCGTGACGAGCTTCGCGGGCTCCGGGTCCGGCTCCTGAGCGGTCAGCGCGTAGTACACGATCGCCGCCACGGTATAGACGTCGCTCGCCGGTTCACCCACGCCCCCGGCCCGCACCTCGGGCGCGACAAACGCCCCGCCCGATCCGCGTTCGTCCGTCGGGACATGGGGGAGGCACCAGTTGGCGTAGTGCAGGTCGGTGATCACCGCGCGTCCCGAGATTTCGAGCATGAGGGAGATCGGCACAATGCGGCGCATGATCACGCCCCGGGCGTGCGCGTGCTCGAGTCCGCCGAGCAGGTCGCGAACCAGGGCATGGGCGGTGGGGAGAGGGCGCGGGCCCCGGCTCATGGCATCCGCCAGGCTTTCGCCCTCGATCCAGTTTGCGGTGCGGTACGCGAAGCTCTCGACGACGCCCGCCGCGTACACGTGGCGGATCGCAGGGTGGTCGAGCGCCGCGAGCGTCTCGGTCTCGGTCAGAAACCACGCCCGGCTCGGCGAGTCGGGGACGAGATGCACCCGCAGAGCGACGTAGCGCTTGAGCACCCGGTCCCACGCGTGGTACAGCGCGCGCTCGCTCGAGAGCGCCATCAGCCGATCCAATCGGAACACGGCCTCGAATGCCTTGACGAGGCGATCGAGCGAGTCGGCTGACGGCAGGGCGTCGGTCATGGGGGCGGTGTCCGAGCTCACCGTAGTCTGACCTCCACCGCGGCCCATCCCAGCGGGCCGCGGGGGACGTAGCGCGCGTCGCGCAGATACACCCGCACGCCGCCTCCGCTGGAATCCACTTCCGCCGCGAGAAAGCGCGCGAAGTGTGCGATGGTGCGGCCCTCGGGCGTCGCCAGCGCCTGCGCCACGGCAGGATGTGTCAGGTGACGCGGCGCGGCCCAATCGCGGCCCGCCACCGTATCCGCGCCCGCGCACATGGGCTCCCACTGGAACGGCCGGCCGACCGCCGTGAGCGCGGCCCACTCGGCGGGCGGGCCGAAGCGCCGGATGGCCCTCTCCCGTACCGCCGTCTTGGCCCGCAGGCTGGCCACGCCCTGCGCGCCCGCGTAGGCCGCCAGGGCCAGGACGCCGTACAGCGCCGCCCGCTGTCGTTCGGCCGGCCCGAACCAGTGCCGTACCCATCCGATTGCGCAAGTGACCGACAGGCCGATGACCGCCACTTTCATCCAGAGCACGACGGTGTCGCCGCCGGTCCACAGGACGAGCACCGCAACCGAGGTGAGTGCCAGCGAGCAGACGAGCGCCGGCCGCCAGTGGCGGCGCGCTCCCCACGCGAGGGCCACCAGCGGCAGCACCCAGAACAACGGGTCGATGATGGCGACCCAGTCGGCATAATACCAACGCGCGCTCCACGGCAGGAACGGGCGCAGACCGTACGATCCCTGCCAGTCGAGGTACACGTGACTCACGACGGTGGCGGCGACGCAAGCCGCGATCCGCGGCCACGCCGGCGGGCCTCCGCCGCGTCGCCGCGCCCACCAGCGCAGCAGCAGCCCGACCAACACCGACAGTCCGACGATCTCGACGGCGGCACCGAGCAACGAGTGAGTGACTCCGCGGTGGTACAGCAGGTATGCGACGCCGGAACGGGGCGCCCACGCTCGGGGGGTGATCAGGAGCTCGGTCCAATCGGGAGCGTTGCCCGCGACCGCGCCGACCAGCGCGGCCGCGGGGACCCACCGGCCGGCGACGGCGCGGCCGAGCGCCGCACCGACGAGCGTGTGCGCGAGATTATCCATGGCGTGGTAAAGCTAGTGACGCAAGGCCTGCGACGTGCGGGTTTTGCGGCCCTAGCCGGGTCGCCGGGGCGCGCATACGTTAGGGGCCCGACTTTTTCGCCCTGTGCGGAGGCGATCCATGGGCTACGAACCGCTCCCTGACCGTCGCACGCTCCCCGACCGTCGCCTACTCGAAGATCGTCGGGCCGGCGTGGATCGCCGGTTCGGGCCGGATCGCCGCCGGCCGAACGCACCCGGAGCCGGCCACAACGAGCGCCGCTCGGGCCCGCGGCGCTCGGGCATCGAGCGCCGCCGCACGGTGCGCCGCTCCGGCGTCGAGCGCCGTGTGCGTCCCGACCGCCGCAGGAGCGGGTCGCCGTCGTAACAGCGCGAGACTGACCGTCCCTCCACGTTGACGCGGCCGGTCCACTTCCCTACAATCGCCGCGTGCCTTACTTGAAGCTCATCGAGCTCGCGACCCAGCACGCGACCGAAGTACGCGGCATCGTCGCCCGTCTCGGGCGCAGCCCCGAGTGCGCGGTCGTGTTCACAGGCGAGCACGCCGGGGTCGTGTCCACCTTCCACGCCGAGCTGCGGCACGGCGCCGCCGGGTGGGAGGTGAAGGATCTCGGCAGCCGCAACGGCACATTCTTGAACGACCGGCGCCTGACAGCGCGGGCCGTGGTCCGGGTCGGCGACGTGATCGGCCTCGGCGAGACCGGGCCGCGGCTCTCCGTGGCTGCCGTCGTCGAAGCGGTGGTGCCCACGGTCCCGGAGCGCCCGGGGATCACCGCGGCCGGGCCGCCGCGCCACACGCCCCCAGAGGCCCGCGCCTACGGCGTGACGCTGCTCAACGCCGCGACCGGACGGCGACACGAGGCGCGCGGCGTGCGCATCCGTCTGGGCCGCGGCCGGGAGTGCGAGGTGCAGCCCGTCGAATCGTCGGACGTGATCGTCTCCCGTGTCCACGCCGAGTTGACGGTGGGCCCCACCGGCGCACTCGTGATCCGGGATCTGGGGAGCACCAACGGGACGTTCGTGAACGACGAGCGCGTGACGGAGCCGATCCCCGTCCGGTTGGGCGATCGGATCCTCCTGGGGCAACGCGGTCCATTGCTGATCGTCGAAGGACTCGGGACGGCCCCTCAAATCCCGGTCGCCCGCCCGCCGCTGGGCCAGAAAACCGTGAGGGCCCTGATCAGGGACGCCATCGCGCAGGCGAAGAAGGAGCGGCAGCAGGGCCGCCGCAGCTCGACCGCGCTCCTCAAGGCCGTCGCGGCACAGGTTGGGAAGGACCAGGGTCGCAAGATCCACTGGCTCACCGGGCTCGTCATCCTGCTGGTTCTGCTGCTCGGCGGCGCCGTTTACGGAGTGTACTCGGTGCTCTCGCGGCAGGTGAAGGAGACCGAGCAGCAGCGCCACTCGGCTGAGGACTCAGCCCGAGCCCAGACCGAGCGGCTGCGCCAGGAGCTCGCAGCCGCCCGGGCCGGGGCGGCGCCCGCCGCGCAGGTGGAGAGCCTGCGGGCCCGGCTGGAGTCGGCCCAGGCCCGGACCGCCGAGGTGCGCGCGGCACTCGACCGGGCGCAGGCCGCCCTCACGGCACAGCTGGCGGCGGGCGAGCAGCGCCGGCTCGCGGCGCAACACGAGGTCCAGCGCCTACGCGAGGCGCTCGCCGCCGCGGAGCGGCGCGCTCCGTCCCAGGCCACGATCGACAGCCTGCGCCGCGCGGTCACGGCCGCCGAACAGCAGACGCAGGGACTCGACGCCAAGATGCGCGCCATCCGCGCCACGGATTTCGCGTCTCTGGCGCAGCAGAACCAGGGGGCCGTCGGCCTGGTTACGGTCAGCTTCGGCCGCGAGTACTACAGCGGCACCGGCTTCGTAATCACGTCCGACGGCTACCTGCTCACCAACTGGCATGTCGTCGCCGACTCGCTGCACCTGCGGCCCGACACGGTCTGGGTCATCATGGCGGACCAGGCGCAGGCGCGCCTCGCCGACCTGATCGCGCTCTCGCAGGAGCGCGACGTCGCGATCCTCAAACTGCGGAGCTATCAGGGTCCGTACATCACGGCGATCGATTGGAACGGGCTGCGAGCGCGCCAGGGCGAGCCGGCGGCGCTGATCGGCTACCCGGCGGGCTCGGGGTTCGCTCGCCTGCGGTCCGCGGTGGTGCGGACCTCGATGACCGCCGGGATCATCTCCCGCGCCACCGACGACGTCATTCAGTTCGATGGGATGACGATCGGCGGATCGTCCGGCAGCCCGTTGTTCAACGCAAACGGCGAAGTCATCGCCATCCACCGGGCCGGGCTGCCCCAGGCACCGGGCTTCGCCCTCTCGGTGCCGATCAAGCATGCGATCCCGCTCATGCCGCTGTCGTTGCGGCAGAAGCTGGGGTTCTAGCTCGACATCGCGCTCACGCTGAAGCCCGAGGGCGCCCGCGGGCGGCCTCGGCCGCGACCTGGCGGATCACCAGCTCCAGCGCGGCGAAGTCGAACGGCTTGGCGATGGTGGGCACGCCGGCGTTCTTGAGGAGGGCTGCGGTGTCCGGCGCGAGGGTGTCGCCCGTGCTGAAGATCAGCCGGCCGATCAGGTCGGGGTGTTCGTGCCGCAGCCGCTCCATGAACTCGCGGCCGTTCATTCCGGGCATCCGGACGTCGGAAACGATGACGTCGAAGCCCCGGTGTTTCAAAACGTCCAGGGCCTCGGCCCCGTCAGCCACGCCCGCGCCGTCGATGCCGCGCCTCGAGAGGAACCGCAACAGTGCGTTGCGCAGCGCTGTTTCGTCGTCGACCACCAGCACCGTCACGGCTCCGGTAGCTGGCGGGGCTGCGGCGGTCGGGGACTCGGCGCGTCCCTCGACGCGCGCGTCGCGCGGCAGGGTGACGTGGAACGCGGCACCGTGCCCCGGCTGGGAGTCCACCCAGATGCGCCCCCCGTGCTCCTGCGCGATGCCGTAGCAGATCGAGAGGCCGAGGCCCGTGCCGACGCCCTCTGGTTTCGTAGTGAAGAACGGGTCGAAGATCTTGCCTCGAATCTCGGGAGCAACGCCCGGTCCCGAGTCGGCGACGATGAGTGACACGTCCGCGTCACTCGCCGTCGTCCGCACGGTGATCGTCCG
The DNA here is from genome assembly GCA_035763805.1 of Gemmatimonadales bacterium. Lineage (GTDB taxonomy): Bacteria > Gemmatimonadota > Gemmatimonadetes > Gemmatimonadales > GWC2-71-9 > DASUAL01. Next base: position 35,567 of record DASUAL010000054.1, read on the forward strand.
CGCGGCCTCCCCATGCATCAGCGCCTGCTCCGCGTTGATCAGCAGGTTGAGCAGCATCTGCTGCAGCTCGGAGGAGTCGGCCCAGACCTTCGGGTCCTGGGAAGCGAGGTCGAGTGTTACCGCGATGTTGAGCGTGGACAAGTGATAGGACCGGAGGGCGAACGTCCGGCGCACGATGTCGTTCAGATCCACGAGGGTGCGCTGCGCGCCACTCGCCCGCGCGAACGCCAGAAGGTTGGACGTAATGCGGCCGATCCGGGTCGCCTCGTCGTAGATCATCTGCGCCATCTCGCGGTGCTCGGGCTTCAGCTCCTCGAGCAGCAGAGTCTGTGCGAACCCGGAGATGATGGCCGCCGGGTTGTTGATCTCGTGCGCCACGCCGCTGACGAGCTGGCCCAACGCCGCTAGCTTTTCGGCCTGCTGCAACTGCGACTCCGTGCGCTTCAAGTCGGTGATGTCCCGCGCAAGGGCGAGGACGCGCGTGACCAGCCCGCCCTCGCGCACGGGCGCGTACAGGAGGGCCGCGAGGCCCCGCGTGCCGTCGTCCCGCAGATAGGGAACCTCGAACCGCTGAACGTCGCCATTGAAGGCGTGGGCGAGGCGCTTGCGCACCACGTCCGCGGACTCCCCTTCGAGGAACTCGAACACGCTGCGGCCCGCCAGCCGATCGCGTGCCGCCGCCATCACCCTGGCGGGCTCGTTTTGATCCACGACGTGCCCGGCGCGGTCGAGCACCACGATCGCGTCGGGCACGGCGTTCATTACCAGGCGCAGGTTGCGCTCGGCGGCGGCGGTCGCGGCGAGCGAGTCCATGAGCGAGCGGGTCTGGTTCGCGACCTCGTCCTCGAGCAGGTTGGCGTAGCGGCGGTCGGCCCGGCTGGAGTAGATGAAGCGGGCGCCCACGATCGCCGCGCTCCCGGCGACCAGCACGGCGGCGGTGACGTCGCGCCCGGGGGCGAGCGCGGCTTTGACGCCGAAGGCCCCGATTCCAGCGAGGCCCATGACGACCGCCGCGAGGCGCGCCGCCTCGCCTGAGATCGCCGACGTCGAAGGGTCGAGAGGTGCGGCCCGCTCGGGCGACAGGGCTGCTGCGGCGCCGATCAGGAGGAAGCCCATGTCCCAGCCGAGATCGAGCGGCCCGCCGGGGAGGAACGTACCGCGCAGCGACACGACCGCATAAATGACGTTGGCTACGCACAACAGGCCCAGGCCCATGCCCACACAGCCCGCGGCCGCGAGCGCAAAACGCGTGTGCCGGAGCATCACGACGAGCATCAGCCACAACACGGCCACGCCACCGATGGACCATGCCACGCTGGTCAGCAGGGCTGGGAGCTCGCTATCCGCCGCGACGAGCGGCCGCAGCAGCCACTCGTAGGTCAGGCCGCCCACCATCAAGGTGACGAGCACCGCGTCGAGGACCAGCTCCGGCTCGAGCCGGCGGCGCGGCTGCGCGCGGACCAGCCGTGTGATGGCCACCAGCAGGCAAGGATAGATCCCCAGGAAGCCGATGTCGGCGAGCGACGGATAGGGGGGACGCACCTGGCGGACCAGTTCGTAGTAGTTCCAGACGAGCTGTCCGCCAAGGTAGAGCGCGCAGCCAGCGGTGATCCACGCCCAGGCGCTCCGCTGGTCGGCGTCGCGATGGCGGCGGGTCGCGATCGTGCAGGACGCGACCGCGTACAGCGCGGTCCACGTCCAGGACAGATCGGCGACGAGCGCCCGCGCTGCGCGCTCGGGCGGTCCGAGCAGGTACGCGGCGGCGATCACCGCCATGGAAACGACGGCGAGGGCGATCAGAAGGCGGGTCTGTCGGCTCAGCGGGGTCAAGGCTGCCTCACGGCCTAAGCTTAACCGACCCCGACAACGCGGGCGAGGCTTGGTTAAGTTTGGCCGCCGTATGGACCGTCTCGGATGGATCGAGGCACCGCGCGACTCCCTCGCGCAGTGGCGCGGGCTCGTGCGTTTCGCGGAGGAAGCGCGACGCGACGGGCTCGCCCGCACCGCCATCTGCGGCATGGGGGGCTCGAGTCTCGCGCCGCACGTCCTCGCCGCGAGCGTTGGGAGCTCATCCCTCACGGTGCTCGACAGCACCGATCCGGCCGCCGTGCTTGCGGTGGAGCGCGCCGGCCTGGAGGACGTGCTGTTCGTGATCAGCAGCAAGTCGGGTACGACGGTCGAGACGCTTGCGTTCTACCACTACTTCGCCGCACGTGCGCGGCCCTCGCAGTTCGTGGCGATCAGCGATCCGGGCAGCCCGCTCGAGGCGCTCGCCCGTGAACGGCGCTTCCGCGCGGCGTTCCCGCATCCGGCGAACGTCGGCGGGCGCTACGCCGCGCTCACCGTCGTGGGTATGCTCCCCGCGGCGCTGCTCGGCGTCGACGGCCGCACGCTTCTCGAGCGCGCGCTCACCGTTGCGGCGGAGCGCGCAAAGGCTTGGGGGGCGCGCCTCGCGGACGCCGCGCATGCCGGGCGCGACAAGCTCGTGCTGCGCCCCCCCGCGCAAACCGCGCGCCTTGCGGACTGGATCGAACAGCTCGTTGCCGAGAGCACAGGAAAGGACGGGCGGGGCGTCGTGCCCGTGGTCGACGACCCAGTCGCCGGCGCGGGAGCCGACACCGAGGTCGTCACGGACTTCTCACCCGATCCCCTCGACCTCGGCGCCCAGTTCCTGACCTGGGAGTACGCGACGTGGGAGCTCTGCAACCGGCTCGGCGTGAACGCGTTCGACCAGCCGGACGTCGAGGAGGCGAAGGCGCTCGCGCGGGCCGAGCTCGCTCAACCGGCGGGCGCCGCGGTGGCTTCGATCGCGACGCTCACGCCGGAAGCGCTGAGGCGCGCGGCGCGTCCGGGCGATTACCTGGCCATTCTCGCATACCTGGCGCCGCGCGCCGACCTCGCCGCCCGCCTGCAACAGGTACGCGCGGCGTGGGGAAGCGCGCTCGGCTGTGTCACGACGCTCGGCTTCGGGCCGCGCTACCTGCACTCCACGGGCCAGCTGCACAAAGGCGGCCCGAACACGGGCCTGTTTCTCGTGATCACCAGCAACGATGCCGAGGATGCCAGCGTGCCCGAGCTGGGAACGAGCTTTGGCCGCCTGAAGCGCGCCCAGGCCCGGGGCGACATTCGCGCCTTGCTCGCGCGCGGTCGGCGGGTGGCGCATGTCCACGTCGCGCGGCCAGAGGACGTGGGCCGGCTCGCCGCGCCCTAACGCTCGCCCGCCGGCGCGACCAGCAGGCCGCCGTCCGACAGCCGTATGAGCGCTCGCGGGGCCCCCGTCAGCCTTTTAGGCTTAGCGCACATGGGCGGACTCATCTTCCACCTCATCCCGCATACGCACTGGGACCGCGAATGGTATCTGCCGCTCGCTGCGTTCCAGGCGCGACTCGTTCCGGTGGTAGACGACTTGCTCGATCGGCTCCTGGCCGATACGGGCTATCGCAGCTTCCTGCTCGATGGCCAGACCGTGCTGGTGGCCGACTACCTGGGCGCGCGCCCGGAGCGGGACGCCGAGGTGAAGGCGCTCGTGAAGACGGGCCGGCTGCAGGTGGGCCCGTGGTACGTGCTCGCCGACGAGCTGATCCCGTCGGGTGAGGGGCTCGTGCGGAACTTGCTTTGCGGCGCGGCGGATACCGCGCGCCTCGGTGGGCGGCTCGATGTCCTGTATTCGCCGGACGAGTTCGGGCACCCTGCCGTGTGGCCGACGCTGGCGCGCGAATTCGGCATCCGCTACGGGGTGGTCTGGCGCGGCCTCGGCGGCGAGCCGGAGCAGCGTGGCGACCTGTACCGCTGGCGCGGCCCCGACGGCAAAGACGTCCTCCTCTGGCATCTCCCGCCTGCGGGCTACGAGATCGGCGCCGCGCTTCCCGCCGACGCGGACCGGCTGTTCGCCGCGTGGGCGCCGGTGCGGGCCGTCCTCGTGCAGCGCGCGACCGCGAAGCACATCCCGGTGTTCATCGGGGCGGACCACCACGCGCCCCATCCCGATGTCCCACGGCTGCGCGACTTGCTCGCGGAGCTGGAGCCGCAGAGCGCATTCCGCGTGTCGCGGCTGGACGAGTTCTTTCAGGCCGTCGCCGATGGTGCCAAGGCGGCGCCGCTGACGGGTGAGCTACGGTGGTCCTACGGCTACACGTGGACGCTCCAAGGCGTGCATGCGACTCGCGCCCCACTCAAGCGGCGCTATTCGGCTGCCGAGCTCTCGCTCGAGCGCGTCGCGGAGCCGCTCGCGGCGCTCGCCCGCCGCGCTGTGGGGGGCGCCCGTGACCGGCGGCCCCAGCTCGAGCTCGCCTGGCGTACCCTCGTCGAGTGCCAGTCCCACGACGCGATTGCGGGCTGCACGGCGGACGAGGTGGCGCGCGCGCTGGAGGGGCGGCTCGCCAGCGTGGAAGCCGTCGCGCGGGAGATCGTGCGCGGTAGCTTGTGCGAGCTGGTGCGTCACGATCCCGACGACGCCCGGGAGCGCGCCGGGGAGGCGCAACCGGGGCTCGTCCTGTGGAACCCGGCGGCCCGGCGGCGCGACGGCATCGTGGTGGCGGACGTGACGCTGTTCCGGCGCGACGTGCCGGTGGGGCCGCCTGCTGGCCGGGTCCCGCGGGAAGCCAAGGGCTACCGAGGGTTCGGGCTCGTTGGTCCCGACGGGCGGCCGGTTCCGGTCCAGATCCTCGACCGCCGCCGGGACATGGAGCGGCTCGACGCCGCACGGCACTATCCCGATCAAGACGAGGTGGATCAGGTGCGGATCGCGTTCCGGGCACCGACGCAGGCGGGACTGGGGGTTGCAGTCATGCATCTGACGCCCGACGGCAGCCCGGGGCTGACCGCGGGTGCGATACCGCGCGGGCAGGGCGCGACCGTGAAAGCCCGTTCGCTCGTCAATCATTGGACGGAGGTGACGCTCGAGCCCGCGGGCGCGCTCGCGCTGCACGACCGGCGCACCGGTGAGCGATTCTTCGACGTGCTGCGGCTCGAGGACGGCGGCGACGCAGGGGATACGTACACGTACTGCCCGCCGGCACGCGATCGGATCGTGCGGGCCGCGGGGCCGATCAGGGTGCGTCGGCTGGCCGCGGGGCCGCTCGTGGCGGCGCTGGAAGCCCGGCTCGAGATGCGCGGCGCCACCGGACGGCTGAGTGTGCGGCTCGTCGTGATGTTGCACGCCGACACTGCCATCGTCCGCTGCATCCTCGACATCGACAACCAGGCCAAATGGCATCGGCTGCGTGTGCGGATTCCCACGAGTCTCTCCGGCGTGGCGGCGGTGGCCGGGGCGGCATTCGGCTCCGTCGCGCGGGCGCCCGTGCGCGTGCCTCGTGGCGCATACCCGCTGGAGACGCCCGTCGCCACCGCGCCGGCGCATCGCTTCGTCGCGGCGGCCGAGGGGCGACGCGGCCTCGCGCTCCTCGCCCCGGGCTTCTTCGAGTACGAGTGGACCGCGCGCGGCGATCTGCTGATGACGCTGCTGCGCGGCGTCGGCGAGCTGTCGCGCGGCGATCTCCCCACCCGGCCCGGCCATGCTGGCTGGCCTACTCCGACGCCGCTCGCGCAGTGCGTCGGCCCGACTCGCGTCGAGCTCGCGATCGTCCCGGTCTCGCAGGCGGAGGTGCAGCGCGGCGACGCGATCCCGCAACTGTGGGAAGACGCCTTTCTGCCGGTCCGCGGGTTTTGGCTGCGCGACGCCGTGGAGCTCGCCCCGGCGCCGGTGGACATCGCCCTCGAGGGGACGGGGCTCGTGCTCTCGGCGGTGAAGCCGGCGCAACAGGGCTCGCCGACCGTGCTGCGCTGCTACAACACGACCGACCGGAAGGCGGCTGGCGCCTGGCGCTTCGGCGACGGGGTGAAGAGCGCCCACCGAGTGCGCGCCGACGAGCGGGAATCCCAGGCGCTCGTGCTCGAGGGGCGGGGGAAGGTCGTGCGGTTCGTGGCCGAACCGCATGAAATCGTCACGATACTGGTCACGTGAATGCGGAATGTGGAATGGGGAACGTAATGGTGAGCATCGATAGGCGAGCGACCTTGCCCTTCAATTCCGCATTCCGCACTCCGCATTCCGCATTGGGGAGGGGCGCTTGCAAGAGCATCGAATCTCAGTGACGCGCACCGCGCGCTACTTCGCGTTGGGTAGCAACTCGCGCGGGGTGGGGGAGGTATGGTTCGTCTGTCACGGCTACGGACACCTAGCGGCCCGGTTCCTGGAGAAGTTTCGCGCGCTCGATGATGGGCGTCGCTACATCGTGGCGCCCGAGGGGCTCTCGCGGTTCTATCTCAGCGAAAGTCCCACGGAGCGGCGAGTCGGCGCGAGCTGGATGACCCGTGAGGCCCGCCTGTCCGAAATCGACGACTACGTCCGGTATCTCGACGGCGTCTACGCCGACGTGGGCGGCCTGATCGATCGCTCTCGCGTCGTGGTTCACGCCCTCGGGTTTTCCCAGGGGGCGGCGACCGTCAGCCGCTGGGTCGCGATGGGGCAGGCCCGCGTTGACCGGCTCGTGTTGTGGGGAGGTGAGCTGCCACCCGATCTCGACCTGGCTGTGCCGACTGTTGCCGATCGGCTGCGCTCCGCCGGGCTGTCGCTCGTGTACGGCCGCGCGGATCAGTTCATCACGCCCAAGGTGGTCGGCGAGATCGCCGACCGCCTGCGGGCGCACGGAATCCCCTACCGGGAACTCGCGTTCGACGGCGGCCACGAGTTGAGCGATGCGGTGCTGAAGCAGCTCGCGACGGCGTCCCGTTGAGCGCTCAGGGCCGATACGCCGGGTTGAGCGCGTCTTGGAGCGCATCCCCCAGCATGGTGCAGGCGACGACTACGATGACCAGCGCGACGCCTGGCGCGGTCGCCACCCAGGGCGCGTTGACGAGCGTATCCCTTCCCGACGCGATCATGTTCCCCCACGACGGCGCCGGGGGTTGTACCCCGAGGCCCAGGAACGACAGCCCCGCCTCGAGCATGATCGCGTTGCCGACGCCCAGCGCGGTAGCGGCGATCACCGGCGTCAACGCGTTGGGGAGGAGGTGGCGCCACAGCACGCGGATGCGCGGGACCCCGAGCGCCAGCGCCCCTTCGGCGAACGGCCGCGCCGCGAGCGAGCGCACCTCGCTCTGGACGAGCCGCGCGATCGACATCCAGCCGGTGAGCCCCAGTACCACGATCACGAGCGCTGCGCTCGGCCGCCACAGGGCGGCGAGAAGCAGCAGGAGCACCACCCGCGGCAGCGCGAGCGCGAAGTCCGTGAGTCCGAGCAAGAGCGCGCGTATCGGGCCCGGCCAGAAGCCGGCCACGGCCCCGACGGCGAGACCGAGCGCGACCGAGAGCAGCACCGCGAGCACGCCGACGCCGAGAGAGATGCGTGCGCCGTAGACGAGCCGAGTCCACACGTCGCGCCCGAACCGGTCGGTGCCGAGCGGGTGGAACTCGCCGTGCACGTCGGTGGCAAGCGGCGGGAGAAACCGCGTGGCCGCGACATCCCGTTGTGCCGTCGGATCTCCGGGCGAGACGAGTGGCGCCGCGAGCGCCGCCGCGAGCGCGACGAGCAGGACGGTGAGGCCGAAGACGGCCCGCCGGTCACGCAGCAGGCGCCTCACGGTTCCCGCTTCCCCTGTTGGATCCGGGGATCGATCCACGCCACGGCGAGGTCCGCGAGGAGGCTCCCGACGACGACAAGGACCGCACTGATCGTCGTCGCCGCCATGACGACGGGATAGTCGCGCGCTTGGACCGCCTCGACGAGCCTGCGCCCCACGCCGGGCCATGCGAACACCGCCTCCACGAACACCGCGCCCGAGAACAACGCGGGCAACGACAGCCCGAGCAGCGTCACGACGGGAATGAGCGCATTGCGCGCCACGTGGCGTCGGGTGACCTGCGCCGGAGTGAGGCCCTTCGCATGCGCCGTTCGCACGAACGGCTCGCTCTTCACTTCGAGCATCGCCCCGCGCACAAAGCGCGCTGTGCCGCCCATGCCGATCAGCGTGAGCGTGGCGAGCGGCAGGGCGAGGTGGCGGAGCCGATCGGCGAGTCGGGCCCAACCACCGAGCGCCTCGCTGTCCAGTCCGGCCGCGCCGAACGCGGGGAGCGCACGGGCCCAATAGGCGAACACCAGCACGAGCATCAGGCCCAGCCAATAGCCCGGAAGCGCGAACAACGTGACGGTCGTGACCGACAAAACCGTGTCCAGCCGACGACCCGCCGTGGCCTGGATCGCGCCGACGATGAGTCCCAGCAGGTAGCTCAGGAAGAGCGACAGTCCCACGAGCGCGAGCGTCGCGGGCAACGCCTCGCCCAGCAGGGCCAGGACCGGGCGTCCCGTGGCGATGCTCGTCCCCCAATCGCCGCGCGCGAACCGGCCGAGCCAGGCCACATACTGTGCCGCGAGCGGCCGGTCGAGACCCAGGGCGTGTCGCTGGGCCGTCAGTTGCGCAGGACTCGCCGTGGGGCCGAGCAGCCGCTCTACCGGGTCCCCTGGCGCGAGCTGGAGGAGAAGGAACGTGAGCGTCACGGCCCCCGCCACCACGGCGAAGCCGCTGAGCACGCGGCGCGCGAGCCCGGCGAGCATGCCGGAATCTCGCGCGACCCCGCGGGCCCCGCTAGAATCCGGGCGTGCTGCAACGGACGCTATGGGCCCTGCTCGCGGGAGCCACGGTCGCGGCGTGCGAGGCGAACTCCACGCGCCGCGGTCGAGGCGTGGTGTACGCGTCCGGTGCCGAGCTGCAGAGTATCAACCCACTACTCGCGACCCACCCGCTCGCCAGGCAGGTCCAGCGCTATGTGCTGCTCACCACCCTCGCCCGCTACGATTCGACACTCACGCCCCGCCCCTATCTGGCGCGCGACTGGGCGTGGTCGGCGGACCGCCGGGCGCTTACGCTGCGGCTCGAGGCGGGCGTCCGATGGCACGACGGCACGCCCACTACCGCGCGGGACGTCGCGTGGACGCTCAACGCGGCGCACGATCCCGCGACCGGCTACCCCCGGCTCAACGACCTGGCCGATGTCGCGTTCGTGAACGCGGCGAACGATTCGACCGTCGTCATCCGCTTCAATCGACCGCAGAGCGGTATCCCCGACGTGCTCACCGATCTCGCGATCCTCCCCGCCCACCTGCTCGACTCGGTGCCGCGCGACGGGCTGCGCCGGGCCGCCTGGAACGAGCACCCCGTCGGGAACGGCCCGTTCCGCCTCGTGGCGCACCAGTCTGCCCGCCACTGGGTGTTCGAGGCGAACCGGGATTTCCCGCGGGCGCTCGGCGGCCCGCCGAAGATCGAACGCTTCATCGTCGTGGTGGTGAACGAGCCGACCACGAAGCTCGCCGCGCTCACGGCCGGAGAGATCGACTTCGCCGGAATCCAGCCGGCACACGCGGCGTTCGTGCGGCAGGACTCCGGCCTCGCGGTGCTCGACTACCCCCTCATCTTCCCCTACGGCATCGTCTTCAACACGCGCCGCCCGCCGTTCGACGAGGCCCCCGTGCGGCTCGCCGTGGCGCTGGCGCTCGACCGCCGCGAGATCGTGGACGCGTACCTGCACGGGTTCGGGAGCGTGGCGGACGGCCCGGTGCCGCCTGGGGTCCCCGGCTACGTCCTGGTACGACCCGTCGCGACGGACCCCGACTCGGCGCGGCGGCTGCTGGGCGGTCGCCGTATCGCGTTCGAGCTCCTCACCGTCGGGAGTGGGGAGGCGGCGCTCGAGCAGATGATCCAGGCGCGGCTCGCGGGCGTGGGGCTTGACGTCTCGATCCGGCAGCTCGAGCTGACCGCCTTCCTCGATCGCGTGAACGCGCGGCGGCACGAGTTCGACGCGGCGGTGCTCGGCACACTGGGCGACCCGGGACTGGGATACGTCGCGACGCTCGCCGCCTTGGCCGGCATGCGCCCACCGACCGATCCGGCGCGCGCACAACGGTGGTTCCGCGAGGCGCTGCCCGTGGCGTTCCTCTATCACGCGCGCGGGGTGCAGGGGATGAACCGACGGGTCCACGGCGTGCGCATGGACGTGCGCGGCGAGCTGCCGACCGTGGCGGAGTGGCGCATCGAGCCGTGAGGCGCGTGCTGCCGACCGAGTTCCGGGCGGCCGCGCCGGTGCGCCTCGATTTCGCCGGCGGCTGGACCGACGTGCCGCCGTTCTCCGCCCGAGAAGGCGGCGTGGTTGTGAGTGCCGCGATCGGGCTGCACGCGCAGGTCGAACTGAGGCTCGGCGGTCCCCTGATCCGACTCGCGTCGCAGGATCTGGGGGAGGAGCTCGAATGCGCCGATTCGGGCGGGCTCGTCCGCGACGGGCGGTTGGATCTGCTGAAGGCCGCGCTGCGCATGTTTCCCGTCCAGAGCCCCTGCACACTCGTCACGCGCTCCGACGCGCCACCGGGCTCGGGGCTCGGTAGCTCGGGCGCGCTCGACGTGGCGCTCGTCGCCGCGCTCACCCTGGCCCGCGGCGAGCGGCTATCCGAGCGGGAGATCGCCGAGCAGGCGTGGTACCTCGAGACCGTCGAGGCGCAGATTCCCGGCGGCAAACAGGACCAGTTCGCCGCCGCACTGGGCGGGTTCCAGCGCCTGAGCTTCCGCGATCCCGACGTCGGCATCGAGCCGATCACGCTCGACCCGGCGTTCGCGGCGGCGCTCGAGCAGCGTATCGTCCTGTGCTACACCGGGCGCTCGCGCGTCTCGGGCGCCATGATCGCGCGGGTGATGGAGGCGTACGAGCGCGGAGACCGGCGCGTCGTGGGCGCGCTGCGGGCGCTCAAAGACGCCGCCGAAGCAATGGCCGAGGCGGTGCGCGCCCCGGATCTTCCGCGCATTGCGGCGCTGCTCGCGGAGAACTGGAAGCACCAACAGGCTCTGGACTCGGAGATGTGTACGCCGGAGATGGCCGGCCTCGAGCGCGCGCTCACCGTCGCGGGGGCGCTCGGCGGCAAGGCCGTGGGGGCGGGCGCCGGCGGCTCGATGTTCTTCATCACGCGCGACGATCCCGGGCCCGTGATTGCGGCGGCGCGGCAGAGCGGCGTCTCGGTGCTGCCGCTACGCTGGGCGAGCGCGGGAGTGCGAGCATGGTGACCGCGGAGCAACTGGCGGCGCGGAAGGCGGAGATCGTCCGCTCGGGCGACCTCACACTCTTGCTCGGGCGTCTCGAAAAGCGCGCGGCGCCCCTGCTCGACCACATGCCGCACGTTCCCCCACACAAGGCGCTGCTTTCGACCGACGGCGGCATCTGTCCGAAGGACGGCGCCACCCTGACATTCGACCCGTGGAGTCCGCGTGAGCACCGCTGTCCGCGGTGCGGCAGCGCGTACACGGGCGAGCGGCACGACCGACATTGGGCGCGGTTTCAGCATCTCTGGCTGGCTGAGCGGGCGGCGCACCTGGCGGCGCTCCAGGTCCTGGCAGGAAACGACGCCGCGGGCGCCCGCGCCGCCGAGATCTTGCGGGCGTACGCCCGCACTTACTGGACGTATCCCAACCGCGACAACGTCCTCGGCCCCAGTCGGCTGTTCTTCTCGACGTATCTCGAGTCCCTGTGGATCTGCAACTACCTCGCCGCGGCGATGCTACTCGAGACTTCCGGGCACCTCGACGAGGCTACCGGTCGCGCGGTCGGCTCGGTGGCGGACGAGGCGGCGAACCTGATCGGCGAGTTCGATGAAGGGTTCTCGAACCGCCAGACATGGAACAATGCGGCGCTCACCGCCATCGCGGTGTGGTTCGAGGACGAGGATCTCGCACAGCGGGCAATCCAGGGTCAGACCGGCCTGCTCGCGCACCTCGTACGCGGGTTCGGTCGAGACGGGATGTGGTACGAAGGGGAGAACTACCACCTCTTCGCCCTGCGCGGACTCTTGACCGGAGCGGCGTGGGCGCGCCAGGCGGGTGTGGACATGTATCTCGCTCCCGAGCTTGCCCGACGCCTCCGGGCAGCGCTGCTCGCTCCAGCGATCTCCGCCCTCCCCGATTTCACGTTTCCGGCACGGAAAGACGCGCGCGTCGGGGTATCGCTGGCGCAACCAATGTACGTGGAACTGTGGGAGGTGGGGCTCACGAAACTCGGGATGCGGGATGCGGGAAGCGGGATGCGGGACATCGCGAGCTGGCTTACGACGCTGTACCGGAGTGCCGTGCTGGCTCCAGAGCTGTTTGACTCGTACCTCCACGACGCACCGGTCGCATCCCGCATCCCTCATCCCGCATCCCGCACTACCCTTTCGTGGTGGGCCCTCCTCGAGATGCTGCCCGAGCTTCCCGGGGGCGCGCCCACGTGGTCACCCGGCAGCGCGCTGCTCGAATCGCAGGGGCTCTCGGTGCTGCGAGCGGGGGGTCGCTACGTGAGCCTGGAGTGCGGACCGTTGGGCGGCGGGCACGGGCACCCGGACCGACTGCACCTCACGCTTCATGCGGACGGCGTCCACTGGCTTCCCGACTTCGGCACCGGCTCCTACGTGACGCGCGACCTGTTCTGGTACCGCTCGACGCTGGCGCACAACGCGCCGCGGCTCGACGGCGCATCGCAAGCGGCCGGCGATGCCACGTGCGAGGCGTTCGATGCGCCGGGGGAATGGGCGTGGGTGCGCGGGCGCTACGGCGATGTCACGCGCACCGTGGTGTCGGGCCCGGCATATGTGCTCGACCTCGTCGAGCTCGCGAGTCGTGAGGACCATGTCCTCGAGCTGCCATGGCACTTCGCCGGCACGGGGGAGGTGTGCACGTCGGGGCGCTGGGTGGACGGTTCGCTCGAGGACGAGTTCGTCTCGCGGGTGGAGCGCTTCACGACCTCCGCCGGCGGATCGATGGTCCTGGAGCTGGCGGCCGGCGGCCGGCAGCTGAGAGCGCACTTTGCCTTCGAGGGCGAGCTGCTTCGGGCCGAAGCGCCCGGCAGGCCGGGTGGCGGTACGCGGGAAACGTTCTTCGTGCTTCGCGCGCGGGGCCGGAGCGCACGATTCGTGACGGTGCTCGAGCCGGTCGGCGCAGCGGCCGCGGTGCGCGGCGTGCGGGTGCAGGGCAGCGTCATCGAGGTCGACACGACGCGCGGTGTCGACCGCCACGCGCCGGTCGACGCCGGCTGGGAGGTGGCGTCGGGCGGGACGCGCGTGAGCCTCGCCGGGTCCCGCGAGCCCGAGCCGCCGGTCGCGCCGCTGCTCGACTTCGACCGCCCCACACCAGTAGTCGGGGTGGCGCTGCGCGCCGATCGGCCGCCGCCGCTCGACGGCTCGCTGGACGGCTTCGACACGACTGAGCCGCTGCGGCTGGAGCTCGAGGACCAGTATCGCCGCAGCGAGGAGCCGTATGCCGGCCCGGAAGACTTCTCTGCCGTGGCCTACGGCGGCTGGGACGAGGTTGCGCTCTACCTTGCGGTCGACGTGGCGAAGCCCGATCTCGTGTTCCGTCCGGCGCACGCGGTTCCGCTCCGCCTCGACAACGAGCCCGACGACATCCACTCAGATGGCCTCCAACTTTATGTGAGTGACCGGGAGACCGGAGCCGCTGCTGGCTTGCTCGTCGTGCCCGAGGGGCAGGACCGCGGCAATCTGCGCGTGCGGGCGGCGGGCGCGGCGCCGGGCGCGCCTGAGGCAATCCGCGGCAGCTGGCGGCGCACCGACCGCGGCTACCGTGTCACGCTGGCGCTTGCGTGGCCTGAATGGCACCGCGCACACATCGGCGGCACGATCGGGTTCGACCTTATCATTAACGAGATGCTCCCCGGTCGCCTGCGGCGCGCGGGGCAGCTCGTCTGGAGTGGCGGGAACGGGTGGGTCTACTTGCGTGGCGATCGGCAGGAACCGGACCGGTTCGGGATTCTCGAGCTCGTGGGATGATGCGAGTGCGGAATGTGGAATGTGGAATGCGAAATTGCGAGGAGAGGTCGTTCGCGCCACGACGCACACCCTTACACTCCGCATTCCGCATTCCGCACTCCGCATTTGGCTTATGAGCGTCGTCGTCGTATTGCACGAGTCCCGGGACCTCGTCAACATTGCCCACGTCGTGCGGGCAATGAAGAACTTCGGGCTGCGCGACCTGCGACTCGTGAATCCCCTGGCGTACGACGCCTTCCGCATCGAGGGCATCGCGCACCAGACCCAGGACATCCTGGGGCGCGTGGCGCGATACGAGCGCCTCGGGGACGCGCTCGCCGATTGCGTGCACGTCGTGGGGTTCACGTCGCGGGAGCGGAGCGCGAAACGTAACCTGCAACGGCCGCGGGCGGCGGCGGCGGAGGTCCTGGCGCAAGCGCAGGCCGGCGTCGTCGCCCTGCTGTTCGGCCGCGAGGACAAGGGGCTGCCGAACGAAGCGCTCGATCTCTGCCACCGTGTCGTCTCGATCCCGACCAATCCGGACTATCCTTCCCTCAACCTCGCGCACGCGGTGGTGCTGATGTTGTACGAGCTCGCGCTTGCGCGGGGAGACGAGTCCCGGCCCTTCAAGGCTCCGCGCCGCGCGGCGGCGCCCGCGCCGGTCGAGGATCTGGAGCGGCTGTTCGCGGACGTGGAGGCGGCCCTGCGGGTGATCGAGTTCTTCAAGACCCGCCAGGCGGAGAGCGTGATGCGGACGGTGCGGGAGATCATCCACCGCATGCCGCTCGACCAGCGGGAGGCGAAGCTGCTGCGCGCGATGGCGATCGAGGTGGTGAAATACGGTGAACGACTGGCGCGTTCCCGGATTCACGTCGACCGCTAGCTTGCGGCCGGACGCGCTGTTCGGCAGGGCCGACGATACCGGCCTGCCGCAGCGGCTCATGCGGGCCTCCGGCTGCCGTGCGTGGGATGCAAGCGGCCGCGAGTACGTGGATTACCTCATGGCGCTGGGAGCTGTGGCGCTGGGCTACGGGCACCCGGCCGTGAACCGCGCGGCCGAGGAGGCGATCGCCGCCGGGGCTGTGGGCCCCCTCCCACCGGTGCTCGAAGAGGAGCTCGCCGAGGCCCTGTGCCGCCGCATTCCATGGATCGAGCGCGTGCGATTTCTCAAGACTGGCGCGGAAGCGGTGGCCGCCGCGGTTCGGCTGGCGCGCGTCGCGACGGGCCGCGAGCGTGCGCTGGGCTGCGGGTATCACGGGTGGCTCGACTGGTGTCAGGGCGCAGAGGGCGTGCCCGGCGCGACCCGCACGTTGTATGCCGAGCTTCCGTTCAACGACTCCGAGCGCACGCGCGAGCTCATCCGCGAAGCGGGCGACCGACTCGCGGTCGTCGTCGTAGAGCCGCTGGTCGTGGTGGAGCCGACCCGCGAATGGCTCGAGGTGCTTCGGGCGGAGACCCGGCGCGTCGGCGCAGTGCTCGTGTTCGACGAGATCAAGACTGCGTTCCGCCTGGCCGTCGGCGGAGCCGCGGAGCGCTACGGCGTTCGCCCCGATCTCGTGGTGCTCGGCAAGGCGCTCGCGAACGGGTTCCCGCTCGCCGTCGTCGGGGGTCGTGCGGACGTGATGGCCGCGGCGTCGCGCACCTGGATCTCGTCGACGCTGGCCACCGAGAGCGTCGCGCTGGCGGCCGCCAAGGCGACCCTCGAGGTGATCGAGCGGGACAACGTCTGCGCCCACCTCCACCGTATCGGAACGCGGCTGCTGCACGGCCTGCACCGCCTCCAAGGCGAGCATGCCGCCTTCGTCACGGCGGTCGGCGGAGTCGCCGAGATGTGTTTCCTGCACTTTGCGAGCGAGCACGTCTCGCGCGACGTGGCGCGGGGCTGCGCGGGGCGGGGGGTGCTGTTCAAGCGGACGGCGTATAACTTCGTGTCCCTGGCGCACGATGAGGCAGTGGTGGACCGGACGCTGGACGTACTGGAACTGGTGCTGAGAGACCTGGCTGCTCAGCCGTAGGTGGCCCTCATGACTCTCCAGCGCAAGCTGCTTCTCGGTTTCTCCGTCATGGTCCTCCCCACGTTGCTCGTCGGGGTCCAGGCGATACGAACCAACGCACTGGAGCGTGGGACGCTCGAGGCGCTGGGTCAGCGCCTGGCCCACTCGCGGACGTACGCGGAAGTGGAAGACGCCATGTTCAACCAGACGCAGGTAGTCTGGCGCTATCTCAGCGGAGATCCCGCGGCCAAGAAGGAGTTCCCGCTCACCGAGCAGGTGGTGGCCTACTGGCTGGATCGGTGGGCGGCGGGGCTTCCTTCCAGCGACGTCAAGCTCGCGGACGACGTCCGCGAGATCGAACGCGACATTCGAGCCGTCGCGGGTCGCGTCTTCAAGCTGTACGATTCCGGGCAGCGCGCGGCGGCTTACGTCACCGCGCGGCAGGAGCTCGTGGAGCGCCTGCAGCCGGCCCTGGCCGGCGTGAACCGCGAGATCTACCGCCAGGCCCGCGAGTTCAGCGTCCAGCGCGCCCTCGCCCAGGTGGAAGGCATCGTAGAGGCGGAGCGTCGCATTCTGTGGGCCATCATCGTAAGCGCGTTGATCGCCGGCCTGGTGGCGTCGTGGCTCATCTCCCGGAGTCTCGCTCGCCCGCTCAACGAGCTGCGGCAGGCGATGACCGTCGTTGGGGGGGGTGACCTGGCGCACCTGATCGAGCCGCGCTCCCGGGACGAGATCGGCGACCTCGCTTGCGCCTTCGCGCAGATGACGGACAAACTGCGCCAATCCCGAGCGCAACTGGTGCAATCCGAGAAGCTGGCCTCCATCGGACAGATGGCCGCGGCTGTGGCCCATGGGCTGCGGAACCCGCTCGCGAGCCTGCGCGCGGCCGCTCAGCTCGCCCAGCGCCGGGTCGAGGGCCCGGCCGCGCGCGAGCAGTTGAACGCCATCGTCGAGCAAGTCGATCGGCTCGATCTCAGGATTGCCCACTTGTTGACGTTCTCCCGGCCCGCTCCCTTTCACCCGCTCCGGGAGAGCGCGCGGGCGCTCGTGGAGGGCGCGCTCTCGGGCTTCTCGGAGCTGCTGCGCCAGCGTCGCGTCGAGCTGGCCGTGAGCTTTGCGCCGGAGCTCCCTGAGGTACGGGTCGACCCCATGCGGCTGGAGCAGGCGTTGACCGAGATCGTGTCGAACGCGCTCGATGCCATGCCCCCCCCCGAGGGCGGGCGGCTCGAGATCGGGATCACGGCCCGCGGCGAGGGTGGCGCAGACGGCGTCCTCCTCGAGATCACCGATAGTGGCCGCGGTATTCCCCCGGAGATCCTACCCAATCTGTGCGAGCCCTTCTTCACGACGCGACCCGAAGGGACGGGTCTCGGACTCGCGATCGCCAAACGCTACGTCGAGGAGGCTGGTGGCCGGTTGGAGATCGCCAGCGTGGTCGGCCGCGGTACAACCGTTCGCATCTGGCTGCCGGTTACGAGCGGCGAGGCCGCCCCCGCTCCGGCCGTTCCGTCCCGGGCGACCCCCCCCCCGGCGCGCGATCTTGCATGAGCGGCTCGACGGTCCTGATCGTCGACGACGAGCAGACACTAGCGCGGTCTGCCAAGGCTTTCCTGGCCGACCACGGCTATGAGGCGGAGGTGGCGAGCAGTGCGGAGAAGGCGCTCGAGCTTCTCGAAAGCCTGCAGCCGGACGTCGTCTTCGCCGACGTCCGGCTTCCCGGAATGAGCGGCGTCGAGCTCCTGAAGCGCATCCGCGCGTTCGATCCCGTGATCCCGGTCATCATGCTGACGGCCTACGGCTCGATCGAGGGTGCTGTGGAGGCCGTGAAGCTTGGCGCCTTCGACTACGTGAAGAAGCCAGTCGACCTGGAGGAGCTGAAGCTCCTGGCGGACCGCGCTCGTGAGAACCGCCGGCTGCAGCGCGAGCTGTCTTATTACCGCCGTCGTGCCACGCGGGACGTCGGGTTCGAGGGGCTGGTGGGCGAGTCGCAGGCCATTCGGGCAGTGCTCGAGCGCGCGCGCCAGATCGCGGCGCTGGATGAGACGCCGCCCGTGCTCCTCACCGGTGAGACGGGCACGGGTAAGGGCCTTCTGGCCCGCGCCATCCACGCGTCGGGTCCTCGCGCCATGAGGCCGTTCATCGAGGTCAACTGTACGGCCTTGCCGGCCACGCTCATGGAGGCCGAGCTGTTCGGCTACGAACGCGGCGCGTTCACCGACGCCAAGGAATCCAAGCCCGGTCTGGTCGAGGCCGGTGAGGGCGGATTCCTCTTCCTCGACGAGATCGGCGACGTCGATCTTTCGGTGCAGGGGAAGCTGCTCGGGGCGATCGAGGAGCGTGCCGTGCGGCGCGTAGGCAGCGTCCGCGAGCGCAAGATCGACGTCCGCATCATCGCCGCGACCAACCGCGATCTCGAGCGCGAGGTGCGTCAGGAGCGATTCCGCAAGGATCTCTACTTCCGCCTGGCGGTGATCGTGCTCGACGTGCCGCCCCTGCGCGAGCGCGGAGCCGACGTGCTGCTGCTCGCCGAGCATTTCCTCCGGGCGTTCAATGCCAAGTATGGGAAGGTGGTCCGGGAGATCAGCCCGACGGCGCAGGACCTGATGCGCTCCTACCCGTGGCCCGGCAACGTCCGCGAGCTGAGCCACGTCATCGAGCGGGCCGTCCTGTGGAGTCGGGGTCCCGCGCTGGACGTCGAGCACCTTTCGCTGACAAGCCCCCTCGGCGCCGGCTCTGCCGACGAGGCGCTGCCGCTGAGGGACACCGTATCCGAGGGCGAGGCGGGAGCGGCGGCCGCTCGAGGCGCGCTGCCGTCGCAAGGCGTCGACCTGGCTCGCTGGGAAAAGTCGATCATCGAGCAAGCGATGCGCGAGGCCGGCGGCAACCAGACCAAGGCGGCGCAACGTCTCGGCATTTCGCGGGACACGCTGCGGTACCGACTCAAGAAATTCGGCCTGCACCCGTGATCGCTTTGGGTGCCTACACCCACAGTTGGGTGAAAAGCCTCATTGCACCCACTCTGCGTTCGCAAAATCGCGCCGGCGACTCTGCAGGACAAATAACGCGATCGCAAAGGGTTGTGACGTTCGAATGCCAGCGACGAGGCTTGGCACGGACTCTGCAAACGCTGCCCCTGTGCAGTGGTTGATCAACCAAAGCTCCTGGAGGTTCTCACATGTCGTGGACCAAGCCTGAATTCGAGGTCGTCGAGCTGGGGATGGAAGTCGGCGCCTACGCCGGCACGGCGTGAGCTAGCTGGCAGGTCCGACCGAGGGGCCGGGTGACGAACCCGGCCCCTTTTCTTCCGTGCGAGTCATCATCCTCGGATCGGCGGCGGGCGGCGGCTTGCCGCAGTGGAACTGCGGCTGCCGCAACTGTCAGAACGCCCGCGCCGGAGGTCCCGGCCGCACACAGTCGTCCGTCGCCGTGAGCGCGGACGGTGCGCGCTGGATCCTGCTCAACGCGTCGCCCGACGTACGGACGCAGCTCGCCGCGCGACAGGACCTGTGGCCGCGCGGGCCGCGTGGCACGCCGATCAGCGCCGTGGTCTGCACTGACGGCGAGATCGACCACACGCTGGGCCTCCTGTTGCTGCGCGAAGCGAGCGAGCGGCTTCCGGTGTACGCGCCTGGGGGCGTGGCTGGACTGCTCGACGGCGACTGGCCCGTGTTCCGTGTCCTCGCTGCATATGCTGGTGTCGAGTCACGGACGCTCCCAGACGGGCAAGCGGTCTTGCTGGCCGACTTGTCGGGCGCAGGACTCGGGATCGTATGCACCGCCGTGCCCGTGGCGCGCCGTCCGCCGCGCTATGCTCGCTCGACACCGGCCGCGACGTTCGACGTCGGGCTGCGGATCGTCGATGAGCGGACCGGCAGCACGTTCGCCTATATTCCGACCGCGGGCGCGGTGGACGAGGCGGTCAGGGCAGTCGCAACGGGGGCCGACCTGCTGTGCTTCGACGGCACGTTTTGGTCGGACGGCGAGCTGCAGGCGGCGGGCGCCGCTGCGCCGACGGCCCGAGAGATGGGACACCTCCGGATCGGCGGTCCCGGGGGCAGCCTGGAATCACTGCCGCGCCTGGGGGCGGAGCGCACCGTGCTCGTGCACATCAACAACACCAATCCGATCCTGTGCCGCACGTCGGCCGAGCGGGCCCAGGTCGAAGCGGCCGGAATCGTCGTGGGGGACGACGGGATGGAGTTCGAGCTGTGACGGCGGCGACGTCGCCCGCCGGCCACGATGCTGTTCCGTGGCCGAAGGACGAGCTGGTCCGCTGCCTGCGGGGCGTGCTCGAGCGGCGCTACCACCATCTCCATCCGTTCAACCAGCGGATGCACCGCGGCGAGCTGTCTCGCGCTGAGCTGCAGCTCTGGGTCGCGAACCGCTTCTACTATCAGGTCAACATTCCGGTCAAGGACGCGTTGATCCTGTCGAACTGTCCGGATCCCGAGGTTCGCCGGAAATGGATCCAGCGCATCATCGACCACGACGGGCGGCAGGAAGGGGACGGCGGGATCGAGGCGTGGCTGCGGCTGGCAGAGGCCATGGGGGTGAGCCGCGACGAGATGGTGGGCCATTGCCGGCTCTTGCCCGGCGTGCGCTTCGCCGTGGACGCTTACGTGGACTTCTGCCGCACGAAACCTTGGCTCGAGGCCGTGGCGGCGTCGCTCACCGAGCTGTTCGCGCCGCTCATCGTCAAGGAGCGGCTTGCGGCGATGCTGAGCCACTACCCGTGGGTCGATCCAGAAGGGCTCCAGTACTTCCGGAACCGCCTCTCCCAGGCGCCGCGCGATGCCGAGCACGCCCTGGCGCTCGTCACCGAGCGCTTGCGCACGCGCGTCGAGCAGCAGCGTGCGGTGGCGGCGCTCGAGTTCAAGTGCGATGTACTCTGGTGCCTTCTCGATGCGGTCGAGCGGGGGCCGATTCCCGGGACCGGGACGTGACGCCGATAAGCGCGGACGCGGTGCCGCGCATCGCGCCCAAAGCGCGGCTCGAGTGGGACGAAGCGCGCGGGCGCCACGTCCTGCTCTATCCGGAGGGGCTCGTGGCGTTGAACGCAACCGGCGTCGAGATCCTGAAGCTGTGCGACGGGACGCAAGCCGTCACAGGGATAGTCGCGACGCTGAGGCGGCGCTACGACACGGCGGGAATCGACCGAGATGTCGCCGCCTTCCTGGACGGGCTGGCGGCGAAGGGGTTGGTGATCTGGGGGACCTGACTAGCGCGCCCGGCGGCGCGGGCCGCGGCGCTGCTCGGCGCGCTCCGCCTTCTTCAGACAGGCGGGACAGCGGCCGCGCAGCTCGACATCGACGCGCTCCACCGTCCACCCCGGTGCCGACGACTGAAAGTGCTGGACCAGCGCCTGGCCATCGGCGGCGATGTCGAGAATGGCCCCGCAGTCGGCGCACACCATGTGCCCGTGGTCTTCGAGGTGGGCGTCGAAACGGCTCACCCCGCCGAACATCCGCTCTCGCAGCTGTCCGTCGGCGACGAGACGCCGCAGGTTGCGGTACACGGTCGTGAGGCTGATGGTGGGAACGCTCGAGCGGGCACGCATGAACACGGCGTCTGCCGTCGGGTGCTCCGCAGTCCGCCGGACGAGGTCGAGGATGAGCTCGCGATGAGTCGATTCGATCCGCTTCTGCATACATGCCTGCCGCGCCAACATATAGCGTCTCCCCGGGCCGCGCGCAACGTTGCCCGAGGGTGATATTGAGGACTCGATGGTGCCGAAGCCGCTCTGGCTCCTCGCCGAACTGACGTACAGGTGTCCGCTGCAATGCCCGTACTGCTCGAATCCCCTCGAGTTCGCGGGCGGACGGTTCAAGAGCGAGCTGGCGACCGAGGAGTGGTGCCGCGTGCTCCGCGAAGCGAAAGCACTCGGGGTCATGCAGCTGGGCCTCTCGGGCGGCGAGCCGCTGCTGCGCCCCGATCTCGAGACGATCGTCGACACGGCGCGCAAGCTCGGCTTGTACTCCTCCCTGATCACGTCTGCCTATCGGCTCACCAGGGATCGGCTCGCGGCGCTCAAGCGGGCCGGTCTCGACCATGTGCAGATCAGCGTCCAGGCCGCCGACGCCGAGCTGTCCGATCACATCGCCGGCACGGCGTCGTACCGCGACAAGATTGCGGCGTACCACTACACCAAGGAGCTGGGTTTCCCGCTCACGGTGAACGCGGTGCTGCACCGCAGGAATCTGCATCAGGTCGAAGCCCTGATCCGGCTCGCCGAATCGCTCGGCGCCGAGCGCATCGAGCTTGCGAATACCCAGTTCTATGGCTGGGCGTTCCACAACCGCGCTGCGCTGATGCCGACGAAGGCGCAGCTGGACGCGGCGTGGCAGGTGGTGCAGCGCGAGCGCGCCCGCCTCGGGAACACACTCGAGATCGTGTGGGTGCTCCCCGACTACTACGAGCAGTATCCCAAGCCCTGTATGGGCGGTTGGGCGCGTGCCTACATGACCGTGACGCCGGGGGGCGAGGTGTGGCCGTGTCACGCGGCTGGCCGGATCACCACCCTCACCTTCGCGAACGTCCGCGAGCGCTCGCTGGCGTGGATCTGGAACGAGTCGGAGGGCTTCAACCGGTTCCGCGGCGAGGCCTGGATGCCGGAGCCGTGCCGCTCGTGCCCGCGCAAGACCGTGGATTTCGGTGGCTGTCGCTGTCAGGCGTTCCTCGTCGCTGGCGACGCCGGGGTCACGGATCCGGTGTGCTCGCTCTCGCCGCACCGACACCTGATCACCGAGGCGCTGGCGGAGGTCGAGCAGGCCGCGACCGAGGCACCGCCCGCCGAATGGACGTACCGCGCGGCGCCGGCGTCCCGCGCACTCGCCGCGAAAGGATGACCGCCGCCGCGATCGAAGCCCGCGGCCTCGGCAAAGACTTCGGCTCGATCCGCGCGCTCGACCATCTCGACCTCGAGGTGCGCGACGCGGAGTTCTTCGGCTTCCTCGGGCCGAACGGCGCGGGGAAGACCACCACCGTGCACCTCCTCGCCACGCTGCTCGCACCGAGCCGCGGAGCGGCCCGCGTCGCCGGGCACGACGTCGTGCGGGAGAGCCTCCTGGTGCGGCGCAGCATCGGCCTCGTGTTTCAGGAGACCACGCTGGACCGAGACCTGACCGTTGCGGAGAACCTCCGCTTCGCAGCGCGGCTCTGGAACCTGCCCCGGCGGATCGCCGAGCCCCGCATCGAGCATTTGCTGCGGCAGTTCGGGCTGCTGGCGCGACGCGGCGATCCTATGCGTACCCTGTCCGGAGGGATGCGGCGCGCGCTCGACATCGCGCGCGGCATCGTGCACGAGCCCCGAGTGCTGTTTCTGGACGAGCCCACGGCGGGCCTCGACCCGCGCGCGCGGCGGTCGCTGTGGGAGCTGATTCAGGAGCTACGCCGTTCGTCCGGCCTGACGGTGTTCCTCACCACGCATTACGTAGAAGAAGCGGAGCCGTGTGACCGCGTAGCGGTGCTCGATCGCGGGCGGCTCGTGGCGCTCGGCACTCCAACGGAGCTGAAGCGCGCTGCCGGCGTCGGCTCGCTCGAGGACGTGTTCCTCGCACGCACCGGGCATCCCCTGGCCGAGGCGAACGCGGGCTAGCCATGCGCGCCGTGTACGGGATCGTCGTGCGTGAGTTTGTCCGCTTCCTACGCCAGCGCGGGCGCGTGCTCGCCAGCGTAGCGCGTCCGTTCGTGTGGCTGATCTTCGCCGGTGCCGGTTTCGCCACGGTGTTCGCCGGTGCGGGCGCGATCGACTACCGCCGCTACATGGCGCCGGGGCTCGTCGGCATGGTCGTGATGTTCGGCGCGCTGCTCGCCTCGCTCTCCACGGTCACGGACCGGGACGCGGGCGTCCTCCGGATGCTGCTCGTGGCGCCGGTCCGCCGCAGCACCATCGCCCTCGGTAAGGCGCTGGGCGCGACGCTGCTCGGAACGGTGCAGGCCGTGGTGGTCGCTCTGCTCCTGCTGCCCCTGGTAGGCTTGTGGCCCGCGCCGGCAAGTCTCCTGCTCGCGCTCGCCGCGGTGGTGGTCTTGAGCCTCGCGCTCGGGGCCCTGGGCCTCGTCCTCGCCGCGAGCATCCGATCGCTCGAGAACTTTGCAGGGGTGATGAACTTCGTGGTCTTCCCGATGCTGTTTCTCTCGGGCGCGCTGTACCCGGTGCACCGGCTGGACGCCGCCCTCCGGCTGCTCGCGTACCTGAACCCGCTGGCGTACGGGGTCGACTTGCTGAAGCACGCGCTGCTCTCGGCATGGGCGGGGGCGGGGTTCGGTGGGGAGATGCCGGTGGCGCTCGACTTTCTCGCACTCGCCGGGTTCGCGGCTGCCGGACTGCTCGCCGCGGCGACGCTGCTCGCCCGCGAGGGCGGCGTCACCCGGACGGCGTTTCGACAGGGTGGCTAGACGAACACCCGCGACAGCGCGCCTATCACCAGCACCACGATGATCGCGCCGATGGTGGCGAGCAGCGTGTACGCCGCCGCCCTGTCCCGCGGCACCTTCAGCACCAGCGCCAGGCCCTGCGCGAACAGTCGGATGCTGTAGAAACCCAAGAGCGCGCCGATGGGCGCGAGCTTGGGAAGTAGGGCAAGTGCGCCGGCAAGCCAGTAGGGCGTGCTGCCATACGCCGCCACTTTCAGGGCTTGGACCGGATTGCGCTGCGCGCCGAGCGAGGGGGCGAGAAGACTGATGAGCATGCCGAGCGCCCAAACACCGACGAGGTTGAGCGCGTACTCCAGCACCCCGGTGGTGAGGGCGTCTCCTACCGACATCGCGTAGCTGTCGCCCAGGGTGGCCAGGCTGCTCCGCTCGCCGAACGCGATCGTCCCCACCGTGGACGCCACGGGGCCGATAGCGGCCATTGCCAGGACATAGCGCGTGTAGATCGAGGCCGCCGTTGCGAACTCGCCGGCGATGGTCGTCCACTCCTGGGTCGGCCTCACGAGCAGGTTGCGTGCGCGAGCGAGCCACGGCGGAAGCTTCCGGGGCGGCCTTCGCGGCGCCGTCCTGGACGCCGGCGGCTTCGCGGCGGTTGGCCCCCGCGGTGGGGCTGGCCCCCGCGGGGGAGGGGTCGGTCCACGGGGTGGCTGCGGCGGCATGCGCATGTCGCTCCCTGCGCGTGATGGATGCCACAAGATACACGCTACGTGCATGCCGCCAAGACGCCTTGTGAGGCACGTCACACGACACGTGGCGCCTTGAGGTCGCGCAACCCAGATTTCCGGTCGTGCTCATCGACGTCCACGCCCACTTCTACCATGACCGCGCCCCGCGCGCCGACTGGCGCGAGCGCAACGTGAGCCGGCTCCGCGCGGGGGAGCGGATCGGCATCTCGATCCACGTCGCGTCGGTGCTGGGCAGCTGGGGCCGCACGTCGCCCGTCTACTTCCCGTCGCCCGCCGACGTGCAGCTCGGCAACGATGCGTTGCGGGCCCTCTCGCGCGAGCACCCGCACCGAATCCGCGGCTACGTCACCGTGAACCCGAACTATACCGCGCACGCCGTCGGCGAGATCGCGCGCTGCCTCGGTGCGGGGATGGTCGGGATCAAGCTCGCCGCGAGCCGCCGCGCGAACGACCCCTTGCTCGATCCCATCTGTGAGGTCGCGCGCGACCGGGGCGTGCCGGTCCTGCACCATGTCTGGCAGCACCGGCGGCGCGACTGGCCGGGACAAGAGGCCTCGGACGCGCTCGAGCTCGCCGCGCTCGCCGGCCGGCACCCCCGGGTGCGGTTCATCCTCGCGCACATCGGTGGCGGCGGCGATTGGCGGCACTCGCTCGCTGCCCTGGGCGGCGCCCCCAACGTGTACGTGGACCTCTCTGGGAGCGGCGTGGACGGCGGGATGCTCGAGAGCTGCCTCATGGCGGTTGGCGTCGGGCGCCTGCTCTGGGGGACGGACCTCACGATGGATACGGGGTGGGCGAAGCTGCGCTACCTGGAGCGGCTGCTGTCGCGCGCAGACCTCGAGCGTGTGAAATGGAAGAACGCCGCCACGGTGTTCCCGCCGGGCGCGTTCCCCTCCGACTAATGCGCCTCGACGTCAACGTGTTTCTCGGTGCCTACCCGTACGCTCGCGTGCCGGGGACCTCTTTCGAGGCTCTGCTCAAAGCGATGGACCGTGCGGGCATCGACGAGGCATGGGTGAGCCATCTGCCGAGCATCTTCTGGCGCGCGCCGACCGACGGAAACGCGTGGCTGTACGAAGTCGCCGCCGGCGACGAGCGGCTCAAGCCGGTGCCGGCGGTGCACCCCGGCCTCAAGGGCTGGGAGGACGCGCTCGGCGAGGCGGCCGACCGCGGCGCGCCGGTGGTGCGGTGCGATCCGACGTACTACGGGCTGGATCCGGCGGGACCCGAAATGCGCGTGGTGGCCGCCGCGTGCGGCGCCGCACGGCTGCCGCTGCTGCTGGCGGTTCGGCTCGAGGACGCGCGCCAGCGCCACCCGCTCGATCACGCTGCCGAGCTGCCCGCGGCCGCGGTGCGGGCGCTCGTGCGCAGCGACGAAGACGTGCGCCTCGTCGTCACCCAGGCCGATCGCGGATTTATCGAAGAAGTGCACTTCGGCTCGACTCCCGAGGAGGCGGCGCGCGTCTGGTGGGACATCTCCTGGATCTGGGGGCCTCCGGAGGATCACCTCGAAACGCTGCTCGGCACGATCGGGGTGGACCGGTTCGTGTTCGGAACAGGGCAGCCGCTGCGGATTCCGGAGGCGGCCGTTGCGAAGCTCGACCTCCTGGATCTCGCGCGGGAGCAGCGGGCGGCAATCGAGTCCGGCAACGCTCGCGAAGGACTGACCTCCTGACCGCCCGACCGCCCGACCGCCTGGCTGCCCGCCTCGAGTGGGGGCTCATCCCTGCGGTCCCGGTTCCGTTCCGCGGCCGGGCCATCGCTGAGGACGCGCAGCGCGCCTATGCGGCCTGGATGGCCGGCCACCAGGTGGCCGGCGTCGCTGTGTGGGCCCATACGGGACGGGGGCCGCATCTGTCGGCGGAGCAACGCCGGCAGGTGCTCGCGGTTTGGCGCGCGGCGCTGCCGATGAGCGTCATCGTTGCGGGCGCGAACAGTCTCGACATGGCGCGCGATGCGCAAGCCGGAGGCGCGGACGCGCTGCTCGCGTTCCCGCGGGCCGAGGATCCTGTCGGGTATCACCAAGCCCTGGGCCGCGAGTTGCCGGTGATCGCGTTTTACCTGTATGAGGCTGCCGGCGGCGTCGCGTACGACAACGAAACCCTGCACGCAATCCTGAAGCTCCCCGCCGTCATCGGCATCAAGGTCGCGACGCTCGACTCGGTCATGACGTTCCAACGGATCGCGGGGCTCATGCGCGATCATCCGGGGAAACTACTCATCACGGGAGAGGACCGCTTCCTCGGTTACTCCCTGACGATGGGGGCGCGGGCGGCCATCGTGGGCCTGGGGGCCGCGCTCACGGATCTTCAGGTCGCCATGCTCGAGGCGTTCCGACGGGGGAACTTCGCGAGGTTCGTCCGGCTGGCGGGAGTGTGTGATCGGTTTGCGGCGGCCACGTTTGCCGCCCCGGTCGACGGGTATGTGCAGCGCATGCTCTGGGCGCTCGCCGCCGATGGGGTGCTTCCCGTGGACGCTTGCGACGATCCCTGGGCGCCGCCGCTCGATCCGGGCGAGCGCGAGCGCGTGAGCCGCGCGCTGTCCGCGGCACGTGCGCCGAGCGCACCGCCGCCGCCGTGACGGCGATTCCGCGGCGGGCGTTCGTCGGTTCCTGCGCCGCAAATGTTGCGGCGGCGGTGCTTCCTCGAAAAGGGGTGCTCTTCACGATGACGCAGAAACCGCACGTGATCGTGGTGGGGGCCGGGGCGTTCGGCGGCTGGACGGCCCTCGAGCTCCTGCGGCGCGGCGCGCGCGTCACGCTGCTCGACGCCTGGGGGCCGGGCAACTCCCGCGCGAGCTCCGGCGGCGAGACACGCGTGATCCGCGGTACCTACGGCCCCCGACCCATCTACACGCAGCTCACGGCGCGGGCGCTGGCGCTCTGGAAGGAGCACGAGCGGCGCTGGCGCCGCTCGCTGTACTACCCGATCGGCGTGCTGTGGCTGGTGGGTGCCGACGACCGGTACGAACGGGCCGCGCTGCCCGTTCTGCGGGGCGCTGGACTCGCGTTCGAGGAGCTCGCCGTGGCCGAGGTGGCGCGGCGCTACCCGCAGATCCACCTCGAGGGCGTTCGCTGGGCCATCTACGAGCGGGACGCCGGCTATCTCTTGGCGCGGCTCGCCTGCGAGATTGTGCTCGAGGGGTTTCTCGCTGAAGGCGGCGAGTACCGCCAGCTGGCGGTGCGGCCGGGGAGTGTGGGCGGCAGGCAGCTGCGCGGGGTCACGCTGTCGGACGGCAGCACGCGCTCGGGGGACGCCTACGTCTTCGCGTGCGGGCCGTGGCTGGGCCGGCTGTTCCCCGATGTCATCGGGCAACGCGTGACGCCGACTCGCCAAGAGGTGTTCTTCTTCGGCACCCCGGCGGGAGACGAGCGCTTCGGCGAGGACGCGCTGCCGGTCTGGGCGGACCACGGCGGGAGCGGGGGGGATGCCCGCTTCATGTACGGCATCCCGGGAAACCGCTGGCGCGGCTTCAAGGTCGCCGACGACAGCCGCGGGCCGGTGTTTGATCCGACGGCGGGCGATCGCGTCGCCACCTCCGAGGGTCTGGCGGCCGTCCGCGCGTACCTGGCCTTCCGCTTCCCCGCCCTGAAGGACGCGCCGCTCCTCGAAGCGCGCGTCTGCCAGTACGAGCAATCACCCGACGAGCACTTCATCGTGGACCGCCACCCGAGCGCGGACAACGTGTGGCTCGTCGGCGGCGGCTCGGGGCACGGGTTCAAGCACGGTCCAGCGGTGGGGGAGCTCGTCGCCGGGGCAGTGCTCGATCGAGCGTCGCCCGATCCGCTGTTTCGCCTTTCCCGATTCCCCACGTAGGATGCGGGAGCGGCTCGAGCGTGATTTCGAGCGGTTCCGGCGGGCGCTGCCGCGCGATTTTCCCGAGTACGTGCGCGAGGCGTACCGGATCGACCTCACGGCGCGCTACCTCGGCGAGACAGTCCCGCACCCTATCGGCAAGGGATCGGGCCAGCTCTCGCTCAACCCGGGCCAGCTCGAAGACGACGCCGCGGCTGGACTCGCGTTCGTCCTCCTGAAGACCGTCGTTGCCCAGGACGAAACCGGCGTGCGAGGCATGGCGGCCTGGGCGATCCACGAGACGAAGATGAGCATCGAGCGCCGGGTGGCAGGGGACGGGCGGCTGGGCTGGACGGTCACGTGGAAAGGGCGGGGCTGGGACCGCTCGCTCGAGGAGTACCTCGCGCTCGTCCGTGCGGGACGGGACTTGACGCGCGCCGGGCAGCTGCTCGTCGTGCCGTCGGTGAAGTATCACCTGCCGCGCCTGAATGAGCCGTTCCGCGAGGCCGAATACGGCTTTACCACCGCACGGCTGGCGGCGGCATGGGGCGAGCCGCCCTTGCTCGTCGAGAAGGACTTCTCACCCACGCTCGCAGGCGACGCCCTTGCCGGGGAGCGCGCGCAGATCCTGCGCTGGCTGCGGGACGTGCCAGAGCGCATCCGCGCCGCGTCGCCTGTTCCGGTGCGCATCGCAATGAAGCTCATGAACGCGCGGTTCGATGACGCGTTTCAGCTCGAGATGATGAATGCGTGCCGGCACGCCGACGCGCTCGTGTGCTTCAACCGATTGTTCGATGCGACGCTGGGCGTCGCCTACGGCGGGTGGGACCTGAGTGAACGGAACTTGAGGGTACTCGCCGCCTACCGCCGCTTACCGCCCCCTACCGCCCCTTACCGCTTACCGCCTCCTGCCGCCCCTTACCGACCGCTGTGTGGCACCGGCAACGTCTGCTCCGGTCGCATGCTCCTCGAGTACGCCTGCCGCGGTTGTGAAAGCGTCCAGCTGCACACGTTCTTCCAGCTCCCGTTGTCCGAGTACTCCGCGACCCACGGCTCTCGGACCCAGCGCGCGCTGCATGCGTTGGTATTTCACCCGGACGACGGTCTGATCGCTGGAATGCTTGAGCTCGAAGCGGCGGGGCGGCTCGAGCCGTGCGGCGGGATGCTCCGCTTCCTCGACGTCGCGGAACATGCGCATCGCCAAGGTTGAGCTGCTCGAGCTGACGCTGCCCTTCGTGGAGCCGTTCATCATCTCGGGCGGCCGCATTGACGCGCGGCGGTCGCTCATCGTCGTGTTGCACGACGGCGAGGGCCACACGGGATACGGCGAGTCGCCGCCGTTCGAGCTGCCGTTCTACTCCGAGGAGACGCTGGCCGGCGCTCGCGACCTGATCGAGCGTGTGCTGCTCCCGCGGGTCACGGGACGCGAGTTCGCGTCGCCTGAGGCGGTGGACGCAGTGTTGCGTGACGGAGTCCGCGGCAACGCGTTCGCACGGGCCGGCGTCGAGACTGCCGCCTGGGACCTCGAGGCCGACCGCCGGGGCGTCGGGCTCGGACAGTTGCTCGCCTCGCGCCTCGGCGTCGAGCGCGCCGCGACTGTCGCGTGTGGCGTGGCCCTCGGTATCCCGGAGGACCGGAACCCCGCAACGCTGGAGCGCCGGGTGTACCAAGCACTCGAGCTCGGATACCGCCGCGTCAAGATCAAGGTGATGCCGGGCTGGGACGAGATCGCGGTGCGGGCGGCGCGGGCGGGCATGGCCCGGGCCGACGTCCCACTCACCGTGGATGCGAACGGATCCTACACCTGGCCCGAGCACGAGCGGGCGCTGCGGACACTCGACGGCGCCGGGCTCCTGTACATTGAGCAGCCGCTCCATCCGGATGAGCTGGTGGGCCACACCCGGCTCGGCCGCGAGCTCCGCACGCCGGTGTGCCTCGACGAGACTCTCCGCGACGCCAGGTGGGCTCACCAGGTGCTGTCGCTCGACGGCCCGAAGGTGTGGAACATCAAGGTGCACCGGGTCGGCGGACTCACGGAGGTGTGCCACATCTACAGGGTCGCGGTCGAGCACCGCGCCGAGCTCTGGGCGGGGACCATGCCCGAATCCGGGATCGGGTCCCAGGCGGCGCTCGCCGTCGCCAGCCTGCCGCTGTGCGTCCACGCCTCGGACCTGGAGCCAAGCGCTCGATGGTACGGGCGCGGCGCGGATGTGATCAAGCTGAACATGGGCAACGACGGCCGGATGGCGGTGCCGGGCGTGTCCGTGGGCAGGCTCCTCGACGTGGGGCGCTTCCGTTCGGTCACGCGCGCTTTACAATAGACACACTTATGGTCCCCATCGACCACCAACCTGCCGGCTACTGGGCCTCGAACCTCTACAAGAACCCGCGCAAGCGGCCCAAGTCCGACGCGCCGATCAAGGACCTGCCACAGCGTGCGGCGCAGCGGTTCAAACGGGCGCGAGAGGGGATCCGCGCGCTGCGCCACGTCACGGAGCAGGTGGTGTTCTTGGGCACCGCGTGGAAGTGGGTGTGGATGTACGAGGTGGGCGGCCGCAAGCTTGGCTACCTCCATCCGATGGAGACCAGCGTCAGCGGGACCTTCGTCGTCACGCAGGTGGAAGAGCACGAGCTCGCCATGACGGACGGCCTGCCGAGGCCGCTGCGGCAGGCGATGCGCGACGGCACGCTCGCGAGCGGGGTGCGGTGGTGCTGGCTGGAATTCCCGGACCTCGAGGCGGTCGACGCGTTCGTGCATGTCATCCGGCTGAAACATCACTTTCTGGCACGGCCTGAGTAGCCGGCGCGGGCCTTGTGCGCCATTCGGCGCTGGCGCTACATTCTGGCGCCCGCAAGCCGTTCCACACACAAACGATACATTCGCCATCGAGTGCTATTGATGACGAAGGGGAGTGGCAGGGCCGCGGTGGGCGCTGCAGTCGCCTGCCTGATGACCGTCCCCGCCGCGGCGCAGAACGGACAACCTGCAGCCTACCAAGCTCCCGTCATCAGCGATACGGGGAAACTCGCAGGTCCCCGGCAGCCGCTTTTCTTCCGTCACGACGTCCACGCCGGCCAGTACCAGATTCCCTGCCTGTACTGTCACGCCACGGTGGCGGTCTCGAGCGCGCCGGGCATCCCCTCGATGCAAACCTGCTTCGGGTGCCACCAGCTGGTTGCGGGCGGGAAACGCCCGTTCGGAGGGGGGAGCACGCTCAGCGCCGCGCGTGACTCCGCGGCGCGCGCCGCCGAAGCCGCGGAGGTCCGGAAGGTGCAAGCGGCGTGGCTCGGCAAGAAGCCGTCGGAGTGGGTTCGGATCCACGCGCTGCCGGGCTTCGTCCGCTTCCCGCATATGCGCCACATCAAGACGCTCGGCACGGAGAGCTGCATCAACTGCCACGGGGACGTGCGGGCGATGTCGCAAGTGTACCAGGTGGCGACGCTCAAGATGGGTTGGTGCGTCACCTGCCACGTGCAGCGCCAGGTGAGCCGCGACTGCACGCTGTGCCACTACTGAGGGCGGAGCCGATGGACCGAAGACGGTTCCTCAAGGTCGTGGGCGTCACCAGCGGCGGCGCCGCCGCGCTCTCCGCGTGCGGCATCGGCCCCGAGCCGACCGAGCAGTTGATTCCGTACCTCGTCGCGCCGGAGAATCAGGTTCCCGGCACGGCGACGTGGTACGCCACGACGTGCCGCGAGTGCGCGGCGGGGTGCGGGCTGCACGCCAAGGTCCGGGAAGGCCGCGTCATCAAGCTCGAGGGGAACCCGGAGTCCCCGATCAACGGCGGTCGCCTGTGCTCGCGCGGCCAGGCGGCATTGCAAGGCCTCTATGACCCCGACCGCGTGACCGAGCCCATGGCGCGAGGCCAGAGCGGCGAGTGGCAGAAGCTCACGTGGGACGAGGGCATCGCGCGGCTCGCCGCGAAGATCAAAGACGCGCGCGGGCGGGGAATCGTGTTCGTTACCGGGCTCGAGACGGGCTCCTTCGGCCAGCTGGTCGACACGTGGATGCGGGAGATCGGCGGCCGGCACGTCACGTACGAGCCCTTCGCGTTCGAGGCGCTGCGAGAAGGCAACCGCCTCGCGTTCGGCACGTCGGCCATCCCCTTGTACGACTTCGCAAACGCCAAGTACATCGTGTCGTTCGGCGCCGACTTCATGGAGACCTGGCTGTCTCCGGTCGGCTACCAGAACGGCTTCACCCGCGCGCACGCTTTTCAGGCCGGGCGTGATGCGTCGATGGCGAGGTTCGTCTACGTCGGCCCGAGACTCTCGCTCACGGGCATGAGCGCGGACGAGTGGATCGCGGCGGCGCCCGGAACGGAAGGGCTCATGGCGCTCGCGATGGCGCACGTCATCGCGAGCGGCCGGCTGGCGGCCGTGCCGGCCGACGCGGCGCGCCTGCGGGATTTGCTGGCCGCCCACGCGCCGGGCACGGTGGCCGATGCGGTCGGCGTCGAGGCGCGGCAGATCGAGCGGCTCGCCCGCGAGTTCGCGGCCTCGAAGGGGGGCCTCGCAGTGGCGGGGGGAATGACGGCGCAGTACCCGAACGGCGCCGAGATCGTGGTCGCGGTCAACGTCCTGAACTACGTGGCCGGCCAGGTCGGCAAGACGGTCAGGTTCGGGCCGAACCACGCGCTCGAAGGCGCCGGGTCATTCCGGCAGATGGCCGACCTCGTGGCGGACATGAACGCCGGCAGGGTGCCGCTGCTCCTCGTGCACGGCGCGAATCCCGTGCACTCGCTCCCGGGCACGTTCTCGCAGGCCCTGGGACGGGTCGGCTACAAGGTCAGCTTCTCGTCCTATCTGGATGAGACCGCGGCGGCGTCGGATCTCGTTCTCCCCGATCTCCATCCGCTCGAACAGTGGAACGACAGCCAGCCTCGCGCCGGCGTGTACGCACTGCAGCAGCCTGTCATGCAGCCCGTGTTGCCAGGCACGATGCACACGGGGGATGTCCTCCTGCGGACGACGGGCAAACCGGGGACCTTCCGAGACTATGTGCAGACGCGCTGGCGCGAGCTCCACGGCCGGTTGGGCCGCGGGCTGGCGTTCGAGGACTTCTGGACCGACGCGCTGCAACACGGCGGGATCTACCGGGACCCGCCGCCACAAGCTGTTCGGCTGAGCCTGGAGCTTGGCAAGTCGGCGCCGGGCGGTGCGAAGCCCCTGCTCGGGTGGCGCCCCTCGCCTGAGGAGCCGCTGCTCGTGGCCCTCCCGTCGATCGCCCTGCACGACGGGCGTGGCGCCAACAAGTCGTGGCTGCAGGAGCTCCCCGACCCCGTGTCCAAGATCACATGGCACGCGTGGGTCGAGGTGCATCCCGAGACCGCGGCGAAGTGGCAGGTGGTGAGCGGGGATGTGGTGCTGCTCAAGTCGCCGTTCGGAGCCGTGCGCGCTCCCGTCTGGGTCTCCCCGGGGATCCGGCGGGGAGTGCTCGCCGTTCCCATCGGTCAGGGGCACAAGGCCTACGGTCGCTACGCGAAGGACCGCTCCTTCAACGCGTTCGAGCTGCTCGGCGACGTGCCCACGGCTTACGGTGGACGCGCGTTCACCGTCAGCGTCGCCGTCGCGCGGACGGGCGACCACCGTCGGCTCGCCACGATCGAGGGCGACGCGCGCGAGCAGGGGCGGGGCGTGATCGAGGTCCTGCCGCTCGAGCGGGCGGAGCGGCTGAAGCCCGGCCAGCATCCGTTCGCCGAGCACGGGGTACCGTCGTACGCCGAGCGGGCGCTCGAGGAGTGGGCGGAGGCGCAGCACAAGAAGGCGTCGCTCGGCGACTACGCGGGCGAGCACCCGCGCTGGGCGATGGCGATCGACCTCACGAAGTGCACCGGCTGTTCGGCGTGCGTCACCGCGTGCTATGCGGAGAACAATTTGGCCACGGTGGGCGAGGAGCTCGTGGTCCGGCGGCGCCAGATGAGCTGGATGCGGATTGAGCGCTACTACACGGGCGGCGATCACGGCCGACCGGTCGGGGCGGTCGTGACCCCGATGCTGTGCCAGCAGTGCGGCAACGCGCCGTGCGAGCCGGTGTGTCCGGTGTACGCGGCGTACCACACGCCCGACGGCCTGAACGGCCAGGTGTACAATCGCTGCGTCGGCACACGCTACTGCGCCAACAACTGCCCTTACAAGGTGCGCTACTTCAACTGGCACAACTTCGCGGAGCCGGGCGGTGAATGGGAAAGCTGGCCCGATCCGCTGAACATGTTGCTCAATCCCGACGTCACGGTGCGCGAGAAGGGCGTGATGGAGAAATGCACCTTCTGCGTACAGCGCATCCGCGCCGCCCAAAACCGCGCCCGGCTCGAGGACCGCAACGTCCAGGACGGCGAGATTACGCCCGCATGCGCGCAGGCCTGCCCGTCGGAGGCGATCGTGTTCGGTGACCTGCACGACACGTCGTCACGCGTTGCGCAGCTCGCCCGGGACCCGCGCGGCTACCACGTCCTGGCAGGGCTGAACACCAAGCCCGCCATCACCTACCTCGCCCGCGTCGTGCACGGCGACGTCGCGGAGACCGGACCGCATGGCTGAGACTCAGGCGCCACGCGTCACCTACGATTTCGTCACGCGCGCTATCGCGCGCACACTCGGGCATCCGGGCAAGGGCTACTTCGCGCTGCTCGGCCTCGCGGTAGCGCTGCTCGGGGTCGGGATCGTGTGCCTGCTGTTCCTGCTGCGCTACGGGCTGGGCCTCGCAGGTTACTCGCACCCGGTGTACTGGGCCGTCTATATCACCTGTTTCGTTTTCTGGGTCGGCATCGCGCACTCGGGCACGCTGATCTCCGCGATCCTGTTCCTATTCCGCTCGGGATGGCGCACTGCGGTGTACCGCACCGCCGAGGCGATGACGGTGTTCGCGGTGATGACGGCGGGGTTGTTTCCGCTGATCCACATCGGGCGCCAGTGGTACTTCTACTGGCTGATCCCGTATCCGAACGAGCGCGGCCTGTGGCCCAACTTCAAGTCCCCGCTCATCTGGGATGAGTTCGCGATCGGGACCTACTTCACCGTTTCGACCGTGTTTCTCATCATGGGACTGATCCCGGACATCGCGGCGGTGCGCGACGTCGCCACCGGCTGGCGCAAGAAGCTCTACGCGATCACGGGACTTGGCTGGCGGGGGACGAACGAGCAGTGGCGTCACTATACCCGCGGCTACCTGTACCTCGCCGCGCTCGCGACGCCGCTCGTGCTCTCCGTGCACAGCGTCGTGTCCTGGGACTTCGCCATGGCGATCGTCCCGGGATGGCACGCGACGATCTTCGCCCCGTACTTCGTGGCAGGCGCCATCTACTCCGGCGTCGCCATGGTGATCACGTTGCTCGTGCCGATTCGTAAGCTCTTCCGCCTGGAGGAGCTCATCACCGGGCACCACTTCGAGAACCTCGCGAAGCTGTGCCTGTTAACGGGGATGATCGTCGCGTACGCCTACTGCACCGAGAACTTCGTCGCTTGGTTCGGGGGCAACCCGCACGAGCGGGCCGCGTTCTACTACCGCGCCTTCGGCCCGTTTTGGTGGGCGTCCTGGACGATGTACGTCTGCAACGCGTTCCTCCCGCAGCTCCTGTGGTTCAAGCAGATTCGCACGAACATCCTGGCGCTGTTCGTGATGTCGATCTTCGTGAACGTCGGCATGTGGTTCGAGCGCTACGTGATCATCGTGGTGTCGCTCGCGGGCGAGCCGTACGAGCGCTTCGCGAACGCGACGTACAACCCGACGTGGGCCGATTGGGGCATCATGGCCGGCAGCTTCGGCTGGTTCTTCATGTGGTTCCTGCTGTTCGTGAAGAACTTCCCGGCGGTGTCGATCTCGGAGGTGAAGGAAGTGCTGCCCGCGCCGCGGCGGGCGCCGCACCGGGAAGGGGCGGTGCACGCGTGAGACTCCCGAACCCCGTCGAGACGATCCGCACGATCTTCCATCCGCCTCCGACGGCGGGCGTGCTCGGCGTGTTCAGCCACCTCGACGCCACCGTGGACGCGATCGCACGGCTGCGCGACGCGGGGCACACGGACTTCACCGTCTACTCGCCGATCCCGCGCCACGAGATCGAGGACGCCCTCGGCCAGGCGGTGAGCCCCGTGCGCATGTTCACCCTGATCGGCGGCGTCGCCGGCTGCGCCATCGGCGCCTGGATCACTCTCTACATGTCGTACGACTGGCCGATCGTCGTGGGCGGCAAGCCGATCGGCTCGATTCCGCCGTACGTCGTCATCATGTTCGAGATGACGGTGTTGTTCGGTGCGCTCTCGACCATCCTCGGCATCGCCTTCAACGCGCTATTCGCGGCGCGCCGGCTCGGCACCGTCGCCTACGACTCGCGATTCACGAACGACAGGTTCGGCATCTTCGTCCCATGCGAGCCGGCTCGCCAGGGCCAGGTCGAAAAGCTGCTCCGCGCGGCGGGGGCGGAGGAGGTGCGGCGTGCGTAGGCTGGCGCTGTGTGCCCTCGCGCTGACGGCGCTCGCGGCCTGCAACCCGGATGACGTGGTGCACCGGATCGGGTGGTTCTCCACGATGCGACATCAGCGCAGCATCAAGCCCTACGCCAAGCCACTGGCGCCGGTGGCGGGCACCGTGCCGATCACCGGCATCGAGCCGACGGCGGACCTGAACACCGCCGACCGGCTGGTGAACCCCAGGGCGCGGACGTCCGAATCGATCAATCGGGGGCGGTTCGTCTACGACACGTACTGCCTGGTGTGCCACGGCGCAACGGGAAGGGGCGACGGCCCGGTTTCCTCGGCGGCCGGGGGGCCGTTCCCTGCCGTCCGGTCACTCGTCAGTGACACCGCAGCCCGCAGGAGCGACGGCTACCTGTACGCGGTGACCGTGAACGCCCAGGCGATGGGCCGCGGGCTGATGCCGCACTATGGCGACAAGGTGCTCGGTACGGACCGCTGGGACCTCGTGAACTACATCCGCACACTCCAGGCGGGGGCGGGGGCCCGGAGCGGAACCCAGCGGTGAGCGCGGCGGCGGTCGTGTCGCGGGCGGAGCTCGTCGAGCGGGCGCGCCGGTTCCCCGTGAAGACGTTCATCGCGTACGGCCTGCTCGCCACGGCCATCGGGGCGGCCGCCTTTCTGTGGACGCTCAGGGCCGGGCAGGAGGCGCGCGCGTGGCAGTCTTACCACTTCAACTTCATGTTCTGGACCGGGCTGGCGCAGGGGCTCGTCGTGTTCGCGGCAACGCAGAAGCTCGCGAAGGGACACTGGTCCGGCGTGGTGATTCGGTTCGCCGAGGCGGCTGCGGCGTTTCTGGCGGTCGCGCTCGTGCTGTACGTCGGGCTGTACATCGGCCGGAGCCACATCTTCACCTGGCTGCACGAGTCAAGGCCCGAGGTGGGCGGCTGGCTCACCGCCAAGTTCTTCTTCCCGCGCAACGGTCTGATCCTCGCGGCGCTGGCGTGGCTCTCCTGGCGCTTCG
Source organism: Gemmatimonadales bacterium (assembly GCA_035763805.1). Taxonomy (GTDB): domain Bacteria; phylum Gemmatimonadota; class Gemmatimonadetes; order Gemmatimonadales; family GWC2-71-9; genus DASUAL01. Next base: position 73,676 of record DASUAL010000054.1, read on the forward strand.
TGCGCCACGACCTGGCGCCCGACCTGCGGGAGCTGGCTGACGGCCGCCCCGCCGAACGGCTCGATGGCCGCGACCAGATCGCCCGCGAGGCGGCGATTCTGATCGTCGGCTACGCCTTCGGGTACAGCCTGCTGGCGTTCGACATGATGATGTCGCTCGCCCACAAGTGGGTCAGCAATCTGTTCGGTGCGTTCTATTTCATGGGCAGCTTCCTCGCGGCGCTGATGGCGCTCGCCGTGGTCACCATCCTGGTACGACGGCCCATGGGGCTCGACCGGCTGGTGTCGGCGAGGCAGCTCCACGACCTCGGAAAGTTGTGCTTTGGATTCACCGTCTTCTGGGCCTACCTCATGTGGTCGCAGTACCTGGTGATCTGGTACGGCAACCTCCCCGAGGAGACGTACTTCGTCTTCTATCGTCTGATCGGCCCGTGGCGGCCGGTGGGGGTTGGGGTGTTCCTGCTCGTGTTCGTGATCCCCTTCGTAGGCCTGCTCGGGGTCAAACCGAAGCGCTACCCGCCGACGCTGTTCGGCTTCGCGCTGATCAGCCTGGTCGGCATCTGGCTCGAGCGCTACGTGGAGGTGGTTCCGTCGATCAACGGTGGCGCCGGCCCGGCGATCGGCGTCCCGGAAATCGGCGTCACGCTCTTGTTCAGTGGCCTCTTCGCGGTGGCCATAGGGTGGTTCGCGGGCCGATACCCGATGATCTCACCGCGGCTGGCGGCGGATACGCTGGAGCGGGAGCAACATTGAGGGGTTGCCCAATACCATCGCCAGCGTACCGGTGGAGGATCTCATGCAGTGGAACCGTCTCGTGATCGCACTCGTGTCAGGCGCGGCCTGCGGCACATCGCCGTACGATGGCGGACCGCGCGCGTGTACACCGTCGGCGACAAAGATCTGCATGGCAGGTACGCTGTTCGACCCCAGCACGTTACCTGTGATCTCCGGTACGACGGTGAGTTGGCAGAATGCGGATGCCACGCCCCACACCGCCACGTCCAACCCCGCGAATCCCACGGGCTGCCCCAGCTGGAATATCGCGGTAGCAGGTGGGGCAACGTCACTCGGCGTAGCGCTCATCGCCTCGTCGAGGCCCGTGACGTGCGAGTACTACTGCAAGTTTCACGCGACCCCGACGACGGGACCCATGCGGGCCAGCATCACGATTCAGTGATGCGGCGGATCGTCGGTGTCGTCTACGGGTGCAGCGGCTTGAGGCGGCGCCGCAAGGCGGCGAGAGAATCCGCGGACAGGGGACCTCGGACTTCACCGACCAAATCTGCGGCCGCCGGGTCCGCGACGGCGCCGCCCGCAGGCACGGCCTTGGCCTTGCGGCCGGCCGGTGCAACGGAGTCCTTCGGCGTTCCCGCACGCCCTAGCAGTGCGCGCTCGGCGGGACGCGCCGCCTCGAGCCGGAGCGAACTGAGTCGCCCGCTGATCACGTCGATCGTCGTGGTCGAGTCGAGTGCCTGCTCCACGATTACGACCGTCGAGTAGCCGATGCGGCGCGCTTGATGGATCCCGCGGACCGGCAGGTTGGGCACGGCGAGAGGATCCGTGCCGAGCAGTGCGCGGGCACTGTCGAGGGTGAGGGGAGGCCCGATCTGCGCATAGCCCTCGCGAGTAATGACGTTAGAGACGCTGGGGGCGGGTGCCGGTGCAAGGCGGTTCTGCTCGAGGGCGCGGGCCGCGAGCTCTTCGCGGACGCGCCACGCGGCCACGGTCTCCGGCCGGGCTGCCATGGCCGGTGCGCCGGCAGCGTCCGCTCGTTTCTCTTCCGCAGCCGCGACCGTGCCGGCGGGGGTGGCCGGCCGCGCCGGCCGGTCGGGCTGCCGAGCGGCTGGCTTGGCACGCAGCGCCGCGACGGTCTCGCGGCGAGCGGAGAGCGTCGATACGTCGGGTTCCGCCAGATCGCGGGCGCTCTCCACACCTGGCGGCGCGAGTGGCGCGGATCCCGAGCCGAGGTACATCCCGACCCCGAGCGCGAGCACGACGGTGGCCGCCCACGCGATCGGCAGGCGCACACGCCACCACAGCCGGGCCGGAGGCTTCGAATCGCCGGCGCGGAACGGCGGGACCTGGCGGTCGGGGGGAGCGGCCAGCCCGAGCAACTGGTCGGCGCGAGCGATCAGCGCGCGCTCTTCGTCCAGACGGGTGCGGCAGGCCGGGCACTGCGCCACGTGCGCCGCGACGCCCTGCGCCTCCGCCGGCGCGAGCTCGCCGTCGAGATAGGCGTGCAGCGTACCGTCATCCACGTGCGACATGTTCACCATTCTCTCCCGCTTCGAACGCTTCCACGAGCCGCCGGCGCGCCCTGGCGAGCGTAGTGCCGACGGCGCCGCGCGCCAGTCCCGTCTGCGCGGCAATCTCCTCGTACGATAGGCCTGAATCCCACAACAGCAGCACCTCGCGGTCGCGGGGCGTCAGCTGCTCGAGCGCGGCCCGGACGCGGGTCCGCTCGCTTTCGTCGTGCAGCGCTTCGTCCACAGCGGGGGCGCTCTCTTGGGGCTCCGCCTTGAGCAGCGTGAGGTGGCGCCGCTCGCGTGCCGCCCGCCGGGCATCGTCCCGCGCCATGTTCGCCGCCACAATGAAGAGCCACCCCCTGGCCTTGACCGGCCTGTGCACCAGCGCCCGAGCGAACGCTTCCTGAGCGAGATCCTCGGCGCGTTCGGCGTCCCACACCTTGCGGTAGAGGAAGCGCACGAGCGCGCGGTACGTGGTGCGATAGATCTCCGCCAGGTCGTCGGGCACGGGGCATCAAGTGCGGAATGCGGAATGCGGAGTGCGGAATGGAAGGGCGAGGTCGAGACGGACGCTCCCCTTGCGATTCCGCATTTCGCATTCCGCATTCCGCATTCGTCTCATCCTCGAAACGCTTTCACCAGCCGCTCCAGTTCGCCGCCTTGCCAAGTCGTCTTCCCCCCCGCCTCAATCTTGACGCTCACACGGCGCCCGGCCACCAGCACGGTCGGCTCCAGCGCGGCGGGCTTGACGAGCTCCGGCAGTGCCCGCAGCAAGGCGAAGTACGCATCGCTGAAAGCCGCCACCTTCACGATCCGCAGCGAGTCCCCGTGGGCGATGTCGGTCCACGTGCTGTCGCGCCACACGAATATCCGGCCGGCGACCCGCTGGGTACGGCTCGGCCTCCCGCGACCTACTGCGGCGCTTGAGTCTGCCTCTGCGGCTCCCGCCACGACCGCCTCGAGATTGAAGGTGCTTGCGAGCTTGCGCTCCGCCTCGGCCCGGAGCACGGCGCCCGCACCCGCCTGGTCTCGGGGCAACGGGGCCGGGGCGATGTCCGGCCGTGCTGCGACGACGCCGGGCTCCTGCACCAGGTACGACGTGTATTCGGTCAGGATGCCGTAACGCAGCGCGAGGCGCTTGAGTTCGTTCACAAGCTCGGGATTGGACCCCCGCAGCCGGATCTCGCGGGAGAGCGCGCCCGCCTTGCGCGCGGCCCACAGTTGCTGGAGGTAGTCCCTCCCGGCATGCTCGTCATGGAAGGCCGCGGTGGTCGTGAACCGCTCCTCCCGGCCGGCTCGCCGGCCGATCGCCGTCACGGACTGCTCTCGTCTTCCCTCTCCCCGGTACCGCCCGAACACGACCAATTCGTCGCCGGCGAACAGATCGGGCAGGCTCTGCGGCTGCACGTCGTACAGCTCCACCCCATCCGCCCTCAGTTCGATGTCGGTGAGCACCGGACTCGATACCCTCGCGGCGAGCGCGCCGACGGCCTGCTCGATATCGGCGCCCGGCTGGACGTACTCGGTCAGGCCGCGTGCGCGCTCGGTCAGCCGATCGAGGAGATACGTGTTCACGTCATACCCGATACCGAACGCGAAGACGCGAAAGGCCCCGCGGCCGCGCTCCGCCCGGTCGGCGATGCGCTCAGGGTCGGTCTCGCCTACGGTGGCCATGCCGTCCGTCAGGAACACGACCACGCCGAGAGCGCTCTCGCCCGGCGGTTCGGCGAAGGCCTCCGTGAGCGCGCCCGCGATATTGGTACCACCGTCCGTGGCGAGCCCGCGTACCCAGTCCTGTGCTGCGCGAACGTTGTCTCTCGACGCTTCCGTCCACCCCACGGCGTAACGACGCACGCCGCTCCCGAACGTGACCACGCGGAACCGGTCGCGTGGCCGGAGGGTGCTCAAGAGCTGCGCGAGCGCGGCCTTCGCCTGGTCGAGCTTGTCCCCTGACATCGAGCCCGATAGGTCGAGCACGGCGACGAGGTCGCGTCGCAGTGACGGCGTCGCGGCCGCACGCCCCGGCGCGAGTAGCAGCATGAAAAAACCGTCTTCACCCACAGGCCGGTCCGTGGTGAGAGACATGCCGACGAGTCCGCGCACGAGCGGCAGAAACAGCTCGAGGTCGCCCCGGGTGCTGGTGTCGTCGAGCGCCAGCTCCAGGCGGTCGTCGCGGCGGTTGACCGTGAGCCGATGCGTGGGCGAATACGGGTCGCCGAAGCGGGCCGCGCTGTCCACCTGCACCCGCAAGCTCCGTGAAGCCGCGGCCGCCCCCGGTCCCGCGCCCGCGGCGTAGCGGAACCGCCACGCCTCGCCCACGCGATCCAGGACCTGGGTGTAGCGCAGCGTGATCTTGCGCGTCTCGCCGGGGTTGATGGGAAACACACGCGCGCGGAGCAGGCCGTGCCCCGCGAGCTCGATGAGCGCTGGATCGCGCTTCTGACGGACGATGTTTTCGTAGATCGCGCGCGCCTGGGCGGCGTCCATCGGCTCACCCTTGAGCTCGCGGTCGCCCTGCCAGAGGGAGAAGTCGCTGAACACCGCTTCGCCGGGCAGCGGATACAGATAGACGCCCTCGTCCAGCAGCGGGCCCGTGTTGCGGAACCACTCCTCGACGGTGACGCGCGCGCTCCGCCGTGTCACTGCGACCTGGACGGCGCTGCGCACCTTCTCGACGGCGCCGCGGGTGATCGGAGGCAGCGGTCGGATCGGCTCGATCCAGCCCTGCGCGAGGCCCCACCGGGCCGGTGATAGGACGAGGGCGCAACAGAGGCCGATGGCACGCTTAGCGGACTGCATGGCGACACGATCCTGTGAAGGACGTCATGAGAGACGCCGGGCGTGGCGACTGTTGCACAGGGTTGCGGGGGGGAGCCGCCCGTACCAACATTTCGGGAGCATCCCGCTGCGATCGGCGTCAGGTTGCCGCGCCCTACTGGATGGGGAATCGTGCCGCGCTACACCTACCGCCGTCTCACCAAGCTGCCCGCCACGGCGGAAGAGTTCCGCCACCACACCGTTCTCAACCTGCCCGGCATGCTGACGGGCCTCTCGTTCGAGCACACCGTCATGAAGCCCGGCGGTGTGGTTCCGATCTCCGTCGAGGATAGGGCGGCCGTGCTGGTCTTCACGCTCGCGGGCCGGGGTGTCATGCTGCTCGATGGCGACCGCATCGAGGTATCGGCGAACGATCTCGTGCACATCCCGGCGGGCGTGCCGCACGGGATGCAGACGCTCGGCGGAACGGACTGGGTGTACGTGACAGTCCAGGCGCCGGTCGAATAAGGGGCGGTAAGGGGCGGTAGGGGGCGGTAGGAGGCGGTAATGCACCGGTTGCCTACCGCCTCTTGCCGCCCCATACCGTCTCTTACCGCCCTATCTCACTGCACACTGGTTAGGTCCGAACTCCAAGATCTCTGCATCGGCTTCCGAGACGTCCACTAGCCCCAGGTTCGCCAGCTTGATCGTCCGGTAGCTGTCCGGGGGCGCCGGTGTGTTCGCGGAAACCCACGCGAGAAACGTGCGCTCGTCCTGGATCGCAACCGCTTCGTTGGTCGCCGCGACGACGTCGAAGCGCGCGGCCACGCTGCGGTCGGCGCGGCGCTCGCGCTCGCCCGCGTAGTGCGCGGGCAGCACCAGCAGGTCTCCCGGCCATTCTCGCCGCACGCGCTCGAGGCTTTGCCATAAGAGCAACGCCCAGGTGTCGCGTTGGCCGCCGAGGTCGGGGCGTCCGACGGATTGCACGAACAGGAAGTCGCCTGTCAGGGCGAGCGACTCATCCGCGACCAGCGTTACGCTCCCGAGGGTGTGCCCGGGCACGTGGACCACGCGCAGGGTGGCGCGGCCGAAGGCGACGGTATCGCCGTCGCTGATCGCCTGATAGGCGAAGCGGCCGTCCGCGCCATCGTACGGCGAGCGTGCATCCTGCGGATGCAGGAAATAGGGCACGTGCCAACGCTCCGCGGCCGCCCGTGCGCCGCTCAGATAGTCGGCGTGCACATGCGTGTCCACGACCGCCGCGGCCGTGGCGCCCAAGTCCTGGAGCAGCGTGTGGTAACGCTCGAGGTGGCGCCCCGGATCGACGATCACGGCGTCGCCGTCGCTCACGAGCACGTAGCTGAGTGCGCCTTTGCCGACGCGGTCGAGCTGTACAACGTGCTGCAACGAGGGCGTGGGCGACAGCGGTCGCGCCAGGTAAACCGTTTCCCACGCCGCCATCCCGCCTGTCATGCTGTAGGCGTCGAAGCCCTTTTTGCGGAGGAACAGGGTCGCCTGTTTGCTCGAGTTGCCGTGTCCGCAGATCACGGCGACGGGGTCCGCGGGGTCGAGTCCCAAAGGCTCGAGGCTCGGCAGCCGGTAGATCTCCGATGCGGGAAGGGCACGGAAGTCGGGCGTCGGGCCGAAGGTGACAGTGCCCCGTGCGACGTGTTCGGAGGCGCGGATGTCGAGCAGCTGAACGCGCTCGCCGCGGTCGAGCCGGTGAGCCAACTCGTCGGCAGGGATTTGGGGGATCGTGGCATCCGGCATGGGCATCAGTGTCGTCGCGCCGGCGCAAAAACGCAACGGCGTGCGGTGCTTGTCAGTGCGGGGCTCCCGTTTTGGAGCCCACCGGGTTATTGTGAACGCGTTCACAAGCGATTCTCCAGCCATCGTTATCGGAGGACTAGGGCAATGCGGTTGACTGCGCTCACGACGCTCCTCGCGCTCGGCGTGCTCGCGTGTGGAGGGGAGAAGAAGTCTGAGGCGGCCGAGGCTGCTGCCGCGACGCCGGGGCAAGCGGCTGCGGCGCCGGAGGCGCCAACCACCCAAGCCGCCATCGTCGAGGTGAAGATGACGGGCGACGGCAGCACCAAAGCCGCGTTCGAGCCCGCCGTGCTGACCATCAAGCCGGGCACGGTCCTGCGGTTCATCAACGTCTCGGGCGGCCCCCACAACGTGGCGTTCTACGGCGATTCGATCCCCAAGGGCGCGGCGGACGTGCTGAAGAAAGGCATGCCGAATGCGATGGCTGACCTCATCGGTCCGTTCCTCACGCAGCCGAACGAGAAGTACGAAGTGTCGTTCGCCGGTGCGCCGACCGGGAAGTACCG
>DASUAL010000055.1:0-52500 GCA_035763805.1 Gemmatimonadales bacterium
AATTGGGAGATCTGACCGAATGCGGAATGCGGAGTGCGGAATGCGGAGTTGATCGGGCGACGGTCGAGAAAGGAATTCCGCACTCCGCATTCGCATGACTACCGGTCTCATTATCTTCGGCCTCACCTACCTACTCATCGCCGTCCAGCGGCTGCCGTTCGTCCACTTGAACCGACCGGCGGCGAGCCTCGTGGGCGCGGTCGCCATGGTCGTGTTCGGCGTCCTGTCGCTCCCCGATGCGTACGCCGCCATGTGGCGCGTGCTGGCGATGGGCTCGACGTTCGCGGGGAATCTGCTGCTGATCGGGTCGATGGCGAAGCTGATCGTGGCTGAGCGCGCGGAGACGCGCGGAGTGCGCATCGGGTTCGGTGAATACGCGCGGTCGAGGTGCCGGTGACGCTGTTGACGCTCGCGTGGGGAATCGTGGTATTGGTGGTGTCGGCGTGAACATCTGCCGGGACGTCCTTGCACCGCGCCGCCACGTGGCGAGACGCATTCGTGGAGGTGGCCGTCCAGCCCCTCACGGACGCGCGCTTCCGCGAGCAGCGCTTGAAAGCGCGCATCGGCGCGGAGCGGCTGCCACAGCCCGTGACGCGGGAAAAGCGGCGGGCCGTGATAGCGCCGCTGGCTGGGAGTGAGACGCCGGATCCACGAGCTGGCGCTGTCGGCTTCGCCCAGCTGGGCATACGCGCCGCCGAGGTTACCCGCCTCGTAGTACGACCAATCCCCCGCGCGCGGTCGAGCTTCGTGCGCAGGAGTCGCGCTGCCGCCTCGACTTCGGTCCGGGCGGCAGCAGTGTCGCCTGCGGCAAGATGAGCCAGCGCCGGCTTGAGACGGCCCGCGTCGGCGAGGCGCCCAACGATAGTCCGCGAGGTAGTCATGAAGGGGCGCATGGGAGGAGTCGATCGCCCGCCTGGGCACCCCAGGCTAGCGCTTCCAGGGGGCGGCCGACGGCATCCAGGAAGCACACGAGGCCAGCGTAGGCGTAGGCGTAGGAGGGGTCGCGGGCGGTGGTGCGCTGCGCGATGCGATGGCGCTATCCAGCTGCTCGACGCCGTAGAAGCTCGAGGCCAGCTGGGGGAGTGCCTCGATATTGGTCGAGTCGAGGGTCACGGTCCGCTGGTTGTACAGGGAGCGTTGGGGCGACACGGCACGCTCGGCCATTGCCGCGGCGAGCCACGATTCGGCGCTCGAGGAATCTAGCAAGAGCGTCGGGCCGCAGCACGGATCGCGAGGGGATCGAGGCTTTCGGGCGACACGCCGGGGAGCTCAACGGGCCGTCCGGCGCGTGGCGACGGGGTCTGCACGCTCACGCTCGCCGACCTCCCCGAGCGACTCGGCGTTGTCCGGGACGTCCTGCGGGCGCACCTCCCCGCGAGCCCGTGAGTTGACGGCCTGCCTGCGGTCGCTGTAAACGAAAGTGGGCGTTGGGTGTTAGGTGCTGGGTGTCAGGGACCGCCTCCCTCACCCAGCACCTGACACCCGCCCGGAGGCTCGTAAAGCGCCTGGTTCTGCCGCGGCCGCTTGCGCTCCCAGGCCGAATCCTCAATCATGGAGCGCGCCCGAGTCCCGAATATTTACCGAAACAAGGAGGGTCCATGAGGCGGCTTCTCGCAGTTCTCGTCGCGGTCGGTCTCGGGTCGCTCGGTGCGACCGCGGTCGCGCGGGCGCAAGGCGCGCGCTTCGGCATCGGCGGCGGCCTGGTTGCCCCGACCAGCGCCTACGGCGACTTCGACAAGGCCGGGTGGCACGCGCTGGGCAAAGTGGAGTTCAAGGTCCCGATGTCCCCGGTGGGGGTGCGCGTGGACGGGATGTACGGCCAGACCAGCCACGACGACCTGTTCTCCCCTGACGGGAACACGAAGTTCATCGGCGCGCTCGCGAACGTGGTATGGAGCATTCCCGTTGCGGCGCCGATGGTGAAGCCGTACTTGCTCGCCGGCGGTGGCGTCTACAACATGAAGATCAAGGCGCCGTCGCAGGGCATCGATGACTCAGAGACCAAGTTCACGTGGGGCGCGGGCGCCGGCCTGTCGTTGGGCGCAGGCCTCGTGCACCTCTTCGTCGAGGGCCGCTACCTCAGCGTGCAGACCACTGGTAGCTCGCTCAAATTCCTTCCGCTCACGGTGGGAGTGACGTTCGGCTCCTAGTGACGGCGTGACGGCCGGCCGGACGGGCGACGTGACCCGGCCGGCCCGGTCCCGTCGCCCGCGGCGAGCCGTCGGGACACTGAACGGCGGCCGACCGCCTGCTCGCCGGTTCGTCTGTCCGCCGCCCTTCCTGCGGCTCGCCGTGTATGATGGCCTTGCCCACCGACCTCGCGACTGCCTATGATGACAGACAACGGGGCAAAAGGAAACGACGCCGTGAAGACGACTGTGATCGCGACGCTCGCACTGTTGTTCACCGCACCCTGCGCCGCCCAAGACCGCTGGCAGCTCACCTTGAACAGCGGCCAGTATCTCTGGGACCTGCAGCTCGTCAAGCTCGACGGCGCAGCGCTCGTCGTGCGCCAGGCCGACACCACCGTCACGGTCCCGGTCTCGGACATCACCGAACTCCGGCTCGTCGCGAAGTCCGTGAAGCAGACCGGCCGGGACGACGGTGGTCGGGCGGTGTTCAACGCGCTGTCCGGCGCGGGCGACGAGGTCTACACGCTCACGCTCGCCGACCTCCCCGAGCGACTCGGCGTGGTCCGGGACGTCCTGCGGGCGCACCCCCCCACGAGCCCGTGAGGTGACGGCCTGCCTGCGGTCGCTGTTAACGAAAGGGGGTGTTGGGTGTTAGGTGCTGGGTGGCCGGGACCGCCTCCCTAGCACCTAGGACCTAGCATCTAGCACCTGACACCCAACTCCCAGCACCTGCATTCTACGACAGGAACTTCGGAGCACCCGCCACGATCCGGCGCGCCACCAGGACCGTCGCCGTCGCGTACAGCAGGTGCACCGGCCCGCTTCCCAGCTGCGCCACCGCCACGAGAATTATCCACACGACGAACAAGCTGATCGCGCTAATCATTGTCAGGTTCATGGAAACCTTCGCTTGACGTTTTGGGTCCGCGCAGTATTGTTGGGCAGGGGCGGAGAGAAAAATTATTGAGCCAACAGGCTCGATCGTGGACCCAGATACTGTGACCGATGTCACGCCCCCTCGTGGGGAAGACAGAAGCCATAGTGAGGGACCAGTCATACGGTTCGGGCTTCAATAATCCTCTCCGTTCCTGTTGTACAGTCGGCCGGGCCGCGTCAAGGCGGTGCCGGCCGATTGGTTTTCCTCGGGCTGCGGACGACTTCCCAGAAGTACTTCGGCGCGAGCAGCGACTTGCCCTGCACCACGAACCCGATCGCCAGAATCGCGATCCAGAGCCCGTAGGCCCAGGCCACCTCCTCGCGCAGGCTGGGCCGCAGGAACTGCGCGAGCCACAGGACGAACATGCTGGTCGCGTCGAGCCAGTCGAACTCCATGTTCGCCAGGACCATCATGCCGAGGCCCGTCTGGAGCAGCGTGAGCAGGATTTCAAGGCGCTGGGCATCGTCGAAGTGGAAGTTCGCCCACGTGCCGTGGTGTTGGAGGTGGGAATACCCGTACACGAGCGGGATCATCGCGGCGAGCACCGTCCACTGGTTGATGTTGCTCGATACCATGTTCATGAGCGCCATGGGCGCGTGGGTGACGCGGCGCGCCCAGTAGAACGCGGAGATCTTCTCGGGGAACTCGGACAGAAACGGCGCGACCCACTGAACCAGCACGAACTGGCTCACGCCGAGCAGCGCCGCGAGCGCGAGCATCGATTCGAGGAACGGGTGCGCCGTGGCGTAGAGCAACAGGCCGCCGCCTGCGAACAGCCCGCCGATCGCCGCCTTCTGACGCCACCCCCGCTGGCGGTACGCCCAGCGGGAAACGGCGGCCGCTTCCGCGAGGGTCTCGACGTCGTGGGGAGGGTTGCGGAACAGGACCCACAGGTAGGCGACGTACAGCACGAGCAGCACCAGCGCGTCCACCCAACTGATGCTCTGCTTCAGGAGCACGACGCCGAAGTAGAGCAGCGGCGGCACCAGTCCGACGACTTCCACGGCGTGCTCGGGATTGAGCCGGATCGCCGGAAGGCGCTTGGTCGCGGTCCTCCGTCCCGCGGTGGCGAACACGAAGTAGATCATCGGCCAGCCGAGGCCGAGCAGCAGCCGGATCGCGCCCGTGAGGTTCGCGATGGCGAGGTGCCCGCGCTCGGGGTCGCGCCCCGCCTCCCACGCGATCACTGCCTCCACGGCGAACTCGGGGAGCGTCTGGAGCCAGGCGAGGAGTGCGAGCGCCAGGCCTTGGGAGATGAGGAACTGCGCCGCTTCGGCGCCCCATGCGACGAGGAACGCCGACGCGAGGATACTCGGAAAGGTCCACAGCGCGGACAGTGGCGAGGCTCCCGCCGTGGACAGGAAAGCGAGTACCTTTAGTTTCACGAGCGCCGAAGATAGTCCTGCCTCGGAGGCTGAACAAGCCATGCCCCGTTGCGTCGTCACGCGCCGCGTGCACTTCAGCGCCGCGCACCGCCTGTTCAACCCGCGCTTCTCGGCCCGGGAAAACGAGCGCATCTTCGGCGTGTGCACGAACCCGAACTTCCACGGGCACAACTACGACCTGGAGGTCTCGGTCGAAGGCGAGATCGATCCCACGACCGGGTACGTGCTGGACATCCAGCGCCTGAAGGAGCTCGTCACCGAGCATCTGGTGCGCCACCTCGACCACAAGAACCTCAATCTCGACGTGCCGTGGTTCGCCGATCTGAACCCAACGGCCGAGAACATCGCCGTGATCTGCTGGCGGGTGCTCGAGCCGGCGCTCAAGCCCGCGGCGCTCAAACGGATCCGCCTGTGGGAGACGGATCGTAACTACGTGGACTACCATGGGACGTGACAAGATGAAGTCCGCCAGCCTGCACAGCTTTCACGAGGAGCACGTGGAAGGCGCGGGCTCGTCACCCTTCGAGGCACTGGTGCGCCAGTTGCTCGAGCAGCTGGGCGAGGATCCGGAGCGCGACGGCTTACGCCAGACACCCGCCCGCGTCGCCGCCTCGCTCAAATGGCTCACCCGCGGCTACCAGATGTCGGTCGCGGACGTGATCGGCGACGCGCTGTACACGGAGCGCCACGAGAACCTCGTGTGCGTCCGGGACATCGAGATCTACTCGCTGTGCGAGCATCACCTGCTGCCGTTCTTCGGCAAGGCGCACGTCGCCTACCTCCCGAACGGCCGACTGGTGGGGCTGTCCAAGATCCCGCGGGTCATCGAAGTGTTCGCGCGCCGGCTGCAGGTGCAGGAGCGACTCACCGATCAGGTCGCAGACGCCCTCATGGAGGTGCTCGACCCGCGCGGTGTGGGCGTGGTGATCGAGGCGTATCACCTCTGCATGATGATGCGGGGTGTGGAAAAGCAGAACTCGAAGACCGTGACGAGCGCGCTCCGCGCCGCGCTGCTCGACGACGCCAAGACCCGCGACGAGTTCCTGCGACTGGTGCACGGCGGCCGGGGTCTGGAGTGAGCGGGGGTCTCCCCGCCCCTCCCGCCCCCCTCGCCGGGAAGCTCGCGCTCGTGACCGGCGCCTCCCGAGGCATCGGGCTCGCGGTGGCCGACCGGCTCCACGCTGCCGGGGCGCATGTCGTGCGCCTCGCGCGCAGCCTCGCCGACGCCTCGACGGACCGCCGCACGGACGTGCGCTGCGACCTGGCGGACGGGGCCGCGGTCCAAGGGACTATCGCGCATGTGCTCGCCGAGCGCGGCGTGCCCGACATCGTCGTGAACAACGCCGGGGTCTTCCTCATCAAGCCGGTCGCGGAGACGACCCCGGAGGACTTCGCCAGGACCATCGCCGTCAATCTCATGGCGCCGTTCCTCGTCGCTCGGGCCGTCATCCCCCACCTCGTGCAACGTGGCGCCGGGCATCTGGTGACTATCGGTTCAGTCTCCGACCACGTCGCCTACCCCGGCTCGACCGCGTACGCCGCCAGCAAATTCGGCGTGCGCGGGATGCATGAGGTGCTGCGCGTGGAGCTGTCGCGCACCGGCGTCCGCACCACGCTCGTCTCGCCCGGCCCGGTGAATACGGAACTGTGGGATCCCATCGACCCCGATTCCAGGCCCGGATTCACCAAGCGCAAGGACATGATGCAGGCCGACGACGTAGCCGACGCGGTGCTCTTCGCGGTCACGCGGCCGGCGCGGGTGGACGTCACCGAAATCAGGCTTATGCCGACCGTGTACACGCCGAGAGGCTAAAGAATGCGGAATGCGGAGTGGGGAATGCGGAATGGCGGAGTCGGGTTCGTGGCGCGTTCTCGGCATCGACGCTCGCCCTGCCATTCCGCATTCCGCGTTCCGCACTCCGCACTCCTTGCGGGCCTGACGCTTTTCTGGCTGCCGCAGCTCTCCAGCGCCCAAGCACTGCCACCTCTCCCGGACACCACCGGCTTCGGCGTGCACGTGCTCGCGCTCGCCCGCGCCCCCGACGGGGCGATTTGGGTCGGGACCTACGGGCAGGGGATCTTCGTGTTCCGGCCCGGCGCGGGGAGTTGGGAGCAGCTGCGCCACTCTGGTGATACGACCGTGCGGTCGATCTCGTGGGACTTCGTCCACGCCTTCGGATTCGGGCCGGGCGGGGCGATCTGGTATGGCACGGTGGGCAACGGCTGGGGCCGCTCGAGCGATGGCGGCAAGACGTGGACCAACTGGGAATTCAGACAGCTCGGCCCGCAATGGCAGTACGTCGCGCCCAACGGCATCGTCACCCGCGGCGACACCGTGTACATCGGCACGGCGGACGGGATCAAGCTGTCTTGGGACCAGGGGGCAAGCTGGGCGGAGATCACCGATTCGGCAGGCGCGACGACGGCGCAGAATGGGTGGGGTCGGCTCCGCAACCAGTACGTGTTGGCGCTCGCTGCAGGACCCGATGGGAGCCTTTGGGCGAGCCACCTGCGCGGCCTGGCGCGCTCGCGCGACGGCGGACGCACGTGGACCGAGTTCCCAGCGCCGGTGCGCTGCGCCGACCCCGAGTGCGGGAACCGCGTCCGCGCGCTCGCGCCGGACGACGGCGGCGTGGTCTGGGCCGGCACCGAGCGCGGGCTGTACCGGCTCGACCCCGCGCGCAACGCGTGGCTCGACAAGCGAGCTCGCCCGGCGTGCGCCGTGGCGCCCCTGGTGAAGGGCTGCCGGGTGGACATGCCGGCGGTCCAGGCGCTCCATCGCGCCGGTGCGGGGCACGCGTACGCCGCGACGGGGGAGGGCATCTACGATCAGGACGGCCACCCGCTCAGCCGCTGCGATGCCGTCGCCGCCGCTACGTCCTTTCTGCCACTCGCGCCGGGGTGGTACGCGGCGGGACGGCCGTCCAGCGGGCTTTCGTCGTGTCGCCTGGACCAGGGCTTGAGCCTTGTCGGCGTGTCCTACGGGCAGCGGCCCGACTCGGTGTTCGAGGGAAAGCGCCACACGTGGTTCACGCGTCCCATCGCTCTCGCCGACCAACCGTACATCGACCAAACGTACCGCTACGGCTCCACGATGGGTGGCAACTTCCAGCAGCACCAGGGCGTGGAGTTCAACAATCCCAACGGCACGCCGGTGCACGCGATCGGCGAGGGCGTCGTGGTGTTCGCTGGAGCGGCGGAGCAGGGGGCGCACACCGTCGCCATCCGCCACGACAGGAGGCTGGGGAGCCTGTTCATCTATTCGGTCTATTACCACAACACGGCGCTGCGCGTCTTCGCGGGTCAGCGGGTGAAAGCCGGGGACGTGATCGCTACCGTCGGCAACACGGGCCGGGCGACGAACGACCACCTTCACCTCGAGGTGCACGCCGCGCCGGTGGACTCGGTGCCGCTCGTGGTCGATCCGAACGAGCGCTACCCCAAGTACACCGTGAATCCCGAGCTGTGGATCGAGCCGCTGCCGGGGACGGGGATTGTCGCGGGGCAGGTTTGGGACCCCCGGGGACGGCCGGTGCCGCAGGCACGCGTGTACGGGCTGATCAAGGCGGAGCCACAGGAGACGCCGTTCTCGTTTGCCGAGACGTATGGCGAGCGCAATCACCCCGACCCCGCCTATCGGGAGCACTTCGCGGTGAGCGACGTGGAACCGGGCGAGTACACGCTCGCGGTGCTCGTCGACGGCAAGCGCCTGAGTCAGCGGATCCGCGTCGAGGCCGGCCGCGTGACGTGGGTCGTGTTCGGATCCGGTGCACATTGAGCTGACGGAGATGCTCCGCTGTCCCGAGACGCACGAGGACTCGTTCCTCGTGATGTCGACGGGCGAGATGCTGGGGCGGATGGTCCGGTCCGGAATCCTGGGCTGTCCGGTGTGCCGGAAGGAGTATCCGATCGTCAGGGGGGTTGTGAACTTCTCGGGAAGGGGGATGCGGGATGCGGGAGGCGTGGTGCCGGCTGGGCCGCCGCATCCCGCATCTCGCATCCCGCATCCCGCCGATCCCCAGACGCTCCAGGCCCTCCTCGATCTCTCGGGACCCGGCGGCTACGTCGTGCTGGTGGGCTCCGCCGCGCGTCACGCCGTCAAGCTCGCCGGGCTGATGGGCGGGATTCACTTCGTCGGGATCAACCCGCCGCCCGAGGTGGAGGAGCTACCGGTGCTGAGTCTGCTCGCGTGCGCGACGCTGATCCCGTTGCGAGACGCGGTCGCTCGGGCCGTGGTGGTCGGCGCCGACGCGCCGCCGACGCCGTGGCTCGGCGAAGCGCGGCGGGTGCTGTTGCGCGGCCGGCGGCTCGTGGTCGAGGACGAACGCGCCACGCCCCCCGCCGGCGTCACGCGGCTCGCGGCCGGTGAGGGGCTCTGGGTGGGTGAGAAGCAGTAGTCAACCCTCGATGGCGGCGGTGGTGGCGTCTGCCTCGGCGTACACCCGGTCGATCAGCTCCTTGTAGTTCTTCTCCACCGCGCGACGCTTCACCTTGAGCGAAGGCGTGAGCTCGCCTGACTCGATCGTGAAGTCCCGCTCGATCAGGGTCACCTTCTTCGGCATCTCGAACTTCGCGAGGTCCCGCAGGCCTCCCATCACCTCGCGCTCCATCTTCGCCTGAACGTCGGGGAGTCTGAGCAGCTCGGCCCGGGAAGCGTACGGGAGATTCCGCTCCTTGGCCCACGGCTCGAGCTGGTCGAAGGTGGGTACCACCAGAATGATCGGGAATTTGCGCTGATCACCGAGCACCACGGCATTGGCGACGAACTTGTTCAGCCGCACCGTGTTCTCGATCGGCTGCGGCGCGATGTACTTCCCGCCTGCCGTCTTGATTAGGTCCTTCTTGCGGTCGGTGATCTTCAGATACCCCTCGGGGTCGATCTCGCCGATGTCGCCAGTGTGGAACCAACCCTCCGCGTCGATCGCCTCCCGAGTGGCTTCGGGCTTGTTGTAGTAGCCCTGCATGATGTTCGGACCCCGGGCGAGGACCTCTCCGTCGGGCGCGATCTTGACCTCCACGCCGGGGATCGTCTTCCCCACCGTGCCGAACTTCGGTCGCTCGAGCGGGTTGATCGTGATCACCGGCGACGTCTCGGTGAGCCCGTAGCCCTCGATGACCACCAGCCCCGCGCCGTAGAAGAACCGCCCGATCTCGGCCGACAGCGGCGCGCCGCCCGAGACGAACAGCTGGACGCGCCCGCCGGTCCGTGCGCGGAGCTTCGAAAACACGAGCCGATCCGCGATCGCGTGCTTGAGCGTGAGACCGAGCGGCACCGGGATGCCCGCCAGCCGGTGCGCAGTCCACGCTTCGCCGGTCCGCTTGGCCCACTGGAAGATCTTCCGCTTGAGCGCGCTGCCGGAAAGCGCGTTCTCGAGCACGCGGGCGTACACCTTCTCGTACAGCCGCGGCACCGCCACCACCACGGTCGGCCGCACCTCCTGCAGGTTCTGCGGGACGGTGTCCGTCGACTCGGCGTAGTTGATGGTCACGCCCACGTGGAAGAAGTAGTAGTCGACCATGCGCTCGAAGATGTGGGATAGCGGCAGCCACGCGAGGCATGAGTCCTCCTCGCTCACCCGCAGCATGTCCACGCTGGCGCTCACGTTGGACCAGATGTTGCCGTGGGTGAGCATCACACCCTTGGGTTGGCCCGTGGTCCCCGAGGTGTAGATGAGGGTCGCGAGGTCGTCGGGGCGGGCTGCGAGCGCTTCCTCCTTCCAGCGCGGATGCCGCGCTGCCGCGGCCCGGCCCCTGGCCTCGAGGTCCGCGAGCGACAGCGCTCCTCCTCCGGTGCGCGCGGCGCCGGCGTCGAACACGACCACGTGCTTGAGCGCCGGCAGCGCGGCGCGTACCTCCTGCACCTTCGCGAGCTGTTGCGCCGACGAGCAGAACACCGCCGCCGCACCCGAGTCGCGCAGGATGTACTCGATCTGGTTGGCGGGGAGCGTGGGGTAGACGGGGACGTCGGCGACGCGGGCGCAGAGGCACGCGTAGTCGGCGAGCGCCCATTCGAGGCGCGTCTCCGACAGGATCGAGACGCGGTCACCGGGCTGGATGCCCAGCTCGCGCAGGCCGAGCGCGATCGCCCGCACCCGCTCGGCCGCCTCTCGGTGGGTGAGCGACTTCCAGACGCCGTCGGCCTTGTACCGGAATGCGGCGGGATGGGCGGCGTAGCGGTCTACCGCGTCGAAGAACAGCTGGGTCAGGGTGCCCGCGTTCATGGCAGGAACCTCACGACGAAGGTGACGGGAGAGCCGGGAACGCTGGTGCCGACCGCGCGGCGTGCGCCGGCGGTGACCACGACGCTGTCGGGCAGGGGGCCAGCGAGCAGACGGACCTTCACCACGGCGATCCCCGAGACGGTGCTCGTCACGGTGTCCACGGAGACGAGCGCGTGCGCCGTGTCGTTCGTCACCAGCGTGACGGAACCTGGCGTCGTGGCGTAGGTAATGGTCCACACGACTGGACGGCCGGCGAGGCCAATCAGGCTGCCCGACACGGTGTCCGCCAGCTGGACCTTCAGAGAATCCGAGAGCGAATCCGTGGGCGAGACGGTCACGTCGTCCGCCGTGGGTCCGGCGGCGACGAGCGAGTCCGCCGCGGCGAGCACACGCACCGGGAGGGGATTGCTCCGCAGGTTGCCGACCCGCGCTTGGATCCGCGCCGGAGCGGCGCTCGGCAGCTTCCCGACCATGACGCCCGTGGTCTCGTTCACGACGGTGAGGAAGGCCGCATCGAGGGTGGCCCACAGGATCGTCGCGGCGACCGAGTCACCGCGGCCGTCCAGGGCGCGCGCCCGCGGCCGCAGTGTGTCGAACTGCTCGAGCGAGTCCGGGCTTGCTACCTCGATGGCGACCACCTGATCGAAGTCCGGTGCGAGCGTGCCGCACGCCACCGCTGCCGAGAGTGTCACGACGACGACGCAGGCGCCAGCTCCCCGGGCCCTGCCCCTCAGGGAGCCTCCGCCGCGGCTGCCTGGGTGGGCCCGGTGGCGCCCCCACCGCCCCCCAGGTCCCGGAGCGCCTGGGTCGCGTGCTCGATCCACCGCTGGGCATCGGGTCCCTTGGGGGGGTGGGTGAGGAACGCACGCAGATGTTGCGCCGCGCCGTCGGGGTCGCCCCGCTTCAGGAGCAGGAAGGCAAGGCCGTAGTGGGCGCCCGCGAGCTGCGTGTCGAGCTCCAATGCCCGCCGGTAATGCCGAATGGCCTCATCGATGCGACGCGTCTTGGTGAGCGCGATCGCCATGTTCTGGAGGATGCGGGCGTCGTTGGGGTGGTCGCGCAGCGCCAGCCGGTACGATGTGAGTGCCGCGTCGTAATCGCCCTGGCGTTCGAGTGCGAGCGCCTCGTTGAGATAGTCGAGGCGCTGGGGTTTGATGTCGTCGGCGCCCGAGCCGCCGAGTAGGCGGCGCCAGAAACCCATGCGACCGAAAATAGCTTGCGGTCGCGTGACTTTGCAATGTAGCTTCTCACCCCATGCCCGCCCCGCCCCCGCCCCCGCCCCCGCCCCGGATGCCCCGAACCCCCGCGCTCCAGAACGCGCGCACGGGCCGCAAGACGTCGCACGGGATTCTGGAAGTGGACTGGCCGTTCTTCGGCGAGCTGTGCCGGGCGCTCGCGCTGAAGATCTTCCGGGAGTACGACCCCGACGTTGTCATCGGCATCGCCAAGGCGGGCGTGATCCCGGGCGCCGTCGTGGCGAGCATCCTGCAACGGGACTTCGCGTCGGTTGCCATCACGCGCACCGAGACTGGGGCGCGGCCGGTCGTGCTCGCGGGCCCGCCGCGGCTCGTCACGGGGAAGCGCGTGCTGATCGTGGACGAGACCTGCGACTCGGGCGACACCATGAAGCTCGCCGTCAACGCCGTACGCGAGCTCCGGCCTGCCGCCCTGAAAACCGCCGTGTCGTTTCGCACCGGGGACTACGCGCCCGATTTCTACGCGCTCCAGACCGACAACTTCATCATCCTGCCGTGGGACCGCGAAGTCATCATCGGCGGGGAGATCGTCATGCGGCCGGACTACGCCGAGAAGCTCAAGGAACTCGGGGGTTGATCGACCGGCTCACCGCGGCGCTCGCGCGCTCCCGCGCCCAGTATACCGAAATCCGCGTCGAACGCACCTGGAGCTCCGCCGTCAGCTTCCGGGGACGGCGACTCGAGTCCGCCACGGCGAGTGACGACCAAGGCGGGTTCGTGCGCGCTCTCCACGAGGGGCACGGCTGGGGGACCGCCTCCTTCACCTCGCTCGACCAGCTCGAGGCGATGGTGGGCCGCGCCGGCGAGCTGTCGCGTGCGGTCCGTCTCGAGCGGCCGATCCGTCTCGCCGACGTGCCGCCGCAGCGGGCCGAAGCGACCCTCGACCTGGACGGCGACGTGCGGGGCATCCCGCTCGTCGAGAAGAAGCGACTGCTCGAGACATACAACGGCGCCATGCTCGCCGTGAGCGACCGCGTCGTGGATACGCTCGCCAGCTACCGCGACGAGGTGAGCGAATACTGGTACGTGAACTCCGAGGGCACGGTGCTCCACGAGCTTCGGCCCGAGGTGACGCTCTCGGGAACCGCGGTCGCGCGCCGCGACGGCACGATCGAGAAGGGGCTCGAGTCGATCGGGCTGCGCCGGGGCTGGAACTCGGTGCAGGACAAGGCTGCCGGGTTCCGCACGGCGGCCCAGCGCGCCGTGCAATTGCTCGATGCGCCGATGGTGAAGGGTGGCACCTATCCGGTCGTGCTCGACCCCGAGCTCGCGGGCGTCTTCATCCACGAGGCGTTCGGGCACCTCTCCGAGGCCGACTTCGTGTACGAGAACCCGCAGGCGCGCGCGATGATGACGTTGGGCCGGCGCTTCGGGAAGCCGGTGCTCACCGCCGGCGACAACGGCGCCGCTCCGGGCCTGCGCGGCACACTGCCGTTCGACGATGAGGGGATGCCCACCGGGGATACGGTCCTCATCCGGGAAGGGATCCTCGTCGGCCGGCTGCACTCCCGGGAGACCGCGGCCGCGATGGGCGAGCGGCCGACCGGCAATGCGCGCGCCATCTCGTTCCGCCATCCGCCAATCGTGCGGATGACCAACACCTACATCGCGAACGGCCGGGGCAGCTTCGAAGACCTGATCAAGGACATCGCGCTCGGCGTCTACGCCTGCAGCGCGTTCGGCGGCCAGACGCTGCTGGAGAACTTCTCGTTCACCGCCGCCTACGGCCACATGATCCGCGACGGGCACGTAGCCGAGATGGTGAAGGACGTCGTGCTCGCCGGCAACCTGTTCCAGACGCTGGATCGCATCGACCACATCGCCGGCGACTTCCGCTGGAACCAGATGGGCGGCGGCTGCGGCAAGGGAGGCCAGTACCCGCTCCCCGTCACCGAAGGGGCGCCGCACGTGCGGATCGAGGAAGCGCTGATCGGCGGCGACGTCCCCGAGTGATCGATCAGCTGCTCGGGCTCGCCAGGCGGGCCGACGGCGGCGCCGACGCGCTGTGGCGCAGAGTTGAGCGCACAGCGGTCACGTTCGAGTGGGACCGTCTCAAGGCGGCGGGGGCGACGGAGGAAGCGGGCGTGAACCTGCGGGTGCGCCACCGGGGACGCGTGGGCGTGGCGGGCTCCACGGCCGTCGCCGGCGCCGACGGGCAAGCACTGCTCGAGCGCGCGCTCGCGTCGGCCGAGCTGGGTGAGGAGATCGAGCTGGCCTTCCCTCCCCGCTCCCCACTCCCACGCGTGCCCACGCATTTCGATCGCGCCGCCGAGGCCTCGCTCGAGCAGCTGATCGGGATCGGCCGCGGTCTGCTCGGGCGACTGACGCGCGATGGCTGCCAGGTGAACGTCGCGATCGAGCGCGAGCGGTCGGAGACCCGGGTCGCCAACACTGCGGGCGCGGCGGGGTCGTATCGGGCCACCGCGGTCGCCGTCAGCGCCGACGTTTGGCGCATCGCCGGCGACGACGTGCTGGTGATCGGCGACGCATTCGAGGGGTCGGACCTCCCCTCCGACGCCGTCCTCGACGAGCTCGTCCGCTCGATCACCTCCCGGCTCGATCATGCCCTCGAGGTGGTGGCTCCACCCGAGGGCGCGCTCCCCGTCGTGTTCACCCCGGCGGGGCTCTCCGCGGTGCTGCTCCCCATCACCCAGGGCCTTTCCGGAAAGGCCGTGGTCCAGGGGATCTCCCCGCTGGGAAACAGGGTCGGCGAGCAGGTCTTCGACCCCGCGTTCTCGCTCACCGACGACGCGTGCCGTCCTGGGCGGACGGCGTCACGACCGATCGACGATGAGTGCGTGCCCTCGCGCGTCCTGCGACTCGTGGAGCGGGGCGTCGTGCAGCGCTTCATCTACGATCTGGAAACCGCGGCTCGGGCCAAGACCGAGAGCACGGGCCACGGGCAGCGGGGGATTTTCGGGAAGCCGGTGCCGGGGTACACGAACGTGGTGCTAGGTGATAGGGACAAGGTGCTAGGGGAAAACCCGCGCGAGCTCGGCGGCGGGCTGCTCCGCGACATCGCGGATGGGCTGCTGGTCGACGAGCTGATCGGGGTCGGGCAGGGGAACGTGATCGGCGGATCGTTCAGCCACCCCGTCGCACTGGCCTACCGCATCCAGAAGGGTGAGATCACCGGCCGCGTCAAAGACGCCGCGGTGGCGGGCAACGTGTACGAGCTGCTCAAACGGATCGGTGGCTTCGGAAGCGACGCGCGCTGGACCGGAGCGCGGTGCGCGCCGTCGCTGCTGCTGGAGGGGGTGAGCGTGGCGCGGCGGTGAGCGCCTTCGGCCCGTCGCCTCCATTCCCAACACCCTTCGATTTCTTCAATCCCGCGCGTACGCGGCGGCGAGCGTTGCGTCGCCGCAACATTCTAGCTGTCGCATTCGCGACCCTCGTTGCCGCAAAAACACCCTAGCCCTTCGCGCCGGGCGACTAGAGGATGACGGTACAAGCCCGAAGGAGGCCCTTATGCGTCGCAGCGGAATCGCGGTCGCGTTCACGTGCGGTGTCGCCGTTTCGCTCTCATCCTGCGGATCCGATGCTGGCCCACCCACCGCGCGCAACGAGGCGTCGCCCCCGCCGGGGGTGTTGGCTTCCACGACGGGTCCCGCCTGCGGGCCGCCGACTCATCCGGGCGGCCTGCTGATCGAGAACGTCACCACGCCGCCGGCGTACGGCATCGCAGTGCGTGAGGACGGCCTGACGTATTTCACCGAGATTTTCAACGGGGGCGTCGGCATCACCACCACGCAGACCCGCACGGTGGACGGCTTCATCCCAACCGGTGACACGCCCACCGGCCTCGCCTTTTCGCCCGACGGACTCAGCGCCTACGTGACCAACCAAGGCAGCCAGAACGTCGGAGTGCTGAGTGTCGCCACCGCGCAACAGGTTGCCACGGTCTTCACGCCCGCTGGATTGCCGTTCGTGGTGCGGGTCTCCCCCGATGGGAGTCGGCTGTTCATCGCGACCAGCAACGGGACGGTCTACATCGTGGACACTCAAACGCGCCAGATCACGGGAAGCGTCGAGGTTGGGTTCGCACCGAACGGCTTCGCGGTGAACCCCGACGGTCGGATCATCTACGTGAGCGCCGCCTTCAGTGGCACCGTGACGGAGTTAGATATGTTTAGCGGCGCTGTGCTCCGGACCTTTGCCGTCGGTGGCGTTCCTCAGGACATGGCCGTCACCCGCAACGGGGCGCGCCTCTACATCGCGAACGAGGCGGGCTATCTGAACGAGGTGGATCTGCAGACAGGGGAGCAGGCGGCTACCATCACGCTCGCTGGCGGCGCGTTCGCCATCGGCGTGACACCGGACGACAACCAGGCCTACGTCGGGATCCCGAGTGCTGGCGTGGTGCAAGTTTTCAACTTGCAGTCGCGGCGGCTCGCCCAGACGATCGCCGTTGGCGGCGATCCGCGCCGGATCGCGTTCAGCCAACAGGGGCATATAGGGGCGATCGCAAACCTGAATGGCTACGTGACGTTCGTGCGGTAGTTCTGCGGGTGGCAAGGGGGTGCCTTTGGACGCGGTAGGTTGATCGCAACCTGCCGCGTCTGACTGAAGCGAGGGGGACCGCCATCGTCCGAACCGGTGCACAAAGCACCGCGCCGGAGCCGACAGATGGCGCCCCGGATCTCGCCAGGATCCCCATTTCCCGCCCGGCGGGGCGCTTCGAGGGCCCGGCGGCCTACCGCCTCCCGGTACGGCGCCGGGTCTCGAGCAGAGTCCGGCACTTGGCACCTGGCACCTAGCCCCCTCAGTATTCGAGCACCCCCGTCTGCGCGATCATTTTCCATTGCGAGCCGGCCAGGGTGTAGATCTTGCAAGTCCGACCCTTCCAATTCTGTTCGGCGCCCGTCTTCCGGTGGCGCCACAGCGTGTCGATGTCCACTACCGCGAACGCGCCGTCGCCCTCGCGCGATACGACGATTCGCTTGATCTCGCGCTTGTTGTGCACCAGGGTGTGCGTATCGAACAGCTCCTGCCACCCGCGCGTCCACCGCTCGGCGTCGAAACGGCCCCAGACCATTACCCACTCCGTCGGGTCGTGCGCTCTGGCATGCGGCGGCCAGGGCCAGACCATGGCCGGATGGAAACAGGAGATCAGCAGCTGGACGTCCTGGGTGTCCCAGGCGCGGGTTACGCGGTTGACGAGGTCACGGATCTGGGATTCGATGTCGGTCGCCATTTAGGTGCCGGGTGTCGGGTGTAGGCGGTGCGTGGCCGTGGTACGACTCGCGGCGAATTGATGCCGTTGAGCGAATTCGCGACTCGTAGACTTGGCGAGGAATCATCAGCGGGGCACATTCGATGCACTCACCGACCGCGCCGCGAGCCCGCGTCAATGGCTACCGGGGCCTGATAGTCTGGCAACGGCGCTGGAATTGGTTACTGCGGCGTATCGACTCACCGCTACGGTTCCGTCGGAAGAGAAGTATGGGCTCGTCCAGCAGCTGCGGCGGGCTGCCGTGTCCGTTCCATCCAACGTCGCCGAGGGACACGGGAGGCACCACCTGGGCGACTACTTGCATCAACTGTCCGTCGCCAATGGGTCACTCATGGAGCTCGAAACCCAGCTCATGATCGCCGGACGATTGGGATACCTGTCGAGAGATGCTGAAGAGCGCATCCTCGCCCATGCGGCTGACGTCGGTCGGATGCTATCGGGGCGGGCTCGCGCGCTGCGGCAACGTCGCGTGGTCACCCCCTGACACCCGGCACCTGACACCCAACACCTCCCTCACGCCCCTAGCACCGCTTCGTAGCTCTGCCCTTGAGCCATCTGTTCGTAGACCCGGTTCAACGTTTCCGGTGCGGCCGACAGAAACCGACACCGCGCGTCGCTCTTCGAGCGGCACTCGACTTCCAGCACCGCCACTGGCTCGCCCGAGAGGCGGCCGAGGAAGTCCGCGAGCATCCCCGTCGAGAAGAAGCACATCGGAACCTGGGCGCTGCCCGGCTCGGCCTCGGCCCAATCGCGCGTGTCGACCGCGAGCGCCGCCGCGCCCAGCGGCGCAACCGTGACCGTTCCCCACCCGGCGAACCGGAAGAACGCCGAGAGCACTTCGCTCATCCGGGCGGCAGCCAGCTCCTCCGGGCGCGCGACCCCCGCCTGGACGGGGAGCCAGGCGCAGAACGCCTGGTACATGCCCTCTCCTGCGGCGAAGCCCGTGTCCTGGAGGATGGTCACGGCGATGTCGGGGGCGTCCCGGAGGAGACTCTGGCGCAGCTGGCGTAGCGCGCCGCGGCCGATGGTGAGCCCCCCCGCACCGTCGGTCGTGGCAGTCGGAGAGGCGGGGGCGCTCATATGGGACGCCAACTTAGGGTTTGGCGCGGGCGCGGCGCAAGAGTTCCGCTTCGTCGATGACCCGCACGCCGAGCGCCTTCGCCTTCTCGAGCTTCGAGCCAGCGTCCGCGCCGACGACGAGCGCGGTGGTCTTCTTGGAGACGCCGTCGGTCACGTGGCCGCCCGCCGCCTCGATCAGCTCGGTCGCCTTGGCGCGTGACAGCGACGGCAGCGTGCCCGTGATGACGAACGTTTGCCCGGCGAGCGGCCCTTTCGCCCGCCCAGCCAATGGCTCCTTCATGTTGAGCCCGAGCCCTTCGAGCCGCTCGATCAGCTTCTGATTCCTCGGCTCGGCGAAGAATCCCGCGACCGCCTCCGCGATCGCGGGGCCGACGCCGCGGATCTCGCCGATCTCGGGTGCCTTGGCTTTCTTGAGGCGGTCCATCTTCCCGAAGTGGCGGGCCAGGAGCTTGGCTCCTTCGGCACCGGCGTGGCGAATTCCGAGGGCGAACAGCAGGGTGGAGAGCGGCTGCTGCTTCGAGTGCTCGATGGCGGTCAGCAGCTGGTCCACCGACTTCTCAGCGAAGCCCTCGAGCCCGAGCAGCTGGAGCTTCTTCTGTTTCAGCTCGTAGAGATCGGCTACGTTGGCGATGAGCTTCGCATCGAGCAGCGCGCGCACACGCTCGTACCCCAGCCCCCGGATGTCCATCGCGCTGCGCGACGCGAAGTGCACGATGCTCTCGAAGATTCGCCCGGGGCACGAGACGTTGGGGCAGTAGACCATCACCTCGTCCTTCGGGTGCTCCACGCGGGAACCACAGGCGGGGCAGGTCTTCGGCGGCTCGAACACCCGCTTGCGCTTTTTCGGCGGACCTTTGCTGGTTGGCGCACGACCGAGCACCTGGGGGATGACTTCCCCGGCGCGGGTCACCTCCACCTGGTCACCGGGCATGATGTCCTTCGCCGCGATGAGGTCGAAGTTGTGCAGCGTGGCGGTCGAGACGGTCACGCCGCCGATCTCCACAGGCTCGAGCACGGCGTAAGGGTTCAGGGCGCCGGTGCGCCCGACGTTGATCTTGATCTCCTTGAGCTTGGTCACCCGCACCTCGGGCGCGAACTTGCGGGCCACGGCCCAGCGCGGCTCCCGGTCGCCCACGGTGCCGAGCTCGGCATGCAGCTGCAGCGGGTTCACTTTCACGACGATGCCGTCGGCCCCATAGTCGAGCGTCTCCAGGAGGGGTTCGAGCCTGGCGATTTCCTTATGAGCCGCGGCGAGGTCGGGGACCAGCGTGTGGTGCGGCTCGACGGGAAAGCCCCACTCCGCGAGCTGCTTCAGGAGGTCGTGCTGAGTGTCCACGGAGAGCTTCTGGCCCGGTGCTTCGACTTTGAAGCAAAAGATGCGGAGGCCCCGGGTGCGCGTGATCCTCGGGTCGAGCTGGCGCAGCGAGCCCGCGGCCGCGTTGCGCGGGTTCGCGAACGGAGGCTCGCCCGCCTTGTGACGGTCCTGGTTCAGCTGCTCGAAGCGGGACTTCGACAAATAGACTTCGCCCCGCACCTCCATGTTCTTCGGCCAACCCTTCCCACGAACCCGGAGCGGGAGGTCGAGCACGGTGCGCAGGTTCGGCGTGACGTCCTCGCCCTCGACGCCGCTGCCGCGCGTCGCCCCGGTGACGAGCACGCCGCCTTCGTAGGTGAGGCTCACCGCCGCGCCATCGATCTTCACCTCGAGCGTGTAACCGGCCGTCGTGACCTCGGGGACGAGACGGGCGTTGCGCTCTTCCCACTCCGCGAGCTCCGCCTCGTTGAACGCGTTGGCGAGCGAGAGCAGCGGCACGAGGTGGCGGTGTTTCTTGAACGCCGCCGCGGGGGCGGCGCCGATGCGGAGGGTGGGACTGTCGGGAGTGCGCAGTTCGGGGTGCTGCGCCTCGAGCTCCTGCAGCTCGCGGAACAGCCGGTCGTACTCGGCATCCGACATCTCCGGCTTGTCGAGCACGTAGTAGGCATGGTTCGCGCGCTCGATGAGCCGCCGCAGTTCGGCGGCGCGCGCGGCGGGCTGCTTCACCGCCCCTTGGCTTCTTCCTGGATGACCGCCATCGCGACACCGACCAGGCGGTCCAACTCGTCGGAGCTGGCCCGCGGGAGCAGTCCCTCCGCCCAGGCGCCCTCGCGCTCGCCGAAGGCGGCGAGCAGCCGCCGCAGGAACGCCAGCAGCGCCACCCGCTCGAGCTCCATCCGGCGCAGGGTCGCGCCGGTCTCCTGCTGGCGCTGCGCCAGCCGCTCGTAGCGGTGGGCGTTGCGCAACGCCTGCGCGGTCAGGGACGCCACGACCTGCACGAACCGCACGTCCTCGTCGGAGAACGTCGGGCCGTCGCGAAACGTCCGCAGGAAGATCGCGCCGATCGCGACGCCGCGCCACGTGATGGGTACGACGGTGATCGACTTGACGCGACGGTTGATGAGCTCGCCCTTCACGTGTCGGAGGCTGGGGTCGCTCGCCGCGTCGGGGATGAAGACCGTTTCCCCGCTCTGCATCACGCGCTTCAGCTCGGGGTAGCGCTCCAGGTCCACCACGTAGTTCCGGATCGTGGGATCCTCGTACGAAGCCACGAGCCGCACCGACTTGCCGCCCCGCTCGGCGAGGAAGATGGAGCAGCGGTCGAGCCCGAACGCCTCGCCGAGCTTGCGCGCGATCGTTTGGAGGATGTCGATGAAATGGAGCGAGGTCGAAACTTCCTTGAGGATCTCGATGACGGCGAGCAGGTGCTTGCGCTCGCGCTCGAGCTCGGCCACCCGCGTCGCGAGGCGTTCCGCGTCGCCGGCCGTCGGAGCGGCGGACGAAGTCATGGCATAGTTTGTGTCCGCGACGAAAGCCGGTCAAGTTGCCGCGTCGCAACGCGCGCGATAGCTTCCGAGCCGATGCGACTCTTGGCCCCGGTGTTTCTCGTCGTCGCTGGCGCCGCCGTGGCGCAGGGAGGTCCCGCGCCCGCCGCTCCGCTCGGTGTTTGGACGCCCGTCCCTGAGCTGCCCGGCATGGGCCGCCCCGTGGATACCGCGGCCGTCGCCGCGCGGCGCCGCGCCCTGCTCGCGCGCATCGGTCGCGGCATCGTGCTCATCCCTGCTGCGCACGCGCGCGAGCTCGAGCGCGACTACATCCAGGACAACGACTTCCGTCAGAGCAACACGTTCTTCTACTTCACCCAGCTCGAGACCCCGGACGCCTGGCTCCTGCTGGTCGGGGGCGTCCGTGATCAGGAGGGCAGCGAGACGGTGCTGTTCCTGCCGCCGCGGACCCCGGCGCGGGAGCGCTGGACCGGTCTGCGGCTCGGCCCCGACAGCGCCGCCGCGCGCCTCTCCGGCATCCGGCGCGTGCTCCCCACGGACTCACTCGACCGCGTGCTGCGCGCCGCGCTGTCCAGCGTGCGCGGCTCCGCCGGGCCGGTATTCGCGCCGCTCGACCGGACCACGCGTGACGAGCAGCGTCTCGTGGATCTCGCGTTCGAGGGACGCGACGTCCGCAACGTCCGTCCCATCGCCGATTCGCTGCGGCTCGTGAAGGACGCGGACGAGCTCGCGCGGCTGCGGCGCGCGGTCGACATCTCGGCCCTGGGGCACATCGCGGCGATCCAGGCCGCGCGTCCGGGGATGTGGGAGTACGAAATCGAGGCGGTGCTCGAAGCGGCGTTTCGGCGGAACGGCGCCGACCGCGTCGGTTTCCCGTCCATCGTGGGGAGCGGACCCAACAGCGTCATCCTCCATTACGACGTCAACCGGCGCCGCACGAAGGACGGCGATCTCGTGGTCGTGGACGCCGGCGCGGAGTGGGGCCAGTACACCGCCGACGTGACGCGCACGTTCCCTGTGAGCGGGAGGTTCACCCGGCGCCAGAAGGCGATCTACGACCTGGTGCTCGCCACGCAGCAGGCAGCGTTCGACTCCACCCGGCCCGGCGTGACCATCGGGCAGTTGAACCGCGTCGCGCGCGACTACATGCGGGCACACTCGGGGACGCTGTGCGGCGACCAGACGTGCGACGCGTACTTCGTTCACGGCCTGTCGCACTGGCTGGGGATGGACGTGCACGACGTCGGGGACTACGGCACGCCGCTCACCGCGGGGATGGTGTTCACGATCGAGCCGGGGATCT
Source organism: Gemmatimonadales bacterium (assembly GCA_035763805.1). Lineage (GTDB taxonomy): Bacteria > Gemmatimonadota > Gemmatimonadetes > Gemmatimonadales > GWC2-71-9 > DASUAL01. Next base: position 22,368 of record DASUAL010000055.1, read on the forward strand.
ACCTGCCGCAGGAGAACGTGGGCGTCCGGATCGAGGACGACGTCCTCGTGACGTCTGCGGGTGCGGAATGGCTGTCCGCGAAAGCCCCGCGAACGGCGGAAGACATCGAGCGTCTGATGCGTGCGGGGCCCTAGGTTTCGTCCTTCTCGCCCTCGATGTCTTCGAGGAGCTGGACCGCTTGGCGCTGGTACTGGTGGTCGAGGACGTCCGCGATCGGAAGCGTGACGATCGCGCGGAGCTGCTCGCGGGCCTTGGAGTACTTGCCGACGTTGATGTATACCTCGCCGAGCTCCAGGCGATGGAAGATGTTTCGGGGCTGGAACGCGACCGCCTGCTCGAGGTAGCGCTGAGCGTCCGCCCAGTTGCCCTTGCCGAGGAACCCGGCGCCGAACAGCAGCTTGGCGAACATCTTCTGGATTGCCGAGAGGAGCATCACCTCTTCGTGCCACGCCCCCAGCACGTGGTAGGATCCGTCGTGGGTCGAGTCGAGGTCGATCGCCTTCATCGCCTCGTCGTAGATGATCTGGGCGAAGCGCACTCGCTCCTTCCCTCCGCGGGTGCGCGACAGCCGGCCCAGCGCCTGCGCGATCGTGAAATGCCCGTCCGCCCCGTTCGGGTTCACCCGCACTGCCGCTTCACCGAACGCCCGCGCCTCCGAGTAGAGGCTGTCGCGCAGGTGCTTCGACGAGTCGTCCTTACCCTCGATCTGCTTGGCGATGTCGACGAGCTCGCGCCCCGCCTTCCACAGCGCGGCATAGTTGGTCGAGTCGCTGGCGAGCGCCGCGCGGTAGTGCTGCAGCGCCTGCGCCGGCGCGAGTGCGGCGTGGGCGGCGTCGCCGAGCACAATGTGCTCCTCCACCGTCGGTTGCGTCTGCGCGCCGAGCAGGCGGGGGATCACCAACGACGCGAACAGCAAGACGGTGGCGCTGCGCATAACGGCTTCCGGATCGGAGGTGGCCGCTAATGTTGGTCGTGCCGCTCATCGAGCGCAAGCGCGACGGGTCCGCTCTCACCCCGGAAGAGTGGTCGGCCCTCGTCGCCGCTTACACCGAGGGCCGGGTCCCGGATTACCAGATGTCGGCCCTGCTGATGGCGGTACTGCTGCGCGGACTCGAGCGGCCCGAGCTCGCCGCGCTCACCGATGCGATGCTCGCGTCGGGCCAGCGGCTGTCGTTCGACGGGTGGTCCACGGCGCGCGTGGATAAGCATTCGACGGGTGGGGTGGGGGACAAGGTCTCGCTCGTGCTCGCGCCGCTCGTGGCGGCGTGCGGCGTCGCCGTGCCGATGATGTCCGGCCGCGGGCTCGGCCATACGGGTGGTACCCTCGACAAGCTCGAGGCGATCCCCGGCTTCCGCACCGGTTTGTCGCTCGCCGAGGCCAAGGCGCAGGTGATGAAGCTCGGCTGCGCGATGATCGGCCAGACGCCCGAGATCGCTCCCGCCGATCGCCGCATCTACGGGCTGCGCGACGTCACCGGCACGGTCGAGGCGATCCCGCTCATCGCGGCCAGCATCATGTCGAAGAAGCTGGCCGAGGGATTGACCGCGCTCGTGCTCGACGTGAAGCGCGGGAGCGGCGCGTTCCTTCCCAGGCTCGAGCAGAGTCTCGAGCTCGCCCAAACGATGATCGCGCTGGGCGAGGACCGCGGCTGCCCGACGACGGCGCTGCTCACGGCGATGGACCGCCCGCTGGGCCGCGCCTGCGGCAATGCCCTCGAGACCGAGGAGGCGATCCTCGCACTGCGCGGTGAAGGCCCCGAGGACCTGATGGAGGTGACCTACGCGTTGGGGGTCGAGATGCTGCTCGCCGCCGGCGTCGAGAAAACCAGCAAGAAGGCTCGGCAGCGGCTCGAAAACGCGCTCGCCTCGGGTCTCGCGGCCGAGAAGTTCGAGCAAGTGATCGAGGCACAAGGCGGCAACCCGAAGGTGGTGGAGGATCCGTCGGTCTTGCCCCAGGCGCTTGAGGTCGAGGTCTACGCGGCGCCGCGCACCGGTGTCGTGACGACCGTCGAGCCGAAGACCATCGGACGCGCCATCGTCGCGATGGGTGGCGGGCGTCTCCAGGTGGAGGACACCGTCGATTCGACCGTGGGGTTCGTCATCACGGTGAAGCCGGGGGACAAGATCCTCGCCGGAGAGCCGATCGCGTCCGTGTTCGCCAGAGATCCAGGGGGCATGAAGGTGGGGTTCGAGGCGCTCGACCGGGCGATCGTCATCGCGGACCGGCTGACCGACAAGCCGCTGCCGCTGATTTCCCATCGCGTCATGAAGGACGGCGTAGAAGAGCTTAGACGTCCAGGTTCCGCACGAACTTCGCGTTCGCCTCGATGAACTTCCGGCGGGGCTCGACCTCGTCTCCCATCAGCGTCTCGAACAGCTCCGACGCCTCGACTGCGTCCTCCATCGTGACCTTGAGGAGCGTGCGCTTCGCCGGGTCCATGGTCGTGTCGCGGAGCTGGTCCGGGTTCATCTCGCCCAGTCCCTTGTAGCGCTGAATCACGATGTTGCCGCGCGTCTCGCCGCCGTTGGCGAGGCGCTTGACGTAGGTATCGCGCTCTCTCTCGTCGTAGGCATAGTACTCCTCCTTGCCCTTCGCCACGCGGTACAACGGCGGTTGCGCGATGTAGACGTAGCCGGCGTCGATCAGCTCCTTCATCTCCTTGTAGAAGAAAGTCAGGAGTAGCGTGCGGATATGCGCGCCGTCCACGTCGGCGTCGGTCATGATGATGATCTTGTGGTAGCGCGCTTCCTCGATCTTGAAGTCCTCGCCGACCCCCGTGCCGATCGCCGTGATCATGGTCCGGATCTCCTCGTTCGAGAGGATCTTGTCGATCCGGGCCTTCTGAACGTTCAGGATCTTGCCGCGGAGTGGGAGCACCGCCTGGAACTTGCGGTCCCGGGCCTGTTTGGCGGAGCCGCCCGCGGAGTCGCCCTCCACCAGGAACACCTCGCACAGCTCCGGGTCCGTGACCGAGCAGTCGGCGAGCTTGCCGGGGAGCAGGCCACCATCGAGCGCGTTCTTGCGCCGCACGAGCTCACGGGCCTTCCGGGCCGCTTCCCGCGCCCGCGCCGCGCTGATCGCCTTGGCGATGATCGTGCGGGCCATGCTCGGATTCTTGTCGAAGAACTCACCCAGGGCGTCGTTCACCACGCTCTTGACGATCCCCTCGACCTCGGAGTTCCCCAGCTTGGTCTTGGTTTGGCCCTCGAACTGCGGGTCCCGCACCTTCACGTGCAGGACCGCCGTCAGCCCTTCGCGCACGTCGTCACCCGTGAGCGTGAACTCTTCCTTCTTGAGGAGGCCGTCCTTTTTCGCCCATTCGTTGATGGTGCGCGTGAGCGCGGCCCGGAACCCCGTGAGGTGCGTGCCGCCCTCGTGCGTGTTGATGTTGTTGACGAACGAGAAGGTGTTGTCGTTGAAGCCGTCGTCGTACTGCACCGCGCCCTCGACCTCGACCCCCTCCCGCGTTGCCTCGAAGGTGATCGGCTTCGGATGCAGCGGCTTGCGGTTGCCGAGCAGGTACTTCACGAACTCGGCCAGGCCACCCTTGAAGTAGAACGTGTCTTCCTTTTGCTGCCCCTTCCGCTCGTCCTTGAGCGTGATGGTGAGGGCTTTGTTGAGGAACGCCAGCTCGCGGAGCCGGGTGGCGAGCGTCGCGTAATCGAACCGCGTCTCGGTGAAGATGGTCCCGTCCGGCTTGAACGAAACGGTGGTGCCCGTGCCCTTCGCCTTGCCGATAATCTCGAGTTTCTTCTTGGTCTCGCCCCGCTCGAACGCCATGTGATGGCGCTTGCCGTCGCGGTCGACCCACACTTCCAGCTTCTCCGACAGCGCGTTCACCACCGACACGCCCACGCCGTGCAGCCCGCCCGAGACCTTGTAGGTGCTCTTGTCGAACTTCCCCCCTGCGTGCAGCAGCGTGAGCGCCACCTCCACACCCGGCTTCTTCTCCGTCTTGTGAATGTCGACCGGGATGCCGCGACCGTTGTCGGCCACGGTGATCGCGTTGTCGGGATGGATCGTGACGTCGATCCTGGTGCAGTGGCCTGCCAGCGCCTCGTCCACCGAGTTGTCCACGACCTCGTAGACAAGATGGTGCAGCCCGCGCCCCGACACCGCGCCGATGTACATCGCCGGGCGGCGCCGCACCGCCTCCAGGCCCTTGAGAACCTGGATCGCGTCGGCCTGGTAGCCGCCGGTGCCGCCCCCCGCCTGTTTCGGTGCCGGTTTTGCCTTAGCCATCGGTCTCTAACGTGAGAGAAGCCAGCGAATGCGCTTGATCCCTCCCGCCCCCCCGCCCCCCCCGCCCCCTGCGTTCAGGGCGGCCATGACCTGCGGCGCCATGAGCTGCAGCTCGTTCATCCAAGCACTCGTCGCCACCCGAACGAACAGTGTGCCGTCCTGAGTGACGCTCTCGGGGCTCGTGACCGCGGCAATCTGGGGTCCGACGAGCCGCGGCCATTCCGGAATCACTTGCGCTTGGGCGAGCCGCTTGGCCAACCCCGCCTTGGCGAGATAGCTGCGCAGCGCCTGTCCGACGGCCACCGGCTTGCCCTTCCTACGGTCCTTCATCCGCGGCCCTCCCGGGCCTTTCGAGAGATCATAATGAGAAGCGCCACGGGAATCCCGTGGCGCAGCGCGGTAGCTCCGCGAGGGCCCCAGACAACCCACCAAAAATACCCAGAAGTTATTGTCGTGGCAAGATTTACTAAATCGGTGCCGCCCTACGGCCCCACCCGCACGGTGGTGTCCCGCTCGCTCTCGAACCCGACCACGTCGCGGGCGCGAACCGTCACCGGCAGCACACTGCCCTGGGGGAGCCCGGGCGGGACGGTCACTCGGAACGGGCCTTCCAGCACCTCGTCGAACAGACCGTCGGCGCCGACCAGGGGGCCGTTTGCGAGCTGCACCCACACCGAATCGAGACCGTCCGGATCGGCGGCGCGCACGTTGACGATCAGCGTGTCGGGCGGGTTCCGCGACTGCACTGTCTCCTTGTTGAGCGAGAAGGAGATCGTCGGGGGGCCGGGGCGCGGCCGCTCGGACAGACAGGCGCACAGGCTGGCAGCGAGGCCCATGCCGCAGGCCGCTCTCACTTGCCTTCGAACTTGGGCGCGCGCTTCTCGAGAAATGCGCTCAATCCCTCCTTCATGTCCCGCGTGGCGGCGAGCAGCCCGAAGTGGTTCGCCTCGAGCAGCAAGCCTTCTTCCAGCGTCATCTCGAGGCCCTGGTCCACCGCCTCCAGCGCCAGCCGCACCGCGAGGGGAGCCATTGCCAGGATACCCCGCAGCAACGTCTCTGCTTCCGCGAGCAGCTGATCGGCCGGCACCACCTTGTTCACGAGACCGATCCGGTGCGCCTCGTGCGCGTCGATCATCTCGCCCGTCAGGATGAGTTGGAGCGCGACGCCCTTGCCGACGAGGCGCGGCAGGCGCTGAGTCCCGCCGTAGCCGGGGGCGATCCCGAGCTTCACCTCGGGCTGGCCGAATCTGGCGTTGTCGCTCGCGAGGCGGAGATGGCAGGCCATCGCCAGCTCGCAGCCACCCCCCAGCGCGTAGCCGTTCACCGCGGCGATCACCGGCTTGCCGCACGTCTCGAACCGGCGCAGCATCGCCTGCCCGCGCAGGGCTCGGGCCTTGCCATCGAACGGCCCCTGCTGTGCGAGATCGCCGATGTCGGCGCCGGCGACGAACGCCTTGGTGCCCGCGCCCGTGATGACCGCGCCGTGGATCGCGTCCTCGGTCGCGACCCGCTCGGCGGCATGCGCGAGCTCGTCCACCACCTGATTGTTGAGAGCGTTAAGCTTGTCGGGACGGTTGATGGTGATGAATGCGACGCCGTCTTTCAGCTCGAAGAGGAGAGTTTGGTATCCCATGGCAGGAATCCTACACGGAGAGTGTGGAATCCGGAATGCGGAGTGCGGCATTTCAGGGGACGGTCGTCCCGCGGCCCGACCTTCCACTGACACTCCGCATTCCGCACCCCGCATTCCGCATTAGGTTCAGGGCCATGAGCGTGCAGGCGATCGCCTGGAGTCCGTCGGGAGCCGTGCGGATCATCGACCAGCGCGCGCTGCCCGAGGCGCACCTCGAGCGCGACCTCGAGAGTGCCGAGGCCGTGGCCGACGCCATCCGCACACTGCAGGTGCGTGGCGCGCCCCTCATCGGGATCGCGGCGGCGATGGGACTGGTGGCGGGGATGCGGGAGCTGCGCGCGGCGCCGCGCGAGGCTTTCCTGGCTCGGGTGAACCGGCTGGTCGAACTCTTGGGCGGTACGCGGCCGACCGCGGTGAACCTTGCCTGGGCGCTCGATCGCATGGCGCGCGCGGCGGCCGCGACGCCGGGCGACGGGCCGGCGATCTGGGAACGCCTGCAAGCGGAGGCGACTGCCATTCTGGAGGAGGAGCGCGCCATGTGTCGCCGCATCGGCGAGGCGGCGCTGCCGCTCATTCCGGATGGCGCGAAGGTGCTGACGCACTGCAACGCCGGTGCGCTCGCGACTGGCGGGATCGGTACTGCACTCGCGCCGATCTACCTTGCCCACGAGGCCGGTCGGACCGTACACGTCTTCGTGGACGAGACGCGGCCCGTGCTTCAGGGATCGCGGCTCACCGCGTGGGAGCTTGCCCACGCCGGAATCCCGTGCACCGTGATCGCCGACGCCGCCGCCGGCGCCCTGATGCGACAGGCGACCCTCGACCTCGTGATCGTCGGGGCCGATCGCATTGCGGCGAACGGCGACTTCGCGAACAAGATCGGGACGTACGGGCTCGCGGTGCTCGCGCTCCATCACGGCGTGCCGTTCTACTGCGCGGCGCCGTCGTCCACGATTGACCCCTCGCTCGAGGACGGGGCCGGCATCCCCATCGAGCAACGCTCGCCCGACGAGGTGAAAACCATCGCGGGCCGGTCCGTCGTGCCGGTGGGAGTCGCCGCGCTGAACCCCGCGTTCGACGTGACGCCGGCGCGCTACGTGACGGGCTACGTGACCGATCGCGGCCTCGTCAAGCCACCGTTCGGGGGGGCGGGGGGGGGAGCACGCCCGTGAGCGCCGTGCTCGCAATCGATCAGGGGACGACCGGCACGACCGCGCTCGTCGTCGCCGAGGATGGCCGACTGCTGGGTCGCGGCTACCGTGAGTTCACGCAGCACTTCCCCAATCCCGGCGAGGTGGAGCACGACGCGGACGAGATCTTCCGGGTTACTCTCGAGGCCGCGCGCGAGGCGATCGAGCAGGCGAAGGCGGTGCCGGCCGCCCTTGGGATTGCGAACCAGCGCGAGACCGTCTGTGTCTGGGAGCGTGATACCGGCCGGCCGCTGCACCGGGCGATCGTGTGGCAGGACCGGCGCACGGTGCCGCGGTGCCAGCAACTTGCGAAGCAGCGCACGGTCGCCCTTGTCCGCGAGCGCACGGGGCTCGTGGTGGATCCGTACTTCTCGGCCACGAAGATCGAGTGGCTGCTCGAGCACGTCCCGGGACTGGCGCGGCGCATCGCGTCGGGCGAGGCGGTGTTCGGCACTATCGATGCCTGGCTGCTCTTTCGGCTCACGAACGGCAAGAGCTTCGCGACCGACCACACCAACGCGTCCCGCACCATGCTCTACAACATCGGCACGCGCGCGTGGGATGATGACCTGCTGCGGCTGTTCGGGGTGCGCCGGGAAGCGCTCCCCCAGATCCGCGGTTCGAGCGGGTCGTTCGGCGTGTGCGAGCCCGAGCACCTCGGCGCGGAGATCCCGGTGACGGGAATCGCGGGCGACCAGCAGGCCGCCCTGTTCGGCCAGGGTTGCGTCGCGGCGGGGCAGGCAAAGAACACCTATGGGACGGGCGCCTTCCTGCTGCTGAACACCGGAACGCGGCGCGCGGAATCGACCCGTGGCCTGCTCACCACGATCGCCTGCGGGCCCCGCGGCGAGCCGGTCTACGCGCTCGAGGGGAGCGTGTTTATCGCGGGGGCGGCGATCCAGTGGCTGCGGGACGGGCTGCGGCTGATCGAGCACGCGGCGGAAACCGAGCGTCTCGCCCTCGAGGTCCCGGACACAGGCGGCGTGTACTTCGTCCCGGCGTTCGTCGGGCTCGGGGCACCACATTGGGAGCCGAACGCGCGCGGTACGATCGTCGGGCTCACACGGGGCACGGGACGAGCGCACTTGGCGCGCGCCGCGCTCGAGGCGATGGCCTTCAGCACGAAAGACGTGCTCGAGGCGATGACCGCGGACGCGAAGCTGCGGCTGCAGGCGCTCCAGGTGGACGGCGGCGCGGCGGCGAACGACTGGTTGATGCAGTTCCAGGCGGACCTTCTGGGCGTGCCCGTGGCCCGTCCCGATCTCGTCGAAACGACGGCGCTCGGGGCCGCGGCCCTCGCCGGGCTTGCCGTGGGGGTATGGCAGGCGCCCCAGGAGTTCCTCGCGGGTCGTCGCTTCAAGCGGTTCCTCCCGGGCGAGAACGCGCGCGCGGTACGTTCCCGGGAGACGGAGTGGCGGCGCGCGGTGGGGACCGCGCTGCACTGGGCCGTCGCGGGCGGCGGCCCAAACCGGTGAGCCGCCTCCTCATCGCGGTCGTGGGCGGCAGCACGTGCAGCTCGGAAGAGGCAGAGTGGGCGGCGGCGGTCGGACGTCTGGTGGCCGAGCGGGGCGCCGTGCTTTTGTGCGGTGGGCTCGGGGGCGTGATGGAGGCCGCGGCGCGTGGGGCCAAGCAGGCCGGCGGGCTTACGGTCGGGATACTTCCCGGAAGCGATGCGGAAGAGGCGAACCCGTATATCGACGTCCCCCTCGCGACCGGGATGGGCGAGATGCGGAATGCGCTGATTGTCCGTGCGGCGCACGCCGTGATCGCCATCGGGGGTGGGTGGGGGACGTTGTCCGAGATCGCGTTGGCGCAGCGCATCGAGACGCCCGTGGTCGGGCTTCATGATGCGTTCACGTCGACCGTGAAGATTCCTCGGGTGGCCACGCCGGATGGGGCCGTGCAGTGGGCCCTGGAGCAGGCGCGACGCCGGGAGGTATAATTGGGCATGAACGCCGGAACCAAGTTTGCCATCGGAGCGACCCTCATCGTCGGGTCCGTCGGATACCTCATGGCGTCCGGGGTCAAGAAGACGGGACAGTACTTCCTGACGCCGAGCGAGCTGTCGCAGAAGGTCGCGGTTGATCCTTCTTTTTACGACGTGGGGATGAAGGTCGGCGCGCGGGTCGTGCCGGGCTCGGTGACCCGCGACGTCGCGACGCAGACGCTGCGCTTCCAGGTCACCGACGGGAGCGCGCATTACCCCGTCGTGTACCGCGGGCTTCCACCGGACACGTTCACCGACTCGGTCGAGGTCGTGGTCGAGGGCCGGTTGCAGAAGGACGGCGTGATCTACGCGACCACCGTCCTCGCGAAGTGCGGGTCGCGCTACGAAGCGGTCCCCAAGGCGTAGATGACGGTCCTCGGCAGCCTGTGCCTGTGGCTGGCCCTGCTGGTCGGGGTCTGGGGAGCCTTGGCGGGGTTGGTAGGTGGGCTCAAGGGACGCCGGGATCTGCAGCGCAGCGCCCAACACGCCGTCTTCGCGATGTGCGCCGCCCTCCTCGTCGCCGTCTTCTCGCTCGAGTGGGCGCTCTTCAAGCACGATTTCAACGTCGAGTACGTCGCGGCGTACACCAGCCAGAACCTCCCGATCTTTTACCTCTGGTCGGCGCTGTATGCGGGACAGAAGGGCAGCCTGCTCTTCTGGGCGACCGTGCTGTCGGTGTTCGGGTCGCTCGCGCTGCTCTTCACGGCGCCCCGCCACCGCGAATTGTCGCCGTACGTGGCGGGCGTCGTGTGCGCCGTGACGGCCTTCTTCGTGTCGGTGATGCTGCTCGGGCAAGCGAACCCGTTCGAGCGACTCCCCTTCACGCCGCTGGATGGGAACGGCCTCAACCCGCAGCTCCAGAATCCCGGGATGGTGTTCCACCCGCCGATGCTCTACCTCGGCTACATCTCGATCACCATCCCGTTCGCCTTCGCGATCGCGGCGCTCTTGTCGAAGAAGCTCGACGCGGACTGGCTGGTTGCGATTCGCAAGTGGACCTTGCTCTCGTGGCTGTTCCTCTCCGTCGGAATTTGCCTCGGGATGTGGTGGGCGTACGTGGAGCTCGGGTGGGGCGGCTACTGGGCGTGGGACCCGGTCGAAAACGCGTCCTTGCTACCGTGGCTCACGATGACCGCCTTCCTGCACTCGGTGATGATCCAGGAGAAGCGCGGGATGCTCAAGAAGTGGAACCTGGCGCTCATCATCGGCTCGTGGCTCCTGTCCATCTTCGGAACGTTCATCACGCGCTCCGGGGTGATCTCGAGCGTGCACTCGTTCACCCAGTCGAACGTCGGCTACTTCTTCCTGTTCTTCCTGATCGCCGCGGCGGTGGCGAGCTTCGCCCTGTACGCGACCCGGCTGCCGCTTCTCGCCGCGGAGGCGAAGCTCGAGTCGATGGTCAGCCGCGAGGCCACCTTCCTGTTCAACAACCTGCTGTTCATCGGGATCGCGTTCTCCGTGCTGTGGGGCACGCTGTTCCCGATCCTGTCGGAGCTGGTCCAGGGGACCAAGGTCACCGTCGGCCCGCCGTTCTTCAACCAGGTGAACATCCCGCTTGGCCTGGCGTTGCTCGCGCTCACCGGGATCGGGCCGCTCGTCGCCTGGCGCCGCGCCTCGATCCCGAACCTGCGGCGGCAATTCGCCGTGCCCGCCACGGCAGGGACGTTCACGTGGCTCGTCCTGCTCGTGGCCGGAATGCGGGACTTCTACGCCCTGATGGCGATCGGGCTCGGGGCGTTCGTCGCCGCAACGGTGGTGCAGGAGTTCGCGCGCGGCGTGCGCGCGCGCCACCGCCAGTACCGCGAAGGCTACGCCCTCGCGCTCGGCCGGCTGCTCGCCGGGAACCGCCGGCGTTACGGCGGCTACATCGTGCACACGGGGATCCTCATTCTATTCATCGCATTCGCCGGCATGGCATTCAAAACCGAGATGGAGGCGACGCTCAAGCCGGGCGAGTCGGCGTCGCTCCGCAGCCCCTACGGCTGGACCTACAGCTTCACCCACCTCGGCATCTCCCAGTACGACGCGCTCAACCGCCAGGTGACCGCGGCGACGGTGGAGGTGTCCCGCAACGGGAAGAAGGTCGGCATCCTGACGACAGAAAAACGCCAGCACGTGGACGGCTTTGGCCGTCCCACGTTCCAACCCTCGACTGAAGTCGGCATCATGAGCGATCTCCGGGAGGACCTGTACGGTGTCCTCGCCGGCGTCGTGGGCGGCACGGAGCAGGCCGTGTTTCGCTTCACGATCAACCCGCTGGTCTGGTGGGTGTGGTACGGCGGGATGGTCGTCGCCCTAGGCGGGCTGATTGTGATGTGGCCCGGCGGTTCGCCGGCCGTCAAACGGTCGCAGGCCGGGTATGCGGTGCGCCTAGTAGGGGAAGCGAAATGACCGTCATACGACGCTGCGACGGTACGCTGCACGTGAGCAGACGCGACTTTCTCAAGTTTGGCGCCGTCGCCCTTGCCGCCCCCTACCGCCCCTTACCGCACCCTACCGCCCAAGACTCTCTCCCGGGCACCGGCCCCTCCGGCAGACTCTGGGACCCCTCCCGTGCCGGACGCCCCGTCGAGCCGGTCACTGCCAGGGACAACGACGCCGCGATCCAGGCGATCGAGAAACAGATCCGCTGCACCTGCGGCTGCAACCTCGACGTCTACACCTGCCGCACGACGGACTTCACCTGCGGGACGAGCCCCGTGATGCACCGTCGGGTGCTCGCCCTGGCTGAGGACGGGAAGAGCGCCCAACAGATCATCGACGAGTTCGTCAGAGAGAACGGCGTTGCCATCCTGATGGCGCCGCCCAAGCGCGGCTTCAACCTCGCGGGTTATTTCGTCCCCTCGCTCGCCATCTTCATCGGCGCCGCGATCCTCACGGTCCTGCTGCGGCGCTGGTCGCGCGCGGCGGCGCCTCCCGCTCCGGCGCCCCTGTCCCCGGACGTGGCCGCGTCTCCGGAAGAGCTCGAGCGCCTGCGCCGCGAGCTCGAGCAGCTCTCGCACTAACGCCGGGTGCTCGAGCTCATCTGCGGTGTGCTGTTCGCCGCCGGGGCGATTCTCTTCGTCCTCCGGCCGGTCTTCCGGCCGGAGGCCGGGGGAGGTGAGAATCGAGAAGCGCGAGGCGTGGTAGATGAAGGAGAGGATCCGGAGGACGATCTCTCGCCGCGTGCGGTGGCGCTGCGAGCGCTCAAGGAGATCGAGTTCGACCGGGCGACCGGGAAGCTCTCGGACGCGGATTACGATGCCCTGAAACGCACGTACACGGCGCAAGCCCTCGCGACGCTTCGTGCCGAGATGCGGGATGCGGGACGCGGGATGCGCGAGGTTCCGGGGCTCGAGCCGGGAACGCATCCCGCATCCCGCATCTCGCATCCCGTTTGCCCCACCCATGGCCCTCGCCGTGAGACGGATGCCGTGTTCTGCTCCGAGTGCGGCCGCAGGGTCGCGACCGCGCCCGGGTACTGCGCCCGGTGTGGCACCGCCCTCGAGCGCGAGGCCAAGTACTGTCACACCTGCGGGGCTCGGGTGGCGGCGTAGCCTTCAGGGCTTCGCCGCGGTGAACGCCCCGGAGGCGAGCCAGCGCAGCAACTGCATCACGGCCTCGGGGTCGGGGAGGGTGTAGTCCGCGCCGCTCCCGCCGCCGGCGGGAGGCTCCACGCAGATCGAGCGTCCGATGCCTTGGAGCGAACGGAAGGCGTCCTGGTCAGTGACGTCGTCCCCGATGTAGAGCGCCCGCACGCGCGAAGGCCAGTCCGCCCCGTGGCGGCGCACCAGCACGTAGAGCACGGCCCGGCCCTTGTCCCACCGCACGGGCGGCCGCCCTTCGACGATGGCTTTCCCCGGTACGACCTTGAGGCGGTGCCGCCGGAGGATCTTCGCCGCCGCCCGCTCCGCGCGCTCGCGGTCGTCGGGCGGCACGGTGCGCGTGTGGTAGGCGAGCGTCGCGCCCTTGTGCTCCACCCGGGCGCCCGCGACGGCGAGCGCCGCCAGATCGTGAGCCGCGGCCGCAAGCGCGTCCTGCGCCGCCGCGAAGCCCTCGTGGCGGTAGCTGATCCCCGGGCCTTCGATCTCGAACCCGTGGTTGCCGACGTAGGTGAGGCCGGGCACGCCGACCAAGGGCTGGATGTCGGCGAGGGAGCGTCCCGACACGATCACCGTGTCGAGGTTCGGAGTCCGGGCGGCCTGGTCGAGCGTCTGGCGGGCCGCCTCGGAGAGCCGCGCGTCTTCGGGACGTGGGACGATGGGGGTCAGCGTGCCGTCGTAATCGAGGAACAGCGCCACCGTAGAGCGCTGCGCCAGCCAGGGAGCGAGCGCGCGGCGCGCCGCCTCCGCGGGCGGGGCGACCGTGGCGTGCGCCCGCTCGGAGGCGTGCTCGGCGGCGTCGAGAAACCGCGCAACCCACGCGTGGACGTCGTGCGCCCGCACACGGTGTCGCAGCGCGGACATCCGGGCGCGGCGCTCGTCCTCCGGCATGGAGAGTGCCCGGTGCAGGGCAGCGGCGACGTCCTCGATGTCGAAGGGATTCACCAGCACGGCCTCTTGCAGCTCGTCTGCGGCGCCCGCCATTTCGGAGAGGATCAGCACGCCGTCGTCCTCGAGCTGCGAAACGACGTATTCCTTGGCGACCAAGTTCATCCCGTCCCGCAGCGGTGTCACCAACGCGACGTCGGCTTGGCGGTAGAGCGCGACCAGCTCGGCGGGCGGCAGCGAGCGCACCAGATAGCGGATCGGGCTCCACTCGGGCTCGGCGAAGCGCCCGTTGATTCGGCCTACGGTCTCGTCGAGTTCGCGCTTCAACGCGCTGTACTCCGCGACGCGCTCCCGACTGGGAACGAGCACCTGGGTGAACGTGACGCGGCCGCGGTACGCGGGGTAGCGCTCGAGCAGGCGTTCCACCGCCAGCAAGCGTTCGTGGATCCCCTTCGTATAGTCGAGTCGATCCACACCGAGGATCTCCGCCGGCCGCTCGGGCCCGCGGGTGCGCGGCGGGCCCGTGTCGTGCGCGAGGCGCTCGATCTGCTCCACGTCGATGCTGATGGGATGCGCCTGGACCGAGACCTCGCGACCCTCGAACCGCACCAGCCCCGCGGCCCGGTCTACCTCGCAGCCGAGCAGACGCTCCGCACACGTCAGGAAATGCTCGGCGTAGGACGGGATGTGGACGCCGACCAGGTCGGAGGCCAGCATCCCTCTCATCAGCGGGCGCGACCACGGCAGCACGCGGAGCACGTCCGCGGCCGGGAAGGGGATGTGCAGGAACAGCGCGATCCGACGGCGGGGCGCGCGCTGGCGCAGGTAGTGGGGCACACGCAGCAGCTGGTAGTCGTGCACCCAGACGAGTGCGTCGTCACTGCTGGCCTCGGCCGCGGCGCGGGCGAACCGCTCGTTCACGCGCTCGTACACGCGCCAGGTGCTCCCATTGATGCGCGTGCGTCCCACGAAGTAGTGGAACAGCGGCCACAGCGTACCGTTCGCGAACCCCGCGTAGTAAAAGGAGACCTCGTGCGCGGTGAGCGGCACCGCGCGGTAGGCCACCGGTCCCGGAGCCGGTACGGCGACCGCGCCACCGGCGTGGCTCCCCTCCTGCGCCACTCCGGTCCACCCCACCCACACCCCGCCGTGTTGGGTCAGCACCGGCTCGAGTGCCGCCACGAGACCGCCGGAAGAGCGCCGCAGGCTGGTGCCCTCCGGTCCGCGTTCTGCGGTGAAGGGGAGTCGGTTGCTGACAACGACGAGGGGGCGGTTGCGGGAGGAAGGATCGGCCCGAGTAGGAGCGACCGGAGCGTAGGTGCGCTCGTCGGGCGGGCCGGTGGGCGGAGCAGCTCCGGCGTGCGGCGACGACATGCGTTCCTCCCCTCGATTGTACGTCCTCCAATCTTATTCGGTCGCAGGAGGTTGGGAAGCCGCAGCCCCACGCCGACGCCTTGATTTTAGGGATGCGGCTCCATATGTGTGTGCCATCCACAATCGAGGAGCCACGGCGTGAGAGGCCTCACGGGACGCATTGCGATCACCCTGGTCGGGCTCGTGCTCGTCGCGTCGATGGCCGAGGCACAGCGACGAGTGCGGGGCGGGCGGGCGGTGCGGGTCGAGCGCCCCGGCGCCGGTCCGCGGCTCGGGTATGATTTCGACATCGACCACGCGGTTCTCGGCGGGCAGTTCAACTTCCCGGTCGGGCGGCGCTGGGCGCTCGTGCCCTCGGCTGATTTCTACTTGGGTGTGAACGGCACGCCGTACCGGATCAACGCGGACCTGAAATACCATCCGCCGACGGTGTACGGGTTCTTCTACTTCGGGGGCGGGCTCGCTATCCTGCACGCGTCCGGGACCACCGACACCGGCGCCAACGTGTTCGCGGGCTGGGAAGGCCGGCGCTACGCCCCGGTGAAACCATTCGTCGAGGCGCGGTTCGTGTTCTCCGATGCCACGTCGTTCAACATTCTGGGCGGAATCAACGTCCCGATCTAGAACTCGAAGCTCTCCATCTTCCTCAGGCCGATCCGCAGTGGGATCACCGTCGCCGCGGCGCAGATCGCGGCGGCGATGGTGAACCAAGCGATCATCCAGCCGTCGACGACCACGGGCCGCCCGTCGTACACGGCTCGGACGTACGCATAGACGGCCTGCCACAGCGCGACGATCACCGCGGCGAGCAGCGCGATGGTCGCCATCATGTAGACCAGCCCGCCGAACGAGGTCGGGATCTGGGCGGCGTTCTCCGTTTCGAACTGCGGGTACAGCGCCCCGAACCCGAGCGCCAGGGCCGCGATCGCGAGCGTGAGCCCACAGATCGCCACCAGTCCCACGACCATCATGTACGGGCCCACCTGGAGGAGCACGTTGGTGAAACCGGTGAGCAGGAGCGCCAGCACGAGGAGCGGCAGCGTCCCGACCCAATACTTGGACCAGAGCAGCGCCCGGAGATCGAGCGGGCTGGACCGGAGCAGCCACATCTGCCGGCCCTCGAGGGACACGGCGGGGAAGATGAACCGCGCGGCAATCGAGGCGAGGACAAACCCTGCGAGACCGAGGTTCAGAAACGACACGAGCGTCACGTAGAAGAACCCCACCGGCTCGCCCCGGCGCAGCGGTAACGCCTTGATGTTGAACAGGTAGACCACCACCAGCACCGCGAGCAGGATCAGCTGGCTCCACTGGGTGGTGTCCCGGAAGAACAGCCTGACGTCCTTCAGCACGAATTCCCGCTTGGCCACCGGGAGGGGTGCGAGAACCCAGCCGAGCGTCCAGCGCCAGAACTTCCCGCGCACGAACCGCTCCGCGCCCTCCTGCGCCTTCGTGAACCCCTGGGCGAACAGCTCGCGGTGCAGCATGGCGCCGAGCGTCACGAACGCTGCCGCCGTCGACCAGAGCAGGAGCAGGGGGAGAGGATCGGGCGTGTCCCGCAGGAAGCCCATGATCGCCTTGGTCCCCCACTCACTCGGCAGGAACGGCGAGGTCGGGGTGCGGAGCACCTCGATGAAGTCCAGCAGATTGCGGAAGCCCTCCGGGCGAGCAAGGCGCTCGGGCTGGACCAGCCGGAACAGCAGGATCACCCCCCCCGCAGCCCCGAGCGCGATGATGGACAACAGGTCCCGGGTGCGTCGGGCGGGGAAGGCGTTCACCAGGATCAACGTGAGGGCGGAGCCGACGACCGCCGGCAGGACGAGCAGAGGGACGAGCGTCAAGACGGCGTAGGGTGCGAAGAGCGCGCCGCCCTCATAGATCACGCCGTACGCGGCGAGAATCGGCACGGTCATCAGACCCACCATCCAGGACGAGTGCAGCAGCGTTTCCCCCAGCTTGGCGAGATACAGTCGTAGCCAGTCCACCGGCGCCGAGACCAGCAGATCCAGGTCCTTCGCGAGGAAGAAGCTCGACAGCGCGGTGATCACGTTGGACAACACGAGGATGGCGATGAACGACAGCAGCACGAGCCCGAGCAGCTTCGCGGCGAGCAGGGGGCCGACTTCTTCGACCCCGCGGAAGTACTTGAGGATCCGGTACAGCACGCCATAGACGCCGACCCAGAAGGCGAGCCCGACGAGCGTGAGCAGGAGCATCTTGCCGCTGCCGCCGCGCGACCGTTCCTCGCGAATCCGTTGCAGCGCCGTGCGCCACTTGGGCTGCAGGACGTGCCACAGCGAGGGTTGCGTCATCCGCCGAGTACTTCCACCAGCGCGCGCACCCGGGCGCCGCCGGTGAGCTTCAGGAACAGCTCCTCGAGCGTCGCGTCCCCGGCCCGGTGCTGGCGGCGCACGTCGTCCACGGTTCCGTCTGCGACGATCTTGCCGTGTTGCATGATCGCGATGCGGTCGCACATCGCCTCTGCAACTTCCAGTGTGTGCGTGCTCATGAGCACCGTGCCGCCGCGGGCCACGAACTGTCGAAAGATGTCCTTGAGGAGTCGGGCCGCCTTTGGGTCGAGCCCCACCATCGGCTCGTCCACCACGATGTACTCCGGCCGGTGAATCAGGGCGCTCGAGATGATCAGCTTCTGTCGCATGCCGTGGCTGTAGGCCTCGACGAGCTCGTCCTTCCAGCTGGCGAGCTCGAACACTTCGAGCAGTTCGGCGATACGTCGGTCGACTGCCTCGCCCTCCTGGCCGTACAGTCCCGCCACGAACCGCAGGAACTCGGCACCCGTGAGCTTGTCGTATACAAACGGACGGTCCGGGATAAAACCCAAGCGCATTTTCGCCGGAATGGGGTCGCGGTGCACGTCGTCGCCCCCGAGCAGGACCCGCCCCTCGGTGGGGCGCAGGATCCCTGCGATCATGCGGAGCGTGGTGGTCTTGCCGGCGCCATTGGGCCCGAGGAACCCGTAGAGCACGCCCCGCGGCACTTCGAGCGAGATGTCGTCCACGGCGACGAAGCTGCCATAGTGCTTGGTGAGGTTCTCCAGCCGGATCATAGCACCTCGACGGTGACACGCCCGATCATGCGAACCAGCTCCACCTGCCGCGCCAGACCGCCGACGGTGAACCGCAGGTGGGCGGCGTCGGCGGGGAACTGATCGAGCGTCGGATCCACCGCGAACCACCCTCCCCCGAGGTACACCTCGGGCCACGCGTGATAGTAGAAGCGTCCGTCGAGGTATACGAGGCCGGCGACGGCGCGTGCCGGCAATCCCACCGCCCGAGCCAGCGCCACGTACAGCACCGTGTGTTCGTTGCAGTCACCGCGTCGCTGCTCCAGGACCTGCACCGCGCTCGGGACGCTCGCGGTCACCTGCTTCGCGACGTGGCCCGACACCCACCGCTGCAACAGCTCGGCCGCGCGCGCCGCGTCGCGCTCACGAGCGATGATCGCCTTGGCCCGTGCGCGGATGCGCGGGTTTGTGCTCTGGATCAGCGGCTCGGGCGCGAGGAACGCACGCAGGGCCCGGTCCGTCGCCGGGAGGGTGTAGCGCGGCGCGAGCACCGCCCGTGTCTCGCGACGGACGACCAGAGTGTCACCCGTGAACCGTTGCTGGTTGCTCTCGAGATCCAACCCTCGCGGGTCCACTCCGTGGAGCCTCACGCGCAGCTCGGTGAGCCCCGACGGACGCAAGCGCGCGCCCGCCGCGATGGCCGTCATCGCGATGACGTCTCCCGGGCGCGGTGTCGCGCTGGCGTGGGCCACGCGCGCGGTATCGCGACGCCGGAAGTTCTCGTAGGCGATCTCGAACGCCGAGCGCTGTATCGTGAAGCCCACCGGGCTCGTGGCGCGCACGGTGTGCCCCTGCGCGTCGATCCAGGCGGTGCTGCGCATGCCGTCCGTCTCCTGGTCGATCCGGAACGCGCGCACTGTGTCGAAATGCACGGGCACCCAGGCCATGGCCGTCGAGTCGTAGTCGGCGCTGTCGGCGGTGACGAGGGTCGACTCGGCGGCGATCGTCACGCTCACCTCGCGCTGCGTGAGGAGCAGGGGGTCGAAGACGCGGATCGCATGCGTCCTCCCGGGCTTGAAGTTCCCGCCGAATGCGAGCCGCAGCGCCAGGAGCGTCGGCAGGACGATCGGGCGCTCGAGGGGGACGCGTGTGTACTGCGAATCGGTTCCCCCCCCCGAGACGAGCAGCACGGTGAGCAATGTGTCGCCGATTACCGTCCCGTGGGCGGCGAACCGTCCAATGTCGCCGTCGAACGTGGCCTCCACCTGCTGCAGTCGGAGCGCGCGGGACAGGGTGGCCGTGCTCTTCGCGGTGGTGCGGAGCAGCGCGCCGAGGGCGGGAACCTCGAGGATCAGCATGTCTTCGACCCGGATCGCGCCGCCGGCGGTGTCGACCGTGGAAGAGGCGAATCCGATCTGCTGGTCGCCGAGCTCCAGCCGGTAGTACACGGCCCCGGGCGGAACCGACAGTGCGGCTTCGGCGAGGCGGGCGCCGGTCGTCCGAAACAACTCGCGCCGCACGAGCCAGCCGAGCGACGCGGCCCAGGCGATGAGGATCGCGGCCGCCCAGCCGCGGCGCGTCACGACTCGGCAGCCCGCTGGCGGTGCAGCGCCGCCTCGAAGGCGTCCCGATCCTCCGGCGTCTCCACGACGATGAACACGTTGGATGGGAACGTCGCGGTTCCCCGGTGGGCGCGCAGCACCCCCAACATGATCTCGGCTGCGTCCTCCACCGACAGGTTGCCCGCTCCGGTGCCGATGGGCGGCGCCGTCACGCTGGCGAACTCCCACTCCTGCGCCTGCTGCAGGACGGATCGCCACGCCCGCGCCACGCCTTCGCGCGTCACGGGCTCGGTGTCGCTCTGAATCACTGCGTGGATCACGAACTCGGCGGGCAGGTCCCCCCCGCCGGCGGTTACCACGGCTGCGCCGACCGCGAGCTCCTTCTGGACCCGCAGGTGGCTCGTGAACTCGGCGCCGCCCACCTTCTCGAGCCGGCTGACGACGGGCGTGGTCGGATCGAGACGGGCTGTGGCGGGGCGGACGATCGCGTCGGAAGCGTGGAACGCGAGGTCGTCCACGACCACGCGGATCACCTGCCGGCGGCCTCCCGTGCGCGCCGGTAAATCCGCGTCGCTTCCTCCGGCCGGTTCAGCCGGTCAAGCACGATGCCGAGGCCATGCAGCGCGCGGGCGTTCCGAGGCTCCAGCTCGATCGCCCGCTCGTAGGCGGACAGCGCGCTGGGGAGATCGTCGATCTTGTTGAGCGCCTCACCGAGGTGGTACCAGGCGGCGGCCCGACCCGGCTCGATCTCGACCGCGCGCCTCAGTCGCGCCACGGCGTCGTGCCACAAGCCCCTGCGCGACAACAGCACGCCCGTCGCGGTGAGCGCGGCCGTGTGCGTCGGGTCGTTCCGGAGGGCCCGCTCGAGATCGCGTTGCGCCGCGGCGTAATGGCCACCCGCCGCCAGCCGCATTCCGCGCTCGACGAGCAGAGCGACGTTGTCGGGCTCGGCCGCGAGCGCGTCGTCCAGCGTGGGCGGGGGTGGGGGCGTGCGTGGGGCTGCGTCGGCGGGTGCAGCCGCGGGCTGCGCCGGCAACTCGACTGTGATCGGCGGCGGCAGGCTGGCGCGCTCAACGTCAGCGGGGGTGGCGATCGTGCTGGTCTCGGTCAGCGATTCCGCTTCCTCTATCAGTTCCGCGGCCACGCGGGCCCGCTCGGCCGCCGACTGCCAGCGCGGTTGGCGCTTTCGGATCACCGGATCACCTCGCTCGTGAGCCATGAGAGATACAGATCGAGCCCGCGGTCCACGGGGAGCGCCAGCAGCTCCGGCACCTGGTACGGGTGCTTCTCGCGCACCGACCGGCACAGCGCCTCCCACTGCGACACGTCGGTCTTGAGCAACACGACCACTTCGCCCTCCTCGGTCAGCTCTCCCTCCCACCGGTAGATCGAGCGCGCGGCCGGCAGAAGCGTTCCGCAAGCTATCAGGCGCTCGCTGACGAGCGCTGTGACCAGCGCCCGCGCGTCGAGCTCGTTCGCGAGCGACGTGAGCACCACGAGCGCGGTCGTGGCCATTGGGGAGGGCTAACGTAGGGAGCCGACGGGGGTTAAGCAAGGAGGCGGAAAGCGGCGGTATGGGGCGGTAAGGCCGAAACATTCTCGGATCGCCGTCTCGCCATCTCCTACCGCCTCCTACCGCCGCTTACCGCCCCTTACCGCCTCCTACCGCCCGATCCCCGAGAGTTGACCGGGGCACCGCAGCCCGAGTACGCTCCGCGTCTATGCCCAGCGATGCGTTGATTGTCCGCGGTGCCCGCGAGCACAACCTCAAGAACATCACGGTCGAGATCCCGCGGAACAGCCTCACGGTCATCACGGGGCTCTCCGGGTCCGGCAAGTCGTCGCTCGCGTTCGATACGATTTACGCGGAAGGGCAGCGCCGGTACGTCGAGTCTCTCTCGGCCTACGCCCGCCAGTTCCTCGGGCTCATGGAGAAGCCCGACGTTGACGCGATCGAGGGCCTCTCGCCCGCGATCTCGATCGAGCAGAAGTCGGCCGGCCACAACCCCCGCTCGACCGTTGGCACCATCACCGAGGTCTACGACTATCTGCGCCTCTTGTGGGCGCGCGTCGGCACGCCGCACTGCCCCAAGGACGGATCGCCGATCGAGCGGCAGAGCGCGTCCCAGATCACCGATCTCGTGCTCGAGTGGCCCGAGGGAACGAAGATCGAAGTGCTCGCGCCGCTGGTGCGCGGCCGCAAGGGCGAGTTCCGCGATGTGTTCGAGGCGGCGCGCAAGCAGGGGTTCGTGCGCGTGCGCGTGAACGGCGAGACGTACGACCTCTCCCAGGTCCCGAGGCTCAACCGCCGCCAGAACCACGACATCGCGGTTGTCGTGGATCGGCTCGCGGTGCGCCAGACGGACCGGAGCCGCCTCGCCGACTCGATCGAGACGGCGCTCAGGGCGGCCGATGGCACGGTGGAGGTCGTGCAGCAGCGCGGGGGCGCCTCCAAGACCACGCTCTTCTCCGAACGATACGCCTGTCCAGCCTGCGGGTTGTCGCTCCCCGAGCTCGAGCCGCGCCAGTTCTCCTTCAACTCGCCCTTCGGCGCGTGCGCCGTGTGCTCCGGGCTGGGGCTCCGGCGCGAGGTCAACGCCGAGCTGGTGCTCGGAAACGCGAGCCTGTCGATTCTCGAGGGGGTGATCCTGCCGTGGGGCGAGCCGAGTGGCTACCTCCGCAAGGTGATCCTGCCGAGCCTCGCGCGCGCGTTCAAGTTCGACCTCGATACGCCGTGGACGGACCTGCCGGCCACGGTGAAGAAGGTCATGCTTTACGGCTTGCCGGGCCGCAAGCTCACATTCCAGTACGACAGCGAGCGCTGGCACGGCGAGTACGAGTCGGGGTGGGACGGTGTGTTGAAGCACGTCGAGCGGCGCTATCGAGAGACGGCGTCGGACAGCGTGCGCCAGCAGCTCGAGGAGTACATGGTGGAGCAGCCCTGCCCCGCATGCGGGGGCAAGCGGCTGCGACCCGAGAGCCTGTCGGTGCTGGTGCACGGCCGGAGCATCGGCGCGGTGGTGGATCTCCCCGTGTCCGACGCGCTCGCCTTTTTCGAGGGTGTCCCGCTGCGCGGGAACGGGCGGTCAGGGGCTGGTCTCGATCCGGAGATCGCCCGCCCGATCCTGAAGGAGGTCAACGACCGGCTGCGCTTCCTGCGAGATGTCGGGCTCGAGTACCTCACCCTCGGCCGTTCGGCCGACTCGCTCTCGGGCGGCGAGGCGCAGCGCATCCGGCTTGCGACCCAGATCGGCAGCCGACTGGTCGGCGTCCTCTACATCCTCGACGAGCCGTCCATCGGCCTGCACCAACGCGACAACGCGCGTTTGCTGGCCACCCTCAAAGGGCTCCGTGACCTCGGCAACACCGTGCTCGTGGTCGAGCACGACGAGGAGACGATTCGCGCGGCCGACCATGTCGTGGACCTGGGCCCCCGCGCCGGTCGCTACGGCGGCGAGGTGGTCGTGACCGGGCCGCTCGGCGACATCCTGGGCCACCCCGACTCCCTCACCGCGCGCTACCTGCGCGGCGAGCTCCAGATCCCTGTGCCACCGCGTCGCCGGACGGCCGACCCCGAGCGCAAGCTGGGCGTGATCGGCGCGCGCCAGCACAATCTGCGTGATCTGACCGTTGAGTTTCCCTTGAGCCTGTTCATCGCCGTGACCGGCGTATCGGGCTCGGGAAAGTCCACGCTCGTCACCGACATCCTGTATCGCGCCCTCGCCCGGCATTTCTATAGAGCCAAAGTGATGCCGGGGGCGCACGACCGGATCGAGGGGCTCGAGCACATCGATAAGGTGATTGACATCGACCAGAGCCCGATCGGCCGCACCCCGCGGTCCAACCCCGCGACGTACACAGGGCTATTCACCCCGATCCGCGAGTTGTTCACCTACCTCCCCGAGTCGAAGATCCGCGGTTACGGGCCGGGCCGGTTCTCCTTCAACGTGAAGGGCGGGCGCTGCGAGGCGTGCCAGGGCGACGGGCTGGTGAAGGTCGAGATGCACTTCCTCCCCGACGTCTACGTGCCCTGCGAGGTGTGCAAGGGGCGACGCTACAACCGCGAGACGCTTGAAGTGCGGTACAAGGGCAAGTCCATCGCAGACGTCCTCGACATGTCGGTGGGCGAGGCCCTCGACTTCTTCGAGCACCAGCCGCGCATCCGGGCGAAACTGGACCTTCTCAACGACGTAGGGCTCGGGTACATCCACCTTGGCCAGTCGGCTACCACCCTGTCGGGCGGCGAGGCGCAGCGAGTCAAGCTCGCCACCGAGCTGGCGAAGCGCGACACCGGCCGCACCCTGTACATCCTGGACGAGCCGACCACCGGCCTGCACTTCGAGGACGTGCGGCTGCTGCTCGAGGTGCTGCACCGTCTCGTGGACAAGGGCAATACCGTGGTGGTGATCGAACACAACCTGGATGTCGTCAAGACCGCCGATTGGGTCGTCGACCTCGGCCCCGGGGGCGGCGCGGCAGGCGGAACGGTGGTCGCGGCGGGAACGCCGGAGCAGGTGGCGCGGGCAAGAGGCTCGTTCACGGGCCAGTTCCTGCGGAAGGTGCTGGCGGCCGGGGACTGAGCCGCCATATTGGAACGCTAAGGAGGAACCACGATGTTCTCCGGTCCGGAGATCCCCATGACGGTGTTCCGCCTCGCGGGCCGGGCGGGGCCAGGCGATCCCGAGGTCGAGCAGCTGCGGGCGGAGCTGAGCGACGTGCGGCGGCAGCTCTCCGAGGTGCAGGAGCGGCTCGATTTCGCCGAGCGCGTGCTCGCGCGGGAGCGCGATGCCGAGCGCTTGGCGCCGCCGCGGTGACGTGGATATGGAAGGCGTCCTTGCCATCATCTTCATTTTCGGCGGCGGCACCCTGTTCCTGCTCGCGATCTCCCCGGTGGGGAAGGCGCTCGCCGAGCGCATCCGTCGGCATGGGGGCGCGGGCGTCCCCGAAGACACGCGGGCGGAGCTGGAGGAGTTCCGGTCGGAGCTGCTGGGCGAGGTGCAGCAGCTCCGGACCGAGGTGAGCGAGCTCAGCGAGCGCATGGATTTCGCGGAGCGCCTGCTCGCCAAAAACCGCGATGGACAACGCATCGGACCGGGGCAATGAGCGGCGCAGAAGCAGCGGTCGCGTTCTTCGTCTTGGGCGGCAGCTTCTGGGTGCTGCGCCCGCTCGTGGGCGCCCTCGCTGAGCGGGTCGCGGGCGAGGCCGGGCGGGTTCCGTCTCCCGACGAGCTCGCGGCGCTACGGGCCGAGCTCGTCGAGGAGGTGGGGCACATACGCCACGAAGTCGGGGAGCTCGCCGAGCGCGTGGATTTCACCGAGCGCTTGTTGGCGAAGCAGCGCGAGCCCGAACGGCTCGCGCCGCCGGGGCGCTGATGGACCCCGGCGCGATTGGCGCGCTGATCCCGGTGGTGGCGATCGGGGGGTTCTTCGCGTGGGTGATCGCCCTCGCCGCGAGCAAGGCCTACATGGCGAAGCTGCAGGCGCAAAGCCGGGCGGCTCCCGCCGTCGGCGCGGGGCACGAGGACGTGCTGGCGGCGGTGGAGGAGTTGCGCCGCGAGGTGGCGGAACTCGCGGAGCGGGTGGATTTTACGGAACGGCTGATCGCCCAAGGGCAGGCGACCGGGCGGCTCGGCCCGAAACCGTGAAGCGAGCGGGGCGTAGGGCGTCGACATGATCCAGGGGCCGCCAGGGCTGCCGCCGGGAACGATGGACCCGAACTTCCTCGTCTCGCAGGTGATCCCGCTGATTGGCGTCATCGCGGTGGTGATCGTCGCGGGGCTGGTGCTGAAGGGGCTGTTTCGCTCACCGGTCGGGGACGCCTGGGCCGAGCGAATTCGGGCCGGCATGCACCGGCGCAAGCACTGGAAAGGGCTCGGCGGAGAGTGGGTGGATGCGCCGGCCGGGGCCGACGACCGCCGGGTGGCGGTGCTCGAAGAACAGGTGTCGCACCTCCAGGTGCAGGTCTCGGAGCTCGCGGAACGGTTAGATTTCGCGGAGCGCATGCTCGCCGAGCGGCGGGAGCGCAAATTGGGTGCGGGGCAGTGACGGCCCGCCACGATGCCGAGGGTCCCTATGGGGATTTTTGACCGTCTCTCGACGCTGATCCGGTCGAACATCAACGACCTGATTTCGCGCGCCGAGAATCCCGAGAAGATGCTGAACCAGCTGATCGTCGATATGCGGAGCCAGCTGGCGAAGGCGAAGCAGCAGGTGGCGGCTGCGATCGCCGACGAGAAGCGCCTCGCCGCCCAGGTGGACCAGGAGAAGAAGGCCGCCGAGGACTGGGAGAAACGCGCGGTACTGGCGGTGCAGGAAACGCGGGATGATCTGGCGAAGCAGGCCTTGTTGCGTCACAACGAGCACGCTCAGAACGCGCTGCAGCTGCACGACACTTGGGTCAAGCACCGCGAGGAGACCGAGAAGCTGAAGGGCTCGCTGCGGCAGCTGAACGACCGCATCGAGGACGCGAAACGCAAGAAGAACATTCTGATCGCTCGACAGAAGCGCGCGGAGGCGCACAAGCGCATCCAGGAAACGATGTCCTCGATCTCCGACAAGGGCGCCTTCGAGACGTTCGAGCGCATGGCGGAGCAGATCGAGCACGAGGAGCGCAAGCTGATCGCCGCGGCCGAAGTCAGCGAGGATCTTTCGGGCGATTCGCTGGTCAGGCAGTTCCAGCGCCTCGAAGTGCGGGCCGACGCCGACGAACAGCTCCTCGAGCTGAAGCGCAAGCTGGGTCTGCTGCCGGCGGGCTCGCCCAATGAGGCCAAGCAGCTCGGGAAGGGCGCGGCCGACGCTGAGTTGATCGAGGATGACGACGCCGAGCACCCGCGCTGAACACTGAGCCGTCCACTCCACGCTTGTCGGGCGCCACGTTCGTGGCGCTCTTCGTTGCCGCCCTGGCCATCGCGTTCTTCATCCGGGTGGTCGAAGTCCTGCTGCTGGTCTTTATCGCTGTGCTGTGCGCCGTCTATCTCTCCGCCATCACCGACTTGCTGGAGCGACGATTTCGCCTGGCCCGCTGGGTCGGGCTTACCGCGGCGGTGTTGGCGACCCTCGCCGCAGTGGCAGGCATCGGCGCGCTGCTCGTGCCCCCGGTCATCGAGCAGACGCAGGCGCTGATCTCGGGGCTGCCGCAGACCCTCACCAACGTCCAGAACGTGTTGGCAGGCTGGGCGCGGGAGTACCCCGTGCTGCGGGACACCGAGCTCGCCGGCCTGGTCGCCCGTCTGATCGAGGACGCCGCGAGCTTCCTGCGCGGTTCGCTCCTCCCGTACGTAACGGCCGGAGGGAAGCTGTTCATCGAGAGCGCGAGCGTGGTGGTCATGGCCCTGTACCTCGCGCGGCAGCCGCGCTTGTACCGCGACGGCATCCTGTCGCTCGTCTCCCCGAGGTACCGCGCCGTCGGCGCCGGCATCCTCGACGACGTCGGCGCGACGCTGCGCGCCTGGGTGGTGGGCCAGCTCCTCGCCATGATGGTCCTCGCGATCCTCACCGCGATGGGCCTGTGGGCGCTCGGCGTGCCCTATTGGCTCGCCTTCGGGATCTTCACCGGGCTCGTCGCGGTGGTGCCGTTCTTCGGCAGCCTCGTCTCTACGCTGCTCCCGGCGCTGTTCGTCGTGGGGACGGGCGACTGGCTCAAGGTCCTCGCCGTCATCGCGCTCGGGGTCGTCGTGCACGTCATCGAGGCGAACTTCGTCGTGCCGCGGATCATGGAGCACAAGGTGTCGCTCCCCCCGGTACTCACGATCTCGAGCGTCCTGATCATGGGGACGCTGATCGGCGTCGTCGGGCTCGTGGTCGCGGTCCCGGTGCTCGCCGTCACCATGGTCCTCGTCCGCCACATCCTCCAAGCGGAGGTCTACGGCGACAGCGGCCACCTCGAGCCAGCCGTGCTCCGGGCGACCGGCGAGCACCGGACCCCGAAGACGCACACGGCCGCCTGATGCCGACGCCGCCCGCGCACCGGTTCCTCGTGATCGCCGACGACCAGTTCGGCCCGCTGACCTCGAAGACCGCGAACTCCTGCATCCGCTACTTTCCGGAGCGCATCGTCGCGGTGTTCGATCGCACCGAGGGCGGCAAGACGGTGCAGGACGTCCTCGGCTTCGGCGGAGGCATCCCCGTCGTCGCCGACTTCGACCGGGCCCTGACGCTCGGGGCCACGGCCGTGCTGGTCGGGATCGCGCCCGCGGGGGGCCAGCTGCCCGCCGAGTGGCGGGCCTGGCTGCGGGCGGCGATCGGCCGCGGGCTCGAGATCTGGAGCGGGCTGCACAGCTTCATTGGCGACGATCCGGAGCTCGGCGCGCTGGCGCACGCACGGGGGGTGCGCATCCTCGACGTGCGCAAGGCTCCGAGAGACCTGGCGATTGCCGATGGGCGGGCAGCCGAGGTGGATGCCTGCGTCATCCTCACCGTCGGTTCCGACTGCAACGTCGGAAAGATGACCGCACAGCTCGAGATCCGCGACGAGCTGGTGAAACGGGGCCACCGGGCGCGCTTCGTCGCGACCGGCCAGACGGGGATCTTCATCGAAGGCTGGGGCATCGCCGTGGACGCCGTTGTCGCGGACTTCATCGCGGGCGCGGCGGAAGCGCTGGTGCTCCAGGGCGCGAGAGACGCCGATGTCGTCCTGCTCGAGGGTCAGGGGAGCCTGATCCACCCCGGATATTCGGGTGTGACCCTCGGCCTGTTGCACGGCTCCTGCCCGGACGCTCTGATACTGTGCCACCAGGCGACGCGCGATTACATCGGCGACTACCACGGCCGCGGCCCGTGGGTGAAGATCCCCCCGCTTCCGGAGCTGGTGGAGATCTACGAGCGGGCCGCGGCGCCCGTCCGGCCGAGCAAGGTGATCGGCATCGGCCTCAACACCTTCGATATGAGTGAGCCCAGGGCGAAGGACGCCGTCGCCCGGGCAGCCGAGGAGACCGGCCTCCCCGTGACCGATCCGCTGCGGTTCGGGCCGGGCCCGCTCGCGGACGCAATCGCGAAAGAGGCCATGGCCGTTCGGTAGACCGCGCGGTGAATGGTTGCGTGCGGCGACGATCCGATGCCGGTCGCCGCCGCCCCACGTGGTAATCTCGCCCGGTGTCCGGCCCGGCGTCTTTCCTTAGTAGAGGCAGTGCCAGTCACGCGCCGCTCCTGGTGGTGACGG
This sequence comes from Gemmatimonadales bacterium, assembly GCA_035763805.1. Classification (GTDB taxonomy): domain Bacteria; phylum Gemmatimonadota; class Gemmatimonadetes; order Gemmatimonadales; family GWC2-71-9; genus DASUAL01. Next base: position 51,007 of record DASUAL010000055.1, read on the forward strand.
ACCCTGCGCTTCGCCTCGTCCGTCGCGGAGTGCTCGCGGCGTCGGACGAAGCCGTTGCGCGGTGGGTCGGCGCGCGAGTCCTCGTGTTCCGCCGCGGCCCGGTGATGTACGAGCTCCCGGCGGCGCCGGCGCCGCGCGTTGACGCTCCTTCCCCACCGTCCTACGTTTCAGCCGTCATGGTCTCGTGAGTCCTGACCCCTGTTCCTCATCGCCGCGTTCCTCGCCTGCGCCGCCGAACTCCCGCGCGCATGACGGTCTCACTTTACAACACCCTCTCGCGCCGCGTCGAACCGTTTCAGCCGCTCGCTCCGCCGCGGGTGACGCTGTACACCTGCGGTCCCACCGTCTGGAACTACGCGCACATCGGCAACTTCCGAACGTTCCTGTTCGAGGACCTGCTGCGCCGCTACCTCGGGTACTCGGGGTACGACGTGTTCCACGTCATGAACCTCACGGACGTGGACGACCGCACGATCAAGGCGGCCGCCGCGGCCGGGAAGCGACTTGACGAGCACACCGCGCCGTTCGTGGAGGCGTTCTTCGAGGATCGGGACTACTTGCGGATCAAGGCGGCACACGCCTACCCACGCGCGACGCAATCGGTGCCCGCGATGGTGGCGCTGGTGGAGCGGCTGCTCGCGAGAGGGGTGGCCTACAAGGGCGAGGACGGGTCCGTGTACTTCGCAATCGATCGCTTCCCGACGTACGGACGTCTGTCGCGGCTCGACCGGCGAGAGATCAAGGTGGGAGCCCGCGTGGCCAGCGATGAGTACGCGAAGGAAGACCCGCGCGACTTCGCGCTGTGGAAAAAGGTCGAGCCGGTCGATGAGCAGGTGGGCGCGGCCTGGGACGCCCCGTTCGGGCGTGGGCGCCCCGGCTGGCACCTCGAGTGCTCGGCGATGTCGCTCGAGGAGATCCGCAAGCGGTTCGCCGTCGAGACGCTGGACATTCACGCGGGTGGCGTCGATCTAATCTTTCCGCATCACGAGGACGAGATCGCGCAATCCGAGGCCGCAACCGGGTGTCCGTTCTCGCGCTACTGGCTGCACGGCGAGTTCCTCAACGTCCGCGGAACGAAGATGTCGAAGCGGTTCGGCAACTTTCTCACCGCGCGCGACCTGCGCGAGCACGACGTCGACGCTGCGGCCGTACGCCTCCTGTTCTGGCAATCGCATTACCGCCAGCCGCTCGATTTCAACGACGAGGCGCTCACGGCGGCGCAGGAGGGGGTGAAACGGCTGGGGGAGTTCCGCGAACGGCTCGCGCACGTCGCGAAGGGGCAAGCGGACGGCGACGCGACGAAGCTCGCGGCGCGCGATGCCGTCTCGCCGCTCGGCGCTCTGGCTGCGCGGTTCGAGGGAGCCTTCCGGACGGCGCTGGACGACGACGTGAACGCGCCGCGCGCGGTCGCCGCCCTGTTTGAGTTCGTGCGAGCCGCGAACGCAGAGCTCGATCGGATGCCGTCCGCCGCCGGTACCGGGCACGCCCTAACCG
>DASUAL010000056.1:0-6322 GCA_035763805.1 Gemmatimonadales bacterium
GACCAGCGTCCCCGGAATCGTCAGGAACGCCAGGGCGGTGGCCACGGTGAAGACCAGGCAGTAGCCGATCGTCATCCGCACCGCCTGGCGCGCGCGCTGCTCCTGGCGGGCGCCGAGATTCTGGCCCACGAGCGCGCTCGCCGAGAGCGCGAACCCCGAGATCGCGATGAAGCCCAACCCCTCCACCTTGTGCCCCACGCCCAGCGCCGCGAGCGCGGGCGTGCCGAACTGCGAGGTGAAGCGGGTGAGCCACATGTAGACCACCGAGAGCAGCACGCCGGCGAACGCCAGAGGCGCGCCGACGCGGAAGATGGTCGGCACCGCCCGCCAGTCGGGGGCGTCGAACCGGATCAGGCCGCGCTTGAGCGCGATCGCGATTCCCGTGAGAAAGCCGCCGCCGCGCACCATGACCGAGGCCGCCGCCGCGCCCTCGACGCCCAGCTTCGGGAATGGGCCGATGCCGGCGATGAGCAGCGGATCGAGGGCGATGCTGAGGAGCACCGAGCATGCGAGCAGGACGAACGGAGTGCGCGTGTCCCCCGAGGAGCGAAACGTCGCCTCTACGGCGAAGAAGCCGAACACGAGCGGACCGCCGAGCAGCCACGTCGCGAGATACCGGTGCCCGAGCCCCGCGACCTCGGGTGGCACGGTCATCACGCGGAACAGCCAATCGGTCGCGGCGAAACCGGCGAGGCTCACCACGACCCCGGCCGCGAGCGCGTACAGCACGGCGGCGCCCGCGGCGCGGGCGGCGGCCTCGGGGATTCCCGCGCCGTGACGCCGCGCGGCGACGGCAATCAGGCCGACCTCGACCATCTCCCCGAGCGAGATCAGGATCCACGTGTAGAAGCCCGCCGTCGACACCGCGGCGAGCGCTGCGGGTCCGATGAGCCGCCCCACCCAGACGGAGTCGATCAGATTGAAGGAGAGGTGGCACGCCATCATGGCGACGGCGGGGGCCGCCAGCCGGAGGATGACGGACCGGAGCGGCCCGACGGTGAGGGAGCCCGGGGCGCGGGCGAGGAGAGTCATGGGGGCGGAAGGTACGGCGGCGGAACGCGGCGGGTCAACGACTGAAACGAAGACCCGCCGGTGTCAACCGGCCCGCGACTTACTGCGCCTCTGCGCCTTGGTCCGGTAAAGGGTGCGATCCGCCGCCGAGAACAGCGCCTCGAGCGTCGCGCCGTCCCGCGGGTACACCGCCACGCCGAGGCTGATGGAGAGCGCCGGTTGCTCGCCGTCCTGCGCCACGCGCTGGCTGACGCGCCGCGCCACTTGCCACGCCGCAGTCTCTCCGGTCTCCGGCAGGACCAACGCGAACTCGTCCCCGCCGAACCGCGCCGCCGTGTCGACCCCGCGGCACGATGCGAGCAGCGTTTCGGCCACGCGGCGCAGGGCCAGGCTCCCCACGACGTGGCCGTAGCGATCGTTGATCCTCTTCAATCCGTCCAGGTCGAGGAGCACCACGGAGAACGGCCGCTCGGTCCGCTGCGACCGTCGGATCTCCGCGCCGACGGCGTCGGCGAGCTGGCGATAGTTGGCAAGCCCCGTGAGCGGATCGCTCACCGCCAGGTGCCGTAACCGACCCTCCACGTCCTTGCGCTCCGCCACGACGGCGGCGAGCGCCAGGATCGTCAAAGCCATGACGCCCAGGAACGCCTGCAACAGGAGCAGCGATTCGTGCGGCGTCGGCTGGACGAACGGGCCGAACCCGCGCGACGTCCCCCAGATGGCGATCCCCGACAACACCACGACGGCGGTCGCGGCTTCCCGCTGCCCGAAGCGGAACGCCGCCCAAACGAGCAACGGGACGCAGATGAACTCGAGCGGATAGCTCTTCGTCGTGGTCGGCAGCCAGCCGCCGAACACGGCGAAGCCCACGACGATCACGCCCAGTGCCAAGGCCGCCGCCTCGAGCGCGTGGCGCCGGTCCCAGCGCACACGCGAATCCGCCGCCCACAGCATCACGGCGGGGGCGACGACCAAGGCGCCAACCGCGTCACCGAGCCACCACGTCAGCCAGATGGAGCCGTAATCGTCCCAGCGCGCGAACCCGCCGAGCGAGATCGTGGTGACGCCCGTGGTGGCGCTCACCGTCGTGCTGACCATCGCCGCGAGCAGGGCGAATTTGAAGACGTCCTGCGCGCGATCGAAGGCTTGGCGACCACGGGCGAAGCGACTGACCAGGTACGCGCCCACGAGCCCTTCGAGGGTGTTGCCCACGGCGACGCCGATGGACGTCGCTACCGAGCCCGTGGTGGTGAGATTGACGAGAAAGGCGCCGAGGAAGATCGCGGGCCAGACGCCGTAGCCGACGAGCACGAAGGCCGCGAGCGCGATGCCGGTCGGGGGCCAAACCGCGGTCGCGCTGGGGTTCACAGAGGCGAGGCGCAACCCGAGCTTGCCGGCGACGAAGTAAGCCGCGGCAAGCGCCACGAGGAGCCCCAAGCCTCTGACCAATCGCGACTGGTTCATCCCGTCCCTCAGGACCTGCGGACGGCGGGGCGCGCGCCTGGATCCACTTATGCCGTCATACCGTCAAGGAGGGCTAGGGCCGGGCACGAGTAACGCCGGCTCCACCCATCTCGACCGACAACTCCTCCCAGGCCACGCGAAACACGCGCTCGCAGCGCGCGCAGCGCATACTGCGTGGGGTCCTCTTGAGCGGGGCGCGATTGCGGCACGCCGGACAGACGGCGTACTTGTCGCCCCAAGTGATCGGCAGGCCCTTCGCATCCCGAGGGCGAGCGACGACGGTCCAGAGATGCGGCACCGCGGAGACGATTCTCACGGCGCCGCGGGGCACGGGCACCTGATTCCGGTTGACGTCGAGGAGCGCCTCGCCGGGCGTGAGACTCGCCACCCGGTACCACGCCCCGCGACGCAGCCGGCAGTTCACGTCGATCCGCAAGCGCGCCCACTGCACGTCCGTCATCGCCGGTCCTGTCACGGGCTGTACCCTATGCTATAACGATGCCCGCGGAATGGTAGCGTTGCGCCGGCGCAACAGGATCGCTACGGCACGGCTTCCGGGATCTCCCGCAGGAACCGTTGGAACACGGGATTGCCCCCGAAGCGTCCCATGAGCCGCTCGACGTAGCCCCGCGCCTCGCGCTGTAGCGTCGCCCGGCCCCGAGGGTCGCGCGCCGCCTCGCGCTGGAGCGCCGCGGCGAGCACCCAGGTGGCTTCGACCTGTGCCAGGTCGCCGTCGCGTGCCACGCGACGCAGGTGACGGATGCCTGTCTCGGCGTTGCCGCTGCCGAGACCGATCAGCTTCGCCACGAAGCGCGCCAAAGCGCTCGCCCGCGCCAAGCCGTACTCGTAAACGCCGAGGCCGAGATAGCAGTCCACGCACGCCGAGTCCACCTGAAGCACCCGGCGGTAGGCGTCGCGCATCGCCTTCCCGTCCTTCGCCGCTCCCCACGAGTGGCCGTGCAGGTCGCGCTGGCGCGCGCGGTAGCCGAGCGCCGTCCCTAGCCAGAAGTCGCGCGCCGGGCCGTGGGGAACGGCGTTGGCTTTCCGAATCGCGACAGCGAGCAGGGAATCGATCCGCTGAGCCTCGTAGTCGTCGTTCTCGAGTGCCGAGGCCCACCAGATATAGGAGCTCGCCTCGAAGATCACCGGAGCGGGATCGGTCGTGTCGTGGCTGGCGAGGGTGGTGAAATACGCCGCCGCGGTGGGGAAGCCGCCCGCATACAGCGTGTCGAGCCCGGCGCGGAGGTCGGGCCGCTCCGCGCGGGGGTTCTGGAGGAGGACGAGCGTGGCGGCGAGGAGCCGCACGTCAGCGCGCGACGGCGGCGAGCTGTTCCGCTACGCGCTGGGCGACCTCGGCGAGCGCCGTCGCGGCGGGCGACGCCGGCTCGGCGGCGACGATCGGCCGCCCGGCGTCGGCGAGGTCGGCCAGGTGGGCCTGGAGCGGCACCTGGCCGAGCAGCGGCACGCCGAGCTCGCGCGCGAGGCGCTTCCCGCCGTCCGCGAGGAACACCTCGGTGCGCTCCCCGCAGTGCGGGCACACGAAGCCGCTCATGTTCTCGACCACGCCGATCACCGGGACACCGACGCGCTCGAACATCTTGGCTCCGCGTAAACTGTCGCCCACCGCGACCTCTTGCGGCGTCGTGACGATGATCGCGCCGCGGATGTGCACGCTCTGGGCGAGCGACAGCTGGGCATCGCCGGTCCCGGGAGGGAGATCCACCAGGAAGTAGTCGAGCTCGCCCCAGTCCACGTCGCGCAGGAACTGCTGGATCACCTTCATGATAATCGGCCCCCGCCAGATCGCCGGTGCGTCGCGCTCCACGATCAGGCCCAACGACATGAGCTTCACGCCGTGACTCTCGAGCGGCTGGATCTTGCCGCCGCGCACGTCGGGCTTCTGGTCCACGCCCATCATGCGCGGGATGTTGGGCCCGTAGATATCCGCATCCATCAGTCCGACGCGCTGCCCCTGCTGCGCGAGCGCCACCGCCAGGTTCACCGAGACGGTGGACTTCCCCACCCCGCCCTTGCCCGACGAGATCGCGAGGACTTTGCCGAGGGTCGGCATCTCGACCGGTGTCGGCGGAGGTGGCACAGAACCGGGTGTGGGACGGGGAGCGGTCTGGCGTGGAGCGGAACCGCCCGGCGCGGCAGTCGCGTCCGTGACGTTCACCCGCACGGTCGCCACGCCGTCCACCGACTGCACCGCCTTCCGGGCTTCGCGGGCGAGGGTGGGCGGGTCGTCGCGGGTGAGGACGAAGGTGAACGTCACCTGTCCCGCGTCATCCACCGCGAGGTCCCTTACCATGCCGGCCGAGAGGACGTCGCGCGCGAGCCGGGGGTTCTTGAGCCGGGCGAGGGCGCGCTCGACGCGCGCTTGGAGCGTGTCGGATGGAGGCACGGGCGAAAGGTAGCCGGGGGCGAGGCAGGGGGGCAACGAGCGGCGCGGCTGTGTTGTGCGCTCACCAGATCTGTGCTAGCCTCAGGTGTCGCGGCGCCCGTGGAGAAAGGAGCGGATCATGCAGCGCATCGACCACATCACCCTCGGTCTCCTGCTGCTCGCGGGGCCCGCCACAGCCGACGGTACCCTACTACCACCGCAGCGATCACAGGCCGGCGCCGTCCGAGTGACCATTCTGTCGACGATGCTCGCCGGCAATCCCGGTCGCGGGATCGGCGAGTGGGGGTTCGCGGCACTCCTCGAGGTCGACGGCCGGCGTATCCTAATCGACACCGGAGAACGTCCGGAGACAGTGCTACGGAATGCCCAGGAGCTCGGCATCGATCTCGCCACGGTCACCGATGTAGTCCTCACGCACAATCACTGGGACCACGTCGGCGGATTGGTGCTGCTGCGGCGGGAATTGGCCCAGCGCAACCCCGCGGCGCTCGCTCGTGCCCACGTCGCCCCGGCGATCTTCCAGAGCCGTCTCGACCCCGCGGGCCGGGAGGCCAACGGTCTCGTGCCGTTGCGCGCCGATTACGAAGCGAGCGGTGGAACGTTCATTGAGCATCGCGGCCCCGTCCAACTCATGCCCGGCGTGTGGTTCACCGGTCCGGTCCCCCGCCGCCATCAGGAGCGCAACTGGAGTGGCCGCTGGCTCCTGCAAGATCCAGCCGGCGCCGTGGAGGATACGATCCCGGAGGATGCCTCGGTCGTCGTGAACACGAAGGATGGGCTGATCATCATCACGGGGTGCGGGCATGCTGGGATCATCAATACCGCGGAGTATGCCCGAACGCTCGTGCGGCGGGCACCGATTCACGCGGTGGTGGGCGGCCTCCACCTGTTTCCGGCTGCGGACGCGCAGCTGGCGTGGACCGCGGCCAAGCTGCGGGAGTTCGGGCTCGCCTATCTTCTCGGGGCCCACTGCACCGGCATTGAGGCCACGTACCGCCTGCGCGAGCTCATCGGACTCACTCGCAAGACCGCGGCCGTGGGAGCGGTCGGTGCGACCTTCACGCTCGGCAAGGGGATTGATCCTCTTGCTCTTGCAGGATGAGCGTCGGCGCGTGATCCCGCTTTACGTGATGCTCGCCGGTATTCTTGCCGCGCGCGGCGCAGGTCGCCTCACTCCTTGACCGCCAGCCACTCCCGCACGAGCCGAGCGATCCGCTCGGCGGCCGGCGGATCCAGATTCGCCATCGCAACCAGATCGAACCCACCGGGAAGCCCCCCTTCAACCACGGCGTTCAATCCTGGAGCCCCGCCGGCAATCCCGAAACCGCCAGAAGGCCCGGCCGGAATTCGTCCCGTCCGCAGGGCCTCGAGAAACCGCACCAGATCGTGCGCGGTGGAGTACCCGCCCACGGCCGAGCTCCCTCGCCCCGGCAAGAGCTGGGA
>DASUAL010000057.1:0-36900 GCA_035763805.1 Gemmatimonadales bacterium
GACCTGTGGGGGGCGACGTCCTACTCGCCGCACATCACGCGGCCGATCACCGGAAGTTCGAGAGCGGAGGGGTTCCGCCCGCCTGAGCTGTCAGGTGTCGTGTCGGGATACTGTTCGCTTGCTGTCAGACCCATCCGCCGCCGGACGTCCGGTGCCCGCGCCCAGGGCGGCGCGGCGCTGCCCGGCGCCTCGCGAAGCCGGACCGCAAGGGACGACGGCCTCACCCGGACGCGGTTCGCGTTCCACTCAAACGACCAGTCCGCTGAAAACGAGCCGTCCGCTTTCTCGCTCGACGCTCCCCCCCCGGCGCGCGTGGCGCGAACGTAGTCGCGCGACTGGCGGGACGGATCCGAACCGTAACTGCGCCCTCTCCTTGAGCGCGGCACATTCGACCGGAACGAGCAGTGGTTTGGCGCTGGTCCCAGCACGGCGCGCGAGGGACGAGGCGCTGCCCTCGGCGTAGACAATCACCACGTCTGGTTAGGGCCGTTTCCCTCACGAGTGGCGAGTGGCTGTCGGGATACTGTGCGATTGCTGTCAGCGAGACGAGGGGAGGTCGCATGCAGTTCAATGGCCGCATCGAATGTCGGGAAACGCACCGAGAGAGCTCCTCACCGGCGCGAAACCAGCGCTATTACTCGATCACGTCTGCGACGTGGCGCGGAAGCCTTTTACGGTGACAGACTCGTCCCACAGGAGCGGAGCAATCCGTTCCGAGACCACGGCGGGTATCGGTGGCGAGTGGCTGTCGGGATACTGTGGTATTGCTGTCAGCGATGAGGAGGGCGGTGCCCGCTGGTCCGTCACTCCAGGCAGGTGCCGGAAACGCCTCGCGAAGTCGATCGCCGGTGAGAAGCAACGCTGAGACTACTCTGTCGATGTCGATTCAGCGACATTGCTGCGGAAGTCTCGACGTGCCGAAGTCGTGGACTACGTGCGTCATCGCGTTCCCCGACATTGCAGGCGCACGACCGGGCAGGTGGCGAGTGGCTGTCGCTATACTGTGCAATTGCTGTCAGAGACTGGCGCCGCCCCAATACGCGCTCGTCACGCACGTCGACGAGCACCGGTTCCCAGTGATCGCCGCGTCACCAGCTCCCCGACACCGGCTGCGACCCCTGCTTGACAGAGCGAGGAATCGCAACGTGTGTCGGGCAGTCGCGTGTGAAATGAGAACGGCCCTGCCTACCCTGTCCATCGGCGCAGGGTATTGCCGTTCATCCCCCCGGCGATGACAACGCTGGCGTGCTAAGCACGTGGGCAGCCCCGTAAGGCCCTGCAAACAGGGCGGCCCAATCACTACAGCTCGGCAGAAGGACGTCGCCCATGTCCAGCTCGCGAACGCCGTGCGATGACGAATGGCTGTCGCTATGCTGTGCGATCGCTGTCAGGGCTGGCGGCGCCCTCTCTTGGCACGCACTTCCAGCCGACGTGTCTCGGGATTGGGGGCGCGGCCACCAGCCCCAATCAGAACGGCGTGGTGGGGCAGTCACGCGTGAAATGAGAATCGCCTTGCCCGTACCGACCGTCGGGCCAGCGGGGGCTGTCCTTCATGCCCGACACGACGAGCCACGATGACGTGGGAGGCGCCCATTCAGGTATGTGACAACCGGCCCACGGCGCGCCCCGGGATCACTAGAAGGTCGGCCAGCGTTCAGCTCGCCACCGCCACGTGATGACAAATGGCTGTCGCTATGCTGTGCGACTAAATGTCACGCGCCGACGGCCGCAAAAGCTCGCACCGGGAAGCTCCCGATGCCCCTCACCTTACACCGGGACCGCGAAGAATCGGAACGGTGTGTCGGGCAGCTCGCCTAGGTTGCGCCGGTGCTCGACAACCGGGATCCCCGCCCCGAGTAGCATCGTGTGCGCGGGGCGTGCACCGTCTTCGTCGTCGTCCAGGTTGAGGGAATCGATGCCCACGAGCGTTGCTCCGGTGGAGACAAGATACGCGGCGGCGTCATGGGTGAGGAAGGATGCCCGGCCCCGTACCGCTCGGTGCGCCAGTGCGCATCCCACCCGGTGTGCACGAGCACCGCCTTGCGCTTCACGTCGCGACTGCGGAACCACGACGCATCGAGGGCGCGGCCGGGCCGCGCGGTCGCGCGGATCACGATGCCGTCGAGGTCGGCGACGGCTTCGAGTGGATAGTCCGCGATGTCCTCCCCGCCCTCGTAGCGGTGGAAGGGCGTGTCGATGTAGGTCCCGGTGTTCGCGAGCATCTCGACCTTGCCCACGTGGAACGTCGTCCCGGCGGCGTAACGGGTCCGCGACGCGTCGCGCGACAGCCAGTCGGAGATGACCGGTACCGGAAGCCCATGGTACGTGACCATCCCGTGCTCGATGACGTGGCTCACGTCCACGAGTCGGCGACCGCCGACACTCACCGCGGCTCGATCCAGACGAGCAACCTCCCGCAACGCCACGTCCCGCGATCTCGGGCGTCGTGACGCGCGTCTCGTTCACACAGACTCGTTTCGCGCGACTGAAACGCTCTGCCACTGGTCCGCTCATGACATCAGGCGTCGGCCCACGAGGATGCGAGTCCACGGTTCCGGAGTGCCGCTATCCGGAACGAGCTCGATCACGAAATGGCCGCGCAGGGTCCGCTCGTCGTCGACCTCCAGCCCCGGGCCTTTCTTCCGCAGGATGCGATCAGCGGTGGTCGCCAGCCGGCACCAGGAGGCACGTTGTCCGCCTCGCGCGACTTCGGCGTCACGTCGTCGTACGTCGCGGCCAGAGACAGGCTGCGGTAGATGCCAGAGACACGGCCGCTCACGCACGACGGTGATCGGCCCGATGAAGTTCCGGGATCCGGCCGCACTGGTTGCTACGAGCTGCACCTGCACTACGTCTCCTCTGCGGCGTCCCCCAGAGTTGGCAGGTGCCGCTCGCGCGTTTGCGTACGCAAGTGCCGAAGCAGGCGCTTGAGCGTCCACTGTCTCGCAACGAAGCTCCGGTAAGCGTCGGGATCGACGGGCGAGAGACCCGTTGTCGCCGGTGACCGCGTGACGGGCGGCGTCACGTCGCCACGACTAGTCCCACCAACAGTAGAGCGCCTTCGACTTCCGCAGCTCGGCCGCGAGCGCTTCCACCGTTGCCGTTCCCTGATCCACGATATCGGGACAGAACGCGTAGAACCGCCGTGCGAGCGCCGCCGCGTCACCGATCCCGCCCGTGAACCGACCCTCGATCCAGTCGAAGCCGATTCCCGTCAGCACGAAGGGTTGGTCACGCTCGAGCGCGCGTAGCCACCCAACGATACTGTCGGGCCCGATGTCGTAGTTCCACCCGTTGGTACCCATGAGCACGAGGATCTCGTACGGGTCAGCTCGCGGAAACAACGCGACGCGATCGGGCTGACCCTCGATGCCGAACCGTTGCTCCGAGCGGAACAGATAGAACCCCTTCTCGAGAAACCGCGGTTGGGCCGCGGCGACGAATCCCGCGGCGCGTGTCGAGGCGACGTCCACCGCGACGCCCTCCGTGACCAGCGAATCCCCGAGAGAGTCGGTGCCGATCAGGGGCGTCGCGGCCGCGCCCGCAAGTCGTTCGAGCGCTTGCACGGCTCTGGCGAACGTACCCGGCACGACGAAGTCCCGAGGAAGAGTCACGGGGTCGGCTCGCGACAGCCCCGGGAACCTGGACAGGAGTGAATTCCCGAAATAGGTCAGTGCCAACACGGCGGCGACCAAGAGCAGCAGCCAGGGGATCGAGTAGCGCGTACGAGGCTGGGCGATCGGGCGGGCGTCGGGGCCCTCCATGTCGAGGTCTCTCAGGATCTGGGCGGCGCGTCGACGGAGGCGTGCCTTCCTTATTCTGGTGAATGGCGGCAAGAGCCTCCACGTCATCACCCACGCGCCTGAGAACGTAGGTCGGAACACCCCGGCGTGGTCGTCCCGCCGCCAGGTGCCGGCCTCGACCTGCTCCGTCAACTCCCGCGTCAGCGCCTCGCTCAGGAAGCGCGCCGGATCCCCTTGATGCTCGAACGAGCTCACTTCCACTCCCCGGTAGTGCCGCCCCAGGTAGGCCCGCTTGATGCCGCAGAGGCGAGCCGGATCCCGCACATCGAGGAACTGCACCACGGCGCGCGGCGGCCGCGGGGCGAATGAACCCAACCGCGGACTGTTGTTGACCGAAAGGGAGCGGCCGTCGCGGAACTTCGTGGGCAGCTCTACATAGCTCGCCACGATGCGCGCCGGACGCGCTGCCGAGAACACCGTGATCGCGAGGGCGAGCTCGGCGGTCGCCGGGTTCTCCAGCAGCCCGACCCGCACGCCGACGTGCGTCACCTGGCCGGTCTGGAACAGATCCGCGACGACCCGGAACCCCTCCGTGGCAAGGGCTTCGCAGGTCTGGCGCATTGCCGCCGCCACGTCCTCCGGCACAGTATGCCGCCCCGGGTCGAAGGGCTGGAACAGCGGGCGGGCGCTCGGCCTCTGGGTGAGCCATACAACGATCGGGCCGAGCCAGTAGGGGCTCAGCAAGGCGGCAAGCCAGAAGAAGAGGTAGATCACGAGCCCTCGCTCGGTGCGACGGGGGCCGGAGGTAGCACCCGCCCCAATATCCGGAGTAGTTGCCCTTCCAGTGCCCCTCCATCAGGTGCCTCGGCGAGCACGACGGCGAAGCGTCGCCGGAGCAGAGGATCGCGCATGGCGTGGGCTGCGAATTGCAGCGTGAGCGGAATGAACCACGGCGCGTGGCGCGCCCCGGCGCCCGCCCGCGCGACGGCAGCGTACTGCTCGAACAGGGCGAGAAGAAAGGCACCTTTGGATGGGAACTGCCGGTAAATCGCCCCCTTTGTGAAGCCCGCGGTCTGCGCTACTTCGTCCAGCGTCGCTAGCTCGATGCCGCGCTCGGCGAAAACGGTCAATCCAGCCTGAATGAGGAGGACGCGGGTCTCCATTTTGCGCCTCCGACGTACGATACCCATAAGAATCTATGATACTACGTGGAATCCAGGCCGCAACTCTGTGACGATTTCAGATACCTATCGGTATCTCAAGAGAACCTCATCCCTTGGCATGCCAATACGGTCCGCCCACGGTGTGACGTTTCCAATTGCGCCACAGGCCCGTATGCACCACACATTGGACCGCGCCCCATACACCCGCTAACTAGGAGGGAGTCCGTGAGCGACCAGCCAGCCGGGACCCCGGCCGGAGGGAACCTGCAGTTCGAGCGCGCCGAGCGCGCCGGCGCGGCCCCCGGCCTCACCTGTGGCCTCTGCCAGCAGCCCATCGCGGCGTCCTATTACGAAGTGAACGGCAACGTCACCTGCCAGCGATGCCGCAATCGGGTCATGGCCGAATGGAACCGTGGATCGCCGGGCGCGCGCTTCGCGAAGGCATTGGGGTTGGGTTTTGCCGCCGCGGCGGTCGGCGCCGGCCTGTACTTCGCGATCGCAGCGCTGACGGGGTACGAGTTCGGCCTCGTTGCGATCGTGGTGGGACTGCTGGTGGGCGGCGCGGTGCGCAAGGGCTCGAATGGGCGGGGGGGCTGGCGCTATCAGGCGCTCGCGCTCTTTCTCACCTACACCGCCGTGGTGGTGACCGATTCCTCGATGATCGCCCGCGAGTTGAGCGAGGAAATCAGCGCACGTGCCGATTCCCTCCAGGCAGGGGACACCACCCTGGCGACCCTGGCGACGGCCGGCGTGAGCGCGGGGCTCACCGCCCCTGCCGACGGTGCGCTCGGGAGGGGCTCCGAGCCGGGGACGGCGGGCCTGCTCGTTGGTCTGGCGCTGCTCACCGTGCTCGCGTACGCGGCTCCGATCATGATCGGCATCGCGAGCCCGATCCACTTATTGATCGCCGGGTTCGCCTTGTACGAGGCATGGAAGCTGAACAAGGGGGCGGAGCTGCGTGTGACCGGCCCGTATCGGGCCGTTTCGGGCGCGGCACCGGCGTAGGGGCTTTCTCGATGACCGAGTCCAGCGCACAGGGGCCGGCACCGCTCGTCTGCCCCGAGTGCAGCACGCAGGTCGCACCCGCACTGCTCGCCTGCCCATCCTGTCACCGCCTGGTCCATGCCACTGAGCTCGAGGGTTTCGCGGGCCAAGCGCAGCGCGCGGAGCAGGCGCGTGATTCGACCGCGGCGCTCGCCGCGTGGCGTCAGGTCCTCGATTTGCTTCCGGCCGACGCCGCCCAGTACCAGACGGTCTCGATCCGCATTGCCGAGTTGAGCCGCACAGTCGAAAAGGAGCCGGTCACCGCCGGGAAGGGCGTCGGCTGGACGAAGGCGGCTACGGGGCTTGGCATCATCGGCGTGTTGCTCCTGAAGTTCAAGTTCCTGTTGATCTTCGTCGCGACTAAAGCGAAGCTGTTGCTTCTCGGGTTGACGAAAGCGAGCACGCTCTTCTCGATGCTGCTCTCGGCCGGCGTGTACTGGACGGTGTGGGGCTGGAAGTTCGCGCTCGGTGTCGTGCTCTCGATCTACGTCCATGAGATGGGCCATGTCCAGGCACTGCAGCGCTTCGGCATCAAGGCCACGGCGCCGATGTTCATTCCCGGTATAGGTGCGGTCGTCCGGATGAAGCAGTACCCGGCGAACCGCCGCGAGGACGCGCGCGTCGGACTCGCGGGACCGATCTGGGGCGTGGCTGCCACAGTCGCCGCCTACGGCATCTTCCTTGCGACGCGCGTGGGCGTCTGGGGCGCGATCGCGCACTTCGGGGCGTGGGTGAACCTCTTCAATATGCTCCCCGTCTGGCAGCTCGACGGCGCGCGCGGGTTCCGGGCCCTCACGCGGCGACAGCGTTGGATCGCGGTCGCCGTGATCGGCGCGATGTGGCTCATCACTGCGGAAGGCCTCCTCGTGCTGTTGTTGGTCGCGGGCGCGCTCGCGGCGTGGTTCGGCGACGCGGCCGAGCAGCCCGACAACACGGCCTTACTCCAATACGCGGGGCTCGTCGCGATTCTGTCGCTGATGACCGAGATCTCGGTGCCGACGAGCGCGGGCGGAGGCGGCTGAGAGCGCCCCGCATACCAGCAGTGGATGCGCATGCGGGACTTGACTGGGATGGTCTCCAATCTATGTTTGCGATTCGGCCCGTTACGAGAGCTTGAATGCCGTACATCATCGCAGAGCCGTGCATCAACGTGAAGGATCGCTCCTGCGTGGATGTGTGTCCGGTGGACTGCATCTACGAGGGCGAGGACCAGCTGTACATCCACCCTGACGAGTGCATCGACTGCGGCGCCTGCGAGCCGGAATGCCCGGTCACCGCGATCTTCCCGGAGGAGGACACGCCGCCGCAGTGGAAGTCCTACATCGCGAAGAACCGCGACGTGTTCCAGAGCGCCAACGCGCCCGGCAAGCCGCAGCGCAAGACTAGCTGAGCAGGTCACCGGAGCGCGCAGCTCACTTCAACTCTTCCAGGAAGTCTGCGAGCACCCGGCTCGTCGCGAGCGGCTGCTCGAGCGGCGCCATGTGCCCGGCTCCCGGGACGATGCGGAACGTGGCCCCGGGGACGAGCGCCGCCATTGCGCGCCCGATGTCGGGCGCCGCGATCTGATCCTCGCTCCCGACGAGCACGAGCGTCGGGACCCGGACTTGGCGCAGCGTGTCGGTCGAGTCCGGTCGATCGCGCAGCGCCCGCAACGCGCCCATGAGTCCCGGCACAGACCAACGACGCGCCATCTCACGAACTTGATCGGCGACCTCCGATTGGGTCTGACGCGCCAGCAGCTTTGGGAGCAGCCGCTCAATGACCCCTTGGGGGCCTTCGCGCTCCGCCACCGCGGCCAGCTCGTCGCGCCCGCGCTTCGCCTCGGACGAATCGGCGTCGGGCCTGGTGTCGACTAAAACGAGCGCCTTCGCGCGCTCGGGGTGACGCCGCAGCAGTTCGAACAGCACGTACCCACCCATCGAGAGGCCGCATAGCGCTGCCTGTCGAACGCCCAGCGCGTCGAGGATCGCGACGAGATCGTCGGCGTAGCGCGCCATCGAGTAACCGTCCACGGGTGCCGTGGAACCACCGACGCCCCGGAAGTCGGGCGCGATGCGCTTGCAGCGCGCCAGCGCCGCGAGCTGGTGCCGCCACATCGTGCGGTCGAACGGAAAGCCATGCACGAGGAGCACGGGCGGCCCCTCGCCCCGAACCTCGACCGCGAGCTCCGCACCGCCCGCCTCGACACGCAAAGGCTGGTGCGCAGTCGCGGTGCGCGGCCCCAGAAAGCGCGCGATCTCCTCCGGGATCGGCGTCGCCCGGCCAAGGCGGTCGATGCAAACAAGGACGATTTCGGCCTCCCCCACGACTTGGTCGTCCGAGACGCGCCGCGCGACGTGCCGCAGCGTCATGCTCGTCGTGCCGCGATGCGCCACGCTGGTCTCGATGCGCAGCACGTCGCGCGGGTACACACCCGCCCGGTACTCGAGCGACGCCTTGCGGACCGCGGGCCACACACCGTTGCGGTCGAAGAGATCCATGCCGGGCCCGCGGGCGAGTGCCTCCCACCGGGCGCGTTCCAGCAGCGCGAGCAAGGCCGCCTGGTTCAGGTGGCCGAAGGCGTCGCAGTCATTGGGGTAGACCGTGAGCTCGACGGTCGGCAACGCGGTCACCGGGCGGACTCCGGAGGACGGGACGGGAAGGCAAACGTATGCCAGAAGACGACGCGTTGCACGTCGTTCGTCGCCCGCTGCAAGAGAAAGGCGAACGCCTTGGCGCCGTACGTGGGATCGAGGACGAGACCGTGCTCGGCCGCGAGGCGACGTGCCGCTTCGCCTTGCGCTGTCGGGTACCCGTAGCCCGGTCCCAACCCGTCCACCACCACGGGGGAGCGGGGAGCGGGGAGCGTCACCTGGCGGTGCGCCAGCAGGCGCCGGGCGCGCTGCGCGAGCCGTTGCGTGCGCCACCGGTTGGCGACGACCGCCGGGGCCACGCGCACGCCCACGACCTGGGTCGCCCAGCCGAGCGCCGCCACGCCAAGCAGCAGGCCCGCGACGGTGCCGCCGGTGCCGAGCGGCGCGACGATCGCATCCGGTGGCTCGGGGCACTGATCGGCGAGCTCGAGCGCGGCCAGGAGGTGGCCCGTCACTGCTCGAGGGTGCGCCCCGCCGCCCGGGATCCAGCGGCGCGGCCCGAGTCGACCCGCCCCGCGCCACGCCGAGAGCAGCGCGAGCGGCAGCGCGGCGCGCGTGCGCGCGCGGACGACGAGGGCGGCGTGTGCATCGCACGCGGCGGCAACGGCGCGGCTCGCCTCGGTCTCGGGCTGCGGGAACTGCGCCAGCGCAGCCCGGCACGCCAACGTTGCCGCGTGCATGGCCGTGGCGAGACAGTGCGTCGAGCCGGTCCCGCCCACGGTGACGAATACCGTGCCCGCGCCAGCGCCCGCAAGGAGAAACTCGAGCCCCCGCACTTTGTTGCCGCCGCACCGCGGAGACGAGCGGTCCTCGTGCTTGAGCCGGAGGTCGGCCAAGCCGACGGCGCGTGCCAAGCTCGTGGCCGGTACGAGCGGCGTGGGCCAGTCGCCCAGGCGACAAGGCGCCAGCGCGCGGCGTATCTTTCGGGTCAGTTCATCCGCTTCACACACGCCTGCCCCTCAACCCTGGGTACGAGGTCGCGATGCGGGTTGCCACCGACTATATCCGCCATGCTGCACGCGCCGCCCGCAAGTGCGCGGGCGACCCGCTGGGTGGCGCTCCCCAGCCGCCGGACCCCGAATTCTACAAAACGCTCGCCAAGGCGCTCGAGGAAATCGCGGCCGGCCTGGAGCAGCTCAGCAAGGAAGAGTGAGCTACATCCGAACGCCCGAGGCGCTCGCCGAAACGGTGGCGGCGTTCCGCCGCGAACCGCTCGTAGCGGCGGACACCGAGGCGGCGAGCTTCCACCGCTACCGGGACCGGATCTTCCTCATCCAACTGTCGACGCGGGCGCGCACGGCGATCGTAGATCCCCTCGCGCTCGCCGACCTCTCGCCCGTGGGCGACCTGCTCGCCGACCCCGCCGTCGAAAAGGTGTTCCACGACGCCGACTACGACCTGCGCATCCTGGACCGCGACTACGGATTCCGGGCGACGCGGATCTTCGACACGCGGATCGCGGCGCAACTCGCGGGTGAACCCGCCATCGGGCTCGCCGCGCTGCTCGAAAAGTACGCCGGGGTGAGGCTCGCGAAGGAGCACCAGAAGGCCGATTGGTCCCGTCGCCCCCTGTCCCCCGCGATGCTCGCGTACGCGGCGGCGGACACGCAGCACCTGCCGGCTCTGCGCGACGCGCTGCGCGAGCGCCTCCGGGTACTCGGGCGCCTCGAGTGGGCGGAGGAGGAGTGCGCCCGACTGGGAGCGCTCCGGTGGACCGGCGTACCGGACGGTGCGGACTCGTTTCTGCGGGTGAAGGGCGCGAAGGCGCTGGTGCCGCGCTCCCTCGCTGCGCTGCGCGAGCTGTACCGCTGGCGGGAGGCCGTCGCCGCGGAACAGGACAAAGCGACGTTCCGCATCATCGGGAACGACGCGCTGCTCGCGGTGGCGAAAGCGCTCCCCGGGTCCGCGGCCGACCTCGCGCGGATTCCCGCGCTCCCGCCGACGCTGGCGCGACGGCACGGCCCCGCCCTGCTGGAGTGCGTCGGCCGGGCGCAAGCGCTCGGTGACGGGGAGCTGCCGCGGATCGAGCGCGCCACCCGGCCAATCAAAGATGCCGCATGCGACGCGCGGGTCGAACGCCTCAAAGCCGCGCGCAACCGGGTGGCGGAGCAGCTCGGGCTCGACCCGGGCGTGCTGTGCGGCCGCTCGACGCTCGAGGCGGTGGCCCGGGCTACGCCCCCGCCAAATGATCGCGCCGGGCTCGCCCGGGTCGGGGAGCTCCGGCGCTGGCAGATCCAGGTGTTCGGAGACGCGCTGCTCGCGGCGCTCGGCTAGAGACCCATCAGCGCACGCACTTTCGGGTCCATCCGCTCCGGCGTCCAGTAGGGCTCCCACACGATCTCGATGTCCACGTCCTTCACGCCGTCGAGCGCGCGGATCACCCGGTACGCGTCGTTCGTGATCATCGGCCCTGCCGGGCAGCCGGGCGAGGTGAGCGTCATCTCGACGCGTACGGCGCCGTCAGCGACCGCGACGTCGTACACCAGGCCAAGGTCGATGATGTTCATGTCGAGCTCGGGGTCCTTCACCTGCCGCAGCGCGTTGCGCACGACCTCATCGTTGAGCATTCCGCTCCACCCTCCTCATGCCGAACCTCGTGTCGTTCCAGCTCGTTTGCCACCGGATCACACCGTCGGGTGGCTGAGCGCGACAGGACTTGAACGGCCCTCGTCGACGGCATAGCCGCGCATTAGGCAGCGCCGCCGCCGCGCGATCCACGCGTACACCCGCCGCGCCAGGGGCAGCGCACCCGGCACCCGGAACCCCCAGCCGAGCCACTGCTTGCCGGGAAGCAGACGGAGGATCTCCGGCGCCGCGTCCGCGCCAGCGAAGACGCGTCCGTCGGGGAGCACGAGGTGCATCGCCGCCGCGAGCGCCGGCAGCGGAATCCCGAAGGCGGCCACGCGTGCCTGGTCCTGAAACGGGATCAGTGTGAAGCGATGTGCCCGGTCCCAGCGTCGCACGAGATCCGCAGACGTCCGACAGATCCCGCACTCCCCGTCGTAGATGAGGCTCGCCCGGTCAGCGCGCATCCGCAACCCGCGCGGCGGCGTCGGCGACCAGGCCCCGAACCTCCTTCACCACGGTGAACGGGCGCCGGGCGCGTGGCGCGTACGCCCGGTTCGTCAACAGCACGACGAACACGTCCCGGTCCGGATCGATCCAGAGCGACGTCCCCGTCCAGCCGGTGTGCCCGTAGCTCTTGGGCCCGAACAGCGTACCAGCGCTCGACACGTTTTCTCCGGTCGGCACCGCCTGCCAGCCGAGCGCGCGCGCCTCGGTGCCTCGGCCGAAATCCACGGCTCTCGCTGTGAACATTTGCACGGTCTCCACTCTCACCAGCCGCCGCCCGTCCGGGCTCGTCCCGCCCCGCAGCATGAACCGCGCGAAGCGCCCAACGTCCGCCGCCGTGCCGAACAGCCCCGCGTGACCAGCGACCCCGCCGAGCTTCACGGCGTTCTGGTCGTTCACGACTCCCGCCACGGCGTGCCCGCGCCACACCCCGGTCGGCGCGATGCGGCGGCGCAGGCGCGCTCCTGGACGGAACATCGTCTGCCCGAGCCCCAGCGGCGCGAGCAGCTCGCGGTTGGCGAGTGCGTCGAGCGGCGCGCCCCTCACGCGCCGCACGATCTCGCCCAAGAGGATGGCGTTCAGGTCGCTGTACACGACGCGGGTTCCCGGCGGGACGAGCGGCTCCTGTGCGAACACGATGCGTAGCGCGTCGGCCGAGTCCCGGGCCTCCCGGTACAACGGCAGCGTCGCGCGCAAGCCCGACGTGTGCGTGAGGAGCCGCCGAACCGTGATCCCCGCCGTGCCCGCGCCATTGAACTCCGGGATGTACGCCGCCACGGGCGCATCGAGTTGCACTGCGCCGCGCTCCACACACAGCATCAGCAACGTCGTCGTCGCGATCACCTTGGTGAGCGAAGCCAAATCGTAGATCGTGCTGTCCGGATCGACTCGCGGGCTCGCGGCCGACCAGGTGAGGCGGCCGTAACCTTTGGCGAAGAGGATGGTATCGCGCCGCCCGATGATCAGCGCCGCCCCAGGGTAGGCCCCGCGACGGATGCCGCTAACGATGATGGCATCGAGCGTGGCCGCGTCGAGGGAGGCACGCTCAGGTGGGTGAACCCCGCGCCCACGGCCCGGGGCCGCCGCAGGCGACGCGGCGGTCGCCTGGAGCGCCAGCGCCAGCGCTACGACCAAACGCCCGGAATCCGTCGGCCGCAGGAGGGGCAGCGGCCGTCCGCACCGACGCGCTGCTGCTTGATCACGTAGCCGTAGCGCTCGATGACCAGGTCGCCGCAGTCGGGGCAATACGTGTGCTCCCAGCGGCCCACCCGCCCGGGAAGGTTGCCGGCGTAGACGAACTTCAGGCCCGCTCGAGCCCCGATCTCGCACGCCCGGACCAGCGTCTCGGGCGCCGTGTTGTCGGGGTCCGTCATCTTGTAGTCCTTGTGAAACGCCGTCACGTGCCACGGGATCTCCGGCGAGACGGACGCCAGGTACTCGGCCGCGCGCGTGAGCTGGGCCGCGTCGTCGTTGAACCCGGGCACCACCAAGGTCACGATCTCGAGCCAGAAGCCCCGCGCATAGACCATGCGGACGGCGTCGAGGACGTGCTGCAACACGCCGCCGAGCTCGCGATAGCGCTTATCGTCCATCGCCTTGAGATCGATCTTGTAGCAGTCGGTCGTGGGCCGGATGTAGTCGAGCACCTCGGGCGTGGCGTTCCCGTTCGAGATGAAGGCGGTCTTGAGCCCCTGCGCCCTCGCGACCCTGAACACGTCGACCGCCCACTCGGCGGTAATCAGCGGCTCGTTGTAGGACGAGCCGACCATCTTCGCCCCCTGCCGCAGGGCGAGGCGCACCAGCGCGTCGGGAGTGACGTCGGTGGGCAGCACGCCCGCGGCATCGTCCCGCAGGGCCTGGCTCGTGAGCCAGTTCTGGCAGTAGCCGCAGTGGAAGTCGCAGCCCAGCATGCCGAATGTGAGCGTGTCCGAGCCGGGCAGCACGTGGAAAAACGGCTTCTTCTCGGTGGGGTCGCACTGCAACGCGGCCACGTAGCCCGCGGGAACATACAGCGTCCCATCCTTATTAAACCGGACCTTGCAGATGCCGCGGCGCCCGGGCCTCACGAGGCAGCGATGGCCGCAGGCGAAACAGCGCACCGCACCGCCCTCGAGCCTCTCGATCAGCTCCCCTTCGCGCACACGCGCCTCCAGCACTTGGGCGAGGGTCGCGGCCCCGCCGTCGGGCGCCTCGTGCGTCAGAAAGGAGATGATGCCGCGGTGCGTCATGACCTGCTCCCGTTCCGAATATACCCACCCGGGAAGGCTAGCGAAGGCTCCCGGGCGGCAGCTCGTACAGGAGCAGGGCCGATGCGACGTCACGCGGTGAGAGGTCCCGCACCTTGGTGGTCGGGTACATCAGGTCCGCCGAATCGGAGGAGTGGTCAAGGCCGATGAGGTGCCCGATCTCGTGCAGTGCGACGACGTGCACGTCGCCTGCACGCAGCGGCTGCCCCGTGGGATCCAAAGCCGCGAGCGTGACGACCCCACTGATGAGGTGACCGTCAGCGTTCCACGTCAGGTCCGTCTGGCCGGTGCGCTCGATGTCGAACTGGGTCGTCCACCGGAGGTACACCTCGGCCGATCCCGAGTCGGCGTCCACATTGAAGCGGACCGACACGCCGGCGTCCTGCCACCGCTGGAACGCGTGGCGCACCGCGTCGAGGAAGCTCGGCTGGACGGTCGCGGTCGCGCCGGGTGAGAGGAACACGCGCACCGGCCGCTGGACCCGGTTGTCCCATCGGTGCAGCATCGAGTCTTCGCTCTGGGCCACGACATCGTTCAGGTAGGTGAGGCCCGCGCTCAAGCGGATGCGGCGGCGCGTCGCGGCGCGCGCGACCAGCTCCAAGTAGCTTGGCCCCTCGTCCAAGGGCGACGAGAGGGACGGAGGCGGCTGGGGGGCCCGGGTCGTCTGGGGGGCCGTACCGTAGCGCGGGATCGGGAAGGTCGCGGGCTCGCTCGTGTCCGAGCGCGCACCGGCGCCGGGGGCCGGCTCGGCCCGCCGCCCGGAGGGCGTGAACGCGCGCCACAACCCGACCGAGACGAGAAAAACGATGAGCGCGGCGATGACAGCGGACATGCGGCGTTCGGTCATGGGGGCAATATGGGAAAACGCGGCCCCGCGCCGCTAGCTTTGCCTCCCGGGCGTCTCTATCATTGTGGCCGGCTTATGCTTGGACAGTAGGGTGTTCGCGTTACCCGGGGTCCCTCTCATCCGCTGGCGGGGGTGGGTCATCGCGGCGTGGGCGGCGCTCGCGCTGCTGTTCGCGCCGCGGGCGAGTCACGTCCAGCAGGTCTTGGCGCTCCGCGGCGGAGCCAGTGAGAGCACCGAGTCCGCGCGCGCCACCGAGCTCCTCAAGCAAGCCTTCCCCAACCCGTTCGCCGACTACGTCGCCATCGTCGTGCATGGCCCGGTCCGCTCGACCAGCCCGCGCTTCCAGACCGTGCTGGACACCCTGAAGGCAGCGACGGAGGGGCTGCGCTTCGTGAGCCAGGTCGTGCCGGCCGGCGAGCTCGGCGAATCGAGCTTCGTCAGCAAGGACAAGCGCACCACGTTCCTCATCGCCGCCCTGAGCCCCGAGTTCACGAGCGACATCACCAGAAGCGTCGTCCCCGACCTGCGGACGGCAATCCGGGAAGCCCTCACGCGGGTGTCCGGCGCCGACGGGTTCGACGTGATGGTGACGGGCTTCCCGGCGCTGGACCACGACGTCCGCGCGGTCAGCGCCGAAGACACGGAGCGGGGAGAGCAGCGGGCGCTGCCGCTCACACTCCTCGTACTGATCGTGGCGTTCGGCGCGCTGGTGGCGGCGATGCTGCCGGTGATCGTCGGGCTGCTCGCGATCACGATCGCCCTCGGACTCGTGACGATCGCGGCGCACTACGTCCCTATGTCGGTGTTCGTGCTGAACATCACGACGATGGTGGGCCTCGGCGTAGGCATCGACTATTCACTGCTCATCGTGACGCGGTTCCGCGAGGAGCTGAACCGGGGCCTCTCATCCGTTGATGCGGCGGTGCGCACGATCGAGACCGCGGGGTCGGCCGTGATTACGTCCGGGCTGACGGTGATCGTGGGGTTCGCGGCGTTGCTCACGACGCCCCTCTCGGACACGCGATCGGTCGGCGTCGGCGGCCTCCTCGTCGTCGCAGTGGCGGTGCTGCTCGCCACCACATTCCTGCCGGCCCTGCTCGCGGTGCTGGGCCGCAACATCGACCGCCCCAAGTGGCTGGCCCGCCCCCTGGCCCGGTTCCATACGCCGACGGGGTGGGAGCGCTGGGCGCGGTGGCTGGGCCACCGCCCGTGGCGCGCCGTCGCGCTCGGCGGCCTCGGGGTCGCTCTGCTCACCGCCCCGCTCGCGCAGATCCGACTCGGCCTCCCCGCTACGAACTGGTTTCCGCGCGAAACGGAGTCCGGCCGGGGGCTCGCCGTGCTGCGCGACACCCTCGGGGCGAGCGGCGCGATTCAGCCGATTCGGGTCGTCGTCCAGCTTCCCGAAGGAGAATCGGCGCTCTCGGGGCGCCGCCTGCCCGGCCTCAAGGCGCTCACCGACTCGCTCCGCAAGGACCCCCGCGTCCGCAAAGTGACCGGCATCGCCACGGTCAAGGCCGGACTGTCGACGCTGGAGCTCCTGATGTACTACAGCGATGCAGAAGGCGTGCGCGCCAAGAACCCGAAGTTCTTCAACGCCTATCTCAGCGCCGACCACCGCGTCACGCTCCTCGACGTGATTCCCGCGGATACGGTCTCGCTGACCGGCATGATGGACGTCGCTCGGCACGTGCGCGCCGTCGTGCGCAAAGGAGTCCGCGGCCTCAGCAGCGCGGAGATCGTTGTTGGCGGCTTCGCCGCGTCCAACGTGGACACCCAGCACGAGCTGCTGCGCCGCTTCCCCGAAACGGTTGGCCTCGTGCTCGGGATCACCGCGATCATGCTGTTTGTCGCGTTCCGCTCGCTGCTCGTGCCGCTCAAGGCGGTGCTCCTGAACTGCCTCTCGGTGGGCGCGGCCTTCGGGCTGACCGTGTTCGTGTTTCAGCACGGGCACGGCGGGAGCCTGTTCCACCTCGAGGGCCCGACGCAGGCCATCTGGGCCGTCGCGCCCGTGCTCATCTTCGCCATCGTGTTCGGGCTCTCAATGGATTATGAGGTCTTCCTCCTGACACGGGTCAAGGAGGTATTCGACAAAACCGGCCGGAACGATCACGCCACTATGGAGGGGCTGTCCGCCACGGCGTCCACGATCACGAGCGCAGCGCTCATTATGATCCTGGTGTTCGGTGCCGGGGCGTTCGCGCGGGTGCTGGCGGTACAGCTCGTGGGCTTCGGGCTCGCGGCGGCGGTACTGCTCGATGCGACGCTCATCCGGATGGTGCTGGTGCCGGCAATCATGCACATCGCGGGGAGATGGAACTGGTGGCCGGGAGTTCGCGCGCCCCGGATGGAACCAGCCGACAGCGATTAGGACGCTGCGCCCCGCTCGTCCAACCGTCGCAGACGCGATCCCCAGAGATCCCAATGCCAGGCAGGGATCCTGATTCCGGTTCTGGGGTCCTTCAGCGGCTTGTACTGCAGCCACGCCGGATGCAGCCCCAGCGTCCGCCCCAATGCCACGAGGCGGTCCCGATCCGCGCTCACGAGGTGCGCCATCGCCTCGCCGTCGAGATGGTGCCGATGAAGCCAAACGCCGCCGTCGAGGGCGAAGCACATCCCCTCGCGGCGGCGCGTGAATTCTCGGTAGGACGCTTCTACTGGCAGACGATACGACCCTCGATCATCCCGGGCAAAGGGGGGCTCGCCACGTTACCTGAAAAGAGGTAGCACTTGCGCGGCGTCAGGCCCGGTGCCGCTGCGGTCGCGGACCAGCCCTGCGCGGTCGCGAGATTCACGGTCAGGTTCATGCCGGATGACGCCCGGAAGTTGTTCATCGCGACGAGGTTCGTGGTGTAGTAGGCGCTGTCGTAGAAGAACGCCTCTTCCGCCGTCGCGAGGTTCCGGAGGTCGGACTTCATCGCACCGAGGTACGTCTTCTCCTTCGTGTTGGCAAACTTCGGGATCGCGATCGCCGCGAGGATCCCGATAATCACCACCACGATGAGCAGCTCAATCAGGGTGAAGCCGCGTCGACACATCACGCTTACCCCTCCGGGCGCGACAGGGCGCCGAACCAGGGCCGCAACGCACCTCCGGGTCGGCGCCACCAATTTTGAGCGCCGACCTCGGTACCCGCAAGACCTATGCTTGGCCCTTCGCCTCGACCCAATTCCTTCCCACACCGACACTTACGACCAACGGCACCCGCAGCGTCGCGGCCGCTTCCATCTCGCGTTTTACCACGTCCATTGCCACTTCCCGTTCCCCCTCCGGCACCTCGAGCACCAGCTCGTCATGCACTTGCAGGAGCATGCGGGTGGCGAGACCGCGGGCCCGCAGGCCGCGGGCGATCCCGATCATCGCGATCTTGATGAGATCGGCTGCTGAGCCCTGGAGCGGAGAGTTGGTGGCGGTGCGCTCCCCGAACGCGCGGATGTTGAAGTTCTTGTCCTTGAGCTCCGGGACGTAGCGCCGCCGCCCGAACAGTGTCTCCACATACCCCCGCTCGCGGGCCTCCGCGACCGTGCGGTCGAGCCACCCTCGCACACCGGCGAACCGACTGAAGTACTGGTTGATGAACTCCTTCGCCTCTTCTTGGGCGATACCGAGCTGGCGCGACAGGGCGAACGGGCCCTGCCCGTAGATCGTCGCGAAGTTGATGGTCTTGGCGCGGGCGCGCATCTCGGGCGTCACACCTTCCTGACCGACCCCGAAGATGATGGCTGCGGTTTGGCGGTGAATGTCCCCGCCCCGCTCGAACGCCTGCACGAATGCCGGGTCGCCTGACAGGTGCGCGAGCAGGCGCAGCTCGATTTGTGAGTAGTCGGCGGTGAGGAGCAGCGAGCCGGGGGCCGCCACGAAGGCACGGCGGATCGCCTCCCCACGCGGCGTCCGCACGGGGATGTTCTGCAGGTTCGGGTCCGACGAGGAGAGGCGGCCGGTGGCGGCGCCCGTCTGGTTGAAGCTCGTGTGGATCCGACCGGTCGCGGGATGGATGAAGCCGGGAAGCGCGTCCACGTAAGTCGATTTGAGCTTCGACAACTCGCGGTACTCGATCAGCAGACGCGGCACCTCGTGCCCCATCGCCGCGAGCTGCTCGAGCACCTCGTAGTCGGTCGATGCGCCGGTCTTGGTCTTCTTCAGCACGGGCAGCTGGTGCTTCTCGAACAGGATGTGACGCAGCTGCGGCGTCGAATTGATGTTGAACTCGGTGCCGGCCGCACGGTAGATCGCTCGCTCGAGCTCGGCGAGCTCCTTCGCGAACTGTCGGGAGATCTCCCCCAGCCGCTCGAGATCGATCAGCACGCCGTGCCATTCCATGTCGACGAGCACGGGGATGAGCGGCACTTCGATGGTCTCGAGCAACCGGACGAGCTGGTGGTCCTCGAGGTCGGGCTGGAACGCCTCGCGGAGGCGAAGCACCATCTCGCTGTCGGCGCAGCAGTAGCGCGCCGCCTCCGGGACGGGGAGAGATGCGAACGGTCGCTCTTGCCTCCCCCTGCCGGCGACGTCGCCATACGTTCGCAGCTGCAGCGATAACCGCTCCCGGGCAAGGTCATCGATCGCGTGGGAGCGGCGGCCCGGGTCCAGCACGAAACTGGCGAGCATCGAGTCGTAGGCGACGCCGCCGAGCTCGACGCCGGCTCGGCGCAGGACGAGCCAGTCGTGCTTGATGTCGTGCCCCGCCTTGTCGATCCGCGGATCCGCGAGCAGCTCGCGCAGCGGGCGCAGCTCCTCGCTCGCGAGCGGCGGAAGGTTCCGAGGCGGCTTGCCACCGGCAAGCTCGCCCTCGGACGCGACGTGACCGAACGGGAAATACCACGAGCGTCCGGGGGCGATCACGAGCGACATCCCCACGAGGTCGGCGCGCATCGGATCCAGCGACGAAGTCCCGGTGTGCAGCGCGACGAGCCCCGCGCGCCGGCATTCCGCGATCACCGCGCCGATGGCGGCCGGGTCGTCCACGATCGTCGGCTCGAGGAGCGGGGCGGCGGGTGGCGGCGGCGCCGCGACGGCGGGTGCCGGCGGGGTTGCCGGAGCGGTGCCTCCCCCGGCCGCCGCGCCGAGGGCCTCGAGCTTCGGGATCAGCGAGCGGAACTCGAGCTCCGTGAACAACTCCGTGAGGCGGGCGCTGTCGGGGGGCCGGAGCTGCAGCGCCTCGAGGTCGAGCGCCAGGGGGACGTTCCGCTGGATGGTGACCAGCTCGCGCGACAGACGCGCCAGGTCGGCGTATTGTGCCACGGCCTCGCGCGCCCGCTTGCCGGAAATCTTGTCCGCGTTCGCCAGGATCGCGTCCAGGTCCCCGAACGTCTGGAGCAGCTCGAGGGCGGTCTTCTCGCCCACGCCTCTCACGCCGGGCACGTTGTCGGAAGTGTCGCCGACGAGCGCGAGGTAGTCGACCACACGCTCCGGCGGAACGCCGAGACGTTCGCTCGCGTTCGCCTCGTCGACCCAGTGCTCCTCGACCCCGGCCGGCCCGCCGCGCCCGGGGTTCAAGAGCGCGATGCCGGGGCCGACCAGCTGATGGAAGTCCTTGTCGCCCGAGACGATTACGGCCTGGAGGCCGCGCTCGGCCGCGGCCGTCGCGAGCGTGCCGATCACGTCGTCCGCCTCGTAGCCCTCCACCCCGACGACCGGCACCCGGAACGCTTCCAGGATCTGCTGGATCCGCTCCACCGAGCGATCGAAGTCCTGCTGCAGCTCGGCGGTGAGCTTCTCGCGCGTCGCCTTGTACTCCGGGTACGCCTGGTGGCGGAACGACTCGCCCATGTCGTGCACCCAGGCGAGATAGTCGGGGCGGCGCCGTTCGAGCAGGCGGATGAGGAAGTTGGTCACCCCCCATGCGGCGGACGTGTTTTCCCCGCGCCGCGTCGTGAGGGGGCGCGCGATCATCGCGAAGAACGCGCGATAGATGAGCGCGTACCCGTCAACGAGGTAGAGCGTGGGTCGGGATTCAGACATGGGCCGAACAATAACCCTGGGGCGCGCTTCGGGATACAAAAACCCCGCCCGGCGCGGTCCGAGCGGGGCACAGCGAATGGCGTGGGGAGCCGCTTACACGCGAACGACGTTCGCGGCGTGCAGCCCTTTGTCGCCGGTCTTCACTTCGAACTCCACCACCTGCCCTTCGGCGAGCGTCTTGAAGCCGTCCATCTGGATTGCAGAGAAGTGCACGAAGACGTCCTCGCCACCTTCCTGTTCAATGAAGCCGTACCCCTTGGCGTCATTGAACCACTTCACCTTTCCCTTGACCATTCGATCTGCCTCCTGCAAAGTCAGACATGGGGGCATAGCGCCGGCCCGACACCCGTTGTCGGGCGCGATAGAAATGAAGCAGACGAGAAAGGTTGTCAAGAAACCCACAGGTGGCGCCGGTGTCGCGACGCCGCGGCGACATAACCGCTCACCCCTCAATTGCTTGGCGAACCGTACAGGGCCCCGTAGAGCTCCCGGTTGCGGAGCACGGAGCGCACGTAGTTCCGGGTCTCCTGATACGGGATCTGCTCGAGAAACTGGTCGGCGTCGTCGGCTCCCTCGCGGGCGAGCCAGCGTCTCGCAGGCGCGCCGCCGGCGTTGTAGGCCGCCACCGCCGCGTCGACCCGGCCGCCGAAGCGCCGCAATAGTTCATCCAAATGGGCCGCCCCGAGGTGCAGGTTCAGGTCGGGCAGCGTAATCCACTCCGGGTAGAACGTGACGTCGAGCCCGCGCGCGGTGACGGCTGCGGTGCCGGGAAGCAGCTGCGCCAGTCCCCGCGCGCCGGCGGGGGAGAGCGCCTCGGCATCGAATACGCTCTCCTGGCGCACGATGGCGACGAACAACAGCGGGTCGACGCCGAACTCCGCCGCCTCCGCCTCCACCGCAGACCGGTTCGGCCACGGGAAGATGGCCCGCAAGGTGCGCGGATCGCCCGGCGCCTTGAGCGCGGCCTGCCAACCGAGCCGTACGGCCGCCGGGCCGAAACCCCGGACCGCGAGCCCGTCGCTCCACGAGAGGAGCGCGTCGAGGTCCTGCTGGGGCGCCCGCCCGAGGATCGCTCGCGCCTCGGTCTCCGCAGCACTGTCGAGCCCTGCGAGCACGAGGGTGTCGAGGCGCGCGAGCGACGTGGCCACCGCGGGCGGCGGGTGCGGCAGCGGCGGTGCGGCGATGCGCAGCGGCGGGAGGTCGACCTCGCGGCGGGCACGCAGCCCGTAGTAGCCAAGGGAGTCCTCGCGGGCGAGCGCCAGCCAGGCGGCCCTCGCTCCAGCGGAATCGCCGCGCGCGAGCGCGAGCTTGCCGAGCCAGAAGCGCGCCGCAGTCCGCTGCGGCGCCGCCGCCGTCGCTTCAGCCTGATACAGCGCTGCGGCGCTGTCCAGCCGCCCCTCGCCCCTCGCCTGAGCCGCGAGCCGGAAGCGGGCAAGAGAGGCGCGCAGGTCGGCGGGGTAGCGGGCGATGAGCTCGCCGAACCACTGCTCCGCTCCAGCCCAATCGCCCCGGTCGGCGAGCATGTCGCCGAGGACGTAGAGCGCGGTGGGCGCCGCCGTGTCGGCGGCATAGGACTGCGCGAACCCGGACAGGGCTTCTTTGGCGCCGGGGTCGCCCAGGCGCGTGAGGATCCGGGCACGACGATAGATCGCCAGGGGGCCATGCGCGGCGTCCTGCGCGGCCGCGCGGTAGGCGCGCTCGGCCTCGCGCAGACGCCCTGCCCCGCTGAGGAGCTCACCCAGCAGCATGAGCGTCGCCGCGCTCGAGTCACCCTGGCGCACGGCTCGCTCCACGTGAATCCGGGCATCGCTCGCACCGCCATGTGGCTTCATGGCGCGCGCGAGTGCCACGCGCTCCGGCGGCGTGCGCGGCGGCAACGACGCGAGCGCCACACCCACCGCCGCCGCCGCCGGGTCGGTCTGGGGCGCACGCGCCATCAACCCGTACAGCACGTCACGCGCCCGGGTGGAATCGCCCCGCGCCAGCGCCAGCCGGGCGACGTCCAGCGCCTGCCCGGCCTGCGCGAACGCCTCCAGGGCGGCGGCGCTGTCGCCCGCTGCAAGCAGCGCCTGCGCCCGTGCCGCGGGAACCTCGCGCGCCACGGGAGGCGGCAGGTCGGCGAGGAGACGGAACGCGATCGCCGTATCGCGCACGACGCGCGCCTGGCGCAGCCGGAGCCAGGGGTCGATCGCCGCGAGTCCGGCTGCGCGGGCGATCGCGTACGCCGCCGCAGCGCTGTCACGCTCACCCGCCGTCTCCCAGACGAGGGCGCCGCGCACGGCGAGGAGCCCCGCCCGGGGACCCCGCGCCCGCGCCCGCGCGGCCGCGAAGCGTGCGGCTGCCTGAACCGCGAGACCCAGTCGCGCCTCGGCTTGGCCCAGCACCGCAAGGGCTTCCCCCTCGCCATAGTCCTCGAGCCACGGTTGCCCCACGAGGAGGCTCCGCGCGCGGTCGTAGCGCCGGGCGTGCAGTTCCGCCTTCGCACCTTCGACAACGAAGACGGCATTGAGGCTGGGCTGCCGCGCCGCGACCGCGAGCAGCGTTTCGGCCGCGTGCCAGGGCCGCCCGGCAAGCCGCAGCGACTCGGCGCGCTGCGCCACGTCCTGGGGCAGCGTTCGCTGCGCCGCGGCCGGGAGCGGGGCCGCGGCCCCGGCGAGCACGAGCACGGCCATCCGTTTCACTGCGCGCGGCGCACCCGTGCGAGCACGCGCTGGTACTCGGCGCGAGACGTCGGCGTCAAGCGGAATCGGCCGAAACCGGTCTGGTCCTGAAAGAAGAGGGTGAGTCGCAGCTGGGTGTATGTCCAGCGGATGCCGCGCGCTCCGCTGCGGGAGACGTCGGCGCTGAAGTCGAACACGTCGTCGGGCTCGCCGAGTGTAATGAACACCTCGCCACGGTCTGTCAACCAGCCGGGGTCGCCGCCCTCCTGGAACCGTCGGTTCGCGATCTGCACGCGCCGGAAGTACTCCTCGAGCGCCTCGTTCTCCGGCGTGATCGGCACGGGATCGGTGGCTTTGAAGAAGTCCCGCCACACGTTCGGGCGCTCGTCCGTCGTGGCCTTGCGCAGTTTCTCGACCCAGTCCTGGCGGTCGAAGTAGCGCAGCAAGCTGATCATCTCGTCGAAGTTGGTGATCGCCCACTGGTCGGAGAAGCTGACCAGGAACGGCGCCCGCACCGCGCGCGGTGCGCCGGCTCCGACCGCCACCACCTCAAGCTCCCCCTCGCCCACGGGCAGCTCGCCCGGCCGGAAGGCCAACTGCGCCCGCGCCAGACGCTGGTCGCCCCCGAGCGCAACGGTATCGCCGGCGATCTGGACGCCGCTCCGATCGAAGGCACGGGCCGCCAGCCGCGTGCCCGGGGGCACCCTGTACGCCTCGATGTAGAACCGTAGCGAGTCGCCGCCGTAGGGCAGGGTGGCGCGGGTGTTCACCAGCAACTTCGGCAGCTCGGCGGGGCTGGTGCGCCCCGAGCCTTCGTAGATCGGGATCAGCGAGCTCAACGCCTGCCCGGTGAAGCGCGGCACGGTGTCGGAGCGCTCCTGGCGCGTCGAGGAGGGGCTGTTCCGGTCCCGGACCGTCACGGTCAGGGTGTAGACACCCGGCAGGAGGCCGACGAACTGCTGGTAGATCACGCTCTCGTCGGCGCGCAGCGTTTCCTGGAACGTGCGCACGCGCACCGTCTCCTCGCTCGCGAGCTGACGCACGCGGGCGGTGTCTGCGCGGAACGTCACCTCGACGTGGTACTGGGCCAGGAACTCGTTGCCGTCCCGCTGAAAGCTCAGGGAGTTGTTGGCGAGCGAAAGCGCGAACACGACCAACGTCGAGTCGGGCGACGCGTCGGCAAGGTAGCGCACCGAGGCGACGAAGGGGAGCGGCGGCCCCGCCACGAGGAAGCCCATCCTGCGGTACACCGTGCCGGCGTCGAACAGGGACGGCACCGTCGTGCCCGGCTGAGGGCGCGGCTCGGTCCCGACGCGTTGCCACTGACCGCAGCCGGCGACGGCTGCGCCTGCGAGGAGCGCCATCTTCGCGAGTCGTCTCACTTGCTCAACCTCAAATCCGGGCGTTAGTTTCGCGCGTCCCCATGCCCAGCGACAACCTCGCCGGCCGGACCATCGCCGGCTATCGCCTCCTCGAGCGCGTCGGCGAGGGCGGCACGGCGGAGGTCTATCGCGCCGAGCACTCGGAGCGCGGCACCTGCGCGTTCAAGGTATTGCGCCCGCGACTGCGGGGCGACCCCACGGCGGTCCAGCGCTTCCTGCGAGAGGCGGGGTACGGCTCGCGGGTCCAGCATCCGGGCGTCGTGCGCACCTACGACTACGGCGAAGCCGAGGGCCTGTACTACCTGGCGCTCGAATGGGCCGAGGGAAAGTCCCTCGCCGATTACGTACACCGCGCCGGCCCCCTCGCTCCGGCGAGGGTGGGCCGTCTGGTGCGCCAGCTTGCAGATGCGCTGAGCGCGGCGCACCAGGCGGGGATCATCCACCGCGACTTGAAGCCGGAGAACATCATGTACGCCCCGGACACCGAGCGGGCCAAGCTGCTCGACTTCGGGATCGCCCGCGACGCGGATCTCCCCGCGGAGCAGCGGCTCACCCGAACCGGTTTCTTCGTCGGGACACTCAAGTACGTGGCCCCCGAGGCCCTGTCGGGCGAGCTCGTCGACGGCCGCGCCGACATCTTCAGCCTGGCGACGATCACCTACTGGCTGCTCACGGGCCGCCACCCCTACACCGGCAAGAGCCCCCGGGAACTGTTCCAACAGCTTCTCACCGCCGCCCCGATCCCGCTCAACGA
Source organism: Gemmatimonadales bacterium (assembly GCA_035763805.1). Lineage (GTDB taxonomy): Bacteria > Gemmatimonadota > Gemmatimonadetes > Gemmatimonadales > GWC2-71-9 > DASUAL01. The sequence goes on from DASUAL010000057.1 coordinate 25,503, forward strand.
GGCGGACCCTGAGCGGCGCTTCCCGCCTGCGCTCGAGGCAGCGGTCATGCGGGGCCTGGCACGCGATCCCAACCGGCGCCAGCCCACCGTGACCGCCTTCGCTGAGGAAGTCGAGACTGGGATTGCCGCCGGCCCAGCGGGGGGTGGGCGCGGCGTGCTCGCGGCCATCAAGCGGGTAATTCGGTGGGCAGGTCGAGAGTAGTAGTAGTCGCTACTACTTCAACACCTCCATGACGTCCCCTGCGTCTCTCCAGCAGCGACTCCGGGATCTGTTGCGCGCCCGGTCTGTCACTCACGGCGATTTCACGTTGGCTTCAGGACGCCGCTCTAGGTTCTACATCGATGCCCGGCGCACCACGATGTCGGGGGAGGGCCTCGAACTGGTCGGTGCGCTCGCCCTCGCGCGGCTCACGGCCCGCGGCTGGGAGCCGCAGCTGGTCGGCGGTCTCACCCTCGGGGCCGACCCGGTTGCATACGCCATCGCCGTCGTCGGCCGGGGGCAGGGTCGCATGCTCGACGCGTTCACGGTCCGCAAGCAGGCGAAGACGCACGGCGCCGGGAAGCGCATCGAGGGGTGCTTCCGGAAGGGCGCGGCCGTCGTCATCGTGGAAGACGTAATCACCACCGGCCAGTCGGCGCTGGAAGCGATCCGTGCGGTCGAGAGCGAGGGCGGGCGAGTGCTCGGCGTGCTCGCGGTGGTCGACCGGGAAGAGGGCGGCCGCGCCGCTCTCGAGCGGGCCGGCTACCCGGTTGAGGCGCTGGTCACAGCCACGGAGCTCGGGCTGCAGTGACGGCGCCGGGCGACATCCTGCTCCTCGTCGTCCGGCTGAGCGATTCGTTCAGCGATTTCTGGCCCGTGCTCGCGCGCGAGCTGGGCGTGTCCTTCGCGGAGTGGACACCGAGCACCGAGGAGGTGCCGCCGCCGGGGGTCGGTGTCGTGTTGATAGCGGCAGGCGGACACGAGACCCAGATCGGGACAGTGATCCCGCACTTGGCCGTCCCCTCCGATATCCCCGTCATAGTCGTCGGGTCGTCCGTGTCCCACCGGCTCGCGGCGCAGGCCGTGGCCGCCGGGGCATCGGACTACTTCGCGCTGCCGGACGACCGCGATGGCCTGCGCGACGCCCTGGCCGCCGCGGTGCAGCGCCGCCGCGCGGCCCTGGGCCGCACGGCCCTGGCCCACCTCGAGGCGCAGGCGCACGCGTTTCGGGAGATCGTGGGCGAAAGCCCCGCGCTGAAGGCGCTACTCGAGCGCGCGGCGCGCGTGATGCCTCACGGCGACGCCACCATCCTGATCACCGGGGAGACGGGTACCGGCAAGGAGTTGCTCGCACGGGCACTTCACTACGGCAGCCCCCGGGCCGCGGCGCCGTTCGTGGAGCTGAATTGCGCCGCCCTCCCCCCACAACTGCTCGAAAGCGAGCTGTTCGGCCACGAGCGTGGCGCATTCACGGACGCCAAGACTGCAAAGCCGGGACTGTTCGAGGTCGCGCAGGGCGGTACGCTGTTCCTCGACGAGATCGACCACCTCGCCCCCGAGCTCCAGGGCAAGCTGCTGCGGGCGCTCGAGCAGAAGAGCGTGCGCCGTCTGGGCGCGACCGCCTCGCGCACCGTGAACGTGCGCATCGTCGCGGCCACGAACGCAGACCTCGCCGTTGCCGTCCAGGACGGCCGGTTCCGTGAGGACCTGTACTACCGCCTGAACGTCGTGACGCTGGAGTTGCCACCGTTGCGCGAGCGCGGCGAGGACGTGATGCTCCTCGCGGAGTGCTTCCTGACCAAGTTCAGCACCCAGTACGGACTGCCCCAGCCGGCGGTCACGCCCGAAGTGCGCCGCGCACTGCTCGCGCACGCCTGGCCGGGTAACATCCGCGAGCTCCGCAACACCGTCGAGCGCGCGGTGTTGCTCTCGCCGCCCGGCACCTTCGCGCTCGCGGAACTCGAGCGCCGCCCCCCGCGAGCCACCGCGGCGAGTGGCGGCACGCTCCCGTTCCCCGCGCCGCTCGCCGACATCCAGCGCGCCGCGGCCCGCGCAATGCTCGAGGCCACCGGGGGGAACCGCTCTGCAGCGGCCCGCCGACTCGGCATCTCGCGCTCCCGGCTGCAGCGTCTGCTGGAAGAAGGTGGAGCGCCCGAGGTGAGTGAAGATGACACGGATGCTGACACGAATTGAGCCAACCTGTCACGGGGCGGCCCAGGCACGGCCAGCCATCACCCGACCTCCCAACAACTTAGCGTGGCCTGACGCTTGCCCCAAACGCGGATTGAACCCGCGCCCCGGAAGGACGCTTATGCGCAGACTGTTCTTTGGGCTGGTGGTGCTGGCGCTCGCGATCGCGTGCGGCGAGTCGAGCGGTCCGGCGACGCCTCCGCCCCGTCCCACGGCCCGACTGCACTTCCTGGTCCAGGACCCGAACGCGCCGCCGCTCCTCACCGACACGGCCAGCTTCTATGCGAAGCTGGGTGAGGGGCGTGAAGTGCGGATGCACTACCAGGGTGCCGCGCCTGGCCAGATTGGTGAGGAGTTCCTGCGGTTCGAAGTTCCAGATGAAGGCCTGTACCGGCGACCGGACGGCAGCCTGTTTCAGGTCGGTGATTCTATTCTGATCACCATCCTGATCCCGGATCTCACGAAGTTCTCCTTCGAGTTCGAGCCGTCCGGGCTGCAGTTCAACCCCAGCAAGCCGGCCCGCCTCAGGCTCAAATACCTGCATGGCGACCACGACTTCGACAACGACGGCGTGGAGGGAGACCCGGACGATGTGGAGATCGAGAGCGACTCCATCGACGTGTGGCGTCGGCAGCCGCCCGACACGCTGTGGTTCCGCCTTGGGGCGCTCAAGCTCGAGTCGGCTGACGAACTCTACGCCGAGATCCTGCATTTTACGGACCACGCGATCGCGTGGTGACGACGCGACGGGAGCCGGGTCGTGACATCGCTCGCGGACGAATCGGGGCTCCTCACTGAGCTGCGGACCCTGGCGGCGCAGGGTCGGCACCGGGAAGTGCTCGAGCGGCTCCACGGACTGCCGGTCGACGCGTTGGAGGGTCGGACGGCGTTCGCCCTGCTCGCGGCCGAAGCGCACGGCCGCCTGGGCGACCACGCGGAAGCGCAGCGCTGGACCGCCCTGGCCCTGGTCGCGGCGCGGTTACATGGCGAGCGGCAGGCGGAGTTGCGGGCCCTGAACTATCAGGGTGCCATCGCCCTGCGCCGTGGCGACGTCGATGAGGCGGAGCAGCGCTTTGCCGATGCGCTGGAGCTGGCGCGCGCGGTGCAGGCCCACGCGGTCCAGGCCCGGTCCCTGAACAACCTGGGCGTCATCGCCTCGTTGCGGGGGGATCCCGCATCGGCGCTGGCAAACTATCAGCTCGCACTCGCCGCCTACCAGCAGGCGGGGCTCGTCCGGGGGATCGCCGAGACGCACCACAACATCGGGATCAGCTGGCGGGAGCGGGCCGACTACCGCCGGGCGCTCCAATCCGCCGAGCAAGCGGTGCGCCTCGCCACGCAGGTGAAGGACGATAGTCTGCTAGGCCTCGCCCTCGCCGGGCGGGCCGAGATCCACGTCCTCATGGGGGACGCCGACCTCGCCAGCGCCGAGCTCCAGCGCGCAGCCGAGGCGTATCGGCGGGTGCAGTTCGAAGCGGGCCTCCCGGAGGTCTGGCGACTGCAGAGCGCCGTGGCGCGCGCCCGCGGCGACCTGCCGAAAGCGCTCCAGCTGCTGCGGCAGGCGGCCGAACTCGCCGCGAAGCAGGGGAGCGCCGAATCACTCGCCGCCGTGGAGCGCGACCTGGGCGCGGCGCTCGAGGCGCAGGGTGACCAGCTCGCGGCGCGGACAGCGCGGGAGCGCGCGGTCGCGCTGTACCAGCGGCTGGGCGCGACCAAGGCCGCCCAGGAGATGGCCGCCCTGATCGCCGGGGCCACCTGAGGAAACCCGCCAACAAAAAAACGGGCGGCGCAGAAGAGTCCGCCGCCCGTGCCCCTCCCAGCGCTGGCGTGCGCGTCAGTGCCCGCCGTCGGAATCCTCGTGGTCGTCGTCCAGACCGTCCTCGTCATTGTCGCGGAAGCTGTCGAACGAGCGGATGATATTGTCGCGCACGAGATCCTCGTTCGCGCCGCCCGTGTTCGCGGTCTGGGGATCAACCAGGGTGGTGCCGCTCAGGAACCATCCGCTTAAATCTACTCGCAGGGTCAGCGCCGTCGTCGCCCCTTCGCTCACGACGAGCGGGGGGGCGAGCGGTAGCTCCTGCTCGGCGTTCAAGTCGCTCGTGTAGGTGAAGGCGGCACCGTTGAAGGTGCCCTGGACGCGGATGCTGATCCGGGCGAAGTCCGGGTGGGCCGCGAGGAACTCCCGGTCCAGCGCGTTGCCGTCGTCCTCTGGCTTGTGGAGCTCGAACTCCACCTCGTCGTACACTCCCGCCGCGACGCTCGCCGTGAACACCCGCTCGGTTCCGCCGCCCAGCGGCAGGTCGAGCAGGATCGGCGCTGTCTCGAACTCTTCACAGGCGTCGTCCCCGGGAGTGCCGCAGTCAGCCTCCTCGACGCGCTTCAGCTCCACCTCGCGCAGCACCAGCTCGACGCTGGAGATGACGAGCGTGTTGGTACCGTCGGTGAACGTCTCGGGCGCGCCCGATTGCAGGGAGGCGGAGATGGCTGATCCGGCGGGAGGACCCACCGGCGCTTGGCGGGTTGAGAGGGCGAGGCTGACGGGCGCGGTGCCGCGGGGCCCCGCCCCGTCGTTGCACGCGACCGCCGCCAGTGTGGCCGCTGTCACCAGATGACTACCCAGAGAGATTCGCATGGATTCCTCGAAAAAGGGGTGGCCGTGTTCGACGCGCCATCCGGAGTGCAGGAGGCATGCCGCGCGTGGCTTGTGCCTAAGGAGCCGCCGTGTAAGATGTTCATCGAAGCCGCGATGACCCAGAACGAGCCAGGGTGACCCGTCACGTGACAAGTCCGAACCTGCCCTCCCCACGGACGTCGCTTGCCTCCCGGATGCGCGGCTGGGCCGACGACGCGACGGGCCTCGAGCAGCGGCTCAAGGATCTCGAAACGATCGCCCGCAGCCTGCGCCGACGCTGGTGGCTCGTGGGCACGGGGCTCGCGCTCGGACTGGTCGGCTGGGGTTTTGGCGCCGTGCGCGCCCGGCCGGGGACCATGGTGCTACTCGCCGGCGGCGGGCTCATTCTCAACGCGCTACTCGGCATCATCAACGAACGCGGCTGGTACCGCTGGTGGCTGATCTACGTGCTGGCGCTGCTCGACGTGGTGCTGGTCGCGGTCCTCGTCGTCTGGTTCGGCCACGGCGGCTTTGTGGTGGCGTTCCTCATCGCCGTGCTCCCCTACGCCTTCGACCAGGGAGATACCGTCGGCAACTTCCTCGTCCTGATGGCCGCACTCGCCTACCTGGGCGCGGTCCAGGTGCACTACGTGGTCTACGGCGGGGAGCCAGCATTGTCGCCAGGACCTGTGCTTGAAACCGTGGCGCTCACGGTCGTGGCGCTGACGCTGAAGGAGATCCCGGCGACGCTCATCCAGCGGATCCGCCGGACACGCGGAGTGATGGGTGAGGCCGAACACGGCTATCTCGCCGTGCGCGCGCCCGCGCACGAGTCCGACGAACTCGGTTTCCTGGAGAAGAGCTTCAACAAGATGATCGAGGAGATCGGCACCACGATCTCCACAGTGCAGCGCGAGGCGGACGAAGTGGCGGCGTTCGCCGAGCAACTCGCGGCGTCGGCCGAGGAATTGCACGCCACGTCGGAGACGGTCACGCACACGGCGCAGCACCTGGCGCAGGATCTCGCGAATCAGCGCGAGATGGCGGAGACGGCGCGCGCCGAGAGTGCGAAAGCGGCGGACCAGGCGGAATCGCTGCGGGTGCGGGCGGAGCTCATGCAGGTCGACGCCGCGCGACTCGTCGGGGCCGCGCAGCGCGGGCGCGAGCGGGTGGCGCGCGCGAGCCAAACGCTGCGCGCCGTGGGCGAGGAAGTGCACGCCACCGCGTCCACCGTCGCCGGGCTGTCGGGCATGTCGGAGCGGATCGGCGTGTTTGCCCAGACCATCGCGCGGATTGCGCGACAGACGCACCTGCTCGCGCTCAACGCGGCGATCGAGGCGGCGCGGGCCGAAGAGCACGGCGAGGGCTTCGCCGTCGTGGCGGACGAGGTCCGGGCGCTCGCAGCGGAAGCGGGAAAGTCGGCACGCGAGGTGGCCGAGCTCGTCTCCGAGCTCCGCGCCGGCATCGACGCCGCCGCGCGAGCCATGCAGTCCGGCGAGGCGAAGGTGCGCGACATCGGGGCCGTTTCCGCCGAGGCGGACAGCGCGCTCCAGGAGCTGCACCAGGGGATCGAGTTGGTCGGCGATCTCGTCAACGCCACCGCGGAGGTATCGCACAGCCAAGCCCAGCGGCTCGCTGAACTCGCGCAGTCGCTGCAGCAGGTGGCCGCGATCTCAAGCGGTTCATCGCAGCGGGCCGACGGTGCCGCCGCCGCGACGAGCGTCCAGATCACCTCGATGGGCGACCTCACGGTGACGTCGCAGCAGCTCGCTCAACTCGCGGAGCGGCTGCGGGCGAGCATCGCCCGCTTCTCGGTGCTGCGCCGAGAGCAGGACACCCGCGAGCATCCCGCCGCGCGCGCGGCGGCGGATTGATCACCCCGCCCGGGAAACGCGAGCCGCGTCCGGTCCTTGGTCCCAGATCCCCGCGTTAAGGGGGTGAAACGCGCGCAGGGTCTCCCGGTACGGGGTGATCAGCAGGTCCACGTAGCGCTCGAGCGAGACGTCGAACGGGAAGCGCCGCCGGAACTCCCCCGCCGTGACGCCCAGCATCGCCTTCAGGTGCCGGCCGAAGCTCTGCGGCGACGAGTAGTCCAGCCGGTACGCGACATCGGCGACCGAAAGCCCGGGGTTCAAGAACAAGTAGGCCGCGTTGAGGAGCCGCATTCCGGCGAGATATGTTTTGGGAGAGGGAAGCGCCGCGCGGTAGAAGCGCGACATCAACGTGCTGGGACAGATCCGCAAGTGACGCGCCAGCGCCCGCACGGTGCAGAGGGCGGGGGCCAGGCGCGCCAGCGCCTCGAAGAACACCCGCACGTCCCCGGTCGACTCGCTCAGCGCCGGCATCACGCGGGCGAGGATGCGGGCCGCCAGCGGCGAGGCCGGGTGGCCGACCAAGTCGCGCAGGCGGCGCCAGCCCGCAGGCTCGGTGCAGTCCACGGCGGTCCGGACGCCCGTCGCGCCCAGCCGGAGGAGCGTCTCGGTCGCCTCGCGGTCGTAGCGCGATACCAGAGCGACGGCGGGGATCGCGGGGAACTCGCGCACGAAGCGCGCCACCGCGGGCAGCTCGTCGCCACGACACTTGTGAACCGAGATGACGAGCGCATCCACCTTTTGTCTTCGCGCGGCATGCAGCGCGTCCCGGAAGGAGCTGGCGTGCAGCGTGGTGAAGCAGCCGTCGCCGGCGGCGTCGACCCGCGGGCGCTCGGGTGCCGGGAGGACGGTGCAGATGGTCACCATGCGCGGGAGACCATAGCATAGCGCCGTCAACCTCAGGTCAAGGTGCGCCCGTCCCGCCACGCGACCCGGGCGCGGCCGCGCCCGACGCCTCAACCCCTCGTCAACGCGCGGCGCTCGCCCTGCGCCTGCGCCGCCACATCTTGGCGCTCGAGGGTGTGCGTCATCCCGTGGCGGCGCCGGAGCGCCACCGCGCGGCGCGCGACTACCTCACCGCCGAACTCCGCGCCGCCGGCCTAGCCGTCGACCTCGCCCCTTTCAGCTTCCGCGGCCGCACGTACCACAACGTTGTGGGCACGCTGCCCGGGCGCGACCCCGAGCAGCCGCACCTGCTCGTCGGCGCGCACTTCGACTCGACCGCGTCCACGCCCGGCGCCGACGACAATGCAAGCGGCGTCGCCGCCCTGATCGAGTGTGCGCGCCTGGTCGCGCCCCACGCGCCTCAGGCCGGCGTCGCGTTCACAGGACTCGATCTCGAGGAGTTGCAGACCGTTACCGGGAAGTACCGCGTGGGGAGCCGCGCGCTCGCCCGTACCGCCCGCGCGCGGGGAGACCGGCTTCGGGGCGCGCTGATCCTCGAGATGGTGGGCTACTGCGACCCGACGCCCGGCAGCCAGATCGTCCCGCCATTCGTGGGCATCGAGGTGCCGCGGCAGGGGAATTTCCTCGCGGCAGTGGGCGACGGCCGCTCGCGGCCGCTGCTCGAGGCGTTCCTCGCCGGCGCTCGCGCGGCGGTACCCGATCTCCCGCTCGTCGCCTACCGGGCGCGAGTGCGCGGCTGGCTCATGCCGCTGACGCGCCTGTCCGACAACGCGTCCTTCTGGGACGCCGGCTATCCGTCCCTGATGCTCACTGATACGGCGTTTCTGAGAAATCCGCACTACCATCAATGGACCGACACGAGCGAGACGCTCGACTTTGAATTCATGGCGAAGGTGACGGAGGCAACGGTGGGAGCGATATTGAGGATTGCGAGCGCCGTGTGAACCGGAAGGACGCATGACACGCTCAGCTGCACTAGCGCTGCTCTTGTTGCTCGCAGCCCCCCTCGCGGCCGCACACGATTTTTGGCTCGTGCCGGTCGGAGGGGAGATCGAGGCGCGCACGGGGTCCCGCTTCCCGGTGAGCACCAACGCGATCACCCCGGAGCGAATCGCCGAGGCGGTGGCGGTGAGCCGGGCGGGGCGGAAGCCTCTCGACGTCGTGGGCACGCGCGACTCGGCACTCGTGCTCAAGGCGGATCCCACGATCGGGGGAACGATCTGGGCCGCGGTGGCGCTGCATCCCCGGCGCATCGACTTGAGCGCGAAGGACTTCAACGAGTACCTGCGCGAGGATGGCTTGCCTCAGATCCACGCACTCCGCGAGCGCCGCGGCGAGCTCGACCGGCCAGCGGTCGAGCGCTACCAGAAATTCGCGAAGGCGTTGCTTCGGCGCCCCGGCACGGGCTCAGTGACGCTCGCGGCGCTGGGCCACCGCCTCGAGCTCGTAGCGTTGGACGACCCGGCGGCGCTCGCGCGCGGGGACACGCTGGACATCGCCGTGCGGTTCGAGGGGAAGGCCCTTCCCGGACTCACGGTGCACGCCGGGTACGCCGGGCAAGCCGACTCGAGCCACGCGTTCACGCGGGTGTCGGACCTGCAGGGCGGGATCCGCGTGCCCCTCACGCGTCCCGGACTGTGGTACGTGCGCACGATCCACATGCGGGAAGCACAAGATCCGCAGGTCGATTGGGAGAGCTTCTGGGCGTCCCTGACCTTCACGGTGCCGTGACGCCGGGCTCGCCGCAGCGCGCGCGGCGGGTGGCGCTAGCCCTCGCGGCGGTCGCCCTCGTGCTCGCCGCCGCGGGCGCCATCTCGTTCCGGGGCTTCGTCACCCGGACGAAGAACGACCCCGGATTCCTGTACCGCGACCCGACGACGCTCGAGAAGCTCCTGAAGCGGGCGCGCGAGGCGGAGGCACACGGCGATCGCGGCACGGCGACGGCGACCTACCGATTCATCCTCACTGTGGGGGCGAAGGGCGATTCAACGCTCGAGCCGTATGTCGCGGCGGCCCAGGCGGGGTTGACCCGGCTCACCCCAGGAGCTGCTGATACACTGCCAGGTCGCCCGTACTGAAGCACACGAACCGCACCAGTTCCACGGACGTCGACTTCCTCAGTGCCTCCCGCACCGTCTCCACCGCGATCTTCGCCGCCTGGTCGACCGGATAGCGGTACGCGCCCGTGCTAATCGAGGGGAAAGCGATCGACCGGACGCCGTGCGCAGCCGCGAGCGTGAGTGAGTTGGCGTAGCAGTTGCGGAGCAGCTCCGGCTCCCCACGCATGCCACCGCTCCACACCGGGCCGACCGTGTGAATCACGTATTTCGCCGGCAGCCGGTAGCCCTTAGTGATCCGGGCCTCGCCGGTGGGGCAACCGCCGATCCGTTTGCACTCCTCGAGCAATTCGCGCCCGGCGGCGCGATGGATCGCGCCGTCCACCCCACCGCCGCCGAGCAGGCTCGTGTTCGCAGCGTTGACGATGGCATCGACCGGCTGGGTGGTGATGTCACCCTGGGCTGCCTCGATGCGGGCGGTCAAGGGCGGCAGAGACTCGTCATGGGACCAGCTCCGGCGTCAGCATCCATCCGACTCGCCAGCGGCCCTCGTCGTTCCCAAGGCACACGATGCCACCCATGCGGAACGCGACGATGTCGCGCGCGGGGTCGCCCACGAGGAGCAGCGACGCGAGCCGGCTGAGATGGGGCAGGTGGCCGACCAGCATCGTGGGCTCCGTCAACTCCGCGACGGCCCGCTGCGCGATCGCGGGGTCGTCCATCGGTGCGAGGCCCGCCAGCTGGACCACGCCGCGGGGGGGAGACAGTGCGGCGGCGATGATTTCCGCAGTCTCCCGGGCCCGCAGCTTCCCCGAGTGGGCCACACGCGCCAACCGGACTTCGGCCCGCGCCGCGGCGCGGGCCACGCTTTCCACGTCGCCGCGCCCCCGCTCGGTCAACGGCCGCGCGGGATCCTCCGTTTCCGGCTTCGCCTCCCCGTGTTGAACGAGGTAGAGAAGCCGGAGCGGGGCCATGGGCTCAAGCTATCGCGCGCCCCGCGACGGGCAATGACGAGAAGCCCGTCGTTGCTTGCGATTCCGGTCGGATAGCCGACGAGCGGCACGGACCGTATGATTAGCTCCACGAGCACTCCCTCCGAGCCGAGGGGGCTGCTCGACCCCCTCGGCCTCCTCCGCGCCGCCCTTGCGGGGCGCTACACGATCGAGCGCACACTCGGTCGCGGTGGGATGGCCACAGTCTACCTCGCCCGCGACCTGAGGCACCAACGCGCGGTCGCCGTCAAGGTGCTCCGTCCCGATCTGTTCGATTCATCAGGACGCGAGCGATTCCTGCGGGAAATCGAGATCGCCGCCGGGTTGCAGCACCCGAACATCCTCCCTCTCCACGACTCGGGAGCGGCCGACGGGCTCCTCTACTACGTGATGCCGTACGTCGAGGGCGAATCACTCCGCGACCGGCTCGACCGCGAGAACCAGCTCCCGGTGGACGAGGCGCTGCGGATCGCGCGGGAAGTGGCGGAGGCGCTTGGATATGCCCATGGCCACGGGATCGTTCACCGCGACATTAAGCCGGCGAACGTCCTGCTGTCGGCCGGGCACGCACTCGTGATGGACTTTGGGATCGCACACGCGATCTCAGAGGCGGGGGGGCCGCAGCTGACAGAGCGCGGGATCGCGGTCGGGACGCCAGCCTACATGAGCCCGGAGCAGGCGAGCGGACGGGAGGCGGTGGACGCGCGCAGCGATCTCTACGCCCTCGGGTGCGTCGTGTACGAGATGCTGGCGGGCGAGCCGCCGTTCACGGGTCGGACGGCGCAGGCGAT
>DASUAL010000058.1:0-6070 GCA_035763805.1 Gemmatimonadales bacterium
AGGGGTCGATCGCACCGACCCGGGCGCCGGTCGTCACACTGCAGCCGGACCCCTTCGCAGCGGAGCGCCTGGAGTCGCCGGTACCGCGCGCCGAGTCGGCCGCCGCGCTCCTTCCTCCGTCGCCGGCGCGCACCACGCCGCCCGCCAGGGCGCCGGTCCGGGTCGACCCGGCCCCCCGACGGACCAGCGTGCAGCCCGGCCGTCTGTTCATCAACGCGACGCCGTGGGGGCGGGTGTTCGTCGACGGCGTGCTCATCGGGAACACGCCGCAGGCTGCGGTGGCGGTGGCGCCCGGCACGCACCGGCTTCTGGTGGTGCGAGAAGGATTCCAGGCGTTTGAGACCACTCTCCAGATCGCGTCCGGGCAGGAGCTGCGACTCACCGACATCGTGTTGAGAGAGGTGGGGCCGTGAGACGCTGGCTTGCGTGGCCGGGGCTCGTTGTCGTCGCCTGCGCGCTGGGCGTGGGACCCGGTGTGGCGCGCGCCCAGTCGTCCATCGATTTGCTGGCCGCGGGACTCCGTGCCTATAAGAACCTCGAGTTCGACCTCGCCGCCGGTCTGCTGCGGCGGGAGATCGCGCGGTTGGGCGATACCGCGACGGCGGACACGGCGGTGGCCCAGGCGCTCGTCTATCTCGGCGCGGCCGAACTGTTCGGGGGTCGCCGCGACTCGGCGATCGCCGCGTTCCGCCGCCTGGTCGTCCTCGACGCACGATACCGGCCGGACGCCTTGATCTTTCCCCCCGAGGTCACCACGGTGTTCGACGCCGTGCGCCAGGATACGAAGGTGACCCTGGTGGCGGTGCCGCGGGACACCACGATCGTGCCCGGCGCCGGATCCTTCACGGGCCGGGTCGTCGCCAGCTCGTTCCACGTGGTCGAGGTGACGCTCCGCTACGAAGACGGCGCCTTGTTCCGCCGGCTGTACAATGGACCGCTCGCGGACAGCCTCAACGTGGAGTGGGACGGTCTCGACCCGGTGGGGCAGCCGCCGGCCGTGGACGGGCTGCTGCTGCGCGTCGCGTCCCACGGGTCCGGCGGTCAGCCAGTGCGGATCCTGCAGCTCCCGCTGGCCCTGCGCGTGACCCACGGCGACACGCTGGCATGGCCGGCCGCGCCCACCGCCGCCCAGCTCCTCCCGGAGCGAGCCGCGCCCGGCCCGGCCCGGCGAGCGCTCATGGGCGGAGCGCTGCTGTCGGCTGCGGTGGTCGGGCTTCCCGCCCTGGTGGGCGGCACGGAGACCTCCAGCGGGCCCCGCATTGCGGTGGCAGGAACGGTCGGCCTCGCCGGCGTCCTGGGGTACGTGCTGCACCGGCCGGGCCGACCGCTCGGTGGGAACGTTCGCGCCAACCAGGCCGTGCGCGACGCGTGGCAGCGGCGCGTGGAGGCCGTCAAGGAGGAGAACGCCCGCCTCCTCGCAAACGTGCGCCTCGCGATCCGCGCCGGAGAACCCACCATCCTTCAGGCTCGCCGGCCGTGAGGACCACGCTGTTGCTGCTGGCACTCGCCGCGACGGCCCGGGAGGTCGTGGCGCAGACCGTTCACGCCACGGCAGGAGGGTCGGTTGTCTCCGTGCGGGTTCGCAGTCGGCTGCCGGGCACCACCCGGGCGTGGAGTGGAGCCGCGTTCGGGGGAGAAGGATCGCTGGGCCTGGGTCGGGTGCGACTGACCGCCAACTACAGCCAAGGCACCCTGAATCCGGACGGCGGGACAGAGCCGTCCCGCGACGTGGTCGAGGGAAGTGCCATGCTGAGCGTGCGGCTCCTGAGAGGGCTGAGGCTCGCGGGAGGGCCGCGCGCACGGACGTACGTTTTCGCTGGCGGAACCCAGCGCTGGCTCTTCTGGGAGCTGCGGGCGCGCGCCGAGGGCATGTTCATCGGGTCGGCAGTCAGCGGCCATGCGGAGCTGTGGCGGGCGGTGTCCACGGACGTGAACGTGCTGGAGCGGCTCGATCACGCTCAGGGGGGCGAGGCGGGCATGACGGTTCACCTATCGCGACTGGTCGACGCTCGGCTGGCCTACCGGATCGATCACGCCGTCCTGGGTGGTGGCTCGCGCGTGGAAACGGTGGACGGGCTCGTCGTGGGCATGGGCCTGGCGCGGCGGTGATCGGCTCGCCGTTTCCTTCATCCACCACACCTCGCGAGTACCCAGCACTCCCTCACGAAAGCGTAGAGACCTACGAGAAGCGCAGCCACGAAAGAGAGTCCTATGTAAACCTTCATGAGGAATCTTATCATAGCTTTACCTTCGCTTCTTCTGGTTTCGCTTCTTCTGGTATATTCCGCCGCGGTCACCGGGCGGGGGGCCCTTAGCTCAGCGGTTAGAGCAGCGGACTCATAATCCGTAGGTCCCAGGTTCAAATCCTGGAGGGCCCATCGCCGGCGCCGTTCTCGAGCTGCAGCACGTCGGCGTCGCGGCAACGCGCGAGAAACTCGCGCACGGTCGCCTCAGCCTGATCCTTGGTCACGTCGTAGCGGGCGTACAGCGCGCTCACCAGCTCGTCCACGGTGCGCGGAGAGTCGAGCATCTCGAGGATCGCCAGGCCGCTATCGTTCACGCTGAAGTAGCGGCGGGTGCCGAGCTGCACGACGATGCCCTCCCCATCCACCATCGTGAGGCGCGTCTTGGGGTGGCGCCGGTAGCGGGGGGCGGGCGTCATGCCACGAGCTCCGCCAGGCGCGCGGGATACGCGAAGAGGTCCCGTCCCAGCGTCACCCGGTAGCTGTGGGCCTGCCGCGCCAGGCAGGCGAGCAGCTCGAGATGGTGCGGCGCGAACTCGGGCTCGAGAATCACCCAATCCGACCAGCGAATCAGCTCGGCCAGAGCCTCACGCCGGGCCAGCGGCTCCGCGCGGGTCACGGCGTTTCCCTCGCCCACCGACGTGAACAGGATGACTCGCGGCTTGATCCGCGGGATCCACTGACCGCCGAGATCCTCCGGCCAGTACCCGACCTTGCGCTGTTCGGGCAGGAGCACGGCGCCGCGACGGCCCACCGGAATGTGCGCGCCGGGCCGCAACGCGATCGGCTCCCGGAACGCGACCGCGGCCACGTGATCGGCGGCTCCCGTGAGAAACGCGACGTCGTCGGTGCCGATCTCCCAGCCGCACGAGGCGAGGAGGGCGGCCGTGGTGGACTTGCCGGCGTCCGCGTCGCCGGCGATCAACCATCCGCGACCGAGCCGGTCGACGGCCGTGGCGGCGTGGATGTGATGCCACCCCCGGCGGCGCAGCAGGAAAATCAAGACCGTGAGGAGGAAAGTCCGCAGGCACTCGTCGATCCGGGCGGCGGCGGCCGCCGAGAGAATAACGCGGGCAGTGGTTTCTCCAGGCCGCAGCTCGGCCACTGCCGGCGCCGCTTCCCATTCGATGTGCACACCGCGGCCGGGTGCACCCGCGCGCACCACCACGCCCGGCTGCTCGAACACGCCCCCCCCTCGACCGGCGTCGGTGCCGTGCGGCGGGTCGGCGACTCGCACGTGGAGCGTGAGCGGGCCCGGCGGATACAGCCGCGCCTGCTCGAGCCACGCTTGCACCGCAGTGCGAACCGTCGGCTCCGGGCAGATGAGGGAGATCAAGGAGGCCATACGTCGTGGACTTGTCACTTCGCAAAATCGACGCCGCGTGCTGGTCCGCGGGAACGACCTCTATCGCTGTGCCGTTGTGTGAGTTACGCAACTGTGGGGGAGGCCGGTCCCCGGCCGACTGTCGTCGGGGCGTTACAACCAGCGGTACGCTCGGCACACGTGCTCGGGCGGCGGTCGCGGCCAGGCCGGGCCGACGCGGGCACCGCTGATTGCGGTTCGAGTTTCCCCTCATTACGCTACACGACCGCAGCGGGTGGCTAGCTCAGCTGGTTAGAGCGCCGGTCTCACATACCGGAGGTCACAGGTTCGAGTCCTGTGCCGCCCATCCCAATGCGGAATGCGGAGTGTGGAATGCGGAATTGCAGGGGAAGGTCTTGCGCGGCACGACGCTCACCTTGCCATTGCGCATTCCGCATTCCGAATTCCGCATTTAACGATCCCACACTCTGGAACAGCCCCCCGAGGTCGCGTCGGCTCGCGGCGTGCACAACCTAGCGCGATTCACCTACCTGCTTTACCAGCTCACGCTGCGAGATCTGAAGGCGCGCTATAAGCAAACGTTTCTCGGGGCCCTCTGGGTGTTCGGCCGGCCCCTCATCGAGCTGGGTGTGTTCGCGGTCGTGTTCGGCGCGTTCTTTCGCGCTCCATCCGACGGGGTGCCCTACCCGCTGTTCGCGCTCTCCGGGGTGGTGCTCTGGAGCCTGGTCGCGGGCGGGCTTTCGCGCGGCACACGCAGCATCACGGCGCATGCCGAGCTGGTCGCGCAGACGCCGTTTCCCAAGGCGACCATCCCGCTCGCGGCGCTCGGGGGGGCGGTGTTCGATGGCGTGCTCGCGAGCGCCCTGCTCGGTGGGCTCCTGATCTACGATGGCCGCGCGCTCGCGCTGGCCGCGCTGTGGGTGGTGCCGATCGCCGGCCTGCTGGTCGTGATCGTCGCCGGGCTGACGTTGATCTGCTGCACGCTCAACGTCTTCTACCACGATTTCGGTTATCTGGTGGACGTGGGCATTCGCGTGTGGCTGCTGCTGACGCCGGTGGCCTATGCGTCCTCGGTCGTTCCCGACCGCTATCGAGTGCTGTACGACCTTAACCCGCTGGTCGCGCTGTTCGAAGGGGCGCGGAGTGCCCTGCTCGCCGGGCGGGCTCCCGAGCTCGCAACCCTCGGCTATCCGCTCGCGGTCGGCGGTGCCCTGCTCGTCATCGGGGCGGTCCTGTTCCGCCACGCCGAGCCGTTCTTCGCCGAGTCGGTGTAACCCGCGTGTCGAACGCCATCATCGTCACGGAGCTGTGGAAGCGTTACCGGCTGCGGGTGCGCACGCTGGCGGATCTGGCGGGCGATCTCGTGCCGTGGCGCCGCCGCATGCTGCGGCCGCTGCGGCGGGCGTTCTGGGCACTCCAGGACGTGTCGTTCCGCGTGGACTCCGGCACCTCCCTTGGCCTGATTGGCGCGAACGGCTCCGGCAAGTCCACCCTGCTGAAACTGATCGCCGGGATCATGACGCCGACGCGCGGGTCGCTCGCGGTGCGGGGGCGGCTCGCGCTGCTGGCGCATTTAGGCTCGGGCTTCCATGGCGACCTGACCGGGCGGGAAAACGTGTTCCTGCAGGGCGCGATTCTGGGGCTCCGGCGCGCGCAACTCCGCTCGAAACTCGACGCCATCCTGGCGTTCGCCGAGCTGGAGGCGTTCGCGGACGTGCCGGTCAAGTTCTACTCCTCCGGGATGGCGCTGCGCCTGGGGTTCGCGATCGCGGCGCACGTCGAGCCGGAGATCCTCCTGATCGACGAGGCGTTCGCCGTAGGCGATGTCGGGTTCCGCGACCGCTGCCTCGAGCGAATCCGGGCATTCCGTGCCGCCGGCATCACGCTGGTGCTGGTGTCACACGAGCGCTATCTGCTCGAGCAGCTGTGCGACCGTGCGATCCTGCTCGACCACGGGCGGCTCGTGGCGGAGGGTCCGTTGGCTGCGGCGTTCGAGGCGTACGAGCAGCTGAGCGCGGCGAATGCGGCCGGGACGGGAGCGGCGCACTTGGAGGGGGATCCGGCCCTGGCCCCGCTCACGATCGAGGGCGTAGAGCTGGTCGGTGCCGGCCGCGAGGCGGCGCCCCTCCTCCCGCTCGACGCGTCGCTCACGCTGCGCATCCGGCTGCGGGCGACCCGCGACGTGGAGGGAGCTGCGGTGGGCATCCAGATCGCGCGCGACGCCCACGTGCTGCACGGGACCCGCTCCAACCGTCAGGGGATCGAGATCCGGGCGCGGGCCGGCGAGCGGCTCGCACTCGAGATCGAGTACCCGCGCGTCAGCCTGATGCGCGGCCTGTACGCCCTGCACGTATCGGTGCTCGAGCACCCCCTGGCGCAGCTGCCCACCGTTACGCTGCGCAACGCGGCGCGGTTCTCGGTTACGCACGGCGAAGCCGAGGGCGTGGGGTTGGTGCGTCTCGAGCACGTGTGGCGGCGCGTGCCGGCCTAGTGCCGTTCCAAC
>DASUAL010000059.1:0-17637 GCA_035763805.1 Gemmatimonadales bacterium
CGGGGTCGTGTTCACCGGCTCGAAGGACGTTGGGATGCGGATTCACCGGGGGTTGTCCACGCAGTGGATCAAGCCGTGCCTGCTCGAGATGGGCGGGAAGAACGCCACACTCGTGATGGATTCGGCCGATCTCGACGCCGCGGCCGAAGGCGCCATGCGCTCGGCGTTCGGTCTCCAGAACCAGAAGTGCAGCGCCACGTCCCGGGTCTACGTGCATCACAAGGCCGCGTGGCCGTTCCTAGAGAAGCTGCTCGAAAAGACAAAGGCGCTGAAGATCGGCGACCCCACGGAACGGGACGTGTTCTTCGGACCGGTGATCAACGCCCAGGCGGTCGAGACGTTCAAGCGCGCCGTCGCCCAGGCGAGGCACGAAGGCACGATCCTGCTGGGCGGGCACCGGCTGACGGGCGGGCTGTTCGACCGCGGCCACTTCGTCGCGCCCACCATCGCGAAACTGCCGTTATCCTCGACGCTGTTCGTCGAGGAGTTGTTCGTGCCGTTCCTCGCGGTCGCCGAGGTGTCCGGGCTCGACGAGGCGATCGCCGAAAGCAACAGGGCGGAGTACGGTCTTACCGCCGGCATCTTCTCGAAGAAGGCAGAGGAGATCGAGCGGTTCTTCGACGAGATCGAGGCGGGAGTGTGCTACGTGAACAAGCGCACCGGTGCTACCACGGGCGCATGGCCGGGGGCGCAGCCGTTCACGGGATGGAAGGGCTCGGGGTCGACCGGGAAAGGCGGGTGCGGGCCCTATTACGTCGCGCAGTTCATGCGCGAGCAGAGCCGCACGGTGATCGAGGCATGAGCGCCGCCCGGGACTATCCGCGCATCGTCGTGGCGCCGCCGGGGCCCAAGGCGCGGGAGATCGTGGCCCGGCAGGACCGCTGGGCATCCACGTCCTATCCGAAGGAGTATCCCCTCGTCGTCGCCCGCGGCGAGCGCGCCGTGGTCGAGGATGTGGACGGCAACCGTTACCTCGACTTCATGGCGGGGATCGCGGTCGCCTCGACGGGCTACGGCCATCCCCGGGTCGTTCAGGCGGTCCAGGAGGCGGCCTCGCGGTTCCTGCACATCTGCGGCTCGGACTTCTACTACGAGACCTTCGCCGCCCTGTGCGAGCGACTGGCGCGCCTCGCGCCCGGGTCGAGCAAGAAGCGGGTGTTTCTCTCGAACTCGGGGACGGAAGCCGTCGAAGGAGCGATCAAGCTGGCTCGTCACTCGACCGGCCGCCCCGCGCTGATCGCGTTCACGGGCGCGTTCCACGGGCGTACCTACGGAGGCCTGTCGCTCACGGCGAGCAAGGCGGTGCAGCGCGCCGGGTTTGCGCCGTTCCTGCCCGAGGTGCACCACGTGCCGTATGGCTACCGCTATCGTTGCGAGTTCTGCCGCCGGGAGCCCGCGTGCACGTTCGCCTGCGTCTCGGCGATCGAGGACGACCTGTTCGCGAGGAAGGTCGACCCGCAAAGCGTCGCCGCCATCTTCGTCGAGCCGATCCAGGGCGAGGGCGGCTACGTGGTGCCGCCGCCCGGCTACGTCAAGGCGCTGCGGGACCTGTGCGACCGGCACGGCATCCTGCTCGTGTGCGACGAGGTGCAAAGCGGCATTGGGCGGACGGGGAAAATGTTCGCCTGTGAATACGATGGCGTGGAGCCCGACGTGCTCGTCACGGCCAAGGGCCTGGGCAGCGGCATGCCGATCGGCGCGCTCATCGCGAAAGAATCCATCATGAAATGGAAGCCCGGCGCTCACGGGACCACGTTCGGGGGGAACCCCGTGTGCTGCGCCGCGGCGCTCGCGACGCTGGACGTGGTCGAGCGCGACCTCCTGCCCAACGTCGGGAAAATGGGCGAGCGCCTGCTGGCGGGCGCGCGCCGCCTGGAAGAGAAGTTCGCCTCCATCGGCGACGTGCGGGGCCGCGGGCTGATGGTCGGGATCGAGTTCGTGAAGGACCGCGCGACACGCGTTCCCGCGCCCGAGATCCCGCGCGAGCTGGTCCAGCGCGCGTTCCAGAAAGGCCTCCTGCTGCTCGGCGCGGGGAAGAGCTCGCTGCGACTCGCCCCGCCGCTTGTCGTGGACGACTACGACGTGGACACCGCCCTCCGGATCATCGACGAGTGCCTGAGCGAGATGTCGGACTAACGTCGAAAGTCATGTCGATGAAAGGCGCCGTCGCGCGCTACGTGCACGACGGCGACACGGTGGTCATCGAGGGATTCACGCACCTCATCTGTTTCGCCGCCGGCCACGAGATCATCCGCCAGGGGCGCCGCGAGCTCACCCTGTGCCGGCTGACGCCCGACCTGATCTACGACCAGATGATCGCCGCCGGATGCGCGCGCCGGCTGGTGTTCTCGTGGGCCGGCAATCCGGGCGTCGGCTCGCTGCACGCGTTCCGTCGCGCCGTGGAAGGGCAGGGCAACCCCGCTCTCGAGATCGAGGAGTACTCTCACTTCGGCATGGTCGCGCGGTTCTCGGCCGGCGCAGCCGGCCTCCCCTTCTGGCCGCTGCGGGACTACGCGGGTACCGATCTGCCGCGAGTGAACCCGCGCATCAGGACGGTGACCTGCCCGTACACGGGCGAGGCGCTCGCGACCGTCCCCGCGCTGAACCCTGACGTGACCATCGTCCATGCCCAGCGTG
The DNA here is from genome assembly GCA_035763805.1 of Gemmatimonadales bacterium. Classification (GTDB taxonomy): domain Bacteria; phylum Gemmatimonadota; class Gemmatimonadetes; order Gemmatimonadales; family GWC2-71-9; genus DASUAL01. Next base: position 2,638 of record DASUAL010000059.1, read on the forward strand.
CCGATGCCGCGGGCAACACGCATATGTGGGGGCTCGTCGGCGTGCAGAAGGAAGCGGCGTTCGCCTCCCGGCACGTGATCGTCGTGGTCGAGGAGCTCGTGGACGAGAGCGTGATCCGCTCGGATCCCAACCGCACGATCATCCCCGCGATGATCGTGGACGCCGTCGTGGTCGAGCCGTGGGGCGCCCACCCCTCGTATGCGCAGGGTTACTACGACCGCGACAACGACTTCTACGTGGCGTGGGAGGGGGTCTCGCGCGAGGCCGACACCCTGAGGCGCTACCTCGACGAGTTCGTCTACGGCGTCTCCGACCGGGCGGCCTACATGGCGAGGCAGCCGGGACTCGGTCCGAGACTGAAGGCGAAGCAGCGCTACTCGAGCGGGGTGAATTACGGCTTCTGACGCCGTCTACTCGCCTGCTGAGATGATGGCCGCCGTCGCGGCGCGCGAGCTCTCGGACGGGGAAGTCGTGTTCGTCGGGATCGGGTTGCCGAACCTCGCCTGCAACCTGGCGCGCGCGACCCACGCGCCGCACCTAATGCTGATCTACGAATCCGGGGCGGTCGGCGCCGTCCCCGAGCGCCTGCCCGTCTCGATCGGCGACCCCGCGCTCGTCACCGGGTCGCTCATGGTGTGCGGGATGGCGGATGCGTTTCAGCTCTTTCTCCAGAACGGCAAGATCGAAGTTGGGTTCCTGGGCGGCGCTCAGGTGGACCGCTACGGGAACCTCAACACCACGGTGATCGGCCGATACGAGCGGCCCAAGGTTCGGCTGCCTGGGAGTGGTGGTGCGCCCGAGATCGCGATCCATGCGCGGCGCACGCTGGTGGTTGCGAAGCTCTCCCAGCGGGCGTTTCCCGAGCGCGTGGACTTCATCACGAGCCCGGGTCAGCGCGTAAACGGCGTATCCCGCAAGCAGCTCGGCTTGCCCGGCGCAGGGCCGGTCAAGGTGATCACCGACAAGGGCGTGCTCGAGGCGGATGAGCAGAGCGGGGAGATGGTGCTCGCTGCGCTCTATCCGGGCGTCGAGGTATCGGAAGTGCAGGCCGGCGTGGGGTGGGACCTGAAGTGCCGCGCGCGCCTCGGGCGGATCGAGCCGCCTTCTGGAACGGAGCTGCGCGTGTTGCGCGAGGTGCTCGACCCGCAGGGGCTGTACTTGAAGGCGTAGCGGTGACACGAGTGATGCGCGCTTCGGTCCTCGAAGCGATGCGTACGCGCGGTCGCCCGCTTGTGATCACACGATGAGCAGCAGCACGTCGTACAGCGCGTGCGTCCACGCCGTGATCCCGAAGCCCCGCGCCAGATAAAGCGTCGAGAAGAACAGCCCCGCGATCATCCGGAAGACGAACGAGTAGACCTCGAAACGATCGCCGTAGGGGCCGATGTAGTGAAACGCCGAAAAGATCGCGGCGCCCAGCACGGTGGCCGCGGCGCCCGCGGTGAGCCCGCGCCAGCCGAGCAGGACGTGGGCGGCGACGGCGAGGAGCGTGACGAGCAGCACCCGGAACAGCAGCTCCTCGTAGATCCCTGCGCCGAGCGACACCATCAGCCGCGTCCACCAATCGAGGTTCTGGGCCGGCGGCAGGGCGAGCGTCTGGAGCAGTCCCATCACGCCCGAGGTGATTCCGCCCACCACGAGGCCGAACGCCAGCGCCAGCAGCACCGACTCGCCGAGCATTCCTCCGAACACGCTGGTCCGCAGCTTCGACCCATGGGCGCGCAGGTCTCGCACCACGAGCCAGAGGCCGGCGCCGATGAGACAGGTCATGAACAGCGGCGGGCCCCACCGCCCCGCGATCGCCACGAACAAGCCCTGCAGAATGACATCCGCACCGTTCCGGATTGGGCGCGGGCCCGCGGCCAGCAGACCCGCGAGGATCTGATAGAACGCAAGAAGCGGGAGGGCGAACAGCAGGCTGTAGCGCGGAGCCCGACTCGCCTGCCAGTAGGAAGCGGGCGACGTGAACGACGACGTGAGCGTGTCGGCCATGAACGAACAAATCTCGTCGGGTTGGTCCCCGCGCTGAAGGCCGGGGCATCACAACTTGCGGCCCCCCGGGGCCCAGCCTATCCTAGCGCACCCTTACGGAAACGCGGCGATGAAGCTTCAGCGGGCCCTGCTGGCACTCCTACTGACACTTCCGCACGACGCACGGGCACAACAAAAAGGGCGCGCCCGCGACCTGGGGATCCCGCTCGACGGCGTGGCGGGACCGCTCGATGCCATTACCGACGTGGCAGGCGTCGAGGTCGGACACGCGACGATCATCTCCGGCAGCGGCAAGCTCGTCGTCGGCAAGGGGCCGGTGCGCACCGGGGTGACGGCGATTCTGCCGCGCGGCCGGCGCAACCTCGACCCGGTGTTTGCGGGCTGGTTCACCTTGAACGGCAACGGTGAGATGACCGGCACCACCTGGGTGGAGGAGTCGGGGTTCCTCGCAGGGCCGGTAATGATCACCAATACGCACTCGGTCGGCGTCGTGCGCGACGCGGTGATCGAGTGGCTCGTGCGGAACGGCGTCCGGGCCGATTGGTCCCTGCCGGTCGTCGCCGAGACGTGGGACGGCTCGCTGAACGACATCAACGGGTTCCACGTGACGAAGCAGCACGCGTTTGCGGCGCTCGACAACGCGCGCGGCGGGCCCGTGCCCGAGGGCAACGTCGGCGGCGGAACGGGCATGATCTGCCACCGGTTCAAGGGTGGGATCGGCACGGCGTCGCGCCGGCTCGAGCCGAAGGACGGCGGGTACACGGTCGGCGTCCTGGTGCAGTGCAATTACGGCGCCCGGCAGCTGCTCAGGATCGCCGGCGCGCCGGTGGGAAAGGAGATCCCGGATCTGCTCCCATGCCGCGAGCCGTGCGGCTCTCCCCGGTCCGCCGTGGATGCCGGGCGCGCGGCGGACGTGGGCTCGATCATCATCGTCGTCGCGACCGACGCACCGCTCCTGCCCCATCAGCTGAAGCGCATCGCGCGCCGCGCCGCGCTCGGCGTCGGCAACATGGGGGGAATCGGTGCGAACTCGTCGGGGGACATTTTCATCGCGTTCTCGACGGCGAACCCGCGCGCGTCCGTGGACACGGGGCTCGCCGCCACGACACTGCTGCCGAACGAGCGGATCTCCCCCCTGTTCGAGGCGACGGTGCAGGCGACCGAGGAGGCGATCATCAACGCGCTCCTCGCCGCCGAGACGATGACGGGCGCCGACGACCTCCGGGTCGTCGCGCTGCCCCACGACCGGCTGCGCGAGATCCTCCGCAAGTACAACCGGCTGAGCCGGTAAGTGGCGGACCTCAGGCGCCAGCTCGGGCTGCTCGACGCCACGATGATCAACGTCGGCACGATCATCGCGTCCGCGATCTTCATCGTCCCGAGCGAGATTGCCGGCTACTTGCACGCATCGTCAATGACGATCCTCGTGTGGGTCGTGGGCGGAGTCGTGTCACTGCTCGGCGCGCTTTCGGTGTCGGAGCTCGGCGCGGCGATGCCGAAGGCGGGTGGTCAGTACGTGTACCTGACGGAAGCCTACGGCCCGGTGTGGGGATACCTGTACGGCTGGACGAGCGGTGTGGTGATCAATCCCGCGTCCATCGCAGCGATCGCCGTCGCGTTCGCGACATACCTCGGCCACTTCGTGCCGCTCGACACGTGGGGAAACAAGACGGTGGCGATCGCGTCGATCGTCGCGCTCACCATGCTCAACTCCATCGGGGTGAAGCCGGGGACGATCACGCAAAACGTCCTCACCCTGCTCAAGATCGCGCTCGTCGCCTTCCTCATCGTCATCGGCTTCGTGCTGCCCGGCGGGGACGCCGCCAACTTCCGGCCGCTCTGGCCTGACGGGCCACTCGGCAGCCTCATCGGGCCGTTCGGCCTGGCGATGTTGGCGGTGCTGTGGGCGTACGACGGCTGGATCGAGGTGTGCTACGTCGGCGGTGAGGTGAAGGACCCCGGGACGAACCTTCCGCGGGCGGTCGTGCTCTCCACGCTGATCACGATCGCGCTGTTTTGTCTCGTCACGACGTCGTACACCTACGTGCTCTCGCCGGCGCGGATGGCGCAGTCGCCGCTCGTCGCCTCGGACGCCGCCCAGGTGACCCTGGGGACGGCGGGGGCGGGGCTGGTCGCGGCGACGATTCTCATTTCGACGCTCGGGGCGAACAACGGGATCGTGCTCACGGCGGCGCGGATCCCCTACGCGATGGCCCGGGACGGCGTGCTTCCGGCGTGGCTCGGCGGCGTCCACCCGCGGTTCCTGACACCGACGCCGTCGCTCGTCGTGCAAGGGGCGATTGCGATCGCCCTCACGCTGGGTGGCACCTACGACCAGCTGTTCAGGTGGGTGGTGTTCGCGCAGTTCCTGTTCTATGCCATGGCCTGTGGAGCGGTAGTGCGCCTGCGCCGGACTGCACCCGACCTCGCGCGCCCCTACCGGACGTGGGGATATCCGGTCACGCCGATCGTGTTCATCGCTTTCGCCACGTGGCTCGTGGCGAACACGATCGTGGAGAAGCCGGGAGAGTCCGCCGTGGGCGCGGCGTTGATCCTGGCGGGACTGCCGCTGTACTGGTGGATGCGCCGTCAGCGATCAGCCGTCAGCAGTCAAGGACCGCAGACTGCCGACGGCTGATGGCCGATAGCTGACCGCGCCTATTTTCCGTCTTTCAAGATCTCCCGCGCCGCGTTGTAGCCGCACGCGCCCATCACCCCGCCGCCCGGATGCGTCGCCGAGCCACAGAGGTACAGACCCCTGATGGGCGTGCGGTAGTCCGCGTAACCGGCTACGGGCCGGAGGAAGAAGAGCTGGGGCAGGGTCATCGCGCCCTGGAAGATGTTCCCGCCCGTGAGCCCGAAGCGGCGCTCCAGATCGAGCGGCGAGAGCACCTGCCGGTCAATCACCGCGCGCTTGAAGTTGGGCGCGTAGTGGTTGAGGACGTCGAAGCAGCGATCGGCGAACCGGTCCTTGACCTCGTCCCAGCCGGCGTCGCGCAGCGCGTAGGGAGCGTATTGCACGAAAAACGACATCACGTGCCGTCCGGGCGGCGCCACGGTGGGGTCCACGACCGACGGGATGGTGCATTCGAGGATGGGGTTCGCCGACGGCCGGCCGTACTTCGCGTCGTCAAACGCCTCCTCCATGTAATCGAGCGTCGGCGCGATGTGAATGGTCCCGCGCAGGTTCTCGTGGGGCGCAAGCCCACTTCCCCGCACGGCGCTGAAGTCGGGAAGCTCGGAGAGTGCGACGTTGATCTTCAACGACGCACTCGAGTAATCGATGGCACGGACGCGCTCGACGAAGTCCGATGGGAGCTCTTGCGGGTCGACGAGCTTCAGGAACGTGACGTGTGCGTCGGCGTTCGAGACCACCCGCGGCGCCCGGACCTCCATGCCGTCCTCGAGCGCCACGCCCTCCACCCGACCGCCCCGCGTGAGGATCCTCGTCACCGGGCTGCTCACCCGGACCTCGGCGCCGCGCTCGCGCGCCGCGGAGGCGAGCGCCTGCGAGATCCCGCCCATCCCGCCCCGCACGTAGCCCCACACACCTCGGACGCCGTTGCATTCGCCCATGACGTGGTGGAACAGCACGTAGGCCGTGCCGGGCGTCGAGGGCGAGGCCATCGCGCCGATGATCGCGTCGGTCGCGAGGGCGATCTTCAGCTCCTCCGACTCGAACCAGCGGTCGAGGATGGGCCGCGCGGCGCCGGTGAGGATCTCGATCGCGTGCGCTCCTTCCCGGCCGAGCTTGAGGAAGCGCCAGCCGAGCCGGGCGAGCGGCAGCACGTCGCGCGGCCGCCGCGACCACGGGCTGGGCGGGGTCTCGAGCAGGGTGGGCTCGATGAAGTCCGCCACGCGCTCGAGCATCGCCTCGTAGCGCGGCAGCGCGTCGGCGTCCCGCTTCGAAAACTTGGCCACTTCGCGCCGCGTCAGCTCCTTGTCGGGGCCGAGCAGCAGGTAGCGGCCATCGGGGAAGGGAGTGAACGACGATGGGCTCCGCGGCAGCAGCTCGTAGCCGTGCCGGTGCAGATCGAGGTCGCGGATGATTTCCGGCCGGAGCAGACTGTTCACGTAGGCGGCCGTCGAGACCTTGAACCCGGGCCACACCTCCTCGGTGACACAGGCCCCGCCCACCAGCTCCCGGCGCTCCAGGACCAGCACGCGCATCCCGGCCCGGGCGAGGTAGGCGGCTGTGACGAGGCCGTTGTGGCCGGCGCCAACGATGATGATGTCGTACGAAGCGGGCATGCGTTACCTTGAGAGTGAGCGAAATCGAGCCTCCATGCCGCACGCCGCGATCAACCTGGTCCGGCTTTTGACGATCGCCGGCGCCGTGCTTGCTCCGGGCGCCGGTGCGGCGTGCGCCGGCCGCCCGGCGGAGTCGGCGGACGTCGCCTTCCTCCGCCCTTGGGGTCCCGCCACGTTGCGAGTCACGAACGCCAACTGGTCCGAGGTCCGCATCTACCTCGTGCGCGCCGGGGCGCAGCTCCGCCTCGGCTCGGTGACGAGTAACGGCACCGCGGTCTTCGAGATCCCGTCGGACTACTTGGGCCAGAGCGGCAGCGTCACGCTCGTCGCCAACCCCGTCGCCGGCCGTGCGTCGTACTCGACGGCCCTCACCGGCATCAGTCCGGGCGACGAGCTGGAGCTCTTCGTCGAGAATCTATTGCAGTTTTCGCACCTCGTCGTGCGGTAGCGCCAAACGCTCACGGCCGGCGCTGTAACCGCTCGAGCAGCGTGCCCAGCTCGGGCGGCACCTGAACGCCGAACAGATCCTTCATCGGGGTCGTGACCACCACGGAGCGCGGTCCCGGCGCACCCTGTGCGCCCGCCGGGCCCGCGGCTCCGGCCTGGCCGGGAGCCCCGTCAGCCGCGTTGGGACAGCGGCGGTTGCTCTCGTCCGTGGTCCCCTGGCCCCCTTTGCCACCCTTGCCACCGGCTCCGCCCGCGGCACCGGGGCCGCCCGGCCCGCCGGTACTGCGCGCGTCGACGACACCTGCGAGGAATGGATTGTCCAGGGGAACGACCACGCTGATTCGGCCGCCGCGCCCGCCCGTGCCGCCCGGCCCGCCCGCGCTCCCGTTCCCACCGGGCCCGCCGGGTTGGGCGGGACAACCGGACGCTCCCGCGGTGCCATCCGCGCCCTTCGCGCCCGGAACGCCCGCGCCCCCGCGCCCACCGCGCGACTCGATCACCAGCCAGTCGGCCGGAGGGACGATGGTCGCGTCACCCAGCACGTAGAAGGGAGGAGCGACCCCGACCTGAATCCCCGCGACGAACAGCCGTTCGTAGAACGGGGAGCGCAGCACCGCGAGGCGCACGCTCACATCCGGGCCGGTCCCCCCTCCCTGGCCCGCCTCGCCCGGCTCGCCCGAGAAGGTGTACGCGTGCGGCATGCAGCCGTAGTCAGGCGGGACCACGATCGAGTTCGTCACGCTGGGGCGCGCCCGGAGCGTGGCCGTGAGCCGGAACCCCGTCGTCACCGTCGCGAGCGGGTTGCGGTTGGCCACCCAGTCGCCGTCCTCCTGGCTGAAGGCGTCCGTGCTCGAGCGCTCGAGGAACACCACGTGCAGGCGCGGCGGACGCTTCTTGTCGTAGCTCCGCGCGAACGGCACGCGCGAGCCGTCCACCAGCACGGCCTCATAGCTCGTCGGCAGGATCGCGCCCGGGCAGGCCCGTGTGTACGCCGTCACGATGCGGATGTCGCGGATCTGCGCCACGAGGCCGGGGTCCGGGGCGAAATCGTCAGGCGGCTTGTGAGAACACGCAAAAAGCAATGACGTCAAGCAAAGACGTAACACGGAAGCGTCGCGCAGAACCGTAACAGACGCCTCTGCGTGACGTCGTCCCGCGGGACGCCCTTGTGCAACGCTCTCGCTTGACGCTTTTTGCCGTTTCATGGGTTCTCCTCTCTCACAAACCGCCCGCTCTCGACCTCGAAGATCCGGACGCGCACGATCATGCCGGCCCGGCGGGCGTCGACGACCCGGACGTGCACGAGCTTTCGGTCGGCCGTCGGCCGGTAGACGACCCAACTCCCCGCCGGCGCGGCGGTCGCGATCCCCTCGCAGGGACGGGAGCGCGGCCTCGGTTGCTGGCCCGGCGGCGTCCCCGGGACCCAAACCCGACACTGCCCGGGCTTCGGGAGGTGTCCCGGCGGAATGCCGAGTGTGGCCGCGGTGCTGGCACCGGCGGCGTGGGCCTCCGGCGCCGGAGCTACGATCACCGTCCTCGTCGTCTTGGAGCAGGCAGCGAAAAACACTAACATCGTTAAGGAAAGCCGTGGAGGGAGAACGTTGAGTAGAGATGCGTGGAGGAGCGACGTAGCCCCTCCACGCCCCTCCTCCACGTTGTTCCTGCACGACGTTGCTGGACGTTTCACGGGTCCTCTCCGGTCGCGGACGGTAGCCAAGATGTGAAGCGGGGGTGCGTTAGGCAACAACTTGCCGGGGGTTGGGCGCCGCCCTATTGTTGGTAGACCATGTCGGCTTTCACCCGCCGGTCATTCGTTAGGTCCTCCGGGCTCGCTGTGCTGGCGCTTGCGGCGAAGGACCTGCGCGCCGCCTCATGGAGGGTCGGGGCGGAGGGCAGGGCCCGTGACATCCCGTGGAAGGTGCAGCAGGTCTTGAAGCGGCTGTTCGGCGACCGGACGGTCCACGAGGGCCACGTCCAGCTCGACGTGCCCACGGTGGCGGCGGACGGTCGCGTAGTCCCGGTGCTGATCGAGTCCGATCTTCCGATGGCGCCTGAGCCCGACAGCTACGTCAAGGAGATCCACGTCCTCGTGGACAACAACCCCGACATCCATCTGGCCGAGTTCCGCTTGACGCCGGCGATCGGCCAGGCGTTCGTGAGCACGCGCATCAAGATGCGGATGACGTCCCCTGTGCGGGCGATCGTCGAGACCTCGACGGGAGAGTTGTGGGGGGGCGCGGCGGAAGTGCGCGTCACGGTCAACGGGTGCGGCTGATGAGGCGGCGGCTCGAGCTTGGGGCGGCCAGGATTCTGGTTCCCAATGCGATCCGGCAAGGGGATGTGATCGCCGTCCGGGCGCTGGTCGAGCACCCGATGTACACCGGGCTGTTCCGCAACGTCGACGGGACTCCCATCCCGGCGCACTTCATCCACGACGTGAGCGTCACGTACGGCGACCAGGAGGTCGCGCGGTTCACGTGGACCTCCGGGATCAGCCGCGATCCGTTCGTGGAGTTCTCCCTTCGGGCCGATCGAGAGGCGCCGCTCAGGATGACGTGGAGGGACAACAAGGGCGGCGTGTTCGAGCAGGCCACGGATATCAAGTTCGTCTCGCCATAAGGCCGTTCTGCGTGCTGGTCGCGGCCTGCGCGCCGCGTCAAGCCCCCACAGCCGCCCCACTGCCGGACCGGCTGCCCGTTCGCGCGCTCGCTCCGGACGTCTATGCCGTCATGGGCGATACGGGCAGGGGGTCTGAAGGGCGCCCCAACGCGGGCTTCATCGTCACGGGGGACGGGGTCGTCGTGATCGACGCGCTCGCCAGCCCGGCGCAAGGGGAGCTGCTGGTGCGTACGGTCCGGTCCGTCACGACCGAGCCGATCCGCTGGCTGGTCTTGACGCACCACCATCCGGATCACCATTTCGGAGCGATCGCGCTGCGCCGCGCCGGAGCCGGAGTCATCGCGTCCCCGGACGTGGCGACCGGCGTGGACGAGCAGAGCCGCGAGGCCGCGGAGTCTGCGTGGACGCTGGTGGTCGGCAAGGGCCAGATGAGAGGGTTCGCCTACGCCGACGGCCCCGACGTCCCGGTGACGACGGCGGACACCCTGCACCTTGGAGGCGGGGGCCGGGCAATCGTGGTGGCACGTCCCTGGCGCGGGCCGGCGCACACGGCGGGCGACCTGATCGTGTGGCTTCCGGCCGAGCGGGTGGTGTTTGCGGGCGACCTGCTCATCGAGGACGGCGTGACGATGGTGGTGGATGGGAGCTCGAGGGGCCTGCTTGCGGCGCTCGATGGCATTGCCGCCTTGCAGGCTGAGACCGTCGTGCCCGGGCACGGTGCGCTCCCGCGGGACCCGCGGGGGTTGATCGCCCAGACCCGCGAGTACATCCTCGGCCTGCGTGCCGGGATGCAGCGCGCGATCGAGCGCCGCCAATCGCTCCGCCGGGCGCTTGACTCCCTGCCACCGCCCGACGAGGGCCGGCCGGTGTCGCGCGCCTCGCGCGAGTACCGCAACGCGCATCGAGTCTATCTGGAGATGGAAAAGGCACTGATGGGCCTGCCGTGACCCGCGCGTCCTGGATCGTACTGCTCGCCGCGGCGTGTGCGCACGTCGCAGGATCGTCCGGTCCCCCAGCGCGCTTGATCTCGACGTCCGCTCTGGCGGAGTTGTTTGCCGCCCGCGACTCGGACGTGACCGTCATCGACGTCCGGAACGACCTCACCCTGTATCTCGCCTCTCATATCCCGCGCGCGGTCACGCTCAACCCCGAGACGCTGCGTGCGGCCGAGCGGGGGGTGCCGAACAAGGTGCTCGGCCTGCCGTCCTACGCGGCGCTGTTTTCGCGGCTGGGCCTGCGCCGGGACTGGCCGGTCGTGATCTACAGCGCGGGCGAGACGCGCAACATCGACGCGACCTACCTCGCATGGATCCTGCAGGGACTCGGGATGCATGCGGTGTACGTGCTCGACGGGGGATTCGGGAAGTGGAGCGTCGAGAACCGGCCGGTCACGCGGCGCTATCCCGTCATCGAGCCGACGGCGTTCGCGTCGGTGGCGTTCCAGCCCGACCGGGCGACGCTCGACGACGTGAAGGGCGCGCTCAACGCGCCCGGCGTCGTGATCGTGGACGCGCGCAACCCCGACCAGTACGCCGGCCGCGCCGGTGCGCAGCTTCGGCGCGGCCACATTCCGGGGGCGATCAACCACTTCTGGCAGGACGATCTCGCCACGGCGGACTTCGCCACGGTGTGGAAGACGCCCGACGCGCTGCGGGCGAGCTACGGGGCGCAAGGGATCACGCCCGACAAGAAGATCATCGCGTACTGCAACGGCGGGCTCGAGTCGAGCCACGTTTACTTCGCGCTGCACAACCTGCTCGGCTACCCGAGCGTACAAGTGTACGACGGGTCGTTTACGGAGTGGGCGGAGCGAGCAGAGCTGCCCGTGAAGGCCGGCAACGATCCATGAAACGGGACGGGAGACGGGAGACGGGGGGCGAGACGTGGACGAGACGGGCTACGGGCTGATCGAGACGATGCGGGTGCGCGACGGGCGCATCCCGTTTCTCGACCGGCACCTCGCCCGTCTCGAGCGCTCACTGCGCGAGCTCGGGCTGCCGCGGCCTGATCGCGACGTGGCCGCGCTGGTGACGCCGTTCTCGGGAACCGGCAACGCCGTGCTCCGGGTTGAGGTGTGCGACGGCCGGGCGACCGTGACCGTGCGCGAGCTGCCCCCGCTCGATCCGCCAACGGTGATCACCGCCTCCAAGCCACATGAGCCGTATCCGCACAAGACGACCCAGCGGGACTGCTTCATCGACGCCGCCGTGGAGGCCGACGTGGCGGAGGCGGACGACGCGCTGCTCCTCACCCACGACGGCCAGGTCGCCGAGGGGACGGTATGGAATGTGTTCTGGTGGGAAAGGGACGGGCTGCGGACGCCCGAGGTTGAGATCGGCATCCTCCCAGGCATCGGCCGGGCGCGCATACTCGAGCTGGAGAAGAACGTTGAGCAGGGGCGCTACTCGCGCAGAGCCCTCGACGGCAAGAGCGCCTTCCTCACGAACGCCGCGCGCGGTGTCGTCGCGATCGCCTCGCTCGATGGCAAGCCCGTGCCTGCGGACAAACGTATGGCGGCCCTGGCGCAGCGCTTCTGGCCCGAGGGGTGACCCGTTAGATTCTGCTCGGCACCTGTGCCTCTATGCGTCTGTGCGTCTGGTATCATGGTGGCTGTAGCTCAATCGGTTAGAGCGCCGGACTGTGGCTCCGGAGGTTGCGGGTTCGATTCCCGTCAGCCACCCTGCTCGATTGCGGATTGGCGATTGCGGATTGCGGATTAGTTGCGGCCGCGGCCTTTCAATCCGCAATCCACAATCCGCAATCCGAAATGGATATAGGTCCGTAGCTCAATTGGTAGAGCACCGGTCTCCAAAACCGGGGGTTGCAGGTTCGATTCCTGCCGGGCCTGTTTTGCAGTCGCTCGCCGCGCCTTCCCCGCGCGTTATGTTCCATGCGTCTCCGACACGGTTCTCCCGTGGGCAAGCTGGTCGGGGGCGGTGCCCTCATCGCTCTCTCCCTCTTCATGCTGCTCGGCTTCTTCAGCTCGAGCGCGACGCTGAGCTTCCCCGTCGCCGTTCTCACGTTGGTCGTCGCGGTCGGCGTTCCAGGCGTGGCGGGCGCGGCGCTGATCCGGTCATACGTCCGCGAGCGGGACCGTTTCGCCGAGCACCGCGAGCAGTTGCGCCTCGAGACCTTTCAGGCAGAGATCGTGAAGCTCGCCGGTGCACGGGGTGGAAAGCTCACGGTGGTCGAGCTCGTGAGCGACCTGGCGTTCGACGCGGCGACGGCCGAAGCGGCGCTGCACGGGCTCGTCACGCAGGGCGTGGCCGACATCGAAGTCACCGATTCGGGCCTGCTCGTGTACACCTTCCCCGACGTGCAGCGGCTGCCTGAAAAGGGCGCCAGCAAGGACATCCTCGATGAGTGACCCGACCACGCGGTACGCGTGTCCCGTGTGCCTCGGCGTCAAGCTCGGCAAGCTCCAGCCTTCACCGGACCTGCAGCTCGTCCTCGACTATTGCCAGCGCTGCGGCGGCGTGTGGTTCGACCAGGCCGAGGTCGCGCTCTTGCGCCGCTGCCATCCCCTCGCCCTGGCGGTCCATGTCGAGCTGAAACCGGAGGCCTACCGGATGCGCTGCCACGGCTGCGGCGCGAGCCTCGGGCGCAACGCACCGCGCTGCGATGCCTGCGGCTGGCGCAACGTCCTGTCCTGCCCGACCTGCGGGAAAGCGCTCAAGCCGGTGGAGCGTGACGGCGCCCGCCTCGACGTGTGCCGCGCCTGCCAGGGGGTGTGGTTCGACAACGTCGAACTGGCCACGATCTGGAACGCCCGGACCGCCCTCACCCGGCGCCCGCCCGGCGTTGCATCCGTGGGTGTCTACCGGACGGATCACTTCCTGCTGGATGCGGTGCTCTGGGGACCGGACGTCATGCTGCACACGGCCGTGACCGCGGCCGGGGACACGCTGGCCGCCGCGAATATTGGACTCGGCGGCGCCGGGCTGGCGGAGGTCGCAGGAGGAGTGATCGAAGGAACGGGCGCGCTCGCCGGCGGCGTGTTCGATGCGATCGCCGGACTGATCGGCGGTCTCGACTTCTTCTAAGCGCAGAGCGGACCCGGCGCGCCGGAGCTCACTTCGGCGCGGCGGTCTGTTTCGGGTAGCGCTGGAAGATCTTGCTGACGATCTTCCACTCCCCGCCTGCGCGCACCAAAGCGAAATAGTCTATCAGCTGCACATCCGGATATTCGAGCTCGGCCTTCGCGATCGCGACATCGCCGGTCACGTCGACCATCAGGACCGTTCGCCGGCGCTGGCCCTCGTCGGGTGCGGGCTTCCCGGAGAAGCCGTTGATATAGTCGGTGCTGGTCCGACTCCGAAGCTGCCCGTCCGACGCCCAGAACATGCGACCATCGTCAACGAACACCCCGCGCAGCGGCTCGCCGCTGCCGGTCGCGTGCGCCTCGAAGTAGTGGGCCTGGATCGTCTTGCGGATGGCCGTTGCTTCGTCAACGCCCTGAGACTCGCGCTGTGCGCTGCCGCTGGCGGGAACACACAGCAGCACCGCGTACATCCACGTGTGACGTCGCATTCAACCCTCCTGGTTCTTGCTCGCCGGTCCCAGATGAGATAGCATCCTGTCCTCCTACAGCCAAACCGATGACCTCCACCCCCGCCCCCGCTTCCGAACCCCCGTCCGGCATCGTCCGTGTAGGACCCTTTGCCGGATTCTTTCAGAGGTTTGAGGATCTCATAGGGTCCTCCACCCAGATGGTCCTGTACTTCATCCATTCGCGCCGCTGGCGCGAGAACCATGATGCAGCGATCAAGGCCTTTCTCAGTCGCGACGGCACGACCATGGAGGCGTTCCTCCCCGATCTCGAGAACCACGAGCTCATGTTCTCATTAGGCAGGCACTTTGAGGACGGTCCGCAGATTCCCGGCCTCGTCATTGACGCCTACAGGTATTTCGCACGTCTGGCCAGAGACTTCCATCAACCGGCTGGGATCTGGCTATTCGGCCGTTATCCCACGTACTCCTTCTATAAGTTCGATGAGCGCGCTGTGATCGCGCTGTATTCCAACGCCAGCACGAAGAAGGACCTTCCGGCTTTCGAGGTCACGACCGATGGCTTTCTCGGTCGCTTCCTCGCCACGGACATTGACGACTTGAAGAGAGAATGTCGCAGGCGTGCTCCAGAAGACCTGGAAACCGTGATACGAAAGGCTGCGGCCACCTGAGGCTGCGGTGCCGACGTCTAGGCCCGGCACCGCCGCCTCAAATACTACCGGCGGAACGACCTCAGTGCGCCGTGCCGCCAACCGGCGCCACGACGATCGCGCTGTCGCCCCCGGCGCCCCCGACCCCCCTCTCCCTGGACTGTGGCGCCACCGGCATCCCCTCCCCCATCCGCTCCAGCCCGCCGACCACCACCTGCTCACCTGCCTTCACTCCGCTGGCGATCTCGACGAAGCCCTGCGAACGCGTACCGAGCTGTACGACACGCCGGCTCGCCTTACCGTCCACCACGGCCCAGACCACGTTCGCCGTGCGCAGCGGCTGGATGGCGTCCTCCGGCACCACGATCGCGTTGGCCCGCGTGGCGGTGGCGAGCCGCGCCTCGATGAACATCCCCGCCTTGAGGAAGCCGCTCGGGTTCGGCGCCCGCGCCTTCACCACGATCGTGCGGCTCGTCGGCTGCACCACGGGATCGATGAAGTCGACCAGCGCGTGGAACGTGCGCCCGGGCTG
>DASUAL010000060.1:0-20133 GCA_035763805.1 Gemmatimonadales bacterium
CGACGCTGGAGGACCTCGGGAAAGTGCGGAATGCGGATTGCGGAATGCGGAACGTCAAGGGGAGCGTCGATCAGCGAACGACCTCCCACTTCAATTCCGCATTCCGCATTCCGCATTCCGGATTCGAGTAATGCACACGACGTTCAAAGTCGGCCGCCTCACCTGTCACGCGCTGGAGGGCGGCCGCCAGGCCCTCGACGGCGGCGCCATGTTCGGCGTGGTGCCCAAGCCGCTGTGGGAGCGGCGCATCGCGGCCGACGAGCGCAACCGCATCCCTCTCGCGCTGCGCTGCCTTTTGGTGGAACATGACGACGGGCTGGTGTTGATCGACACCGGTCTCGGGAACAAGGAAGACGCGAAGTTCCGGGACATCTACGGCGTGCAGAACGAGGGCACGCATGGGCGCACCCAGCTCGAGGACGCCCTCGCCGAAGTCGGGGCTCGAGCCGAGGACGTGCGCTGGGTGATCAACACCCACCTGCACTTCGATCACGCGGGCGGCAACACCTACCGCGACGCCGCGGGCAGCGTGGCCGCGAGCTTTCCGCGGGCGCGCTATCTTGTCCAGAAGCGGGAGCTAGACTTCGCGCGGCACACCAACGAGCGCACCGCGGCGAGCTACCGTTCGCACAACTTCGCGCCGCTGGCGTTCCAGCTGGTGGACGGGGAGGCCGAGCCGGTTCCCGGGATCCGCTGCCTCCCGACGCCGGGGCACGTGCCCTTTCACCAGTCGGTGCTGGTCGAGAGCGCCGGAGAGCGGGCGTGTTTCCTCGGAGACCTCGTGCCCACGAGCGCCCACCTGCCGCTCCCCTGGATCATGGGCTACGACCTCCTGCCGCTCGTCACCCTCGAGTCCAAACGGCAGCTCTACCGGCGGGCGGAGGCGGAGGGCTGGCTCCTGGTGTTCGAGCACGACCCGGCGGTCGTGGCGGGGCGGGTGGGTCGGCCCAGCGGCCAGGAGAAGGGCTTCGGCCTTGTGGAGCAGCTTCGCGCGGACTAAGTTAGGCGCGACAATACGGCAAGCGGGCGCCGCGTGCGCCTCACCCGCCGCCTCTCCGGCTTCGGAGAGTGCTCTAGGGTTCCCATGACGTGAGCCATCAGCCGCTGACGGCTGGCGGCTGATCGCCGACGGCTCACGAGTGCGGATTCCAGGGCGGCTGGAATCCGCTTTTTGCTTTCTCTCAAGGAGGAGAACGGCACCTGGCGATCGACAACACCAAGGCGCCGCGCGTGCGCGTGAATCGGCAGATCCGGATCAGTCCGATCCGGGTGATCGCTCCCGATGGCGCGCAGCTCGGCGTGCTGACCGTCGAGGAAGCGCTGGCTGCGGCGCAGGAGCGGGGCCTCGATCTGGTCGAAGTAGCGCCGCTCGCGCGACCACCGGTCGCGAAGATCATGGACTATGGGAAGTTCAAGTTCGAGCAGGCGAAGGCGGCGCGCGCGGCGAAGAAGAAACAGCACGTCATTCACCTCAAGGAAGTGAAGTTTCGGCCCGGGATCGACGACCACGACTACGCGTTCAAGACTCGGCACGCGCGGGAGTTCCTCCAGGACGGGAACAAGGTGAAAGTGACGATGATGTACCGGGGCCGGCAGATGGCCCACATCGACCTGGGGCGCGAGGTGTTGGATCGGGTCGCCGGCGAGCTCAAGGATATCGCAAAGATCGAGCAGGAGCCGAAGCTCGAAGGCCGCAACATGTCGATGGTGCTGGCGCCGAAATGAAGGTGGCAGGTGTCGGGTGCCGGGTTTCAGGGTTCCTGACACCCGACACCTGACACCTGACACCTAAGAGGTTCTCAAATGCCCAAACAGAAATCCAAGCGCGCGCTCCGCAAGCGCGTCAAGCTGACGGGGACCGGTCGGCTGCGGCGCTACCACGCGTACAAGCGTCACATCCTGACGAAGAAGCACCCCAAGCGGAAGCGGCGTCTGCGCAAGCCCACGCTGGTGTCGCACGCCGACGAACGTCGCCTCAAGCGCCTGCTGCTGGCGTAAGGAGCAACCAATGCCTCGCGTCAAGAGCAACGTTGCGCGCCTGAAGCGCAAGAACAAGATCATGAAGGCCGCCAAGGGTTACTTCGGCGGGCGCTCCAAGCTGTGGAAGGCCGCGAAGGAATCAGTGGAGCGCGCGCAGAAGTACGCCTACCGCGACCGCCGCCGCAAAAAGGGCGACTTCCGGCGGCTCTGGATCACGCGCATCAATGCCGCCGCTCGGCTGCACGAGCTCTCTTATAGCCGCCTCATGAACGGACTGCGACGCGCCGGGGTCGAGATCAACCGCAAGGTGCTCGCCGACCTCGCCGTGCGCGATCCCGTGGCGTTTGAGCAGCTGGCGGAGGTCGCGAAGCGGGCGCTCTGACCATGCGCGACCTCCTGGCAGCCCTCACCGAGCTGCGGGAGCATCTGAAGGAGATTCCGCAGGCGGGTGAGCGCCGGCTCCAAGACTTGAAAACGGAGATCCTGGGCCGCAAAGCCGGCGCCCTCACCAAGATTCTCGCCACGTTGCCCCGGCTCGAGCCGGCCGACCGGAAAGAGGTCGGCGCGGCGGCGAACGCCCTGAAACAGGAGTTCGAGGCGGCGCTCGAGGCGCGCGCGCGCGAGCTGAAGCGCGCCGCCGGCGACGTCGCGCGCCTCGACCTCACGATGCCCGGTCGCGCGCGCTGGCACGGCGGCCTGCACATCGTCACCCAGGTCGTGGACGAGATCTGCGAGATCTTCCACGAGCTCGGCTTCACCCGCGCCGTCGGCCCCGAGGCGGAAACCGAGTGGTACAACTTCGGCGCGCTCAACTTCCCCAAGGACCACCCCGCGATCGACGCCCAGGACTCCTTCTACCTGGACGCCGGAAAGGGGGAGGGGGAGGGAGAGGGCTACCTGCTGCGCACGCACACCTCCCCGGTGCAGGTGCGCACCATGAAGCGATACCCACCGCCGATCCGGGTCGTCTCGCCGGGGCAGTGCTACCGGCGTGACCCCTTCGACGCGTCCCACTCGCCGGTGTTCGAGCAGATCGAAGGGCTGGTGGTCGACGAGGGCACGAGCTTCGTGGATCTGAAGACGACGCTCTCGCAGTGGGCACGCAAGTTCTTCGGACCGGAGACCCGTACCCGGTTCGCCCCGTCCTACTTCCCGTTCACGGAGCCGTCCGCCGACATGCAGGTGAGCTGCTCCGTGTGCGGTGGTGCGGGCTGCGCCACCTGCAAGCAGACCGGCTGGATCGAGATCCTGGGCTCCGGCATGGTGCACCCCGCGGTGTTCGAGAACTGCGGCATCGACAGCGAGCGCTACACCGGCTTCGCGTTCGGCATGGGCCCACATCGCATCGCTATGGCCCGCCATGGCATCCCCGACATCCGCCTGTTCTTCGAGAGCGACGTGCGCTTCCTCGCCCAGTTCGCCGGAGGAGCGCCGTGATCCTGTCGCGCCGCTGGCTCGAGGCGATGCTGGATCGCCAGCTCGACCCCCGCGATCTGGAAGGGCGGCTCAGCATGCTGGGCGCGCCCGTCGAGGCCATCGTGCCGCTGCATCAGGATTTGGGCGACATCGTCGTCGCGCAGGTGCTCGAGGTGAAGCGGCATCCCAACGCCGACCGGTTGTCCCTCTGCCTCGTGGACGCGGGCGGCGCGAGCCCGGTCGAGGTCGTGTGCGGCGCGCCCAACGTCCAGGCGGGCAAGAAATACCCGTACGCCGGCGTCGGCGCTCTGCTCCCGGGGGGCGGGGGCGGGCGGCTCGAGAAGAAGAAGATCCGCGGCGTCGAGTCGAACGGCATGCTGTGCTCCGCCAAGGAGCTGGGGCTGGGGCAGGATCACACCGGGATCCTCGAGCTCGACACGCCCGCCCGTCCGGGCACGCGCTTCCTCGAAGCCGTGCCCGTCGTCGATCACCAGATCGTTATCGAAGTGACCGCCAACCGGCCGGATTTGTTGTGCCACAAGGGCGTGGCCCGCGAGCTCGCGGCGTCGCTCGGAGCAGTGGTCAAGTTGCCGCGGATACCAGACGGTCAGGCGGTCAGACGGTTGGAGCATGTCTATCCGCCTAACCGCCTAACCGCCCGACGGGGTGTGGTGGATGGGGTAGAAGTCCGGCTCGAGGATCGAGAGGGTTGCCCGCGATACATGGCGGCCGTGATCAGAGGCGTGCGGGTGGGGTCCAGCCCCGCCTGGCTCGCCGCCCGCCTCACGGCCGTCGGCCAGCGGCCGATCAACACCGTCGTGGACGCGACGAACTACATCCTGTTCGAGCTGAACCAGCCGCTGCACGCGTTCGATCTCGCGAAGCTGCGCGGGCCGGCGGTGGTGATCCGCCGGGCGGGACCCAACGAGAAGATCGTGACCCTCGACGGGGTCGAGCGCACGCTGACGCCCGAGATGACCGCGATCTGCGACGCGGCGCGACCAACGATCGTCGCAGGCGTGATGGGCAGCGCCGAGTCCGAGGTGAACGAGTCGACGACCGACCTCGTGCTCGAGTGCGCCTACTTCCAGCCGACCCGCATCCGGCGCACCCGCCGGGCGCTCGAGCTGTCCACCGAGTCGAGCTACCGCTTCGAGCGCGGGATCGATCTGCTCGGCATGCCGGATGCGCTGCGGCGGGCGATCGAGCTGATCATCGCGGTCGCGGGCGGCGAGCTGCGAGAGCCGCCGCTGGATCTCTGGCCGGAGCCGGTCCAGGAGCGCACGATCTTTCTGCGTCCCGAGCGCGTGTCGCGGCTGCTCGGCGTACCGGTCGAGCGCGCCGAGATCGAGCGGCTGCTCACGTCCGTGGGCTTCTTTGTGGCCCCGAAGGACGACCGACTGGCGGTGCAGGTCCCGGGGTGGAGGCCCGACGTGGCGCGAGACGTGGACCTGGTCGAGGAGGTCGCCCGGCTCAGGGGCTACAACACGTTCCCCGACGAGCTGCGAGCCTATCGGCCCGGCACCGTTCCCGACGCGCCCATCGAGAGCGCCAAAGCCTGGGTACGCGAACAGCTCGCCCGCGCCGGCCTGTACGAGGCGCGGACCATGCCGCTCGGGCCGGCCGACGGGCCCGAGGCAGTCGCGATCCGGAATCCCATCTCGGCCGAGGAGGCATACGTCAGGCGGCGGCTCCTGCCGGGGCTGGTCGGACGGGTGGAGCACAACTGGGCGAACCGCAATCGGGATATCCGACTGTTTGAAATCGGCACCGTCTTCAAGCGGGGAATCGAGGCGGGGGCGGGGCCAGAGGAATGGACGTCGGTGGCCGCGGTCCTCACCGGGGCGCGACATCCCGCCCACTGGTCGCAGGGTGCGAAAGTACCTGATATGGACATATGGGACTTGAAGTACCACTTTGAGTTAGCGGTAAAGGTGGCCGCGCCGACATGCGACGTGCGACCGGCTACGGGCGGGGCCGTGGGTTGGGAAGCGGTGCACCGGGGAAGCGGGGTAGCGCTGGGCTGGGCCGGTCCACTCGACGCGGACGCCCCGGTGTGGGCGGCGTCGTTGTTCGGGCTGGAAGTGCGGCTCGAGGTGACGTCGACGCCGCCTGTGCCGTACCGCCAGCTGCCTGCGCAGCCGCCGGTGGAGCGCGACGTCGCGCTGGTCTTGCCTCCGGGTGTCAGTGCCGCGGCCGTCAGCGAGGTCTTGCGACGTGCGGCTGGACCGCTGCTCGAGCGGCTCGAGGTGTTCGACGAGTATCGGGGCGCGGGGGTTCCCGCCGGGCATCGCAGCGTGGCCTGGCATTGTACGTTCCGCGACCCGAGCCGAACGCTGCGCGAGCGGGAGGTGGACGAGCTGCTCTCACGCGCGCTCAAGGCCGTGGAGGACGAGCTTGGCGTACGACGGAGAGAGGGTTGACGCGCAGGTTCTGGATCAGTTGGAGGGCATCCTCCGCCACGTGGCCGAGGAGCTGGCCGCTTGGCGCGCGCGTGCCGTCAAGGCCGAAGCTGACCTGAAGGAGGTCGGAGCAAAGGGCGGGGCCGGGGGCGGGGGGAGCGGGGGAGGCAGCGCAGCGAAGCTCGACCTCGAGGTCCGTGGTCGCGTCGCTGATCTCGAACAAGAGAACAAGGTGCTGCGCCAGCGTGTCGAGGCGGCCAGGGTCCGGGTGCACGACCTGCTGAGCCGGCTCACGTTCCTCGAGGAGCAGGCGCGTCAGGGCGGGGGCAATGGCGGCGGCACCGGGGGGAGTGGGGGGAGCGGGGGGAGCGGGGGGAGCGGCGCGGGCGGGGCGGGCCCCGGGATCGGCGGAGGAGGTCAGTGAGCGCGAAGAAGCACGCGGTTAAGGTGATGATCGGCGGAGAGGAGTACACCGTGCGCTCCGATCTGCCACCCGAGTACACGCGGGACGTCGCCGCGTACGTCGATCAGGCGCTGAAGAAAGTGCTGTCGCAGGGTCCGATCGTGGAGACGCACAAAGCGGCGATCCTCGCGGCGCTCGACATCACGAATGAGCTGTTCCAAACGAAGAAGGGCGAGCGCGAAGTGGCCGCGCGTCTCGCGGCCCTGGCGGACGACCTGACCAAGCTGTTGCCGCCGGGGAAGCGGAAGGCCATCAGCCATCAGCCGTCGGCCATCAGTTGAGGTGCTGACAGCCGATAGCTGACGGCGCATTCAGCTGACGGCGCATTCAAGCGAACACGCTCCGCTTTCCCAGCGAAGCGTTGTCGGAGATACATCGTATGCCAGACTGGCTGGCCATCGTTGCAGCCATGCTCGGCGGCGCAGTCGCCGCGGGCGCGGCTTTTTACATAATGGGGCGCCGGGTGGAGCGCCGGGCGGCCCAGGCCGCGGCGGTCGCCGCGGCGGCGGAGAGCGAGCGCGTGCTCGCGGACGCGCGCCAGCGCGTGGTGCTCACGGCCAAAGAGGAGCTGATGCGGGCGCGCGAGGCGTGGGAAGAGGAGGTGGGGCGGCGGCGGCGTGAGATCGATCGGCGCGACCAACAGCTCGAGCAGAAGCTGGCGGCGGCCGAGGGGCGGGCCCGTGAGGTCGAGCGCCGCGACCAAGCGGTGCGCGACCGCGAACAGACGCTCGCGGTGCAGGAGCTCGAGGCGCGGGTCCGGCTCGAGCAGATTGCCGGCCTGACGGCGCAGGAAGCGAAGCAGGAGCTGCTTCACCGGCTGGAAGACGAGGCCCGCAGCGAGGCCGCGGCGCTCGCCCGGGACTTGAAGGAGCAGGCCAAGAAGAGCGCGGATCGCGAGGCGAAGAAGATCCTCGCCCTCGCGATCCAGCGGCTCGCCGCCGAGCACACCGCCGAAAGCACGGTCTCGGCCGTGGCCCTCCCCTCGGACGAGATGAAGGGGCGGATCATCGGGCGCGAGGGCCGCAACATCCGGGCCTTCGAGGCCGCGACCGGCGTGGACGTGATCATCGACGACACGCCGGACACCGTGGTGGTCTCGTGCTTCGACCCCGTGCGCCGCGAAGTCGGCCGGCTGGCCCTCGAGCGGCTCATCGCCGACGGACGGATCCACCCGGGGCGGATCGAGGAGATCGTCGAGAAGTGCCGGCAGGAAATCGAGGCGTCGATCGTCGAAGCCGGGGAGCAGGCGGTCTACGAGACCGGGATCAAGGGGATGCACCCCGAGCTCGTCAAGCTCGTGGGCCGCATGAAGTACCGTACCTCTTACGGCCAGAACATCCTCGACCATTCGAAGGAGGTCGCCTGGCTCGCGGGGATCATGGCGGCGGAGCTGAAGCTCGACGTCCAGCTCGCGAAGCGCGGCGCGCTGCTGCACGACATCGGCAAAGTGCTCACGCACGAGCACGACGGCACCCACGTGCAGCTGGGCATAGAGGTGGCTACCAAGTACGGAGAGCATCCGATCGTCATCAACTGCATCGCCGCCCACCACGACGACGTGGCGCACGAGACGCCGGTCTCGGTGATCGTGCAGGCGGCGGACGCCGTGTCGGGCTCGCGCCCGGGCGCGCGCCGGGAGGCGTTCGAGACGTACGTGAAGCGGCTGACGCAGCTCGAGCAGCTCGCCGGCGAGTTCTCCGGTGTCGAGAAGGTCTTCGCCATCCAGGCGGGGCGCGAGGTGCGGGTCGTGGTGACGCCCAATGCGATCGACGACGGCAAGGCGAGCCAGCTCTCCGACCAGATCGCGCGTCGAATCGAGCGCGAGCTGCAGTACCCCGGCCAGATCAAAGTCGTGGTGATCCGCGAAACGCGCGCGGTGGATTTTGCCCGCTAGCTTGATCGACGGCGTCGCGGTGGGCGCCCGCATGCGCGCCGAGCTCCATGCCGAGATCCGCGCGCTCAAGGCCCGGGGCGTGACGCCGGGACTGGCCGCGGTGCTCGTGGGCGACAACCCGGCCTCCGCGACGTACGTGCGGATGAAGGGCAAGGCCTGCGACGAGGCCGGCCTGTACCACGAGACGATCCGGCTCCCGTCCGAGACCACGGAATCCGAGTTGCTCGCGCTCGTCGAGCGGCTGAACGCGGACCACAAGATCCACGGCATCCTGGTGCAGCTCCCGCTGCCCAAGCAGATCCACACCCAGCGCGTGCTGCACCGCGTCGCTCCCGGGAAGGACGTGGACGGCTTCCACCCCGAGAACGTCGGCAAGGTGGCCGTCGGCGATCCCACCGGCTTCCGCCCCGCCACCCCATACGGCGTGCAGCAGCTCTTGCTCCGCAGCGACGTGGACACGACCGGCAAGCACGCCGTGATCGTGGGCCGCTCGACGATCGTGGGACGCCCCATGGCCGCCCTGCTGCTCCAGGACGGCCCCGGCGGCAACGCCACCGTCACGGTGTGCCACTCGCGCACGCGGGACATCAAGAGCGTCACCCGGCTTGCCGACCTCCTCATCGTGGCCATTGGGAAGCCCGAGTTCGTCACCGGAGACATGATCAAGCCGGGTGCAGTCGTCATCGACGTGGGCGTGAACCGGGTCGACGACCCGACCCTGAAGCAGGGCTACCGGCTCGTGGGCGACGTGAACTTCGCCGAGGCGAAAAAGGTGGCGAGCGCCATCACGCCGGTGCCGGGTGGCGTCGGCCCGATGACGATCACCATGCTGCTCTACAACACCGTCCAGGCGGCCCGCCAATGGGCGCAAGCCTAGACCTGTTCGCCGCGGCATCGCCCGAGGGCGCCTGGACGGTCAGCCAGGTGACTGAGCGGGCCCGCGCGGTGGTCGAGGCGGGCCTCGGACCGGTGTGGGTGCGCGGCGAGGTATCGGGCTTCAAGGCGTGGCACAGCGGGCACTGGTACTTCGCGCTCCGCGATCGGGCGTCCCAGCTCCGCTGCGTGATGTTCCAGAAGGAGAACCGGCGGCTGCCGGCACCGCCCGCGGACGGACTGCAGGTGTTCGTGCTCGGGCGGCCGACCGTGTGGGAGGAGAAGGGTGAATTCCGCCTGACCGTGCTCGAGCTGCTCTCGACCGAGCGCGGCGGCCTGTGGCAGCTCGCGTTCGAAAAAACGAAAGCCGCGCTGGTGAAGGACGGGCTCCTCGATCCCGCGCGCAAGCGGCCGCTCCCCCCGTACCCCCGCCGCATCGCGGTCGTGACGAGCAAGGACGGGGCGGCGCTGCGCGACATCATCGCGGTCACGCGGCGCCGCTGGCCGGTGGTGGAGCTGCTCGTGCTCCCGACGAAGGTTCAGGGCGATGGCGCCGAAGAGGCGATCTGCCGGGCCCTCGCGCTGCTCGGCCGGATCGAAGGGCTGGACCTCGCGATCGTCGGACGGGGTGGGGGGTCGCGTGAGGACCTGTGGACCTTCAACGCGGAGCGCGTCGCGCGCGCGGTCGCGGCCGTCCCCGTTCCCGTGATCTCCGCCGTCGGCCACGAGATCGACGTCACCTTGTGCGACCTCGTCGCCGACCACCGTGCGGCGACGCCGTCCGCCGCGGCCGCGGCCGCGCTGCCTGATCGAAGCGAGGTCACGGCCGCGCTGCTGCAGGTGGGCGCCCGGTTGGCCCGCGGCCTGGCCCTGCGGTCGGAGCGCGTCGCCCAGCGCATGGACCGCACGCTCGATCGCTTCACCGGCGCACTGGCGATGCGGCTGGAACGACATCGCCACGAGCTGTCGGCCGTGAGTGGCCGGCTCGATGCGCTCTCGCCGCTCAAGGTGCTGGAACGAGGCTACTCGCTGGCTCGGGACGCCGACGGTCGCGTCCTGAAGCGCGTGGCACAGTTCACGCCCGGACTCGCGTTCCGGCTGCGCGTGACTGACGGCGACGTGCCGGCCCGGGCGGCGGAGTCCTCCTGATGCCCGGCGAGCTGAGCTTCGCGCGGCAGCTCGCGCGCCTCGAAGAGATCGTGCGGCGCCTCGAGTCCGAGGATCTGGATCTGGACGACGCGCTCAAGCTGTTCGAGGAAGGCGTCGAGCGGCTGCGCGCGGCCCGCGAGCGGCTCACGGCCGCGGAGGTGAAGGTCAGGCAGGTGCTCGCCGATCACGCTGGCAAGCCCCGGATTGAAGATTTCGACGGCTAGTCGCGGGCTCGAGCCCTACCTCGCCGACGCCCGCGCCCGTGTGGACGCCGTGCTCGAGCGTTGGGGCGCGGGCGCCGACCGGCGGCCGCAGGCCGCTCCCGCTGCCTCCGTCGCGGCGGCCGTCCGCTACAGCCTCCTCTCCGCCGGCAAGCGGCTCCGGCCGACGCTCGTGCTCGCCTCCTACGAGGCAGTAGGGGGCCGGGGCGGCGAGGGAGACACGTCGCCCGGGATCGCCGAGCTGGCCGCCGCCGTCGAAGTGGTGCACGCCTACTCACTCGTGCACGACGACCTGCCCTGCATGGACAATGACGACCTGCGCCGCGGGCGGCCTACCACGCACCGTGCCTTCGACGTGCCGACGGCGACCGAGGCGGGCTACCACATGGTGGCGCTGGCCGCGCGGGTCCTCGCCGCCGGGATGGAGGCGCTCGCGCTCCCCTCGGAGCGTCGCCGGGCGATCGCGCTGGAGCTGTTTCGCGCCGCCGGCGCGGGCGGGATGATCGGCGGCCAGGCCCTCGACCTCGAGGCCGAGGGCCGTCGTCTGCCGGCTGCCGCCCTCGCTGAGATTCACGGCCGCAAGACGGGCGCGCTGATCGCCGCGGCGTGCGTGATCGGGGGGCTCGCGGCCGGGGCCCCCAGCTCCCTGTGCGAGGCCCTGCGCGGCTACGGGGCCGACGTGGGGCTCGCGTTCCAGATCTGCGACGACGTGCTCGATGCGACCGCCACGTCCGACCAGCTCGGCAAGACCGCGGGAAAGGACGCCGCGCTCGCCAAGGCCACGTTCGTGACCCTGCTGGGGGTAGGGTCCGCGCGGGCCGAGGCCGAGCGACTCGCCGCGCGGGCTGTGGACCGGTTGCGGCAGGCGAGGTTAGTTTCCCCTACGCTGGTGGCGCTGGCGCACTACATTGTGACGAGGCCGAACTGAAAGGGCACCGTGGCTCTCCTCGAGACGATTAGCGGTCCGGCAGATGTGACGCGCCTCTCCCGGGACCAGCTCCCCTTGCTCGCCGAAGAGGTGCGCCAGCGGTTGATCGACGTCGTCTCGCAGACCGGCGGCCACATCGGCGCGGGGCTCGGCGTGGTCGAGCTCACGGTGGCGCTGTGCCACTGCTTCGACTCGCCGCGCGACAAGATCGTCTGGGACGTCGGCCATCAGGGGTATCCCTGGAAGATCCTCACCGGCCGGAACGATCGGTTCCCCACGTTGCGCCAGCCCGCCGGGCTGTCGGGGTTCCTGCGGCGCTCGGAAAGCGAGCACGACCAGTTCGGCGCCGGGCACGCCGGCACCGCCCTTTCGGCCGCCCTGGGGATGGCCGCCGCACGCGACCTGCAAGGCGGCCACTTCAAGGTCGTGGCCGTCGTCGGCGACGGCGCCCTCACCTGCGGGCTGCCGTACGAGGCGATGAACAACGCCGGTCACTCGGGCCGCGACTTCATCGTGGTCCTCAACGACAACGGCATGTCGATCGCCCCCAACGTCGGCGCCATCAACAGGTACCTCGGCTCCATCATCGCGAGCCCGGTCACGGTCCGCATCCGCGAGCGCGTGAAGGGGCTGATCGAGTCGGTCTCGCACATCGTCGGCGGGCAGAAGTTCGTGGACTTCGCGAAGACGCTCGAGGAGAGCATCAAGAACCTCTGGTCGCCGGGGATGCTGTTCGAGGAGCTCGGGTTCCGCTACTTCGGCCCGATCGACGGGCACAACATCGCGCAGATGGTGCAGACCTTCGAGATCGTGAAGACCCTGCACGGTCCGCGGCTCGTGCACGTCATCACCGAGAAGGGGAAGGGGTTCCCGCTGCCCGAGCCCGATCTCGAGAAGTACCATGCGCGGGCGCCCTACGACCCGGTGACCGGCAAGCTGAAGCCGGCCAACCCGGGGCCGCCGCAGTGGACCAAGGTGTTCGGGGAGGCGATCACCCAGCTCGCCGCAGAGTATCCGGCCCTGGTCGCCATCACGGCCGCGATGCCATCCGGGACCGGGACGAACGTCTTCCAGAAGAAATGGCCGGAGCGTTTCTTCGACGTGGGGATCGCCGAAGCGCACGCGACGACGTTCGCCGCCGGGCTCGCGACGCAGGGCGTGCGCCCCGTCGTGGCGATCTACTCGACGTTCCTGCAGCGCGCCTATGACAGCATCATCCACGACGTCGCGATTCAGCAGCTGCCGGTCATCTTCTGCCTGGACCGCGCGGGGATGGTGGGCGAGGACGGCCAGACCCACATGGGGCTGTACGACATCCCGTACCTGCTCGCCCTGCCCCACATGACGGTGACGGCCCCCAAGGACGGCGCGGAGCTGATCGGCCTGCTGCGCTGCGCGCTGCAGCACACCGCCGGTCCGTTCTCGCTGCGCTATCCGCGGGACAAAGCGCCGGGTGGGTCGCCGCCCGCGGCGGAAGTGGCCCCCGTCCCGTACGGCACCTGGGAGGTGCTGCGCAAGGGGAAGGACTGTGCGATCCTCGCGGTCGGCGTGATGTGCAAGCCGGCGCTCGACGCCGCGGAAGCGCTGGCGGCCGACGGGCTCGACATCACGGTTGTCAACTGCCGCTTCCTGAAGCCGGTGGACCGGGAGACCCTCGACGCGCTGATGCGCGACCACCGCCTGCTCGTGACGGTCGAGGACGGTGCCGTGGTCAACGGCTTCGGCGCGGCGCTCGCCGGCCTCGTGGAGACGACCGCGCCCGAAGTCCGGGTGGTGCCGCTCGGCGTACCGGACCGCACCTACGAGCACGCGCCCCGCGCCCGGCAGCTCGAGGACGTGGGCCTCACGGGGCGGGGCATCGCCGCTCGGATTCGCGCGCTCGCCGCCGAGGAGTCGCTCGCGCCCTCATGAATGTCGGGGTCGTCGGCAACCCGCGCTACCACGACCTCAAGAGCCTCCTCACGCACATCGCGCAGGTCGCGCCGCGCTTGGGACTCACGCTGGTCACGGAAGAGGAGATCGCCCCTCTGTGGCCGGAGCCGCGCCCGCCGCTCCTTGAGCCGTCGTACCGTCTGGACTGCCTGCTCACCCTGGGCGGCGACGGCACGTTGCTCCGCGGCGCCCGCAGGCTGAACGGCGCCAATACCCCGATTCTCGGCGTCAACCTCGGCCGGGTCGGGTTCCTCACCACCGCGACGTCCCAGACCCTCGAATGGGCGCTCGACGCATTGGTGCGCGGCGCCTACGCCACCGAGAGCCGGCTCACGCTCGAGCCCTCCATCGTGGACCGGCAGGGGAAGCGCCGCACCGAGCCGATCGTGCTGAACGACGTGGTGGTGCACAAAGGCGGCGTAGCGCGCGTCATCCGGATGCGGGTGTCCGTGGACGGCGAGGAGGTC
This sequence comes from Gemmatimonadales bacterium, assembly GCA_035763805.1. Classification (GTDB taxonomy): domain Bacteria; phylum Gemmatimonadota; class Gemmatimonadetes; order Gemmatimonadales; family GWC2-71-9; genus DASUAL01. The sequence continues at coordinate 13,726 of DASUAL010000060.1, forward strand.
GGACAATACTCGGCCGATGGCATTATCGTGTCGACCCCCACCGGGTCGACCGCCTACTCGCTGTCGGCGGGTGGGCCGATCGTGGTGCCGGCCGTGGACGCGATCGTCGTCACCGCGATCTGCCCTCACACCCTCGCCGTACGGCCGCTCGTGGTGCCGTCGCACGCGCAGGTGGCCATCGAGCCGATCCCGCCCTGGACGGAGGACGTCCTGGTTTCGTTCGACGGCCAGGCGGGCACTACGATCCAGCCCGGGGACCGCCTGGTGGCGCGGCGCAGCGGCCACCCCGTGTTGCTCGTGCGTCTGGGCCCCGAGGGCTTCTTCGCGCGCATGCGCAAGAAGCTCCAATGGGGCGACCTCTCCGACCGCGAGCGCAAGTAGTGCTGGCGGAGCTCCGCGTCCGCGACCTCGCCGTCATCGCCGACGTCACGCTCCCCCTCCAGCCCGGCCTCAACGTCCTCACCGGCGAAACCGGTGCCGGCAAATCGATGCTGGTCGACGCCCTGGCGCTGCTGCTCGGCGAGCGTGCCTCGGCGGACGTAGTGCGCCCGGGGGCCCAGAAGTCCGTGATCGAAGGCGCCTTTGAATTCACCCCTACCGCCTTTTCCCGCCTCCTACCGCTCCTTACCGCCCTGGGGGTGGAGGGGGAGGGGGTGGACGGGCGCCTGGTGCTGAAACGTGAAATCACGGGGGAGGGGAGATCCCGCGCCTGGGTCAACGGCAGCCCCACAACGGTCGGGGTGCTGGCGCAGCTCGGCGCCCTGCTCGTTGACCTGCACGGCCAGCATGAGACGCAATCGCTGCTCCGTGCCGAATCCCAGCGCGACGTGCTCGATGCTTATGGCCACGCAGCGGTCGAGCGGGTGGCAGTGCGTGACGCGCACGAGCGGCTGCGTGAGCTCGAGCGGCGCGAACAGTCGCTCGTGGACCAGCGCGCCGAGGTCCGCCGCAAGGCGGACTACCTGGGCCACGTCGTGCAGGAGATCGGGCGGGCGGCGCCGCGAGTCGGCGAAGACGAAGCGCTCGAGACCGAAGCGCAGCGTTTGGCGCACGCGGACGAGCTGGGTCGGCTCGGACGGGAGCTCGAGCAGGCCCTCGACACTGCCGGCCTGGCGCGCGCCGCGAAGCTGGTGACGGCGCTGAGGCGACTCGATCCCTCCACCGGGAAGTGGCAGGAGCTGCTCGACGGCGCGTTCGCGAACGTGGAGGAGCTGGCGCAGGCGGCGCGCGACTACGCCGCCGGCATCGAGGCGGACCCCGGACGGCTCGCCGCCGTGGAAGAGCGGCGCGATGTGCTGTTCCGCCTGCGCCAGAAGTACGGCCCCGGCCTCCCCGACGTGCTCGCCACGCGCGATCGCGCGGCGAAGGAGCTCGAGCTGCTGGACACGGCGGAGCTGGACCTGCGCCATCTCGCCGAGCTGCGGGCGGCGGCGGCGGCGGATTTCACCAGCGCCTGTGCGGCGCTGACGGGGAAGCGGCAGCAGGGAGCGATGCGGCTCGCAAAGGCTGTGAGCGAGCTGCTCCCCGCGCTGGGGATGCCGGGCGGCCGGTTTCAGGTCCGGCTGCAACCGCGCACTGCGCGCGGCGCACACGGCGCCGAAGACGTGACGTTCGAGGTTCAGCTCAACGTCGGCCTCGACTCTCGCCCGCTCGCCAAGGTCGCCTCGGGTGGCGAGCTCTCCCGTTTGATGCTCGCGCTCAAGGTCGTCGTGGCGGAGCACGACGCCGTGCCTGCGCTGGTCTTCGACGAGGTAGATCAGGGGATCGGCGGCGAGGTAGGCGGGCGCGTCGGGGACGCCCTTGCCGCAGTGGCCCGGAGCCGGCAGGCGCTCGTGATCACTCATCTGCCCCAGATCGCGGCGCACGCCGACCATCACCTCATCGTGGCGAAGGGCGCGAGGAGCGGAGTCGCGACGAGCGACGTGCAGGCGGTGCGGGGGGAGGCGCGGGCGCGGGAGCTGGCGCGCATGCTGGGCGACCCCGACATGGCGACCGCGCTGCGCCATGCCGAGGAGCTGCTCAGAAAAGCTTCCGTGAGACCCGCAACACGATCCGGTACACGGCCGCCGCCGGGGTCACGCCCGCATCCCCTCCGCTGACGGTCTGCTCGATCGAAAAGCCGCCTTCGACCCGCGCGGCCACGTAGCTCACCGCCACGCCCAGTCGTAACCGCTGCTCCGACGTCCCTTCGTCCAGCACCCCCGCCGGCGTGGGCGCGCCCAGCCGGCTCGCGAGGTTCACCGAATCCTGCGGGGAGCGGAACGAGTACCGGTCGCGCTGCTTCGTCCAGTAGCCGGCCGTGAAGCCCGCGGCGAGCTGCGGCGAGAGACGGTACAGCGGCGCGAAGTCGACGCCCGCGTAGTCCCCGGGATCCCAGCGCAGCTCGGTCGTCGCCGCGAACGGGACGAGGATCGCGGTGAACGGCGCGACGCGGCGCACCCGGGTCCCCGGCCGCTGCGTGCCCGCGCGGATCGCGAGGTTCAGCCACAGCCGATTCCCCACGATGAGCTCCTGGATGAGGCGCCCCTCGAGATCGGTCTGACGGTCTCCGATCGACCTCCGCAGCCATTCGTCCGCCCGATCGCGACCAGCGGTCGGGAGCCGGGCGACGGCCACCACGGCGGCGGCGTAGTGGGCACCGGCCACGAGCCGGTATTTCGCCGCCAGCTCGACGTCGCCCAGTCCCCAGCGGAAGTTCCGGCGGAACGGCAGGACGTTGTATCCGAACCCGTGCACGCTGTCGAGGATCGCCGCCTCGAGACTCGCACCGGTCAGCGTGTCGCGGGCAAGCAGCAACGTGTCCCCGAATCCCGGGACGCCGTACGTAGTCGCGAGCGCCTGCTGGATCCCCGCCACGGTGGCAACGATGCCCCGGCCGGCGTCGGAGCTGTCGAGCGGCATGAAGGGCTGGCCGCTCTGGCCGACGCCGTACACCGTGCGCTGCAGTGCGTCCATCACCGCGTGCCATGCCGCCGAGCTGTCCCGGGCAGCGCAGGGCGCGGCGGGAGCGCAGCCGTACATCCCGGCCGCGATGTTCTGATCGAGCCGGGTGAGCGTCGTGTCGAACTGCTCGAAGAAGTCGTTGTAGGCGAGACCGGAGCCGGGCACGCCCTGGAGCAGCGGGTTCAGTCCCAGGTTCCCGCCCTCCCCCGAGAGCCGCAGGTGGGCGCGGGTCGCCACGCGCACGAACGGCACGGTGACACTGACCGCGAGCCGGTCGCTGAGCCCCAGCTCCGCGGTGACCGGATAGGCGCGGCGCTCCTGGCGCACGCGGAAGCGGCCCTTCCCGAGGCTCGCCACGAAGCCGGGGACTCGGGCCCCCGTGCGCACGTCCTGCTCGAGGCGCGCCAACGTAGGGATCCCCGCACTCCCCACCGTGTCGCCCGTGAGAGCGTGGCCCAATGGCAGCCGCGCGCCGCCCACGAACTGCGCGTCCCACGTCATGACGCGCGGATCGAACGTGACGCGCAGCACGCCGCGTTCGGGAACATCGGTGCGCTCGACGGCTTGGGCGGCCATCACCCCGGGCGCCATGGCCCCGCCCGTCAGGGCGGGGATGACGATGAGGAGGACGGGAAGGATGGTTCGCATAGCGAAACGGCACCCGCCTCGTGGCGGATGCCGGTGTCGCTACCCCGCGCCAAGGGCCAGGTTCGCCGTCAGGGGACGACGGGCGGAATCGCCGAGCCGTACTTGGCGTTGATGGCCTGCACGACCTTTTTCGCAATCAGCCGGTGCGTCGAGGCGCTGGGGTGCACGCCGTCGCAGGAGAAGGCGAGCCCAAATGGATTCACCGAGCATGGGTTCGGCTGCCCCTGCGCGTTCGTGAAGGCCGGGAATGCGGCGACCTGCGCCGGGATTGCGCGCAGCGAGTCGAGGGCTGGGTTGGGGTTGAGCCATGCCCATCCGCGCTGCGCCGCCAGCGTCGAGTCGAACGCGTTGTAGGCGAGCACCGCGGCCACGAGCTTCCGCAGCTCGGCGGGCACGACCACGGCGCGGACCGTGTCCGCGCAATCGAGGTTGCGGAGCTGGTTGTTGGGCGGCGACGCAGCCGCAAGCAGCGCCCCGCCGTAGGGGAAGGGCACGAGCACCGAGTCTCCGCGCGCCCCCGGGATGCCGGTCGCGATCGGCGCGCAGTTGTTGCTGACCGTGAACGTGGGCGGGAACGCGGCACCCGGAACCAGGCCGTTCTTGATCGCCCAGTAGGTCGCGCCCTGGCTGAAGAACGGGATCACCGTGACGTTCGCCACGCCGATCAGGATCGCCTCGGCCCCTGCTGCCTCCACCGAGTCCGCGACCTCTGTATAGTCGCTCTGGAACGTGGCCACCGGTGTGATGAGCAGCGAATCGCCGGCGTCCGTACCGTTCGTGGCCGCGCCGAGCACGTCGTTGTTCCCGATCCACACGCTCACGAACGTCGGCCGCGCGTCCATCATCGCCTGGATCTGGGTGCGACCGCCGAGGATCAGCTGGGTCAGGACGTTGGAGTTCGTGCCCGGCCCGGGTCCGTTCTGCAGCAGGTCCAGCACTTCGGCGCCCGGCACCGCGACGTTGCTGATATAGGGCGGAATGGACGGGCTGCGGTACAGGCACGTCGTTCCGGTCCCGCCGGACACGCGCGTCTGCGTGAAGACGTTGGTGAACGGCGGCGGGCAGCCCGGGTTCGTGAGGCTGGGATAGTAGAACCGGTCGCCGCGCATCACCCCCGCCACCAGCACCGCGTACGACTGGCGCTGGGTCGAGTCGTTGATCCCGCCGGACTGAAACCCGGCGGTGATGCTGTTCCCCATCGCCACGTGGCGCTGGAACATCGCCCCGCCCGCGTAGGGCGGCACGTCGGGGCTGTTCAGTACATCGTCCTGGCAGGCGGCGGCCGCCAGCGCCAGGCCCACGGCGGCCAACAAAACTCGGGGCTTCGTCATCATCCGGGCTCCCTTAGAACGCGTAGCTGAGCGACACCCCGAAGAGGTGCGCGTAGAAAGTGTAGACGCCGTGGTTCAGGAGGGTCGTCGGCGGCTGGTTGAACCGCGTTTCGCGCGTGCGGCCGCGCCGGTCGTTCTGCCTGATGTACTGGTAGGCGAGGTCCCCGGTCAGGCCGCGCGCCAGCTTCACCGTGAAACCAGCGGTGAACTCGTTGCGGTTACCCTCCGGCAGAAGCGGCGTCACGGTCTCGGCCGGTGCCGCGCCTTCGTGGTACAGATAGCCGCCCCGGAATGTCCACTTGGCGTCCTTCACCCACTCGGCCCCGAACCGGAAGCCGTTGGTGTTGTCGTAACGCTCGTGCAGCACGCGGTCAGGCGCGTCTTGGAAATTGATGTTGAGCTGATAGAACCGCTTTCCCCACCGCGTGAACTGATAGTCTCCCAGCAGGGTGAGATCGGGGCGGACCTTGTACACGAGCCCGAAGACTACCTGTTCCGGGTTTGTGATACTGGTGCTGACCGTCTGGTTCCTGAGGACAGTGTTGAACAGGTACAGGCCGTTCGGTGGCGGTGCTGGCGGCGGTGGTGCCGAGAGCAGGACGTCAATCGGCGTCCCGGCAGGCAGCGTGAGCGATCCCACCGTGATGGTGGCCGGCAGAGTCAGGTTCGTCAGCACCTGCGTGAACTCGGCGGTCCCCGCGTAATCGAACTTGGCGTGCATCAGGTAGCGGCCGCCGATCGACAGCTTGTCGTTCACCGTGATGAGCCCGCCCCAGTGCGCCGTGACCGTGGTCTTCGTAGCCTCAAGGTGCGCGTTTGCGAAGTCTGTGCCCGGAGCGATGCCGAACTGGCCGAACACCGTGCCGGCGGGGACGCCCAGCGACGGATCCACGGGCGCGTCGGCCAGATCGAGCCGCTGGTTCAGCTCCACTTTGCCGAGCGCGATGTCGAGCCCCCCGCCGAGCGCCAGCCACGGCGTGACCTGGTAGGCCACCGTCGGCTGGATGTAGACGCTGCGTAGGATGTTGTCGTATCCCGCGAACCGGCCGTCGAACGACAGTGGCCAGCGCGTTTGGAGCCCGTATGGCGCGAAAACGCCGACGCCGACCCCGAGCTTGGGCGTGGCGGCATAGGTGACGTAGATCTGGGGAACCGGGATGAGCGGGTTGTCAATGTCGGTCTGCTGGCGGAGGATGTCGTCCGTAAAGCCGCCGTGCACGTCGATCAGGGTGATGCCGATGGTGGCGTGGCGGCCCGTCAGTCCTGCCAGCCCCGCGGGATTGAAGAAGATGGCCGAGCCGTCGGCGCACGGCGCCGCCACCCCGGTGCCGGCGCGGCCCATGGCGCACGTGCCCTGCTCGTAGATCCCGAATCCCTGCGCGCCGAGCAGGACGGGCAGGGCGGCGACCAGGAACAGTCCGGACAAGGCGTACCGCCGCATACAGTTGTCTCCGGAAAGGCGAAATGGGGGACGTGGTGGAATCGG
>DASUAL010000061.1:0-3873 GCA_035763805.1 Gemmatimonadales bacterium
TCACGTTGCCGGTGAAGCCGGTGGCCGTATTCCCGAACGCGTCGAGCGCCGTCACCCGGACGGCAGGGGTGATCGCCGTCCCGCTCGTGTCGTTGGACGGCTGCTGCGAGAACACGAGCCGCGCCCCGGGCGCCTCCGTGACGTCGAACGCCGCGCTCGGGGGCCCGCTCAACCCCGTCGCACTCGCTACCAGGGTGTAGCCCGTGCCGACCAGGTTGATGCTCAGGTCCGAGAAGGTCGCCACCCCGTTCGCCGCCGCGACCGTGCGGGTACCCGACAAGGTGCCGCCGGCCGTGTTGGCGCCCAGCGCCACCGTGACGGTCCCGGTGAAGCCGGTGGCCGTATTGCCGAACGCGTCGCGCGCGGTCACCCGCACCGCGGGCGCGATCGCCGCCCCGGCCACGGCGTTGCTCGGCTGGACCGTGAACGCGAGCCCCGCTGCGGGCGCCGGCGCGATCGTGAACGCGGCGCTCTGCACCGTGAGCTCGCCGCCGGCGGCTCGCAGCGTGTAGCCTGCGGCCGCGCGATCGATGCTCAGGTTGGCGAACGTCGCCACGCCGTCCACCGCCGCGACCGTGAGCGTGCCCGACAACGCGCCGCCGGCCGGGTTCGTGCCGATCGAGATGGTCACGTCGCCCGTGAAGCTCGTCACCGTGCTGCCGAGGGCATCCTGCGCCGTCACCCGGACCGCGGGCGCGATCGCGACGCCCGCCACCGCGTCGCTCGGCTGCACCGTAAAGGCGAGCCGCGTCACCGCCACCTCGACGAGGAAATCGGTGGCCGACTCCTCGTTCCCTCCGAAGGGCACCCAGAGGCCCGCGCGCCCCGTCTGGTCCACGGCGCGCGCCCGCCAGTGGTAGGGGGTGTTGTCGCTCAGGCCGGCGACTGCCGTGGTCGCGACGCCGCCGATCGGCACCGGCGAGCTGGAGCTCGACGCCACGCCGCTGAACGCGGTGCCGACCGGCTGCACCTCGACGTCGAGCCGCAGCGCGTCGCCGGGATTCGAGTCGGTCACCGTAGCCTTGAAGATCACCGACCGGCCCGGCGTCGTGCCGCCGACCGCGATCGCGGTGCTGCCGTCGCTCTGGAACTGGCCGAGGTTGCTCGGCAGCCCGGGAGGCTTCGGGATGTCGGTGCCGAAGTCCGCGTCAATCTCCAGGTTGCCGCCGAACGGCTGCCAGCTCCCGGCCCGACCCGTCTGATCGAGCGTGCGCGCCTGCCAGTGATATGCCGTGTTGTTGACAAGGCCGCTCACCGTGACGAGCGCGGATACGCCGTTCGGCACCGGGTCGCTCGTCGCCTGGGGCATGTTGCTGAACGGCATTGCCAGCGGTTGCACTTCCACCTGCAGCCGCAGCGTGTCGCTCCCATCCGCATCGCTCAGCACGCCGCGCAGCACCACCATCTGCTCGGGCGTCGCGCCGCCCAGCGGCACGGCGGTGACCGCATCGGTCCGGAGCTGCGCCATCGCCCCCGGCCGATCGGGGGCGCGGGGACGCGTGACCGCGAGCGTGAAGTCCCCCGTCGCGCCCGCCCCGGCCGACGTGGCCTCGATGAGGTAGGTTCCAGCGGTCCCGATCAGCTGATAGCGGAGACACGCGCTGGACTGCACCCCGCAGTTATCGTTCTGCGCCAGCGGCGGGGCCGTGCCGCCGCTCGCGCCGTACAGCACGACGTAGCCGTCCAGCGCCGTGGACGTCATGACGACGGAGATCGAGTCGAGCGCCTGCGCGGTGAAGCTGTACAGCCGCGCGAAGCTGCCCGCGCGGTTGGGCGCCGCGCAGTCCCGCGTGGTCAGGGAATCGTTCACCTGGACGTCGGGCGCGATCGCCTGCACCAGACAGGGATGGACGACGAACTGCACCGGGACCAAGGCCGGGCTGCCCGTCGCGTTCTCGGCATACACGACCACCGTGTCGTGATACACGCCGGTTGCCAACCCCGCGGGGTTGAGCGCGAGGCCCATCTTCGAGGGATTCGGGGGAGCGATGCCGCTCGCCGGGACGAGGTCGAGCCACGGCGCGTCGCGCCTCAGCGTGGCGGTCCACGACAGCGTGCCCTTGCCGGTGTTGGCCAGGATGAGGCTGTCGGCGCGCATCCCCACGCTCCCCGCCGCGGCGGAGTCGAGCAGCTGCGTGGGCGCCACCGCCAGGACGGCGACCTGAGTACCGCTATCGGTGAGCTTGTCGACCTGGCAGGTGGGGAGCAGAATGAGGAGCGCGCACGCGACAGCACCCGCACGTAGCGCCCGCGGACGGGCGACGCGTGCCGCGCTCTGTCGGACGGCGTTCCATGCGCTGTGTGCCAAGACAACGACCGGGGCGTAAACACCCCGGGGGGGTGCAAGGGCCATACCGGCCCCTGAGCAGGCCGTTTCGGCCCTGATACACGAGAGTGTAGCAGGCGTGCAACACCCGCTGCACTTACAGGAGCAAGCGCACCATGACCGACGCCACCGTCCGCCGGGTCCTCATCATCTCCCACGCGTACGTCGATCCCGCGCATCGCGGCAAGCTGCGCGCGCTCGCCGCGCGCGATCTCGACGTCACCGTCGGCGTGCCGCAGCGCTCCCTGGAAGTGGCGCTGAACCGCACGTTGGAAGTGGGCTGGGAGCGCGCGAACGGCGTCGAGATCTTCCCCGTCCCGGTGCGACGCCACCGCACGCCCCAGGCCGCGCGGTTCGTCACGCGCGCCCTCGTCTCGCTGCTGCGTGACAAACGCCCCGACGTGCTCCAGGTGGAGGAGGAGCCGGACACACTGATGGGCCAGCAGGTGGTGCACCTCGCCCGCAGGCTCCGGCTCCCCGTCGTGCAATTCACGCACTGCAACGTGCCCCTGCCGCTTCCTCTGTTTGCCCGCTGGCGCCGCCGCCGCACGTTGCACCGGCTGGTCGGCGCGGTCGCCGGGAGCGAAGGGGCCGCCGCGCTGTTGCGCGGCGAGGTCCCCAACCTCCCGGTCGCCGTGATCCCGCAGCTCGGCGTGCAGGTGCCGCCCGAGCCCGAGCACGCCCTGCACGAGGGGCTCGCGATCGGCTGCGTCGGGCGCTTGGTGCCGGAGAAGGGAGTCGATACTTTGCTTCAGGCGCTCGCCGAGAACCGGAGCGCGCGCTGGCACCTGACGGTGGTCGGGGACGGTCCCGATCGCGAGCGGCTGGAGCGGCTGGCGAGCGAGCTGCGGCTCGCGGCGCGCGTGCGCTGGACCGGCGCGCTCCCGCCCGACGAGCTGCCGAAGATCTGGCCGGAGCTGGACGTGCTGGTGCTGCCGTCGCGCGGGCTGCCGACGTGGGCCGAGCGCTCCGCCCACGTGCTGGCGGAGGCGCTGGCGAACGAGGTGACGGTCGTGGGCACGAGCGCCGGCGCCACGCCCGAGGTGATCGGGGACGCGGGTGTCGTGGTGCCGCCCGACGATCCGGGAGCGCTCGCGGGGGCGCTGCGCCGCCTAACGACGGCCGACGCGCGCCGCCCGTTCGTGGCGCTGGGCCGGGCGCGGGCGATGCAGCTGTTCAGTGACGATGCGGTGGCGGAGCGGACGCTGGGGTTTTGGAGGGAGGTCTTGAGTGGCGCCTAACAACAGCGTTGCCGGACGAGGCGTTCCCGGGCCCAGCGTTGCCGGAAGAGGCGTAACGCCCCACCCGGCATCGCTCCACTCGGCAACGCCTCACCCGGCAACGCCTCACCCCCAATGACCCGCGTCCTCCTCGTCCCCGATCTTCCTTTGGAGCGCTGGCCCTCGATGGACCGCTACGCGCACCGGCTGTACGACTGGCTGGAGAGCGGCGATCCGGGGTTCGAGGTGCGGCTCGCCGCGCACATCGGCGAGCTGGTGCGCGAGACGAGCGACGGCGGCCGGCGGGTGGGCCGCTCCTCCGGGGGC
>DASUAL010000062.1:0-31256 GCA_035763805.1 Gemmatimonadales bacterium
TAGGGATTGAGGACGAACTTGACGCCCGCCTCGTCGAGCGATTTCCGGTCCGAGGCTATCTTCACGCGCGTCTCCGAGTCGGGGACGCGTTTGACGCACACCGCGATTTTCATGGAATGACAAACAAACCCCTCGGCTTGCTTCTGGCAACCGCTTGGAGCCCGGGCCCCTTACGGCCCGAACTGGCGTCGCAAGACCAGCTTGAACGCGCGGGCGTTGAGAGGGGTGAGAAACCGCTCCAGCTCACCGGTCTGGCGGTTTTCGTTGAAGGTTCCGAAGACAGCCCGGTGCGAGCCGAAGAGATTGGTGACGATCGCCGACACCCCCCAACTCTCGTGCTCCCACGCGACCCGGACGTCCGCGGTAGCATAGCCCGGGAGGGGAGCTGTTTCGCCGGCCTCGTCGCCGCGCAGCCACTGTTGGCCCGTATAGCGGGCGTCCACACCGGCCTCGAATCCGGCGCCGAGCACGACCGCGGCGCCCGCGCGCACCTGGTGGGCAGGGACGAGCGGCAGGCGGCTGCCGACCCGGACCTGATTCGAGCCGAAGTAAGGGCTCGACGCGTAGGCGGTGTCCGAGCGCAGGCTGAAGATCTCCGCCTCGGTACGGAACGTCGCCCGGGTGTAGGCGTAGTTGGCATACAGCGAGTGGCCGCCAACGAGCTGCGCCTGCACCGAAAGCTCCACGCCCTCCCGCCGCGTCCGACCGATGTTGGCGAAGTATCCCTGGTATACGGCGGCATCCGACGCGATGAACGAGATGTCGTCACGGACATCGGTGCGGTACAGCGCGCCGTCCAGCAGCAGCCGACCGAGTACCCAGCGCCCCCCAACTTCGTACGTCGTGCCCACCACCGGGCGGAGCGGTGGGTCCTCCCCCAGCGCAAAGGGCAGCGGACAGGCCGCCGTCTCGTCCGCGCAGGCAAGCTCCAGCACGACGGGCGCGCGGAAACTCTGGCCGATCGAAGCGTACACGGCCCGTCCCGGGCCGAGCGCCGCGCTGATCCCGGTCCGCGGGCTGAAGCGCCCGAAGGTATGCGACGTGTCGGCTGTCGGGTCGAGCTTGTTCTCGAACGGCACGCGCACGTGGTCGTAGCGGAAGCCGGCGGAGAGCGTGACCTGCCCGAGCTCGAGGTCGCTGACGGCGTAGCCCCCGATGTCCCAGCTCGGACTGTCGACGTCGGTCGTGAGCGAGTCATTGGCGGGATCCGCCGGGTCTTCTTCGAAGAGCCTGATGTTGACCGCGTTCGCCGTGCCGTCCAGCCCCGTCCGCAAGGACACGGCCCGGCCGCCGGCGTGTCCGTCCCATTGCCAGTCGACGTTTGCCCCGAGGGTGCGATCGCGGCTCAAGCCGCGCACGTTCGGGTCCGGCGCCTGGTTGACGTTGAACCGCTCCGCGTTGTGGCGGCGCAGGTACGCCGTCACGGAGCCCCGCCCCGGGCCGGTGGGAGCATACCCCGAGACGGCGAGCTGCACGAGGTCGAGGTCCTCGAAGTCGCCCGACGTGAAGTTGGTCCGGGGCGCCGTTCGGAAGATGGTCTCGGGCAGCGATCCGGCGGTCTCTGCATAGGACGTCGAGCCGAATGCCTGAAAGCTCAACCCCCGCACCGCCCCGAGTCGGCCCAGGTTCGCGAACGCGTTGTAGTTCTTCGCAGTGGTTGCCTGGCGCCAGCCGTGCGCCCGCTCGTAGCCGCCGGCGAGGTAGTAATCCCAGCCGCGCGACAGTCCTCCCACGGAACCCTCGGCGCTGTAAGTGTCGAACGAGCCCCCCGACAGCTCGATCTCCGTCTCCAGCGGACCCTCGCCGCGGCGCGTGATCAGGTTGACCGCACCGCCCAGCGAGTTCGATCCGAGAAGCGACCCCGAGCCGGAGAGCAGCTCGATGCGCTTGACGTGCTCGAGGGGCAGCAGATCGAAGTTCACCTGCGCCGCGTCGGGCTCGTTCTGCCGCACGCCGTCCAGGAACACCGACACGCCCGGCGGTAGCCCGACCACGGGGCCCACGTTGAACCCGCGCGTGCTGAGGTTCAGCTTGTAGGGGGAGCCGAGGTCGTCGTAGAACGAGACGCCGGCGCGCGTGCCCAGCGCGTCCGCCAGCGTGCGCGGCTCCCATGCGTCGATCTCGCGTCCCGTGAAGGTCGCGAGCCGGGCCGGAATCCCCGACCCGATCCGCGGCCCGGCGAGCGGAATGATGGAGCCGATGACCTCGATCGGCGGCAGCGCATAGGCCCGGACGCTGTCCGCGTGCACGGTGTCACGCCGAGTGGTGTCCGGCTGCTGGGCCTCGAGCGGCACAGCCAAGGTGCACGTGGCGAGTGTTCCGAGAGCCAGCACGAGCAAGCGGGTCATCTCATCCCCTTGTCGGAAGAGCACAGGAACGCTCGTGCTCAGCGCAGCACGTAGCGGAGCAGCGCGCCTCGCGACGCCGCGCCGGAACGCTCGCGAGCTTCGTAGATGGCCGCGAGAAGTACGCGGTCGGGGGGTGCGCTGACGACCATGATCCCGTCGTCGGCCCGGCCCCCGGCATCGAGGTCCCAGCAGCAGTGGTCGCGCGTTACGAGTCCCTGCGTCCCGCCGGCCTGGCGTCCACCTGCCGGCGCGAACCGGGCCACGTCGTCCGGTGTGAAGCCCCCGCTTCCATCCCGATCCTCGTAGAGGAAAAGGCTGGAGACGGTCTCACCCGCACCAGCGACGATCACCAATCCGTCATCTGCCTGGTTGCCACCGTCCAGATCGAAGCAGCAGCGGTCGAGCCGGCTGGCTTCGCGATCGCTCCCGCCGAAGACCAGGAGCCATACCAGGACGCCCGTGAGGGCCACCCCGGCGGCTCCCCAGGCGAGAGGCCGGCCCCGGCCCGAGCGGCCGATCGCGGGTGCTCCCTCGCCGCGTCTGGCCCGGGCGTAGAGCTCGGGCCCGAGGGAGGCCCGCGGCTCGAACCGAATCGTGCGGAGCCGCCGATCGAGGTCGCGCGCTTCTTGCGACCACTCCCCGCTGCGCCCGCGCAGGCGTGCGAGCACCCAGGCGAAGAAGCGCTTCACGGCTCCAACGCCCTCCGCAAGCGCTTGACCGCGCGCCACAGGCGCGTTCGGGCGCTCGCCTCGCTGATGCCGAGCGCGGCGGCGATCTCCCCCGGGGCGAGCTCGCTGCCGTAGCGCAGCCCGATGATCTCCCGGTCGCCCTCCGACAGCCGCTCCAACGCCTCGAGCACGCGCCGAACATGCTCCGCCCACAACAGCCGCTCTTCCGGAGACGGGTGCTCCGAAACCAGGTCCCGCAGGCTCGCGAGCGGCAACTGTTGCCGCAGGCGCGACCGCCGGCGGTGGTCGCGCACCGCATTGCGCGCGATCGAGAGGAGCCAGGTCCGGACGCCGGCCTTGCGGGAATCGAAGCGGCCGGCCGACCGAAACGCCTTCAGGAACGTGTCGGCCGCGAGATCCTCCGCTTCATCCGGGGAAGCGAGGTGGAACCGGATGAAACCATACACGGCCGCCCCGTGTGCTTCGTACCACTCGCGCCAGCGCGGGTCGGCAGCCGCCAGGGTACGGGTCTCAGCCTGGACGGACGGGGGAGCCGAGGGCTGATCGGGCGTGTTCATTGAGGTTATATACGCGCCGCAACCGGAGCTGTCACACTCGCGTCCGGCACCGATTGGTCTAGTCGGCCACCCCCGTAACCGCCACGCCCCACGGCGCTTGGCCCACCTGGATCGTGGCCACCACGACGAGCCGCTCGGTGTCCACGACCGAGACGTCGTTGGACGGCCCGTTGGCCACGTACAGCTTCTTCCCGTCGGCCGTGAGGGCGATCCCCCAGGGACGCCGGCCGACCTTCACAGAGCCCACGACCTGGTTCGTCGCGGCGTCGATCACCTCGACCGTCCCACCTCGCCCCGCCGCCACGTAGACCTGCTTGCCGTCGGGTGAGACCTGCACGCCCATCGGCAGCGCGCCCTCACGAAGCTTGATCGTCGTGAGCACGCGGCTCTGCGCCACGTCCAGCACCGATACCGTGCCCCCGACCTCGGCCGAGACGTAGAGCCGCCGGCCGTCGGGCGAAAAGGCGAGGTCGCGAGGACGCCGGTCCACGACCACCCGCGCCAGCACCGTGCCGGTCTTCGCATCGAGCGCCACCACCGCGTGGTCGCTTTCCGACGTGACGTACACGGCGTTTCCGTCGGGGCTCACGCGCACGCCCTCGGGCTCCACGCCCACCGGGACCGTCACGATGATGCTGGCGGTGTTCAGATCGATGATGGATGCGACACCCGCGTCCTCGTTGGACACGTACAGGCGGGAGCCGTCCGGGCTCAAGTCGAACTGTTCGGGGTCGGAGCCGCCCGGGAGCAGCCGGAGGATCTTGTGGCTCGCCACGTCGATCTCCGCGATGCCGTCCTTGGACTTGTCGGCCTCGAGCTGGGCGCACTCCTCGTCGGGCATCGTGGGCGGGCAGCGCGGCGACCCGGAGAGGGCGACGTACACCCGGCGCCCGTCCGGGCTCACCTTCACACCCCGCGCGCGGGCGCCGAGGGGTATGGTGGCGATCACCCGGTCGGTCGCGATGTCGAGAACGGTCAGGTCCTGCGAGACTTCGTTCGTAACGTAGGCGAGCGCGCGTGGTGCCTCCGGACCGCGGCGGCACGCGGCAGCGGTCGCCAGCAATCCGAGCACGACTGCGCCAGTGAACAAGCGCGGAATCGAAACACGCACGTCCATTCCGCATTCCACATTCCGCATTCCACATTCAGTTGAACGCATTTAGCCCCGTGATCTCCTGTCCCAGGATCAGCGTGTGGATGTCGTGAGTTCCTTCGTACGTGTACACCGACTCGAGGTTCGCCAGGTGGCGCATCGCCTGATACTCCGCGAGGATGCCGTTGGCTCCGAGCAGTCGCCGCGTCTCGCGCGCGATGTCGGTGGCCACGTTCACGTTGTTCCGCTTGGCGAGGGAGACCTGCTGCGGCGTGGCCTTCCCTTCGTCCTTGAGCCGGCCCAGCTGCAGACAGAGGAGCTGCGCCTTGGTGATCTCGGTCAGCATGTCGGCGAGGCGCGCCTGCTGCAGCTGGAATCCCCCGATCGGCTTGCCGAACATCACGCGGGTCTTCGCGTAGCTCACCGCCTCGTCGTAGCACGCCATCGCCGCGCCCACTGCCCCCCACGCGATGCCGTAGCGCGCGGCGGTGAGGCACATCAGCGGAGACTTGAGCCCGCCCGACTTGGGCAGCAGCGCGTCCTTCGGGACGCACACGTCCTGGAGCACGAGCTCGCTCGTGTCGCTCGCGCGCAGCGAGAGCTTGCCCTTCTGATCCTTCGCGGAGAAGCCGCGCGTATCAGCCGGCACCACGAAGCCACGGATCGAGTCGGCGTCGTCGGGCTTCCCGGTCTTCGCCCACACGATCGCCACATTCGCGGTCGAGCCGTTGGTGATCCACATCTTGGCGCCGTTGAGCAGCCAGCCGTCTTTGGTCTCCTTCGCGACCGTGATCATGCCGGCTGGGTTCGAGCCGTAGTCCGGCTCGGTCAGCCCGAAGCACCCGATCACGTCGCCCGACGCCATCTGCGGCAGCCAGCGCTTCTTTTGTTCTTCGCTGCCGAACGTGTAGATCGGGTACATCACGAGGGCGCCCTGCACCGACGCGAACGAGCGCACCCCGGAATCGCCGCGTTCCAGCTCCTGCATGATGAGTCCGTAGGCCACGTTGTTGAGCCCGGCGCAGCCGTACTCCTCGGGGAGATTCGCGCCGAACAGGCCGAGCTCCGCCATCTGCGGGATCAGGTGTCTGGGGAACTTCCCCTCGATGTAGTGCTCGGCGATGACGGGCATGACGTTGTCGTCGACCCAGGCGCGCACGGTGTCGCGCACGGCGCGTTCTTCTTCGGACAGCAACCCGTCCACGCTGTAGAAGTCGACGCCCTGGAACTTGGGAGCCATAAAACCCTCTGCCTCGATGTGAGAAACCCCGGGGCGTCGCCCCGGGGTCAGCCGCTAGAACTCAAGACCCCGCTCGGCTGACCCCGGGCCGGTGGCCCGGGGTCTCTAAACTAGCCCGCTTCACCCACCGGAAGGGAGTCCTTCTTCGGAGCCCCCGCCTTGCCGTGGCGCGCAAACGCGAACGTGTCAGACGCCCGAAACTTCGCCCGCTCCGCCTCCCACCGGAACAACGTGATGTGCACGGCCGTGGGCTCGATGGTCACGAAGTTGAAGCTCGGCGGGCGCTCGCCGCGGACGCGGGTGCACAGGGTGCTCGCCGTCGAGACCACGACCCGCTCGGCCATGAGCTCCGCACCTTCCTGGTGGTCGTGGCTGCACAGCACGACCTCGGCGCCGGACTCGACGATGCGGCGCTGCGCCTGGCGCCAGCGGGCGAGCCCCATCCGCCGCGAGATCTCGCCCCGCAGCACGTTGTGGTGCACCACCAGCACCCGGGCGAGCGTCGGGTCGGCCTGGGCGAACAGCTGCTTGACCCGCAGGGCCTCCCGCTTCGGGAGATGCCCCTTCACCGCGAGGTCGCGCAAGTTGAACGTCAGCGAGCCCCACGCGACTCCGTGCGCCGTGAGCACGCCCGCGATCACCGCGCCGGGAATCGTCAGCGTGGGCGCCAGGTCCGCGCCGAAGTAGCGCACGTATTTGCGGTACAGCACCTCCTTGGCGAACGGAACGAGCGGCCGCCACCACCACTGCACGTCATGGTTCCCCGGCATCACGTACACCGGCGCCGTCCGGGCCGCGAGATTCGTGAACGCCCGCGCGCGCTGGAGCTCGCCATGGCGCGCCCGCTGCGACACGTCCCCTGCGATCACGATCGCGTCCGGCCGGAGATCCGGGATCATCTCCTCCAGCGCCTCGATGTGCCGGAGGTCGGTGAGGCCGCCGAAGTGGAGGTCTCCAAGGTGGAGCAGCTGAACGGTCACGCTTCCACCTGCACCGTGTAGGTGAGCGTCGCCTCTCCGTTCGCGGGCACGGCGACCCGGAACCGCACCTCGGTCGCCGAGAGCTTCTCCGCGGGAGCACTGCTCTCCACGATCCGCCAGACCCCGTAGCGCGCCTCGCGCACGTCCACCGTCACCGCCTCGGGCTTCGCATTGGTGATCGTCACTCTGTACGCCGCCGTGATGCGTTGCCGCGCGGGCATCCCCCGGCGCGCGGGCGGAATTTGCTCTTGATTGTAATCGGTCTGCAACCGCTCGGCAGTCACGTCGAACGCATCCCCCGACTGGAGGCGCAGGTCGCGCCCCGGCGCGGTGTGGTCGCTCCTCGCCTCCCCGAGGAGTTGCGCCCGCCCGGCCGAGTCGGCCTGGTACAGTTGAACGGTGCCGCCGGGGAGTGGGCGATCGCCGAACGGCGTGCCACGGGCGCGCTTGAGCGTGTACCACACCTGCACCGAGATCCGGTTGGGCTCGCCGGGTGATTGACCAAAGAAGCCGCGCCACGGCAGGGCGCCCGGGACGATGAGGTCTTGCACGTACGCGGTGCCGGCGCGCGGGAACAGCGCCGTGGTCACGGGCGTGCCGGGCTCGAGGGAGAGGCGCCCAGGGAGCTGATAGACGTGCGTCTCCCCGACGGCCTCCGCGACCGCAGACGTCGCTTCCGCCGCCTGGACACGAAGACTCACCACACCCGCAGCCTCAAACTCCGGGCGCGGCGCGCGCCGCGCCCGGCTGATCGACCCCGCCACGAGCTGCACCTCCGCGCTGTCGACGCGCAGCGACTGCGACGTGATCGTCGCCGCCCCCGACACCTGACACCTGGCTCCCGTAAGCAGCACCTGGTAGACCGCCTCCCAGCGCGCGCCCTCGGTCACGTAGGCCAGCTCGGTCCGCGGCCGCCCCCGAGCCGCCTCGAGCACGACCGACACCTCGGGCGCCGTCCGGACCACGTCCGCCGGAAACAGCGGCTCGCCCGGCTCGGAGAGCAGGAACCGGCCGTCGGGAAGCCGGTACTGCGGCGGCTCGACCCGCACCACCGTGGCACGCACGGTGTCCCCCTTCGCCCGCACGAACGACAGCGTCTGCCCCACGGCGCCCGCGAGCGCGCTGCCCCGCGCCGCAGCCGGCCGGAGCACCGCCGACGCGAGGGCCACCGCCGTGTCGGGGGAAAACAACGTCGCCGGGTCGAGCCCGTCGAGCTTCAGGGTCAGGGTGTTGCGTCCTTTCTGCAGCGCCTGCGCCACGGTGCGCCGCACAAGTACTCGCCCGTCGCTGTAGACGGACACGGAGGTCTGCCCTGCCAGCGGCGCCGCGAACAGCAAGAGCAGCGCTGCAAGCTGACGGTCGACCGCGGACAGCTTCATTTCAACCATTCGAGCGCGATCCTCTTCGCGATGCGGTAGGTCAGGAGATACCAGGCGACCACGGCGACGGCTCCCACGATCCGGGCGGTTGCCTGCCACGCCGGCGCCACGGGGCGCAGCGTGAGTATCACGTACCCCCCGAGCAGCAGTGTGGTTACGATTGCAGTGAGACGCCCTATGCGTGACGCCTTTCGCTTGAGGTCGTTGGCGCATTTCGCGCACATCTCCCCGACCGCGATCCCGGCGGTCATCTCCCCGCAGCGCGCGCACGGGTGGCTAGAGCCGCCGGGCCACGGCGCGGGCGAACTCGGTAGTCGAAGCACTGCCCCCCAAATCCTTGGTCCGGACGTTGTCCTTGACAATCGCGGCCTCGAGAGCGCGGCGCAGCCGGTTCCCCGCCTCAAGCTCGCCGACGTGGTCGAGCATCATCCCCGCGGCGAGCATTTGCGCCGACGGATTCGCGATCCCCTGCCCCGCGATGTCGGGCGCGGAGCCGTGCACCGCCTCGAAGATCGCCGCCGTCTCGCCGATGTTCGCTCCGGGCGCGAGGCCGAGCCCGCCCACCAGCCCGGAGGCCTCGTCCGACAGGATGTCGCCGAACAGGTTCGTCGTGACGATCACGTCGAACTGCGCGGGGTTGATGACCAGCTGCATCGCGGCGTTGTCCACGATCCTGTCGTCCGCGGCGATCTGCCCGTCGTACTCCCGCGCGATCATCTGCGCCGTCTCGAGGAACAGGCCGGACGTCGCCTTCAGGATGTTCGCCTTGTGCACCACCGTCACCTTCTTCCGGCCGTGCGTCTTCGCGTACTCGAACGCGTAGCGCACGATCCGCCTGCAGCCGTCGCGCGTCATCACCGAGGTCGCCTGCGCCAGCGCCTTGGGGTCGTTCCCCACCTTGAAGGTGCGGTCCAGCCCCACGTACAACCCCTCCGTATTCTCGCGGATGACCACGAGATCGACGTTCTGATAGCGACCGCCGGGGACGATCGACTTGACCGGGCGCACGTTGGCGTACAGCTCGAACTCCTGCCGCAGCGCCACGGTCACCGAACGGTAGCCGCCGCCGACCGGAGTCGTGAGCGGACCCTTGAGGCAGAGCCGCGTGCGCCGGATCGAGTCGATCGTCGCCCTGGGGAGGGGCGTGCCCACCTTCTCGATCGCGCTCATCCCACCGTACTGCTCGTCCCACACGAACCTCATGCCGAGGGCGTCGAGCACATGGAGCGTCGCGTGGGTGATCTCGGGACCGATGCCGTCGCCGGCGATGAGTGTCGCCTCCCGCGTCACGGCAGTCCCGGCGTGAGGCTCTTCAACGCTCCGGTGAGCGCCGTCCAGGGATCGGCGCCGTCGCCGCGCGCCACGGTCCGCCAGACGACCTTCCCGAGGCGGGTGTCCACCAGGACCACGGACAGCTCGGCAGTGGCGGTCAGGCGGTCGGGCCGTCGGGCGGTCGGTTGTTCGGCGAGCGCCACCGACCGCCGGTCCGCCTGACCGCCCGACCGCCTGTACACCAGCGCCGCCGGCACCACCGCGAAGCGCCCGCCCGCCAGCGCGACCAGCGTGCGCAGTTGCGTGCGCAACGGGTCGGGCACGTCCAGCATCTGCTCGGCCCGCAGGAGGGCCGTGCCCATCCGGTCGGGGTCAGCGGCAAGCCCCGCCGCCCGCCGCGCCTCGCGCCGGAGCCGCTCCGGCGGGATCCAGCTCACCTCAGGCGCCCGTGTCGCGAGCAGGGCCGCGATGATGCTGTCGGCCCGGCTCAGCGTGGCACGCCGGTCCGCCAGGACCTGCTCCCAGTGCAGTGAATCCTCGGCGGCAATCAGGGTGAGGGGCAAAACGCTGACCGGCTGACCCGCGATCCCGGCTGTCGGCAGCGGTGCGGTAGGCGCGGGCTCTTCGGTGTGTTGCTTGCCGCCGCATCCTACAAGCGCTGCTGCGACAACCACGCACCACTCACGACGAACTAAGTTTTTGATTTGTAAGGGATTAGTCACCGCGCGCAATATCACGCCGGCATCCGCGTTTTTCAAGAAGCGAGCGTCAGCCCGCCGTCCACCACGATCACCTGCCCCGTGATATGCCGCGCCGCGTCGCTGCACAGGAACACGATCACGCGCGCCACATCTTCCGGCTCGGCCACGCGGCCGAGCACCGATTCGTGCTCCGCGCGCTCCAGCACTTCGCGCGGCAGCTTGGTGAGCAGATCGGTTTTCACGAACCCCGGAGCGACGGCGTTGACGTTGATATTGGAGGGCCCCAAGTCCACGGCCGCCGACTTGGTGAGGCCGATCAGCGCCGCTTTGCTCGCCGCGTAGTTCGCGATGCCGAACCCGGGCCGGAACGCCTGATGACTCGCGACGTTCACGACCTTGCCGAAGCGCTGGGCGCGCATAGGGGCCGCGACCGACTGAATACAGTTGAAGGCGCCGGTCACGTTCGTGTCCAGCACTTCCTTCCACGCCTCGGAGCTGAGGCGCCAGAGGGCGCCGTCGTGCGCCACGCCGGCGTTGTTGACGAGGTAGTGCACCCCGCCCAGCCGCTCGCGCACCGCGCCGACGAACTTCTCGACCTCACTGCGGTCCCGCACGTCGCAGCGGGCGCAGTAGACGGGGACGCCAAGGGCGCGCAGCGCGGTCTCGGTCAAGAGAGCCTGAGCGGCCACATCACGCTCGGGCAGGTCAACATAGTTTATGGCGACAGCGACGCCACGCTGTGCGAATTCGACCGCGGTGGCGCGCCCCAGGCCCGTGGCTCCGCCGGTGACGATCGCAACCCGGCCGTGCACCGTCTCCCCAAGGCGCTGGGGCTCGGGCCGCTCCTGCGTCGCCGGCGCCCCGACGGCGAACACCTCACGCGGGGCCGCGATCCATGACGTGGATGTGGGTGCCAAGATTTCGAACCTATGTTCGAAATTGAACATCGGCAAGTCACGGCGTAACTTACGCCCCGGTTGCCACTTCTTCGTGTTCCACTCCTTGGCCTTGGCCTCTTGGCCACCTCCGTGCCGCACGCCGCGAGCGGGCAGGTCCCGGGCGCCTGGATCCGCCCTGCCGGCCAGGCCGTGGCAGTGTTCACGCAGGTGCAGGGCATCCCAGGCGGCGGCTCGCTCGGCGAAGCGCGACTCGTCCAGCCGATGCTCATGCTCGACGCCGGTGCGCTCGGGAATCGTGCGCTGTTCCGCGCCACGCTCGACCTCGAGGGGTGGACCATCCCGAACGGCGAGATCTCGCCCGGATCGTGGGGCGAGGGCTTCATGGACCGCCGGCACCCTCACACCTACGTGCACGAGCTGGTGCTCACCGGTGACGACCTGTTCGGCGGCCTCGACAGGGCGGCGCGCACCGGACTGAGCGTCGGCAAGGGGTTCGTCCCCTTCGGCTCCGACGACCCCATGAGCAGGCCGGTGCTCCGCTACCCCGTCAACCACCACATCGCCCAAATCCTCGAGCGCGCCATGGTCGCCGCCAGCGTGCGGGCCGGCCCGGTCGAGTTCGAGGCGGCGGTCTTCAACGGCGACGAGCCGGAGCGACCGGCGCAGTGGCCGAAGCTCGACCGCGTGGGCGACTCCTGGTCGGCGCGGCTCACCCTCCGGCCCATGATGGGGGTCGAATGGCAGCTTTCGCGTGCCAGGGTGGCTTCGCCGGAGCACCGGGAAGGCGCCGGCACGCCCAATCACAAGTGGAGCACGTCCGTACGGTGGGAGGGGCCGCTGCGCAAGATCCCCGCCTACGCGCTGCTCGAATGGGCCCGGGCGTCCGAGGCCGGCGGGTTCTTCGTGTTCCGCACGCTGCTGTTCGAGGCGCAGGGCTCCCCGGGCCGCCACCGGGTGTACTACCGGTTCGAGCGCACCGAGCGGCCCGAAGAGCTGCGCACGACGGACCTGTTTCGGAGCGTTCGGCCGCACCTTGACGACCAGAACCTCGGCATCACGCGCTGGACGGTGCACACGATCGGCTTCGGGCTGAGTCTCTGGCCCACCGGCGGTGCGATCGAGCTCCGACCGTTCGCCGAGGCCGCTGCCGCACGGCCGAGAACGGTGACCGGCGCCTTCGATCCGGCCATATTCTATAGGCGGACGGAGATCGTGTCGCTCTCCGTCGGGCTGCGGGCCGCGTGGCGGATGGCCGGCCATCGCATGGGACGGTATCGCGACGGCACGGTCCATGAACCGAAGACGGCAGGACCCCATGAGCACTAGCCTGAAGGTCAGGCGACTCGGCGTCCTGGCGGCGCTCGCCGCGGGGAGCGCCCTGCTGCGCTGTGGCGACGGCATCGGACCCACGGCGCTCAGCGTCGCGCTCGTGAGCGGGAACGGGCAGAGCGACACGGTCGGACGGACCCTCGCGACGCCGCTGGTCGTGCAGGTCACCCGCGAGGGGGCGCCCGCGACCGACGTCGCGGTCAGCTGGTCCGTTCTCTCGGGCGGCGGCAGCCTCAGTTTCGCGACCCCGTCCACCACCGACAACCTGGGCATCGCGCGGGCGGCGTTCACTCTGGGCCCGCTCGCGGGCCAGCAGAGGGCACAGGCCAGAGTCGCTGGGGCGAGCGGCTCCCCCGTCGTGTTTACCGCCGGGGCGTCGGCCGATCGCCCCGCGCAGATCACGCCGAGCGGCGGCAGCGGCCAGACCGATGCCCCGGGGCGGCCCCTCGCCGTCCCCTTCGCCGCATTGGTGCGCGATCAACACGGCAACCCGATACCGGGCGTGTGGGTGCAGTGGACCGTGACGGCAGGCGGGGGGAGCCTCTCAGCCGACAGCACCGGGACGGACGGGACGGGCACCGCACTGGTGACGCTCACGCTCGGCTCAGCGCCCGGGCCGAACACGGTGGCCGGAACGGTCAGCGGGGTCGCGGGCTCGGCGACCTTCTCCGCCACGGGCGCGCACCAGCCCATCCTCGTCGCCTCTGTCCCCATCCCTCCCTTCTATGGCATTCACGACACCTACGTGCGGGATGGTCTGGCGTTCGTGTTCGCGTGGGACAGGGGGGTCATGATCTTCGACGTCGGCAACGGAATCCAGAGCGGGAGTCCAGCGGACCCGCGACTCGTCAGCTCGCTCGTGACGAGCGGCGGGGACGTGCACAACGGCTGGTGGTTTCACAACCCGGTGAGCCGCGAGAATCGCTATCTCTTCATCGGGCAGGAGGGGCCGGGGTCGATCGGCTCGAGCTCGTTGGGTGACATCCACGTGGTGGACGTCTCCAACCTCCCGGATCCTCGCGAAGTGGCATTCTACCACATGGAGGGAGCCGGCCCGCACAACTTCTGGATGGACGAGAGCCGCCAGATACTATACGCCGCCTACTACAACGGCGGCGTCGTGGCGCTCGATGTCTCCGGTACGCTGGCGGGCAACCTCGCCAGCCGGGCGCTCGACACCATCGCGCCCGGCGCTCCCAGCAACACGTTCATATGGGGCGTGCAGCTGTACAACGGCTCGCTCTACGCGATCGACATGCTCTCGGGCTTCTGGCAGCTCGGCGTCGACACGACCAGTGGGACCCTCACGATCGCGGCGGGGGGGAACAACGTCCCCGAGCGCTACGGCTCCGACCTCTGGGTGGCGGGCGGCTACGCGTACACGGGCACGTGGGGGTTCCGGACCCAGCCGGGGAACGCTGTGAAAGTCTGGCAGCTCGGTCCCACAGGGAGTCCCGCGCTCGTGCACACCATCGTGACGCCGGGGATCGGCACGGTGAGCGACGTGGAGGTGAGCCCGGACGGGAGGCTCCTCATGTTCAGCGCCGAGCAGGGGTCCAGCGCGGGATTCCACTTCTACGATCTCACGAACCCTGCGGCGCCCGCGCTGATCGCCACCTATCCCGTGAGCACCGGGGTGCATACGGCGACGTTCGGTACGATCAACGGGCGGCTGTACGCCTTTGGCGCAAAGAATCCGTTCGACCCAGCGCTGCTCATCCTGGACGTGACGCCGCTCCTGCCATGAGGGGACTGGCTTCGTTGCTCGTGTGGGGCGGGATCTCCGCCCTGGGCGCGGCCGCCTTCGGTGTGCTCGCCCTCTCCCGGGGGGAGACCGTCAACGCCGCCTGGCTCGTCACCGCCGCGGTGTGCACGTACGCCGTGGCCTACCGCTTCTACGCCAAGTTCCTCGCCACCCGCGTCTTCGAACTCGACGAGCGCCGCGCGACACCGGCCGAGCGGTTCAACAACGGGCGCGACTTCGTGCCGACCAACAAGTGGGTGCTGTACGGGCACCACTTCGCGGCGATCGCGGGCGCTGGCCCGCTCGTCGGCCCGGTGCTCGCGGCCCAGTTCGGGTTCCTCCCGGGGACGATCTGGCTGGTGATCGGGGTGGTGTTGGGTGGAGCCGTCCAGGACTTCACGATCCTGTTCTGCTCGCTGCGGCGCGACGGCAAGTCCCTGGGCCAGATGGCCAAGGAGGAGATCAACAAGACGGCCGGCGTCACGGGAATGCTGGCCGTCTTGTTCATCATGATCATCCTGCTCGCCGTGTTGGCGCTGATCGTCGTGAACGCGCTCAAGGCCTCGCCGTGGGGGCTGTTCACGATCGCGTGCACCATCCCGATCGCCCTGATGATGGGGTGGTGGATGAAGCGGTGGCGGCCGGGGAAGGTCGGGGAGGCCTCGGCAGCCGGCGCCGTGCTCTTACTGGGCGCGCTGGTGGCCGGCGGGTGGGTGGCAGGGCACGCCCAGCTCGGCCCTGCTTTCACGCACACCGGGCCGGCGATCACCTGGATGATGATCGCCTACGGGTTCGTCGCGTCGGTCCTGCCGGTGTGGATGCTGCTGTGCCCGCGCGATTACCTCTCCACGTTCCTCAAGATCTCGACCGTCCTGGCACTAGGGCTGGCGATCCTCGTCATCCTGCCGCCGCTCCGCATGCCGGCGTTGACGTCCTTCGCCACGGTGGGTGAGGGCCCGGTGTTCGCCGGCAAGCTGTTCCCGTTCGCCTTTATCACGATCGCCTGCGGCGCGATCTCCGGGTTCCACTCGCTCGTCGCTTCGGGGACCACCCCAAAGATGATCGCGCGCGAGTCGGACGCCCGGATGATCGGGTACGGGGGGATGCTGATGGAGTCATTCGTCGGGGTGATGGCAATGATCGCCGCCTGCACGCTGGATCCCGGCGTGTACTTCGCGATGAACACGACGCCGGCCGCGCTCGCCCAGGCGTCGGGGGTCCTCAACCAGGCGGGGTTCGTGGTCACCCCTGAGGCGATGCAGGCGCTCGCCGCCCAGATGGGCGAGCAAACGCTGGTCGCGCGCACCGGCGGCGCGCCGTCATTGGCCGTGGGCATGGCGCACATCTTCTCAGGGCTGACCTCGGTGCTGGGCGGCAAGACACTCACCGCGCTGTGGTACCACTTCGCCATCATGTTCGAGGCACTGTTCATCCTCACGACCATCGACACCGGGACTCGCGTGGGCCGCTTCATGCTCCAGGAGATCGTGGGGCACGTCTGGCCGCGGTTCGGCGCGACTTCGTGGTACCCGAGCGTGATCGGCTCGAGCGCGCTGGTCGTGGCGGGATGGGGCTACTTCCTCTATCAGGGCGTCGTGGACCCGCTGGGCGGGATCAACTCGCTGTGGCCGCTGTTCGGGATCTCGAACCAGCTGCTCGCCGCCGTCGCGCTGTGTGTGGGGACCACGATCCTCATCAAGATGGCGAAGCAGCGCTACGCGTGGGTGACCCTGGCGCCGCTTGCCTGGCTCGTGACGGTTACGATGATGGCCGGATGGCAAAAGGTCTTCTCGGCAGATCCGCGGCTCGGTTTCCTCGCGCACGCGGCATCGCTCGCGAGCTCCGCCGACCCGAACGCGGCGCGGATGATCTTCAACGACCGGCTCGATGCCGGGGTTGCCCTGTTGTTCATGATCGTGGTGGCGCTGCTCGTCGTGACCTCGGGGCGCGAGTGGTGGCTGGTCCTGTCGCAACGGAAGCCGGCCGTGGTGAAGGAAGCACCGTATGTGGAGAGTGCGTATGCGACAGGAGACTGACGCGTTACGCGACCCGCCGCCGGAACGCGTGGACCGCTACGGCGAGCCCGCCCCCCGCCATGATCGCCAGGATGAGGAACTGGCGCCACAGCGCGAACAACCCTTCGCCCTTGAGGAAAGTCCCGCGCACGATCTCCAGGAAGTGGCGCACCGGGTTGAGCCAGGTGAGCCACTGGAAGAACTCCGGCATGCTGCTGATGGGGTAGAAGAAGCCCGACAGGATGAGCGCCGGCAGGAGGACCAGGAACATCGTCATGAAGGCCTCCTGCTGCGTGTGCGAAACCGTCGAGATCAGGAGGCCCAGCGAGAGCGCCGACAGGATGTAGAGCACCGCGGCTGAGAGGAAGACCGGGACGGAGCCGCGGAACGGGACGTCGAACCAGAGCAGCGCGATGGCCGAGATGATCACGATGTCCACGACCGCGACGAGGGCCACCGGCAGGGTCTTCCCGAGGATCAGCTCGCCTGATCGGATCGGGCTCACGAGGAGCTGGTCCAGGGTGCCCAGCTCGCGCTCCCGCACGACCGCGAGGGCCGTGAGCAGGAGACACACGAGGAGGATGAGAAACGCGATGACCCCGGGCACGTTGTAGACCCGGCTCTCGAGATTCGGGTTGTACCAGGCCCGGATGCGCAGGTCCACCCCGCCCCGGGGCGCGCCCGCTTCCGCGCGCGCGAAGGCCTGGATGATCCGCGTCGCGTAGCTCTGCGCGATGGTGCCGGTGTTCGAGTCGGTGCCGTCGACCAGGACCTGCACGGTGGCGCCGCGTTCGGCCCGGAGGTCGGCCGCGAAGCCGCTCGGGATGTCGAGCCCGACGACCGCGTCGCCGCGGTCCAGTACTCGAATGAGGTCGGCCGAGCGATCCGACCCGCCCACCAGTCGGAAACGGTCGGTGGCGGTAAACGCGGCCACCAGGGCCCGCGACGCGGCCGAGTGATCCCGGTCCACCACGTACAGACCCGTATTCCGGATGTCGGTGTTCACCGCGTACCCGAAGATGATGAGTTGAATGACCGGCGCCGCGAACATCACGCCCCGCATGCGCGGATCCCGGAGCATCTGGCGCAACTCCTTACGCACCAGCTCGGCGACCCGGGCCCACGAGAACCCCTTCATCCGATCTCCTTCCGGAAGAGCCGGGTGGCCAGTCCCAGCCCCACAACCGTGAACAGGATCATGGCCAGCGCCTGCGGCCAGAGCACGTCGAGGCCCACTCCCTTGAGGAAGACGCCCCGGGTGACCGTGATGAAGTACCGCGCCGGGACGATGGTGGAGATGGCCCGGAGCGGCAGCGGCATGGTGGCCAGGGAGAAGATGAACCCCGACAGGATGAGCGCCGGCAGGTACGTGGCGAGGATGGCCACCTGCGTGGCCAGGAGCTGCGACTTGAGGGCCGCGGAGACGAACATCCCGAGACCGAGGGCGCCGACGAGGAAGAGCAGCGTCATGAGACCGAGCAGCAGGACGTTGCCTCGGAAGGGGACGTCGAAGATGAACAGACCGGCCAGTACCGCGAGCGCCACGTCCACCAGGCCGATCCCGACGTAGGGGACCAGCTTGCCCAGGACGACCTCGATCCGATGGACCGGGGTCGCGGCCAGCTGCTCCATGGTGCCGCGCTCCCACTCCCGCGCGATGGTGAGCGCCGTAAGGAGCGCGGCGATGATCGACATCAGCACTGCGATGAGGCCCGGCACGACCATGTTGCGGCTCTCCAGCGTCTCGTTGTACCAGACCCGGGACTCGGCGGAGAGGGGTGGTACGATGCGCCGCCCGTCGGCCGCCGCGAGAACCGAGAATCCCGTGACCACGCCGTCGGCGTAGTTCTGCGCGATCGTGGCCGTGTTGGCGTCGCTCCCGTCCAGCAGCAGCTGAACCGGCGCCGGACGACGGGCGGCCAGGTCGCGCGCGAAGGTGGGCGGGATCACCAGAACCAGCCGGACCGATCCGTCCACCAGCCGCGCTTCGGCCTCCGCGACGCCGTCGACCGAGGCGTGGACGGTGAAATACCCGGAGCTCACGAACGCCGCGGTCAGCGCGCGGCTCTGGGGCGTCCGGTCCTGGTCCACGACCGCCATCCTGATGTCGTTCACGTCGAACGAGATCGCGTAGCTGAAGAAAACCACGAGCAGCATGGGGAGCACGAACGCGAGGGCGAGGCTCCGCGGGTCCCGCCGGATCTGGGTGATCTCCTTCCGCGCGATGGCGGCCAGGCGACCGGGGTTCATCCCAAAACCACGCCGCCTTCGCGGCGGACCAGGGAGACGAAGACGTCCTCCAGCGACGGGAGCACCGGCTTCACGTCCCGGCACGCGAGCCCCCGCTCCGCCAGGACCGCCGGCAGCGCGCCGGCCACCGGCAGATCGGTAATCACGACGTGCACCGCCCGGCCGAACATCGCCGCCTCGATCACGCCCGGATGCTCGCGCAGAACCTCCACCGCTCGGGCGGCGTCGTCGGTGTGCAGCTCGACGATCGGCTCGGTCAGGCTGCGCCGGAGCGCAGCCGGGCGATCGAGCGCCACGAGGCGTCCCCGGTTCATCAGGGCGACCCGGTGGCAGTACTCCGCCTCTTCCAGGTAGTGCGTGCTGACGAATACGGTCGTCCCGGCGTCCGACAGCTGGTTGATCAGCTCCCAAAAGGCGCGCCGCGAGATGGGGTCGACCCCGGAGGTGGGCTCGTCCAGGAACAGGATGGGCGGCTCATGGAGGACCGCGCACCCCAGCGCCAGGCGCTGCTTCCACCCCAATGACAGCTCGGCGGTGAGCCGGCGCCGGTGCTCGACGAGCCCGGCCATCTCGAGCACCCAGTCCCGCCGAGCGGCGAGACGGTCGCCGGTCACGCCGTACAGGCCGGCGAAGAAGCGGATGTTCTCCTCGACGGTGAGATCGGGGTAGAGCGAGAACAGCTGGGACATGTAGCCGATCCGCCGCTTGATCTCGTCCGCGTCCCGCGTGATATCGAAGCCGGCCACCGCGCCCTCGCCCGAGGTTGGGCGGATCAGGCCGGTCAGCATCTTGATCGTCGTAGTCTTGCCGGCGCCGTTCGGCCCCAGGAAGCCGAAGATCTCGCCGGCTCCGGTCTCGAAGCTCACCGCGTTCACCGCGGTGAAGTCGCCGAACCGGCGAGTGAGATCCCGGACCCAGACGGCGTCAGCCACGCTGGGCCTCCGGGTGCGTCACCAGGTCTATGAACGTGTCTTCGAGCGACGGCTCGACCAGCTCGACGTCGCGCGCGACGAGGCCGGCGCCCGCGATCCGGCGCGCGGCTTCCCCGGGCGAGCCCGGGGCCCCCTCGAACATGACGTGGAGCCGCTCGCCGAACAGGGCGGCGCCGCGCACCCCCGGCAGCCGGCGGAGCGGCTCGACCGCGCGGCGGGGATCGTCCGTCGTGAGGGCGATCACCCGGCCGGCCAGCCGGCGTTGGAGGGTCTCGGGACGATCCAGCGCCAGGAGGCGACCCGCGTGCAGCATCGCCACCCGGTCGCAACGCTCGGCCTCGTCCAGGTACGAGGTCGAGACGATGACGGTGACGCCGTCGGCCACCATCTGGTGGATGATCAGCCAGAGGTCGCGGCGGGAAATCGGGTCCACCCCGAAAGTGGGCTCGTCGAGCAGCAGCAGGGCGGGGCGGTGAATCAGCGCGCAGCAGAGGGACAGCTTCTGCTTCATCCCGCCCGAGAGGTTCCCCGCCAGGCGGCCTTCGAAGGGTTCGAGCCGGGAGAACTCGTACAGCCGGGCCAGGCGGGCGGGCCGCTCGGCGTGCGGCACGCCGTAGAGGTCGGCATAGAAGTCGATGTTCTCGCGCACGGTGAGATCGGTGTACAGGCCGAACCGCTGCGACATGTAGGCCAGCCCGTGCTTGACGCCCTCCGGGTCCTGGACCACGCTCTTCCCCTCGATGAGCGCCTCTCCGGCGGTCGGGCGCAGCACACCCGCCAGCATCCGGAGGGTCGTGGTCTTGCCGGCGCCGTCGGGTCCCACGATGCCGAACAGCTCACCGCGCGCCACGGTAAACCACAGGGTGTCGATCGCGGTGAGCTCGCCGAATCGGCGCGTCAGGCCGCGGACGTCCACGGCGGGCGCGGTCACGGCCCGCGCGGTTCCAGCCGGACGTCGGCGGCCAGGCCGGGCTTCAGGTCGAAACTCGGGTCGCGGGTCACGCGGACGCGCACCTCGTACACCAGCTTCACCCGCTCTTCGGTCGTCTGGACGTTCCGCGGCGTGAACTGCGCTTCGCTCGCGATGAACCGCACCTCGCCGCCATAGGTGCGGTCCGGGTAGGCGTCCGCGCGGATGGTGGCCGGCTGGGACAGGGCGATACGGCCCGCGGCGTCTTCCCGCACGTAGATCCGTACCCAGCGGTCGTCCGGGTTCATGACCGTCACCACCGGCACGCCGGGGGCCACGGTCTCACCCGGCTCGCGGTGCCGCACGGTAACGACGCCGTCGAACGGCGCCGCGACCACCGCCTGCCGGAACACCGCGTTGATCTGCGCCACGGTCGCCCCGGCCTGCGCGAGCGCGGCCCGCTGCGCGCTGATGCGCTCGCGCCGCGGACCCGCCTCCACCAGTCGGAGCGATTCCCGCGCGCGGTCCCGCTCGGCTCGTGCCTGCTCCAGCGCGCTCTCCTGGTGGTCCAGCGCCTGACGGCTGACCGCGCCGCCCTCGAACAGACGCCGGAGCCGCTCGGCATCGCGCTCCGCGTTGGTCACCCGCTCCTCGGCGGCGCGGAGCGCCGCGCGTGCCTGAAGGACCTCCTCCTCGCGGGAGCCCGTCTCCAGCTCGACCAGGAGGGCACGAGCGGCGGCCACCTGTGCCTGAGCCGCGTGCCGCCGGGCCTCGAGCTCCGCCAGGTCCAGCCGCGCCAGCTCCTGCCCCGCCTTCACTCGGTCTCCTTCGCGCACCACGATCGACTCGATCCGGCCGGCCGTCTGAAACCCCAAGTCGGCCTCCGTTGCCTCGACGGTGCCGGAGGCCGCCAGCGTGTCGTCGTCGTTTGTGGGGCGCAGCACGCCGAACCAGAGGGCCGCGCCGGCTGCCAAGACGGCCAGCACGATCGGCGCCCGTTGTTTCACGGTCATGATGTTGTCTCCACGATGCGGCGCAGGACGGCCGGGGTAAGATCCCCTGTTACACGCGCCAGTTCGACCCGCGCTGAGATCTCCGCGTGGCGGGCCTCGAGCTCGGAGGCCCGAGCGCTCAGCAGCTCCGCTTCGGCGCGGAGGTAATCGGTTTGGACGCCGGCTCCGGCTTCGAGACGGAGTCGTTCGATACGGACGACCTCCATCAGATGGCCGACTGCCGCGGCCAGCGCCGCACGGCGGGTCGCCGCCTCGGTGACCACGCTCAGAGCCTGATCCACCCCCGCTTCGATCCGCCGCTCGGCGAGCGCCAGCTCGCTGTCGGCCGAGCGGGCCTGGGCCGCGGCCCGGGCCGACGCGCTCCCGCGAGCACCACCGGTGAAGACGGGGAATGACACGCGCGCACCACCCTGCCATTCGGCAATGAAGTCGCCGGCCCCGCTGCCGTATCCCAGATACGCCCCCTGCAACCGGATCTCGGGAAACCACGCCGCCCGAGCGGCCGCGTGGGCGGCCCTCGCCGTGACGACCGCCTGCCGCGCCCGTTCCACGTCCGGGTTCGCGGCGCGCGCCCTGGTGATCAGGGAGCCCTCGTCCTCGATGCGCGACGTGTCCGCGAGCCGCACCGCCCGGAGCGACCCGGCAGTGACGGTGCGGCGATCCTGCTCCACGAGGCGCGCCAGCTCCCGGAGGGCGAGTGACAGCTGCTGCTGCGCGGTCACGCGGTCCGCCGCCGCCGCGGCGAGCGCAGCGTCCACCCGAAGCAGCTCGACCTGCGCGGCCGTGCCTTCGGCGAGCAGCTGCGTCACCCGGGCGCGCTCGCCGGTGAGCGCCGCGAGGCGGCGGTCGTGGGCTTCCAGAACGCCGCGGGCGGTGAGCGCGCCCAGGTAGGTGGTCGTGACCGACGCGATGAGCTCGGCTTCTGCCGCCTCGACACCGGCCTCGGCGGTCGCGCGCGCGGCGCGCGCCTGGCGCACGCGGGCGCTCCGGACGCCGCCGTCGAAGAGGGTGTAGCTCAGGGCGACGTTGCCCTGGAGCAGCGTCGGGTCGAACTCGGGTGGCCGTGTCGGGTCGAAGCCGTGGAGCGGCGCCACGATCATCGGCTCCTGGTGTCGCACGGCGGAGCCGTCCACGGAGAGGCGCGGCCACCACGCGGCGGTGGCTTCTCCGATGCCGGCTCGAGCGGCGTCGCGCCTCGCGCGCGCGGCGAGCACGGAGGGATAGCGGTCCAGCGCCCGGCTCACCGCCTGATCCAGCGTGAGCGGGGTGGGGTCCTGGACCGCCAGCAGCAGTCCGAAGGCGAGCGGGGTCATCATCATGTCACCGTCGGGTTGGCGACAGCGGCGCGCGCGGCCTGCGCCGCGTGGTGGGCGACGCGTTCGCGGTTGGCCGGGTCGCGCGGGTCGAGCCCGCCCACCTCGCGGAGCACCCGACCCGCCACGCCGACGAAGAAGGGTTGGGAGGCCACGGCAAGCGTGAGGAGCAGCGGATCGCCCGCGCGCACGCTGCCGTCGCGCTGGCCGGCCACGATGGCGTCCATGATCGCGCCCATGTTGCGCTTCATGGTTTCGGCAAGAGGCGGGGGCAGGGGGCGCCGGTTGGGGAGCTCTCGCACCAGCAGGGAGGGCGCATCGGGCTGGGTGGTCACGTGCTCCACGAAGGCCCGGACGATGGCTTCGATCCGGTCGAGTGGGCCTTCGGCACTCTTCCCGGCGGCCGCGACCCGGTCTGCCAGGGGTCGCGCGACCGAGGCGAGCACGGAGTGATACAGCGCCTCCTTGGAGCCGAAGTGGTACGTGATGGCGCCGAGGTTGGCTCCCGCGCGGGTCGTGATATCGCGCACCGAGGTGGCGTCGTAGCCCTGGCGGACGAACAGCTCCCGGGCGGCGTCGAGCAGGCGCTCGCGAATGTCGCCAGATCGCTTCGGATGTTGTTTCATACGTTCGTATGATGTGATACGAACGTATGAATTGTCAAGGGTCGCTTGATCGCTCGGCAGGCTCTATCCGGCCTCGCTTCGGGACCGTAAGTTCGGGAAGCGGTTGGTGTTTCTGGAGGTTGCGAGGTGCTTCGGGTGATGGATCTGAAGGATCGAGCGCCACCTCGAGCTACCGCCCTACGACGCCCGCGCGCTCTATCTGGGCGCTGCTAATTTGGCGCACCTGGGTGAGACCGAGCGCGCCGAGGCTTGGGCCAAACGGGCGCTCGCCGCGGACCGGGAGGACCCGGCCGTCCTCTACAACGTCTGCTGTGCCTATGCCATGACGGGCAAGATCGAGGACGCGCTCGACCTTCTTGAGCAGTGCGCCATTGCGGGATTCCATAAGGGGAAATGGCTCGAGCACGACTCGTCGCTGGATCCGCTGCGTGGCCATCCTCGCTTCCAGGCCATCGTCATCGCATTGGGCTCAGGCCCGAAGGGGCACGCCTGAGGCGGGATGAGGCGGCAAGGGGCGGTAAGGGGCGGCTGGTCGGCCGCTGACCGTGGAAACGGCCGCCGCCACCCCGCACTTCGGAATCGCCTGGCTGGCCCTCTGTGTCGCGCTCGCGATCCACGCCGCCGACGAAGCGTTGACAGACTTCCTTTCGGTTTACAATCCGATCGTTCGGGCAATCCGATCCCGGTTCCCGTTCCTCCCGCTTCCGACATTCACGTTCCGAGCCTGGCTCGGCGGGCTGGTCGTGGCGGTGCTCCTCCTGGTGGGCCTCTCACCCTTGGCATTTCGTGGAGTCGAGTGGATGAAGCCCCTTGCCATCGTGTTCGGCATCGTGATGACGGGAAACGGCCTGATGCACCTGGGCGCGTCGCTCTACGCGCGAAAGGCGGTGCCGGGTGTGTATTCGGCGCCCCTCCTACTCGCTGCAGCCGTCTATCTCCTCATTTCCGTGGCCTGAAACGGGGCTCCATGCGCTCCGTGATAGACCCACGGCGGGGCCTCAGGTCCCGGCTTCATCGGTGCCTCGCTCGCTTTTTCTGAGATGATCAGAGCGGACGAAACAACTCGGCGAACTCCAACGTGAACGGCTGCCCGGCTCCCGCCGGATGCCACACCACCCGCTCTGTCTCGATCACGGGAAAGTCCGCATCTGGCGTCCAGACCTCGACCCGCTGCTCCTCACCGCCCACGATCCAGTACCGCGGCACCTGTGCTTCTTGGTACCGGCGGCGCTTCGTGAAGCGGTCCGCCCGCGCCGTCGAGGGGCTCAGAACCTCGACGACCAGCAGCAACGATCGGATGCGGGACCAGTCACGCGTCTTCGCTTCTTCGGGCGAGACGACGAACACGTCGGGCTGCACCAGCACGTCTCGCCCCCAGGAGATGTCAGCCGGTGATGTCAGCACGATCCCGACCGGCTCACAGGCCAGGTAGTTGCCGATGGCGAGGGCCATCCGCGCCACCAGCAGCTGGTGGTCCAGCCGGGGCGCGGGCGTCACCAGCAGCTCCCCGTGGACGACCTCGTAGCGGTTCCCGTCCTCGGGGAGCTGACGCACCATCTCGGCGGTCCAGTAGGTGGGAACGGCCATGCCCATAGTATCTGCCCCTCGGCGCTTGGTGAGCAAGGGACCGGCATGGCCGATGACGAGGCTCGATCCTATGGCCCTCGTCATCGTTTTCGTGCTGGTCCGACCCGAAAATCGCCGGCCGGATATGGAGCCGCGGGTCGAGCGTCTCTGCGCGCTCGCGACGGTCTCCCGTGTGGTGCTCGTAGGCGCCGCCCGCGTTGCATGGGGGCGAGGTTCCGATACCGGCTGCGCGAGAACGATGGCCGCACGGGAGGCGGCACTCGCCAGCTTCGGGGGCGATGCCGCACTCTTGTCACCCGCCCGCCGAGGAGCCGATACTATGGGCATGGCTGCCCCGACCTACTACACGGCCGAAATGGTCCGCGCCTTCCCCGAGGACGGCAACAAGTACGAAGTCGTCCACGGGGAGCTGCTCGTGACCCCGGCGCCGCGCCCCTGGCACGAGGTGGTGTGGAGCCGTCTGTTCATCGCGTTGCACGACTACCTGCGGCGCGAGCCGGTGGGGCACCTGTTCGGCTCCCGCTCAGACATCTCGTGGGGCCCGGACACCCTCGTGTCCCCCGACATCATCGTGGTCCCGCTGGACGAAGCCCGCACCCTCGAGTGGGCGAAGATGCAGCACCTCCTGCTGGTCGCGGAGGTCTTGAGCCCCTCCTCCACGCGCCATGATCGCTTTACCAAGCGCCGCCTGTACCAGGAGCAACACATACCGCTGTACTGGATCGTGGACGGCGAAGAGCGTGTCGTCGAGGTGTGGGCGCCCGAAGCGCTCGTCCCACACACGGAGCGCGAACAGCTCGTCTGGCACCCGACGGGTGCATCACCTCAATTCCGGCTCGCCCTGACGGAGCTGTTTCGACCCTTGTGAAGTTCGAGCTCAATCCACCAGCTTCCCACCCTTCCACGACAAGAGGTTCAGAAACTCCCGCCGCGTCTTCGGCCCGTACGTGAGAAACAAGGGATCGGGGTCCGCCCGGTACTCCCCGCGCTGCCGCCCAATCCGATCGTTCCCCGAGCGGAGCTTCAGCTCCTCCGCGCTGATGTTGTAGGGCTTGGTCGCGTTGAGGCCGAACACCTTGGCGCGCAAGGTCGGCGTGATCTCGGGATAGCCGAAACGCTCCCGCAGCTCTGGAGCGATTTGGAAGGCGCGGAACGCCTGGATCTGGTCCTGCGGCGAGCCGGTCCAGATCGAGTCGGTGCCCCAGATGACGTTGTTCTCCCCCACGTACTTGAGGAGCTTCCCCATCCCGTGGGCTGCGGTGTCGGGGTTGCGGCGGAACAGGTTCCATGTCGTGCCGAGGTCGGCGTAGACGTTCGAGTTCGGCGCGATGTCGTTGTCGAGCAGCGACTGGACCAGCGAGTCGATGCCGTCCTTCCCCGCCCCCGGCGCGAACGGCCCTTCGGGCTTCGCCGGATCGAAGCCCGCGTGGTACACGAGGACGTTCATGTCGGGGAACATCCGGGCGGCGCGCCCGATGTCGTCGCAGCGGGCGTAGCAGTAGCTCGCCTCGCGGCCGAACGGGATGCCCTTGTGCACGCAGATGTTCCGGATGCCGAGCGCCCGGGCTTGCTCTATGAAGGGGACGCCGTAGCGCGGGTCCGTCCCCATTCGCCTTCAACGTGGCGGCCGCTTCCTCGATCGTGAGCGGCTCGGCGTCCGCCATCGATGGGATGAAGCTCAGCACCATCATGTCGGTGTCCGAGTCCAGGAACACGTCCTTGATGAACCGCTCGGCGGAGATCGCCGGCGACGGGTTGAGTACCGGCTGCCGGCCGGCGGGCACCTTCTTGAGCCACGCGCCCGCCGGGTTCGCGAAGTGACCGTGCACGTCGAAGATGAACTCGGCGCCCTGCAGCACCGAGGCGGCCAGGTCGTCGTCGAGCGCGGCCTCGCGCGGCAGCTCGTAGAAGCCCCCGAGCTTCCCAGCCGCGGCGTTGACCTCGTTGAACGCCAGCAGCGTGGTAGCGGCACCCGCGCTCGAGATCAGGAACTGCCGGCGCGTGACCCCCAGGCGCTTGGTGTGCGCGGTCGCACGCTCGCGGGCCACCCGGTTGGCCTGCTGGTTGCGCGCGCCGATCGGAATCGGCTCGTATTCGCCGTTCGAGGTCGAGTCAATCTTGATGGGAAGACGGCTGCCGTCGGGGTCGTGGCTCGGCATAGGGACGCTCGCGGGATCGTGTCCCCATTTATATGCCGCGGTGTGCCCTCTCTCGCTATGGGACGCCGCGTTGCAGGACGCCATGGCCTTCCGATCGGGCTAGTGCTGCGCGACGGACGATTCGTTAGTGCAGACGGAGGGGCCGTCTTGGGCTCGACTCCCTACAACCACCCCTCCCCGCCCTCCGGAGTCGCCCTGCGACGGTCCCTCCGCCTGCACTGCCCGTTAACGACATCGCAGCTACAGGCCACTAGTGTGGCGGAAAAGCGCGGTGCGGCGCGGATTTGATTATCACCGCGGGCCGAGCGTACCTTATGATGCCGCCGGGATCGAACCTGGGAAGGTTCCATGCCGGTCACGGCCAAGTTGTCTCGCAAGTTCTACGACACTTTCGGTGACGAGATCGCGAACGAGTTAGTGGAGTGGTTCAACCAGGTGGACGCCACGTACAGGTCCGATCTGCGCGAGCTGAACAAGCTCAACTTTGCCCGGTTCGATGCGAAGCTGGAGCAGCGGGCGGCCGCGCTCGAGGCGAAGCTGGAGCAGCGGGCAGCCGAGCTCGAGGCGAAACTGGAGCAACTCCGAGCGGAGTTGCGAGCCGAGTTTCAAACCGGTCTGGCGTCCCTTGAGGGTCGGCTCCTGGCGCGACTCGGCGTGCTCGAAGGCGGGCTGATCGGACGCATTGGCATGGTCGAGGGCCGCCTGACGCGCCTCACGGTCCTGTTGTGGGCGACGCTGCTAGCGACCCTGGTCGGCCTCCTCAGACTGCTCTAGGCAACGAACGCCCAGCCCGCACCCACCGACGACGCCGAGCGCCGGCGCCTGCTCCAGTTGTCCATCGCCGCGCTGGGCGTCGTGTTCGGCGACATCGGCACGAGCCCGCTGTACGCGCTGCGCGAGGGCTTTTACGGGGCGCACGCGGTCGCGCCCACGCCGGAGAACGTGCTCGGCGTCCTGTCCCTGATCTTCTGGGCGCTGGTCCTCGTGATCTCGGTGAAGTATCTCGTGTTCATCCTGCGCGCGGACAACCGCGGGGAAGGCGGGATCCTCGCACTCATGGCGCTGCTGCTGCCGAGGCGCCGAGCCACCGGTCCCCGTTTGCGCGCCGTCGTCGCGCTCGGCTTGTTCGGGGCCGCCCTCCTGTACGGCGACGGGATGATCACTCCGGCGATCTCCGTGCTCAGCGCGATCGAGGGCCTCAAAGTCGCCACCCCGCTGTTCGAGCCCTATGTCATCCCGATCACCGCGGCGATCCTGGTAGGGTTGTTCGCGTTCCAGGCGCGCGGCACCGCCGGCGTCGGCGCCGTGTTCGGCCCGATCACGCTGCTCTGGTTCGTCGTGATCGCCATCCTCGGGATCACGGGCCTGATGCGGTCCCCGGGCGTGCTCGCCGCCCTCGACCCGCTCCATGCGGTCGATTTCTTCGCCCGCAACGGCTGGCACGGCTTTCTGGTGCTCGGCGCCGTCGTCCTCGTCGTCACAGGGGGCGAGGCCCTGTATGCCGACATGGGACACTTCGGGCGGATGCCCATCCGCCGCACCTGGTTCACGGTCGTGCTCCCGGCGCTGCTGCTCAACTACTTCGGTCAGGGCGCCCTTGTGCTCAGCGACCCGGAGACGGCGCACAATCCGTTCTACCGGCTGGCTCCGGGGTGGGCGCTGTATCCGCTCGTGGCACTGGCTACCGCGGCCACTGTGATCGCGTCGCAAGCCGTCATCTCCGGGGCCTTCTCGCTGACGCGCCAGGCGATCCAGCTCGGCTACAGCCCACGCCTCGTGATCGAGCATACCTCGTCGGAGGAGATCGGCCAGATCTACGTCCCGCTGGTCAATTGGGGGCTGATGGTCGCGACGATCTGGCTCGTCGTGACGTTCCGGTCGTCCAGCAACCTCGCCGCGGCCTACGGCGTGGCGGTCACCGGCACCATGGCGATCACGACCGTGCTCTTCTACCTCGTCGCCCGTAAGCGCTGGAACTGGGGGCTCGAACGCATCCTGCCACTCGCCGCGTTCTTTCTCGCGATCGATCTCGCGTTCCTCGGCGCCACGCTCGTCAAGATCGCGCAGGGCGGATGGTTCCCGCTGGCCGTGGCGGCCGGCGTGTACGTGCTGATGACGACGTGGAAGCGGGGTCGTGAAATTCTCGCGGAGCGCCTGCGGGCGGCCAGCCCACCGCTCGATCGCGTTCTCGCCGACGTCAGGGCCGGCAACGCGGTGCGGGTTCCGGGCACGGCGGTGTTCCTCACGGGCAGCCCGCACGCCACGCCGCTGGCGCTGGTGCAGAATCTGAAACACAACAAGGTGGTCCACGAGCAGGTCGTGCTGCTCACGATCGTCACGGAAGAGATTCCCCATGTGGCGGCCGAGGAGCGGCTCGAGGTCGAGTCGCTCGGGCTGGGATTCTATCGCCTCACCGGGTGGTACGGCTTCATGGAGGACCCCAACATCCCGCGCCTGCTGGAGCGCGCCCGCGCGTACGGCCTCGTGTGCGACCCCGACGAGACCACGTACTTCCTCGGCCGCGAGACCCTGCTCGCCACCGAGCGACCGGGCATGGCGATCTGGCGCGAGAAGCTGTTCGCGTTCCTGTCCCGCAACCAGCAGCGCGCCGCCGCGTTCTTCCACATCCCGCCCGATCGGGCGATCGAGGTGGGGGCGCTCATCGAGATGTAGGCGCCGCGTGCTTTGATACCGAACGCGCTGGCGGGCAGCGAACCGCCCTTGCCGCATGGAATTGATTAACGGCCGCTGGGATCCACTCGACCATGGATGGACCCTCACCCGCTACATCATCTCGGATCGTCCCGGTGGTGTCGGAGGTATCGACCTCTGGGTAACGACGCGCAGCAGGCTCGAGCACCACGACGACGAGCGCGACGAGGAGGACGATCGTGATCACGGTCGTCGCGATCGTCATCACCGTGATCTTTTAGGATCGACTTCCCTGCGCAGTCCAGCGCCCCGCCCGTGAGCAACCCACGGCGGCGCGTTGAGTCTCTGCCTGAACTCAGGAGAACAGCGCTATCAACGGGCAGCTAAACCCCGGCAGCACATCCTCGCCGTCGAGCGAGTCGCCCTCGCGTAGAACCACCAGGCTCCCGTCCCGGCGGTAGACGCGAACCTCGGAGCGCTCCGGATCGACGACCCACGCGAGCCTCGTTCCGGCACCGAGCCAGTCGGCGACCTTGGCAAGAACTTCGCCGGGGCGATCGTCGGACGACAGGATTTCGGCAAGCAGGTCCGGCGCCAGCTCGGCGTAGCCCCGCCGCGAGATCCGGTCGGTTCGGTCCCGCGCTACGAACGCGACGTCCGGAGCCCGAACCGTGTCCGGGTCGGAAGCGATCTTGAACCCGGTGTCCTGAGCGAACACGATGCCCAGCCCGTGCCGGCGTACGAACTCGCCGAGCAAACAGGTGAGTGTCGCAGCGATGGCCCCGTGCCACGTGCCCGGCGGCTCGCGGACGACGAGCCGACCCCGCACGAGCTCGACCTGCTTGCCGGGCAGCGAGATCCGCTCGACGTCTTCCGCTGTCAGCAGAGGAGAGGACTCCACGCCACGAAACATATCAGAGATGCTGCACGCCAGCCATCAACGTTCTAATCAACTCCGCCCCCTCCGTTCGCGCGCTACAGCGAGCAGTGGCCACCCCAGCGCGAGCACCGCACCGCCGGCGGCGCTGACACCGAACGCCAGCGCTGCGCTCCCCTGCTGGTACAAGGCACCGAGCGCCACTCCGCCCACGAGGGCCGCGAGCCCGGTCGCGCCGTGGTACACGCCGAACCCGCTCCCCTGCCGGCCACCGGCGAGCTGCGCGACCAGCGCGCGCTCGGGACTCTCGGTGAGCCCGGCCACCAACCCCAGCGCAAGAAACAGCGCCCACGCCTGCACAGACGTCTGCGCCGCGGCCATCCCACCGGCGAGCAGCGCGTAGCTCACCCAACCGAGCCACATCGTGCGCCGCGCGCCCAGCCGGTCGCTCCAGGCGCCACCGGCGAAGCTCGATGACGACTTCACCACGTGCACCGCAGCCCACAAAAGCGGCACCACCGCGATCGGGACGCCGAGCTCTTGCGAGCGGAGGATGATGAGCGTCTCGGGCATGCGGAGGAGAGCGAAGGCGGAGAT
The DNA here is from genome assembly GCA_035763805.1 of Gemmatimonadales bacterium. Classification (GTDB taxonomy): domain Bacteria; phylum Gemmatimonadota; class Gemmatimonadetes; order Gemmatimonadales; family GWC2-71-9; genus DASUAL01. Next base: position 31,163 of record DASUAL010000062.1, read on the forward strand.
TGCGAGCAAGAGAGGCGGTAGGAGCGGTAGGGGGCGGTAGGGGGCGGTAGGAGGCGGTAAGGCCTCGGGGGCCCGGGCTGCTCCTACCGCCTCA
>DASUAL010000063.1:0-4418 GCA_035763805.1 Gemmatimonadales bacterium
CAAGGTCACCAACATCACGCGGCCGACCGAGGGGACGCCCGTGGCCGCCGGCACCGAGGCGACTACCGGCACCGTCGTCGGCAAGTACTTCCAGCAGAGGTACCAGATCGACGCGTTGCGCCGCGACCGTGAAGCCCTGCAGGAGGTACTCAAGCGGGCGCAGGCCGGTGAGCTCGCCGTCGACGCCTACCAGACCATCCCGTCGGTACGCACCTCGCCGGACATCCAGAAGGCGCTGCAGGAGCTGTCGGTGGCGGAAGCGGAGCTCCGCAACCTGCAGTACCGCTACACCGACGAGTACAAGCCGGTGCAGGACCTGAAGCAGCGCATCGGCACCATCCGCAACGGGAGCATCCCCGCCTACACCGCGGCACTGGTGGGCGCGTTGCGGGCGCAGGAGGCGCAGCTCGGCAAGGAGGTCGCGAGCGCGACCGTGGAGTTGAGGCAGATCCCCAATCGCAGCATCACCGAGAACCGCCTCCTCCGCGACGTGGAAACCATCGCCGGCATCCACGCCGATCTGCAGCGACGGTTCGAGGCCGCGAAGCTGGCGGAGGCGAGCGCGATTCCCGACGTGCGGATCCTCGACCCCGCGGTCATGCCGGACAAGCCGACCAGCAACAGCGCCCCGCGGCTCATCCTGATGGCGTTCCTGGCGAGCACCGGGCTCGCGCTCGGGCTGGCGATCCTGCTCGACATGCTGGACAAGCGGTTCCGCTACCCCGAGCAGGTCACCAACGACCTGGGGCTCAGCATCTTCGGGGCGATCCCGGCGATCAAGAACCTGAAGAGCGGCAAGGAGGATCTGGCGGAGGCATCGCACGTGGTCGAGGCGTTCCGCACGATCCGCCTCAACCTGGTGCACTCCTACGGCGCCGCCGGGCCCGTACTGCTCACGATCTCGAGCCCCGGGCCGGGCGACGGCAAGTCCCTGGTCTGCTCCAACCTCGCACTGTCATTTGCCGAGGCCGGCTACCGCACGCTGCTGATCGACGGCGACATCCGCCGCGGCGAGCTGCACCGGATGTTCAGCGCCGAGCGCATCCCCGGCCTGATCGATTACCTCATGCGCAACGCGAGCATCGACCAGGTGCTGCGGGGCACGACGCACAAGAACCTCACGCTGCTGCCCTCGGGCACCCGGCGGCACCACGGCCCCGAGCTGCTCGGCTCGGGCGCGATGAGCGAGCTGATGTCCGAGGTCAAGTCGCGCTACAACGTGGTACTCATCGACAGCCCGCCGCTGGGCGCCGGCATCGATCCGTTCGTGCTCGGCACGGCGACGGGCAACATCATGCTGGTGCTGCGCGCCGGTGAGACCAACCGGCAGATGGCGGAAACGAAGATCCGGCTGCTCGACCGCCTTCCGATCCGGGTGCTGGGCGCCGTCATCAACGACGTCCGCACCAGCGAGAGCTCCTACCAGTACTACTCGTACGTGTACGGCTACGTGGCGGACGAGGACACCGGGCCGAAGCTCGTGGAGGGGCCGAAGGACACCTGAGGCCGGACGGCCGTCCGGCCGTCCGGCGGTCTACCGGCTCAGCGGCGGTGGCTCGAACGCACGGACGCGCTCGCCGTCGGTTTCCTTCTGCAGCTCGTGCAGTGCCGTCGTGGCGCGCAGGAGCAGTTCCAGCGCATCCACCGGCGACTGCGCGAAATCGGGCACGGCACAATAGCCCGCCCTGATCCGGGGCCGCCGCTCGGGGCCCGCCGCCGGAAACGGCGCGCCCTCGAGGGCGGCACCCATCCGGTCGGCCAAGCGGACCGCCCCTGCGGCGGCGGCGCCGGTGGCTACGACCCCGTACTCGGCCGGTCCGAGGCGGCCCACGGCGTCGGAGGCGCGGCTCGTGCGGCGCAGCACGTCGCCGACCCACTCCGCAAGCGGCGCCAGGGCCTCCTCGCCCGGCGCCTCGGGCCCGCCGGAGCCGAGTACGATGCACGCCAGCGGTTCGTGACGCCGGACCGCATCGCTGCCGAGCTCGCGGGCGCGGCGCGCCAGGCCGCGGCGATTGTACAGCCCGCTCGGTCCGTCGAGCAGGCTCTCGTCGCGCAGACGGTCGATCTCCAGCCGCGACCGCACGAAGGTGCGCAGCTTGAGCAGCAGCGCCTCGCCGTCGAGGGGCTGCCCCAGAAACTCCCACGCGCCTGCCTCGTAGGCCTCGAGCCGCTGGGTCCGGCCGGACGGCCCCGCGGTCGTGACCACGATCGGAGTGGTGGCGTCGATCCGCGGATCCGCCCTCAGGACGCGACAGACCTCGAACCCGTGCATGTCGGGCATCTGCGCGTCGAGGATGATCACGTGCGGATTGGTCTCGAACGCGCGCTCGAGCGCCTGCTGCCCCGTGTATGCCCGCACCACCCTGAACCCGTTCGGGGACAGGATGCTCTCCAGAGAGCGGGCCGACCATTCCTGGTCGTTGGCGATGAGTACCACCGGCTGTGTGGTCCTATCTCGGTCGGCCATGTCCGCGTAGGGATCGGGTGGGGTGCGAAACGGCGGAGCCGCGGCGAAGCGCGCCGAGGCTTCCGGCCACAGCAGAAGTTGTGCGCTCGCCTCATCATCCGTCAAGTCATTGACGAACCGGGTTTTATCGCTCAGGCCAGGGCATGCGGGCGCCTGAAATCGAGGCAGGCATGCAACATTTCGGGTGCTCCGGCGCTACGCTCGGTTCAGCCAAGCCTTCTGGGACCGTCGTCTGTGGCGCCATTCCATCGGTCGTTGCCGTCCCGCCACGCTATCGGCAGCGGTCCCCCGGCAGAACCTCGCGGTCGATGGAGCGGTCAACTCTTCTTGCAGCATACCGTTACGTGATGCGCTCACGGGGAGTGCCTCACCGGCGGCACGACCCCGGGCCTCGGCGTCAACCTTGAAGTACACCGGGATCCGACCCTTCGAAGCGCGACAGGCTGGCCCTCAAAGCGCGGGGGATGCACGTGGCTCGTGGAGTGGATTCAAACCGAGACCGGCGCCAGGTTGCTGCCGACGCCGATGCCCCCCACGAGGACGAAGGTCTCGCGGCTGGCCGGAAGCGGTTCGCGCGGCGTCTGGCTAATTTCGGGCTCGCCGCGTCGCAGGCGCCGCTCTTGACCGACGCCGTGTCGTCATTCGACGCCGAGGGGAACCCTCGCTGACGCGGCCCGGAGCACGGACGCGCAAGGGCCCCCGTGGCACGGGGTTCGCAACAGGGCGGGCGATGCTCCGTGAGTCGCATCACGGGACTGGATCAGCCGCAGGCATATTCTCGATTGTTCGGGTCGCGCGTCCGGATGGGCGGGCGGCGTCACAGGTCAAATCCCCTGGCACCGGAGCGGATGCCGACATGCGCGAGGCGATCGCGGCAGGACACCGCAGTACGACGAGCACGGCTCGTACCGTGGTGGGATCCGTCGTACTCTGCCTCGCGCTGGCCGGGATGCTGCAAGGCCAGGATCGGCCCGCCGCCGACTCGGCGGCGGCCCCGGACACGCTGGGCCAGCCCACCCGCGCGATGGCGACGCGGGCCGAGCTCGAGGCGATCGCGGCCGGCAAGTCCGGCCCGGTGACCCCCGAGCTGCAGCAGCAGGTGAAGGACCGGCTCGAGAAGGGTGACCTGCGTCCCGGCGATCGGGTCGCGCTGCGCGTGGTCGGCGAGCAGGCCCTCGCCGACACGTTCACCGTGACGCCGGAGCGCACGCTCGAGCTCCCGAACATCCCCGAGTTCTCCGTGGCCAACGTCCTGCGCTCGGAGCTGGAAGCCCACCTCGTGAAGCAGCTCGGGCGCTACATTCGCGACGTGGACCTGCAGGCTGCGGCGCTCGTGCGGGTGTCTGTCGTCGGCGCCGTGGGACGACCCGGTTTCTACAACCTGCCAGCGGACGTGCTCGCCAGCGATGCGATCATGGCGGCGGGCGGCCCCGTGGCGAAGGCGGACGTCGCGAAGACGACCCTCCGCCGGGGCGGGGTGGAGATCGGTTCCGAGGCGCAGATCGCGACCGCGGTGCAGAGCGGCCAGTCGCTCGACCAGCTGAACGTCCAGAGCGGGGACGAGCTCGTCGTTGGGGCCGCGAGCGAGGGCATGCGAGGCGTGCTCCGCACCTTCGGCCTCATCTCGGGCGCCCTGTTCGGCATCGTGGCGGTGAGCCGCCTTTTCTGATGACCAGCACTCATCCGGACACCTTGATGCGAGGCGTGAGGAACAGCGGACCGCTGAGCCGCACGGCTTCCGAGCGGGCCCGCGCGCGCGGAGCTGCGGCCGGCACCCGGGGGGCAGCCGCGCTGCGGGCCGACCTGCTCCGCTACGCCGTCAACCTGCTGCTCGCGCTGCTCGCCCTGCTGCTCCTGGCCCCCGTCATGCTGGTGGTCGCGCTCCTGGTCCGGCTCACGTCGCGCGGCCCGGCGCTCTACACCCAGACCCGTGTCGGCCTCGACCGGCGCC
>DASUAL010000064.1:0-8924 GCA_035763805.1 Gemmatimonadales bacterium
GTGGACGTGGACGCGACGGTGGGCGATGCCATCACCGCCCTGGCCGACGCCCACGTTTCCGCGCTCCCCGTGACTGATGCCCGCGGCCGCGCGCTCGGCGTGCTGTCGACAACCGACGTTCTCTGTGCGCTGGCGGAGGCGACCGAGCCGGGCGAACGCGAGCGGCTGTTCGCCGAGGCGCCCGTGCGCGAGATCATGACACCGCGGCCGCAGGTCATCGAGCCCGATGCCGACGTGCACGAGGCAGCGCGCGAGATGCTCCAGCGCGAGGTGCATCGGCTGTTCGTGGAGCAACAGGGCCGGCTCGTGGGCGTGATCTCCCAGACCGATATCGTGGCGGCGGTCGCCACGGCGCAGCTGTAGAGAGTCCTTCATGCGCCCGCAAACCCGGCTTGTCCTGAGCGGCGGCCTCGTGGCCGGACTCACCGGGTACGCCACGGTCGTCGGGGTCATGGCGGCGCTCAACGTGATCCTCGGCAGGTCGCCCTTCTACACCGCGGCGCTCTTCGGCTCGGCGCTGTTCTACGGGTTACGCGATCCCGCCACGCTGATCCTGGCCCCCGGCCCGGTGCTGGCGTACAACATGGCCCACATGGTCGCGTTCCTCGCGCTGGGAACTGGGGCGTCGTGGCTCGTGACGCTCGCCGAGCGCAACCCCTCGGCGCAGTACTTCGTTCTCGTCGTGCTTCTCTTCGTGGGATTCCACGTGTACGCTGCGCTCTTGCTGTTCGCCCAGCCGCTGCTCGGCGCCTCGGCGTGGTGGGAGATCGGCGTCGGGAGCTTGGCGGCTGCCGTGCTGATGGGGGTGTATCTCTGGGTCGGGCACCCCGTCCTGCGCCGCGAGCTGCGCCACACCCCGATGGGCGACGTGCCCGGGGAGTTGTGATGGCCGGCGAGCGCTTCGCCCTCACTCTCACCCTGCGGGAGGGGTTCCAGTTTGCCGCGGACTTCGAGGATCCGGGCATCCCCGAATTGCTCCTTGATGAGCCGCCGCCCCTCGGCGAAGGGCGCGGACCCAACGCAGCCCGCATCCTTGGTGCGGCGGTTGGGAACTGCCTTGGCGCGAGCCTACTCTTCTGTCTGCGCCGGGCGCGCATCGAGGTGCGCGGGCTGCGCGTCGCGGTGGAGGGCACGCTCGTCCGCAACGAGCGCGGACGCCTGCGGCTCGGGGAGATCCGGGTGAAACTGCTGCCCGATGTGGCGCCCGAGCAGCGCGACCGGATCGGGCGCTGCCTCGACCTCTTCGAAGACTTCTGCATCGTGACCGACAGCGTGCGGCGTGGGATCGACGTGCAGGTGGCCGTGGAGGTCGATGCCGCGCCTGCTCAGCCCGTGGCCGCCGGCTGTTCCCCCGACGCTTGCGAATCGTAGCCTGAGGAGAAAAAGCCATGCTTGATCAGACCACCGGCTACGGCCTCAGCATCGCAGTCGAGCTGCCCTATGAACTGGCCGTGCAGCGGACGCGCTCGGAGCTGGGACGGGAAGGCTTCGGGGTGCTGACCGAGATCGACGTGCGGGAGACGCTCAAGAAGAAGCTGGACGTGGAGTTTCGGCCGTACGTGATTCTCGGCGCGTGCAACCCGCCTCTGGCCTACCAGGCACTCACGGCCGAGCGCGACATCGGGCTGCTGCTGCCCTGCAACCTCGTGGTCTACGCCGGCGACGACCCGGCGAAGAGCGTCGTCGCCGCTCTCGATCCCGTGGCGCAGCTCCGCCTGGCCGGGCGCGAGGATCTCGAGCCGCTCGCTCGCGAGGTGCGGCAACGGCTCGAACGAGTGCTGGCCCGCGTCGCGACCGGCTGACGCGGATGCAGCGCGATCCCACGCGGATTCAGGGAAGCGCCGGTGGGAACTTTTTCGGCTGGTAGCCGCAGAGCGGATCCTCCCCGAACGGATCTCCGGTCGCCGCGTACGCGCGGGCGCGCGACCCGCCGCACTGCCAGTGGTACTCGCAGCGGCCGCAGCGGCCGTCGAACAGGTCCGCGTGCCGCAGCGTGCGAAACAGGTGCGAGCCTCGGTAGATCTCCAGGACGTCCTGCGTCCGTACGTTTCCCGCCGACAGGGGCAGGAACCCCGACGGATGCACTTCGCCCGTGTGTGAGATGAACATGATGCCGTTCCCGTCCCGGATTCCGGCCCCGTGGCCGCGGACCGCCGGGCCGCGGCGCTGGAGCAGCACGCGTCGGAAGTGCGGTGCCTCGGTAGTGGTGACCACCAGCCCCCCCCCACCTGGCTGACCCGAGAGCTCCACCAGCCAGCGCATCAAGGCCTCGGCCTCTTCGGGTGACACTTGCTCGAGCACCGTCCCCCGCCCCACCGAAACGAGGAAGAAGAGGCTCCAGCGCGCCGCGTGCAGCTCGCTCGCGAGCAAGTAGATCGCTGGCAGGTCGTCCAGCGTCTCGTCCGCGACGAGCGTGTTGATCTGAAACGGTAGTCCCACGGCCTGCGCGGTGCGCGCGGCAGCGAGCGTCCGCTCGAACGTGCCACGGATCCCGCGAAGCGCGTCGTGCCGCGCCGCCGTGGAGCCGTCGAGCGACAGCGAGATCGCCTCGACGCCAGCCTCCTTGAGACGCCGGATCTCCGGCGGAGTGAGCAGCGGCGTCGCGCTCGGCGCCACCGAGACGCCGAGACCGAGCGCCCGCGCCGCCTCGATCAGGACGTAGAGATCGGGTCGCTTCAGGGGATCGCCACCAGTGAGCACGAGGTGCGGCTTGGGATCGCCGAATGAAGCGAGCCGCTCCAGCAGCTGGAGCCCCTCGGCGGTGTCGAGCTCGCCGGGGTGGCGGAACTGCACGGCTTCGGCGCGGCAGTGGCGGCACGCCAGCTCGCAGGCGCGGGTGAGCTCCCAGTACACCCGTAAGGGCGCACGATCGAACACGAGGCGGCCAGGCGCACGGGAAGGCACAGCGGTCATCGGGCTAATAATCCACCGGCCTGATGAAGGCTTCTGAAAGACACATTCAGGAAAGCTTCATCCTCCGGGTGGTTGCTTTCTCGCGGGAGGTGACGTCATGAACTGGGCACACATTCACCTGTTGCTGAACCACGTCCCGGTGCTGGGGACCATCTTCGGGCTGGCGCTCCTTGCCTACGCAGTCTTCAAGCGGAACGACGACCTGAAGAGACTCGCGCTCGGGATGTTCGTCGTCGTCGGCCTGCTCGCGCTACCCGTGTACTTCACGGGCGAGCCAGCGGAGGAGACCGTGGAGCACGTCGTGGGCGACTCGAAATCGTTCGTCAAGGCGCACGAGGCGGCGGCGCTCGTCTCCCTGATCGGCGTGGAATTGTTGGGCCTGATCGCTCTCGTGGGCCTGTACCTATCCCGCGGCGGTCGTCCCCTCTCAGCCAAGATCACCCGGGCCACGCTCGTCGTGTCGCTCGTGGCGGCCGGGCTCATGGCCCGCACGGCAAACCTGGGCGGCCAGATCCGCCACGCCGAGATCCGTGCGGAGGCGCCGTTCCCCGCCGCCGAGCAGGGCCACGACGACGGACGCTGAACGGACGCTCACCGGTGATTCACGGCCGTTTCAGCGCCCCCGTGCTCGATTACGGGTGCAGGTCTCCCACTCAGGAGGGCGTATGAGCACCAAGGAGCTGATTGACTCGGCGGTCCAGCATCTGCGCACCAGCGCGAGCGTCAAGACCGTGTACGGCGAGCCGGTAGTGATCGACGGGAAGACGATCATCCCGGTCGCCAAGGTGGCTTACGGGTTCGGAGGCGGCACGGGCACGAAGAAGGCGCCACCGGGCGAAGCCGGGAAGGAAGCAGTCGCCGAAGCAGGCGAGGGCGCGGGCGGCGGGGTGGCGGCGAAACCCGTCGGCATCGTCGAGGTCACCGGCCAGGAGACGAAGTTTCTCCCGTTCGGCCAGGCGAAGAAGCTCGCGATCGCGGCCGCAATCGGCTCCGGGCTTGGCCTCGTGCTCGGGGTGCTGCTCGGGTGGCGCAGCAAGGATCGGTAGAGGAACGCGCTACTCGACCACGACCGGCTCGCGCTCCAGCCGGATCCCGAATCGCTCGTCCACCGCCCGCTCGATAGACCGGGCTAGCGCGAGGAGTTCCGCGGACGTGCCCCCGAAGTTGACGAGCGCGAGCGCATGGCGCGTCGAGATCCCGGCCCCCCCGTGACGGTAGCCCTTCGCGAACCCGGCGTGCTCGACCAGCCAGGCAGCCGGGACCTTGACCTGTCCGTCGGCCGGAAAGGTGGGGATGGGGTCACTGCCTCCCGAGGCGCGCCAGCGACGGACCAGTTCGTCGCAGGCTTCGGGAGATAGGACGGCGTTCACGAAAAAGGACCCGACCGATCGCGCGTTCGGGTCGGTGGGATCGAGCACCATGGACTTGCGGCGCCGCAGCCGCAAGACGGTCTCTCGCACGACCCTCACCGCGGAGGCCGGCTCCAGGGCTTCCAGATCGACGCTCTGCCGGACTGCCTGCTCCAACTCCGCGTAACGCAATCGCGGAGTCGTGCCGCGGCGCAAGCGAAGGGTGACGCCGAGCACAACGTAGCGATCCCGATCGGCGCGCTTGAAGCGACTGTCGCGGTACGCGAGCTCGCATTGGTCGCGGGTGAACACGACCCGGGTGAGGCCCTCGCGCTCGAGGCACGTGACCGACACGAGCGTGTCTGCGATCTCCTGGCCGTAGGCGCCGACGTTCTGGATCGGGGTCGCGCCCACGGTACCGGGGATCCCGGACAGGCACTCGATCCCCGTGGCTCCGCGCTCAACCGTCTCCCGCACCAGTGCGTCCCACTCAACGCCCGCCCCCGCGCTCACCTCCACAGTGTCGGCGGCGTCGCGGAACGTCGCGCCCCCGACCGTCACTTTCACCACCAGGCCCGGATACCCCGCGTCTGAGAACACCACGTTGCTGCCCGCGCCGATGATCTGCGCCGGAATCTGCCGTCGCTGAGCGAGGGCGAGCGCCTCGCGGACCTGCGCCTCGGTCGCACACTCGCAGAAATAGCGCGCCGGCCCGCCTAACCCGAGCGTCGTGTGGGGGGCGAGCGGCACTTGCTCTCGCAGGCGTACGGTCATGATGGAAGACTCAGAACGCGAACTGGGGCCGTCGGGACTGACTTCGCAGCTCGGTACTCGACCCCGGGGCCGACGGCCCGGCGTGAGCCGTGGCGCGACCTCTCGACCGACCCGGGCGTCAACCCCTCAGCCACTACGGGCGATACGACCGTTCCCGCTCCTCGAGCGGCCGGAACATCGCCCGCACGACCGCCGTCGCATCGACCGCGATGAGCAGCCCGTCCATCGGGAGCGACTGCACGCCCACCACGACTCCCGCAGGTGGGTTCCGGTCGCCGAAGAGCTCCGTTTGGGTCTGCCGGACGGTCTCGAAGTCGCGCGGTCCGGCGTTGACGAGGTAGATCGTGAGCTTGGTGACGTCCGCCGGGACCGCGCCGGCGATCTTCAGGACCAGCGCCAGATTGGCGAATGCCTGCCGGACCTGCGCCCGCAGGTCGCCCGGTCCCACGAGGTGCCCAAGACTGTCGAGCGCCACTTCGCCCGAGACGTACACCGTCTGGCCGACCTTCACCGCGTGCGTGAAGCCCGGTAAGGCGGCGAGAGTTCCCGGATTGATGTAGCGGAGCGTGACCGGCTCGGGGCCGGGCCGGAATGCGCCCGTTCGGGGCGCCGCGCAGGCCGAGAGAATAGGGGCGACGATGGCGAGTGACAACCAGCGTGCGGTCCGCATGATGTCTGTGTGCTCCCGTGGGTGGACAGCGAAAGATACGAGCGGGACGATCGCGGCGTTGGAGGCGACGTTCCCTTCAGAACAGGAAGCCGAGGCGCAGGTAGACGGCCGAGCGCTCGGGGCTCCTCGCGGCCGCGATCGACACCGTCTGGGCGCGGCGGTGCCGCCAGGCGAACCACAGGCCGCCACCCGCCGCGGCGTGCCAGCGATCCGACGACTCGCCCGGAGCCCACACCCGGCCCGCGTCTGCGAGCCCGAAGAGTCCGAGGTCGCCGATCGAAACGCGGCGTGCGAGGAGGCGCAGCTCCGCGTTCGCATAGGCGCCCGAACGCCCGGCGAACCGTTGCTCCACGTAGCCGCGGACCGTCGTCTCTCCTCCGACGTACACCAGCTCGTGGAACGGCGCCGTGCCCGTCACACGCGCGCCGCCCGCCCGCAACGCCAGCGTCGCCGCTGGCGGGTCGCCGGCGGACAGGTAGGTCGACGCCTGGGCGGCCAGGCTGGCGAACGGCCTGATCGCGTCCCAAGCGGCGGGGTGCCACTGACCGGCCAGGCGGAGGTGTGCGCCACGGCCTGCGGCGGCCGGCACGTCGCGCGTGTCGAGCTCGAGCGCCACACGCACCCCCAGCGCGCCGAACCCGGCGGCGCCATAGTGGGGCCCCGTGCGTGTGAGGAGGATGCCTGAGTCGGCACGGGTGCGTGCGTATTTCAAGAGAGGACCCAATGCGAGCCGAAGCCGCGGCATGAGGACAGCCGTCGCGATCGGCGCGACGAGAAACTGCTCCTGCCGTACCCGGTAGACGCTGTCGGGCTGCGAGACGTCGGTCTCGTTGCCCATGCCGTGGAACCGGATGATTTCGAGTCCGGACGCGCGCAGCGTAACGTTGAGGATGGTGGGGAAGAGCGGCTGCCGGAACTCGCCCGTGAGGTCCACCCGGTACGTCTGCGCAGCGGTCGCGTACTGGGCCCCGGCGAGCAACCGCGTGCTCGGTGGCAGCGCGTGGAACCCGTACCGTGTGTGCGCAATCCCGGCCCCGATGAGCAAGCCGAAGCCGGGCGAATAGCTGGCGCCGAACAGCGGGACCGTCCGGGGGCGCCAGGGGTCGTCGCCGGCCTGTCCGGGGACCCGTGCCGGGCGTGCGAGCGACGCCATGCCAACGGCCGCGAGCGGGAGTGCTGCACGCCTCAGAAGGGCCACGCTCGGGAAGATCCCTCGCCGCCCGGTGGGAGCAAGGCTTTATGCAGTATCCCCGACGGCTCCGCTTTCCGCCCGCCCCGCCTGCCACGCACGGTATGCCTGGAGCACCAACGCCCCGAGGCCCAGCAGCAGCACCGCGAGACAGAAGAGACCGCCGATGAACGGGACGACCTTGAGCACGACCACCACGGCCAGGCCGATCAAGAGTAGCCCGATCCACGATCCCACTGACGTCGGCGTGGTGCGCTGCACCAGCCGGAACGAGCGCTCTCCTACGTAGAGCGCGCCCGTCAGAAAGCCTGCAACCAGCGCCAGGCCATACACTGCGAGCACGGCCACGCCCACCGCAGCGCCCACAACCGTGACCATGAGCACGATCCCGAAAAGCGGTCCGCACACGAGCGTGGCGGCGCCGAGCCCCAGCGACTTCCAGGGGTCCTGGCCGAGCGTGCCGACCGTGCCAGTGGAGAAGCCGGGAAACGCGAGGATCAGCACGGCACCCAGCAGTCCGCTCGCGGCCACGAACACCAGCCGGCCCGCGACGCGCCCGGCGAGGGAGGGCGGCTTGACGGCCACACGCGTGACCCCGCCGCCGATTTCGGCCGCCGGATCGATCCGGGCCTCGCGGCGGCTCCGGTAGGTGAGCTTGCCCCTGATTCTCGCCGTGGCTCGAACCTCGATCTCCTCCGCCGCGAGATCGACGTCGCCGTCGACGGCGCCTGAGATTACGATCCGCTCGGCGGCCGCCTTGAGGTGGGTCGTGACGCGACCCGCAACCCTCACCTCCCCACCGCTGAGCCACGCCCGTCCGCCCACAATTGCGTCGGGTCCGAGCTCCACCTCGCCGCCCGCGGCTACGGCATCACCGGCGATCCGTCCGCGCAGCGTGACGGTGCCGCCTGCAGCCCGGACGTCGTCGAGGACCTCGGCGGGGACATCCACGGAGCCGCCCCCGACCAGTACATCTCCCGCAACCCGTTGATCGATCAAGACCTGGCCGCCCACGGCGGTCACATCCCCCTGCACGTCGGCGCGGACTTCGACGGTCCCGCCCGCGAGATACAGGTCCTCGGTGATCGTCCCCCGTTTTATGACGGTTTGCCCGGCCTCCTGCGCCGCAACGGTGGTTCCAACGAGCAGCACTCCGAAGAGTGCTGCGGTAACCAAGACCGCGTGTCGCTGTGCCATGGGCTACTCCCCCTTGAACGCCGGCCCGCGCTTGCCGAAGAACGCCGCGAGTCCCTCCGCGAAGTCCGGCGTGTCGGCGATGCGGGCGAGGTTTCGCAGCTCTTCGTCGAGGTGGTAGTCGAGCTGATCGACGCCGGCGGCCTGGTTGAGCAAGGTCTTCGCGACCGCGTAGGCCTTGGTGGGGCCGGCCGCCAGCCGCCGCGCCACCTCCATGACCTCGGCCTCGAAGGTGTCGGCCGCGAAGACCGCGGTGATGAGCCCGATCTCCAACGCCTCGCGCGCCGTGAGTCGGGGGTTGAGGAGCACGAGTTCCATGGCCTTGCGGAGGCCGACGAGGCGGGGGAGGAAGAACGTGGAGCTTTCGGCACCGGTGAGGCCGGTCTTGTGGTACGCCCACTCGAAGCTGGCCGTTTCCGCGGCGAACACGAGGTCGCACGACATCGCGATCCCGAAGCCGCCCGCTGCGGCGATTCCCTCCACGGCGGCGATGAACGGCTTCGGCGCCCGCTTGATCTCCGAGATCGTGCTGTGCAGGTACTCGAGGATTTGCTTGAAGCTCTCGCCATAGCCCCGTTCGGGGCCGACGCCCTCGGGGTGCAGGTAGCCGAAGTCCGTGGCGTCGCCCTGGTCGCGGATGTACTTGAGATCTGCGCCGCTGCAGAACAGCCCCCCCGCGCCGCGGATCACCACGCAGCGGATTTGCTCATCGCGTGCGAACTGCAGCCCGGCCTTGCGGAACTCCTGGGCCGTGTCCACGTCCATCGAGTTGAAGCGATCGCGCCGGTCGATCGTGATGATCCCTACGGCGCCCCCCCCGCCCCCCCCGTCACGG
>DASUAL010000065.1:0-19209 GCA_035763805.1 Gemmatimonadales bacterium
GTCAACCCGCGCGCGTTTCGAGAGCTGTTCCCTGATCTCACGGACGCGGACTTCCCGTTCCGCGCCCCAGTCACGCGGGAGGCCGTGTATCTGCTAACGGCCAATCGCCAATGGCGCCTTCCCGTTCCCCCCACGATGAACAACACCGGCAACTACGTCGCCTCGTTGTGCGAGATCGTGCGCTGGCTGGGCGAAAAGGCTGAAGCGCTGGGCGTGAACGTCTTCACGGGCTTCCCCGCCGCGAGCCTGCTCGTGGATGGCCGGGCGATCGTCGGGGTCCGAACCGCCGCGACGGGGCTCCACCGCGACGGGCAGCCGCTCCCGAACTACATGGCGCCCAATGACATCGTCGCTCGGGTCACGGCGCTCGCCGAGGGGACCCGGGGAACGCTGGCGCAGGCGTGGTGCGAGTGGCAGCAAGTGCGATCGGACAACCCCCAGATCTTCGCGCTCGGCGTGAAGGAGATCTGGGAGACCAAGCGGCCGCTCGACGCAATCGTCCATACGCTCGGCTGGCCGCTCCCAACCACCGCGTTCGGCGGCAGCTTCATGTATCCGCTCGAGTCGCATCTCGTGGCGCTAGGACTGGTCGTGGGGCTCGACTACTCGGACAGCGCACTCGACGCGCACGTACTGCTCCAGCGCATGAAGCGGCACCCGCTGTTCCGGCCGTACCTCGAAGGCGGGGAGATGGTCGAATGGGGCGCAAAGACCATCCCCGAAGGCGGCTACTACTCCGTCCCGGCGCGGCGCTCGGGGGACGGCGTGGTGATCCTCGGTGACTCCGCGGGCTTCGTGGACGTGCCGTCGCTCAAGGGCATCCACTACGCCGTGCAGTCGGGCATCCTCGCCGCGCGCGCGATCTTCGTGGCGCTGAAGGCCGGCGACGCGTCCGCGGCCCGACTCGCCGAGTACGACCGGATGGTGAGCGACTCCTACATCGTGAAGGACCTGTACCGCACACGAAACATGCGGCTCGCCTTCAAGCACGGGTTCTACGCTGGAGCGGTCGGGGCGGCGCTCATGACCCTCACCGGCGGGCGGTTTCCAGGTCGCCGAATCGTGATGGAGAGCGATGCCGCAGTTGGCCGCCGCGTCGGGGGCGAGATCCCCTTCATCCCGGACGGCCGTCTCACCTTCTCCAAGGTGGACGGCGTCTTCAAGTCCGGGAACGCGACCCGCGACACGATCCCGACCCATCTCGTGGTGGGGAAAGACGTCCCCCCCGAGGTGGCCGACTTCTACGCTCACATGTGCCCGGCGGGGGTGTACGAGGGGGTGGACGGCACCCTGCGAGTGAACGCGCCCAACTGCATCGACTGTAAGGCAACCGACGTCCTGGGCCCGCGGTGGACGCCCCGGGAGGGAGGGAGCGGCCCCAGGTATAAGAGGATGTAGCGCTCCAGCGCTGCGTCGACGCGTCATCGCCTGTCAGCCCACGACAACGCTACTGGGGCTGTGAGGCGCGACCCATCCTGACGTGCGATGCTATCTCCAAGCCACTGCACGAGGTAGCGACCCGAGCCACGAGGTGCGGCCTCGGTCGCCGCATCATTCGGGACCGAAGACGTGAAGAGACCCCGGACGGCTGAATCGGCTACCGGTTGACCTTCCCGATCTTACCCTGACCGTTGTTCGCGTACCACACCGTATTGCCCGCGTCCACCGTCAGCTTCCGCACGAGCGCGGGCCCGGTGGGGATCTTGTAGCTCGTCGTCTTTCCCGTTGCGGGGTCCAGCTCCACCAGATCGTTGAGGGTTCCGTCGAACTGGTTGAACCACACGTGCCCGGTCGAGTCGACCACGACCGAGTAGGGGCCGCTCCGCGGCCCGCCCGGAGCGTCGTACTCCTTGAACGTCTTGGTTCGTGGGTCGAACCGCGCGACCTTGCCGGCGACGAAGTAGGTCATCCAGATCCCGCCGCTCTTATCGATGGCGAGCCGGCGCACGCCCGAATTCTCGGTCGGCGTGGGGTACTCCTCGATCCGTCCGGTCTTCGCGTCCACGCGCCCGAGTTTGTGCCCCTCGAGCTCGGCGAAATACACGGCGTTCTCCCGATGCGAGCCGATGATACCGTAGGCGTTCGCGCGCGGCGTGGGGACGGGATACTCCGTGATCTTCCCCGTCGTAGGATCGAGCCGCCCGATGCGGTTGCCGCGCTGCTCGGTGAACCAGATCGCCCTGTCCGGGCCCTCGATCGGCGTGTGCGGGCCCGCGCCTGGGCTGGGCACCGGGTACTCGGTGAAGCGCTCGGTCTTTGGGTCGAACGCCGCGATCTTGTTCCCCGCCTGCTCGGTGATGTACAGCCGGCCGTCCGCCGCCCACGCGATGCCGTGGGGGCGCGAGCTTTCGGTCGGGAGCGGCCACTCGGTGAAGCGCTCGGTCTTGGGGTCGAACCGCCCGAGCTGGTTGGCGCCGATCTCGACGAACCAGATCAGGCCGTCGGGCGCGGCGACGAGGCAATGCGGGGCCGAGCGAGGGGTGGGGATGTCGTACTCGACGATCGACGGACTGGCGAGGAGCCAGCCCGCCAGAGCGGCGATGGATGAGATAGCTCGCATGTCAGGGCCCTCCGGCCAGTCCGGTCATCTTGATCCCGTCCACAATGAATTGCACCGCGATCGCGCATAGCACCAGCCCCATGAGCCGGGTCAGGATCCGCATGCCCGTCTGTCCCAGCCGCTTCTCGACCGTGGTGGCGGCGGCGAGCGTCAGATACGACAAGTAGGCCGTGAGGGCGATCGCGCCGAACAACCCGAGCGTCGTGGCGACGTTTCTGGAAGCGCCCGCCAGCACCATGACGGTAGAGATCGCACCCGGCCCGGCGAGCATGGGCACGCCGAGCGGCATGATCCCCACATCCTCCTTGTCGATCCCCTCGGCCTTCTCGGCCGGGGTCTCCTTCTGCTGGCTGCGCCGGGCCTGCACCATGTCGAGCGCGTTGAGCCCGATCAGCACGCCGCCCGCGATCTTGAACGCGCCCAGGGTGATCCCGAACAGCTTGAAGATCAACCCACCGCCCAGCGCGAACGCCGTCAGCGTGATCGTGCAGGTCCACGCCCCGCGCCGCGCCATGGCGCGGCGCACCGCCGGCGGATCGTGGGCCGTCATGGCGAGGAAGCTCGGCACCGCGGCGAGCGGGTCGACGATGAACAAGACCGAGGTGAAGATCAGGAACAGCTCTTGGAGCAGCTGCACCACGCCCGCGGCCTGGTCCATCATCGCCCCGTCAGCGTGCCGGCCCGGACGCGCCGCATCTTGTCACTGAGCTCGGGGAGGTCCCGCAGCGCCGCCGTGGTCCGCAGGCGCGTGCCGGCGCGGAACCGGATCGTCAACGGCCCGCCGTCGCGGCGCACCACGACGGTGATCGGGTCCCCCACCCGCGCTCCTCGCAGAGCCGCCGTGACGTCTCCGCTCTCGACGACGTCGCGGCCGTTCACCCGGAGCAGCTCGTCCCCGGTTTTGAGGCCGGCCGCTTCCGCCGCGCTCCCCGCGAAGGCGATCGCCCGGGGCGGACCATCCTGCACGGCGGGCGGGATCGTGCCGACCCGCGCGTCCAGCCCCCGCTCCTCATGGAACTCCACCTGCCATCCCGCCGCCTTGAGGTACTCGTTCCAGGGTATCTCGTTCGTCCCGCTCACGTACCTGTGCCAGAAATCGCTGAAGTTCCGGCCCGTCACCGCTCGGACGCTCTGCACGAGATCGTCGTTCGTGAAGCCCCGCTCGCCCGCGTAGTGATCGAACAGATATCGCATCACGTCGTCGAGCGAGCGCGCGTTGTCGGTTGAGTCACGGATCGCGAGGTCGAGGAGGAACCCCAGCAGCTCGCCCTGGAGATAGTAGGAAATATGCGCACCGTCATTCACCTCGGGGCCGTCCCACACCGTCCACGACGCCCGCTCCGGTGAGACCGTGAGGCGCGCCGGGTTCGTGTGGTGACTCGCGATCGAGGCGGCGATCTTGCGTGCGAAATCGCGCGGGGAATCCAGCCCGCTCCGGACCAGGATGAGGAGCGTATAGTAGTCGGTGACGCCCTCGCTCATCCACAGGTTCGGCGAGCGCACGGGGCGGGTGTAGTCGAACGGCCCGAGCTCCAGCGGGCGGATGCGCTTCACGTTCCACGCGTGGAACAGCTCGTGCGCCGTCACCTCCTCGAGCGCGGCGGGGTCGCGCCCCACGCGGGTGGGGCTGAACCCGATGGTGGTGGAGTTCAGGTGCTCGAGCCCACCCCCCGCACCGGCGAAGATGAAGGTGTAGTCCTTGTACGGAGCGTTGCCGAACACACCGATCGCGGTTTCGGCGATCCGGCGCAGCACGTTCACGAACGCCCGCTCGTTGTATCCGGGTGCCGCGCCCCCGAGGTCCACCACGGCGCGGTGCGGCACGCCGCCTACGGCGAAGCGGTACGAGACGAACGTCCCCACGAGGATGGGCGAGTCGATGAGCACGTCGTAACTCGGCGCCCAATATGTGCCGGGATCGGTCGTGGCGACGAGGCCGGTGGCGATCCCCCAGCCCGCCGGCAGGCGAAGGCGCACGTGTGACGGGGCGAGCGTCGAGCCGTCGAGATACATGAAGGTACGGGGGCCGTCGATCAGCCCCGACGTGCGGCGCAGGAACCAGCGGTTGTTGGGCCGCGCCCACCGCCGGGGGTCCCGCAGGCCGGCGGCGTAGCGCACGACGATCTGCGCCGCGCCCCGGGTCTCCACGAGCCACGCGATGTCCGACTCCCGTGTGACCGGGAGCGAATCGCCGCCGTCGGTGAACGCCGCGACGCCCGCGATGTTCTTCCCCGAGTCCATGGGCCGGTAGGCGCCCGGCGCCCAGTTCGGGATGACGAGTCGCGCGGGGTTCGGCGGGTTGGCGATCGCCAGCTCGAGGAAGTACGCCGTGCGGTCGCGCTCTCTGACGGTCACGGTGTAGTCCACCTTGGGCGCGGTGCGGGCGTAGCGCTGCACGAACCCGTCCGAATAGGTCCGAAGCGGCGTCTGGGCCGGCAGGCTCGGTACCGCGATGCTGAGGGCGCAGAGCGCAGCGAGTGGCTTCACGGAGCGTGTTACTGATAGCTGATGGCTGATAGCTGATAGCCGACCGCTACATCGCGACCTGCACGACGCGGTCCTTCCCGGCTCGCTTCGCCTCGTACATCGCCTGGTCGGCTTTGCGGATGAGTTCGTCGGTCCCTGCCTCGGTGCCCGTCACCGACACCACGCCGATGCTGGCGGTCACGGATGGTGTGCCGCGGAACACCGTCCGGATGCCGCTCGCGAGCCGTGTGGCGGCCGCGTGAGCCACCATCCCCTCCGTTTCCGGCATCAGCACGGCGAACTCGTCGCCGCCCAGCCGGCCCACCGCGTCGGCCTGGCGCACGGCGCTCCGCATCGCATCCGCGACGAGCCGCAGCACCGCGTCGCCGGTGGCGTGACCGTGCGCGTCGTTCACCGTCTTGAAGTCGTCGAGATCGAGGTAGATCAGCGACAGCGGGCGGCCATACCGGCGGTTGCGTCCGAGCTCCTGCGACAGCTCGTTCGAAAAGGCCCGGGCATTGAGCACATTGGTGAGCGGGTCGTGGGTCGCGAGCAGGCGCAGCTGCGCCTGAGTGCGCCGGAGCTGCGACAGCCCGGCGACCGCCACGCCTACCACCGTGAGGTACGCGACCTCGTTGAGGATCCGAGCCGCCATGGGCGTGTCGGCCGGCATCTGGTCGATCCCGACGACGAACCGGAGCAGCGAGGTCGCTCCCGCGAGGGCGATCCCCCAGCCCACTCCGTCGTGCCACGACGCGACCAGCACCGGGATGAGGTACAGGACCCCCAGGCGAAAGTCGGGCGGGGTCCTCAGGTTCAGTTCGTAGACGAGGACCATGAGGCCCACCGCCCCCAGGAGGCTCAGGGCACGGCGTAGATCGGGATGGGCGGCCACCTAGAAGGGGACCTCGGCGACGTGCTGCGGGTCGTCGAGCATGAGCGCGCGCAGCAGCTCCCCGGCGGCCACGGAGGGGCGGTCCTCCGGTACGATCAGCAGCGCGTTGGCGCGTGCCATGGACGTGAGGATGCCGGAACCTTGCGGGCCCGTCAAGCGAGCCACCAGGCGTCCACCCTCGCCGTCGGACGTGACGACCGCCCGCAGAAAGTGCCGCAGCCGCGGTCCGAGGCTGATCGGCTCTCCGACGCATACCGGCACGGTGCGTCGGAAGGGAAGAGCATGACCGAGCAGCCTGCGGATGACGGGCCGGACGAACAGCTCGAAAGTGACCATCGTGCTCACGGGGTTGCCCGGAAGCCCGATCCATGGCTTGCCGCGCAGGAGCCCGAAACCGAGCGGCGCGCCGGGGCGCATCCGGATGCGCCAGAGCTTCATGTCGCACCCCATTTCGGTGAGCACTTCACGCAGCAGGTCGTGCTCTCCGACGCTCACGCCGGCCGTGGTGATCAGCACGTCGGCGTCAGCCGCCCGCGCGAGGTGTTCGCGCAGGCTGTCCTTCGTATCGCAGGCGAGACCCAGGTCGATTGGGATCCCGCCGGTCCGACGGATCAACGCGTGTAACGTGTAGGAGTTCGACGTGGCGACCTTGGTCCCCGCGAGGATCTCGTCGGAGCGATCGAGATCGACGATCTCGTCGCCCGAGCCCATGAAGGCGACCCGGGGGGCACGGTGCACGAGCGGCGTTGCGTGCGCGATCGACGCGAGCACGCCGAGCTGCGCCGGGCCGAGCGGGGTCCCGGCGCCCAGCACCATGTCGCCCTTCCGGATGTCCTCTCCGCGGCGGCGGATGTTCTTCCCCGCGTCCCGACCGTCGCGCACGGCGACGCGCCCGCCGCCGAGCGGGTCCGTGTCTTCCTGGCGGATCACGCTGTCCGCGCCTGCGGGGAGCGGGGCGCCGGTGAAGATCCGGATCGCCTGGCCCGGGCCGATGGTCTTCGTGGGGAACTGCCCTGCGGGCACCGTCTCGACGACCGCGAGCGTGACGCGCCGCTCGGCGGTCGCGCTTGCGACGTCAGCCGCGCGCGCCGCATACCCGTCCATCGCCGAGTTGTCCCAGGCGGGAAGGTCGATCGGACTCACCACGTCCTCGGCGAGCACGAAGTCGAGCGCCTCCTTGAGCGGCCGGCGCTCGGTGCCGGGGGCGAGGGGGGCGACGTGCTCGAGAATGAGCCCGGCCGCTTCCGTCGGTGTCAGCATGTCAGGGGGGGAGGATCTTGGCGCGGTCCCAGGCGAGGTTGGCGAGGGTGACGAGCCAGGCCGTGTCGGAGAACCGGAACACCGGAAACTCGGCGCGATACTTCGGGTTGTCGGTCACCATCGCGACCCATTCGCTGGGATCGTGCGTCTTGGGGTCGAAGATCGGGTCGGGGCCTGCGGCCAGCCGGTACACCTCGATCTTGGGCAGTGGGGCGCTCTTGAATCCCTCGACCAGCACGATGTCTGCCCCTTCGAGGTAGCGGCGGGCGAGGGTGATCGGATCCGACTCCTGCTGAGTGCGCTCCCACAGCACCCGCTGACCCGGACCTTCCATCAGCACGCGCTCGGATTTCCCCTCGTGCCAGTGGCGCCAGCTGTCCTTTCCCCGCTGGTCCGTGTCGGCCGGGTGGGTGCCGTGCTTGATCGTCATCACCCTGAATTTGCGGTGTGCGAGCTCTGCCGCGAGCGCCACGAGGAGGGTGGTCTTGCCGGCGCCTTTCCGGCCGATGATCGAGATCATGCGCGTCGCCGCCACATGGCCTCCGCACGCTCCAAGTCGTCCGGCGTGTTCACGTTGAAGAACAGCTCGTCCGGGTCGCCGAACCGGCGCACCCGCTCGAGCGGTAGTGTACCGACCTTCACGTCGGGGTGGAAGCCGACGGCCTTCAGGTCGCCGCGCTCGAGCTGCCGCTCGATCGCCGCGCCGCAGGCCGGCCCGTACACGGCGCAGAGCGGCTCCACGCCGCGGCGACCGTCGCTCTCCGGGAGGAAGGCGTCGGAGCCGGTCGAGCCTTCCACGAGCGCCTGCAACAGCTCGGGGCTCACGAACGGCATGTCCCACGCCACGCACAACACCGGCCCCGGGCCGGACACGACGGCGGTGTAGATCCCACCGAGACTCCCGCAGCCGGGACGCGCGTCGGGCATGGTACGGAGGTCGGGTCGCCAGGTCGGGCTTTCGGGAGCGTTGGCGACGAGGAGGGGGGACGCACCGGTCGCGGCGCGCACCGCGTCCACCACGCGGTCGAGGATGCGCCGGCCGCCGAGCTCGAAGAGGCCCTTGGGGTGTCCGCCGTAGCGCCGCGCCGCGCCCCCGGCGAGGACGGCGCCGCGCATGCTCAGTAGCGGCGCCCGCGCTTCCGCTCGAGCACGACGTCGAGCCCGATACTGAGCGCGAAATGATGGTTGTAGCGCGTGCCGACGGGTGGGTTGCCGAGGTTGTCAGCCGAGCCCGTTACCCGCTCGAACCCCGCGATGACGTCCCGTCCTTCGAGGCGGAGCTGGTAGCCGGAGCCGAGCGCGACCGTAGCGCCGACGCCGAGCACCAAGCTCGCCGCCAGGCGCCGCGGGTCGTCGTCGCGTATCACCTGGTAGGCGGCGCCCGTTCCGTCTTCGCCCCACACCTCGATCGTACTGTGATTGTACACGATCAGCCCGAGCCCGCCGCGCACGAATGGGCTGAGGGTCCCTCTGGGACTGGCGCGAAGCAGCGTGCTGGCCGTGAACGAAACGGCGCCGGTCGTCTGAGAGGCACGCCGGATATCGGCGCACACCTCGGGAGTCGGCGGCGTCGGGCTGGCGTTCAGGACACGGCAGTCGTCGTTGAGTGGGAGTCCGACATACGCGATCTCCGCCTGGAAGCCGAACCTCGGCCCAGGGAAATACGTCATGCCCGCGCCGATCGCGAGGCTCGACGTCATGGCGCGGGCGAGCCCCAGGGTGTCGTACGGTGCGGCGCAGCCGCCGTTCGAAAAGACGGCGCAGTACGCCTGCCGATCGATGGTCCAGAGATCCGCGCCGCCGACGACGCCTCCGAGCAGGGTCAGGACGAGGTTGGCTTCCGCGCCTTGCTGAGCGGCGGCGCGCGCGGGGGGGGGCGCGATCGTCGCGAGCAGCGCGAGCCCGACACAGAGCAGGAATCGGCGCATCAAGCCTCGATCAGTTGCCGGTGGTCCACCATGAGGCAGCGGTCCATCACGAACGGGATTCCCGCCGCGGCGGCGCGCGCCCTCGCCCCTGCGTCGACGACGCCAACCTGGAGCCAGATGAGGCGCGGCCGCAGGCGGATCGCGTCGTCGACGATCGGTCCTGCGAAATCGCTCCGCCGGAACACGTCCACGACGTCGATCTCGAACGCCGCGGCCGCGGTGCCGAGCGAAGGAAAGCTCCGCTCACCCAGAATCGTATCGTGTCCGGGGTTCACCGGCACGATGCGGTATCCCGCGTGCTGCAGGTAGCTCGCGACCTGGTGACTGGGCCGCCACGGCTTGGGCGAGAGCCCGACGACGGCGATGCTCTTGGCTTCGCGCAGGATCGCCCGCAGCGCTTCCGGTGAGGGCGGGACGGGACGGGGGGGCGTCATGCCCCGGGGCGGTGAACGTGCGGCGTCCCGCTCACTGCCCGCCCGACGAGCACCATGCCGGACCGCGCGGCGATCGTGAGGGCGAGCGTCGAGGGCACGCTGGGCGTCGCCACGTACGCGAGCCCGGCACGGACCGCCTTGAACGCGAGCTCGGCCGAGATGCGGCCCGTGACGAGCAGCCCGCGCCCCGCGACCGGCTCCCGCGCGATGACCGCCGCGCCGATCACCTTGTCCACCGCGTTGTGCCGCCCGATGTCTTCGGAGTGGAACAGGACCCGCTCGCCGTCCGTGAGCGCCGCGGCGTGGATTCCACCCGTCTCGTTATAGCGCTCGCCGCGCGCGAACAGCTCCTTGAAGAGCGCCCGGAGGCGCTCCGGCGCCGGCGGCTCGCCCCGCGCCGGGGCGTGCTTTACGGCGTGCGGATCGGCGAGGAACGTCGAGACCGCGCCGCACCCCGAGGCGAGCACCCGCCGGCGGTTCTCGCCCTTGACCAGGGCAACGCGCTCCGGCTTCACGTCGGCCCAGAAGCCCAGGTCGGGCGCGCAGGGCCGGAGCTTGAGGAGGTCGTCGAGCGTCTCGATGTAGCCTTCTCCGTGAAGCCACCCGGTCGCCAGCTCCTCGAGCTGGTCGGGGGTGCACATCCACGTGACCGCCGGCTCGCCGTTGACCTCGAGCCACACCGGCAGCTCCTCGACGGCCGCGGAGTCGGCGAGCATCCTCCCGCGACGCGAGCCGGGGGCGCGGGGCTCCGGAGTCCCCGGGCTGATGCCCGGGGCGATGGACGATGGTCCCACCCGTGAGGGTGGGGAACCCGGATCATCGCTCACCGAAATACTCCGAGTAGATGTGCGGCCCCTCCTGCACGCGCACCGCGTGCAGCTGTACGCCCGACGGCAACCGCGGGGCGAGCCGCTCCCATACGTACACCGCCAGCGCCTCTCCAGTCGCCAGCCGCTTCCCGTCGGCGAACTCGGGCACGGCCTCGTTGATGCTCTTGCCCTCAAACCGCCGGACGACCTCGTCCTCGAGCAGGCCATCGAGTGCTCGGAGGCTCATCACGCCGCCGACTTCCGCCGCGAGAGGCCCGCGCACCGTGACGCGGCAGCGGTAGCGGTGCCCGTGATCCCTCGCGGCCTTGCCGAACTCAGTGGCGTTCTGCTGCTCGCTCCAATCGGCGCGTCGGATCCGATGTGTCGCGGTAAACTCAACAATACGCGTAAGATAGCTGATTGCCATCCTTAGAACACCCGCACCGCGCTGGCCTTGAAAGCGAACACCACCGGGCTGCCGGGGGTCAGCTGCAGATCCCGCGCCGCTTCTTCGGTGACCACGGCCACGAGTTCCACCCCCACGTCCGCCGTGACGTGCAGCTGACCGGGGCGCTGCCGCGCCAGCCGCGTCACGCGGCCGGCAAACGCGTTCCGCGCCGACGACGGTACCGGCTCGCGGCTCACGAAAATGTCGGTGGGTGCCACCGCCAGGATCGCCGGGCCGGACTTGTCGGTCATCGCCACGATCTCGATCGCGCCCACGCGCACGTGCTGCAGCTCGACTCCCGCGGCGCCGGTGCCGGGCAGCTCCACGCGGAACAGGTTCTCCGGCGTGACGGGCGAGAGCCGCCCCTCGGCGAGGGCACGGATGTCGTCCGCCCAGCGGTAGGCGTCCTCGAGCTGGTGCGACGCCAGGCAGATCGCGAGCGGCCGCCTGCGGCGTTCCTCGTCGAGCGCGCGATACAGCGTGTGCGCCGCCGCTCGGTCGGCGGAGCTCACCGGCTCGTCGAGCAGCAGCACATCGGGCTCGACGGCGAGCGCGCGCGTCACCGCGATGCGCTGCACCTCGCCGTCCGAGAGCTCGTGCCGCCGGCGCCCCAGCAGCGGTGTGATCCCGAGTCGCGCGGCCACGTCTTCGACTATCCGGTTCACGGCCGTGCGTCTGACACCCCTCACCCGTAACCCAAACTCCAGATTCTCCCGAACCGTTCCGCGGAGCAGGATGGGCCGCTGCTCGACGAGCGTGACGTGGCGACGCACTCCCGCACGAGGGCGCGCGCGTGGTGCCCCGCCCGAGACGACCGCGCCGTCGAGCACCACCGAGCCTTCGGTGGGCCGTTCGAGCAGCGCGAGCAGTCGAAGCAGCGTGCTCTTGCCCGAGCCGTTCGGCCCGACGATCGCGATCAGCGCGCCGGGAGGGACCTCGAACCGGTCGAGGTCGAGCACCAGGCGGCCGTTGTAGCGATGGCGCACGCCCACGAGCTCAAGCATGGCCTCGACCTTGGAGCACCTGGAGCGCCACGTTCACGAGCAGCGCAAGCGCGAGCAGGATGATCCCGAGCGCCAGCGCGAGGCCGAAGTCCCCCTGTGCCGTGTGCAGCGCGACGGCGGTGGTGAGCGTACGAGTCGTGCCGCGGATGTTGCCGCCCACCATCATCGCGGCTCCGACCTCGGCGACCACCTGGCCGAACGCCGCGGTGATCACCGCCGCGAGCGCGAAGCGCGCCTCGCGGGCGACGGCCCAGGCGGTACGCCACGGGCCCGCGCCGAGCGTTTCGGCGGTGCGACGGATGCGCGGGTCCACGCCGTGCACTGCCGCGGCCGAGAGCGCCGCCGCGATCGGGAACGCGAGCAGCACGTCGGCGATGACGATCGCCTGCCAGGTGTAGAGCCAGCCGAGCCCGCCGAGCGGCCCACGGCGCGACAACAGGCCGTACAACAGGAGGCCGACCACGACGGTGGGGAAGGCGAGGGCGGTGTTGACGACGGTGAGGGCGGCTCGGCGTCCCCAGAACGGCTTGGTCGCGAGCACGAAGCCCGCGGGCAGGCCGAGTGCGCAGGCGATGATGGTGGCGGCAACGGCGACTTTGAACGTCAGGAGGGCGATGCCGTAGACTTCGGCGTCGCCGCCGAGGATCAGGGCGAGCGCCCGCCGCAGTCCCTCCGCTAGAAAGTCCATCCGACGCCGACGGTGATCCAGGGATGCGTCGTCCATTCCTCCAGCGACGCCGTGAGCGGGAGGACGCGACTGCCGTCGCTCGCCGGGACCTTGTAGGACACCGGGTACTTGAGCTTCCAGAACACCAGGCGGAAGTCCGTGCGCACCGAGACGCGGCGTGCGGGATGCCAGCGCACCCCGAAATCAGGCGCGAGGGTGACCTTGTTTCCGAAGTCGTAGCCGCTCGGGTCGGGTGGCGAGCCGCCGCCGAACGCCAGACCGAGCGACGCGCCGACGTATGGGGCCAAGCCGTGCCACGCCTTGCGCCCGGTGAGCACCAGCTGGAGGGCGGCGTCCGCGAGGACGACGTCGTTGTTGAACGGGCCGGCCTCTCGGGTGAGCGAATCCTTGGTCGGATCGACGACGAAGCGGGTCGTCTGCGCGTAGGCGATGCCGAGCGACACGCCGATTGCGCCGCCGAGCGGGACCTCGTACCGCAGCCCGCCGGTCGGCCCGTCCGAGATCCCAACGCCCGGCGTGCCCCGGCCGCCGCCGAGGTAGCCGCCCGTGATCAGCACGGTCGAGCCACGGAGAACGTCGCGATAGGGTGAGCGAGACGGGTCGTGGCCGACCTGCGCGGCTAGTCGGTTGGACGGGTAGACGGCTAGTAGCACCGCTGCGCCGGCGACCGCCGTTGCTCTAACCGTCCAACCACCTAACCGTCTAGCCGTCTGGCGGTCCATTAATCGCTCTCCCGTAGATCCCGCCCCGTCATCTCGGGCGGCGGTTCGATCCCGAGCATCCGCAGCACCGTCGGCCCCACGTCGCGCAGGGAGCCGCCGTGGCGCAGCGGTCCGTTTGTCTCGTCGCCCACGATCAAAAACGGCACCGGATTGGTGGTGTGCGCGGTGTGCGGGCCGTCCGTCGTCGGGTCGATCATCAGCTCGCAGTTGCCGTGGTCGGCCGTGACGAGCAGCGTCGCCCCGGCCCGCTCGCCGCTCTTGAGCACCCGGGCGAGACACTGGTCCACGGTCTCCACGGCCTGCACCGCGGCGCTTAGTACCCCCGAATGACCGACCATGTCCCCGTTGGCGTAGTTACACAGGATGAAGTCA
Source organism: Gemmatimonadales bacterium (assembly GCA_035763805.1). GTDB lineage: Bacteria > Gemmatimonadota > Gemmatimonadetes > Gemmatimonadales > GWC2-71-9 > DASUAL01. Next base: position 13,587 of record DASUAL010000065.1, read on the forward strand.
TGGTGGCCAGCCTCGATCGCCCGGCACAATGCGTCAGTCACCGCGGGCGCGCTCATCTCGGGCATCAGATCGTAGGTCGCTACCTTCTGCGACGGAACGAGCAGGCGTTCTTCGCCGGGGTACGGCGTTTCGAAGCCGCCGTTGAAGAAGTAGGTGACGTGGGCGTACTTCTCGGTCTCGGCGGTGCGGAACATCGTCTTGCCCTGCTCGGACAGAACCTGAGCCACGATGCGCGAGAGGACCATCGGCTCGAAGGCGATCGGAAAGGGGAACGTCTCGTCGTACTGCGTCATCGTCACGAGGTCGATCTCGGGCCGCTGGCCGGTGTCGAAGCTGTCGAATCCCGCCATCGCGAGCGCTCGCACGATCTGGCGCATGCGGTCGGCGCGAAAGTTGAAGCAGAACACCCCGTCGCCGCTGCGGATGCGCGGCGTGCCCGTGATGATGCGCGGCTTCACGAACTCGTCGGTCTCGCCCGCCTCGTAGGCGTGGAGGATCGCCGTCACGGGATCGGGGGCCGGCTCGCCCGCGCCGTGCACCATCGCGTCATAGGCGATCTTCGTGCGCTCCCAGCGCCGGTCACGGTCCATCGCGAAGTAGCGGCCCACGACGGTCGCGACCGCCGCCCGTCCGCCGTACTGCGCGAGCAGGTCCACGAGCTCCCGCGTGAACGCGAGCGCCGACTGCGGCGGCGTGTCGCGCCCGTCGAGCCACACGTGGATCGCGACCGGCAGCTCGTGCAGGTGCCCGAGCATGACCGCGGCGACGAGGTGCTGGTCGAGGGCGTGCACGCCGCCCGTGCCGATCAGCCCCATGAGGTGGAGTGTGCCGCCGCGCCGCTTGAGGCTCCGGCACAGCTGGTCGAGTGCCGGCAGCCGGAAGAACTCACCCGATTCGATCGCCTGCGAGATGCGCACGATGTCCTGCGGCACCACCCGCCCGGCCCCGAGGTTCAGGTGTCCGACTTCGCTGTTGCCGATTTGTCCTTCGGGGAGTCCCACGGCGAGCCCGGACGCGTTGAGCAGCGTCCGCGGTGCGTTCGCCCAGAGGCGATGCCAGTTGGGCGTGCGCCCGAGCTCGATGGCGTTGCCCTCCCGGCCGGGACGGAAGCCCCAGCCGTCGAGCACGATCAGGACGACCGGGGTGCGCGGCCCATGCCTCTTTGCCATATTGAGAGCGATGCAATTTAGCCGGGCCGTTGGCGCCCTTCCAGTTGTCTTCTGGCTCGCGCTCCCCGCGCCGCTCGCTGCCCAGGCGCGTTATCGTGTGACGACGGACGGCGCTTGGTTCTCCCAGGAGGGCGGCGGCAAACGGTTGGCCCGGCTCGCGCGCGGCGCCGTGCTGCTGGCGAGCGAGACGCAGGGCGACTGGCTCTATGTCACCCTCGAGGGCTGGATCTTCGCGACCTCCGTGGGCCCGACGCCGCGCGCGGGGTTCGACCTCACCGTCACGCGCGCGCCCGAGGAGAACCTCCGCTCGGCCCCTGCGGGCGCCCTCGTCGCGAAGCTGCCGCCCGGGTTTCTGCTCACCCGCGTCAACGAAGGCAGTTCAGGTCGGTGGATTCACGTCACGCGCGCCGGCTGGATCGAGAGGGCCGACGTCGAGCCCGTCGCGCAGGTGGCGAGCAGCCGCGTTGCCGGGCCTGACAGCGTTCCGGCCGAGCCCGCCCCGGCTGCGCCGCGCCCCGAGGACAGCACGCCCCCCCCGCCGGGCCCAACGGCCGCAACGGCCGACCCCGGCCGCGTGGAGTCCGCGCGCCGGACGATCCTGTACCGCGCGCCCGAGGGCCCGCCGGCGGGCACGCTCGTGCCCTCGGCACCGCTCCGCGTGCTCGGTCGCTCGGGTGAGTGGACGCGCGTGGAGGTGCAGGGGTGGGTGAAGAGCGCGGATCTCCAGACTGCCCCCGCCGGCGTGCTCCTGGGCGTGACCGCGGCGGAGCTGCGCACCGAGCCGCAGCGCTACATGGGGCAGGTGCTCCGCTGGACGCTGCAGTTCATCGCCCTCCAAAAGGCGGACGAGCTGCGGCCCGACATGCCCAACGGCGCCACCTACATGCTCGCGCGCGGGCCGCTTCCCGAGCGCGGCTTCGTGTACGTAGTCGTGCCCGAGACGAAACGCGCCGAGCTCGAGGCCCTGACCCCGCTCGCCACCCTCCAGGTCACCGCCCGCGTACGCGCGGGCCGCAGCCGATTCCTCGGGAATCCGGTGCTGGACCTGGTCACATTCGAGACGCACCAATGAACGAGATCCTGCGCGACCGCCTGATGCGAAAGCTCGACGCGCTACCGGAAGAGAAGGCCTACCAGGTGCTCGATTTCGTCGAGTTCCTCGAGTCGAAATACGCCGAGCGCCCGGCCGGTGCGCCGCCGTTCCAGAAGGTGGCGGAGACGCTCGAGGACACGCTGCGCGCGGGCCGGGTCCCGGTGACCATCATCAAGGGGACGATGGACGCGGTGGGGAAGGCCGGCAAGTTCCTCGAGAAGGTGGCGGCGGCGGGAAAGGCGGCGGTAGCAGAGGCGCAGAAGAAACCCGCCGAGAAGGTTGAGGAAACGCCACCCTCCACGTAACTTTCGCCATGGGTACCTTTCGCCCGGGGCGCGCGCTCACTTTCGACGATATCCTCCTCGTTCCGCGGCACTCGGGCGTGCATCCGCGGACCGTCGATGTCCGCTCCCGCCTCACCCGCGACATCCCGCTCAACATCCCGCTCGTCTCGGCCGCGATGGACACCGTCACCGAGTCGGAGATGGCCATCGCGATGGCGCGCGAGGGCGGGATCGGCGTGATCCACAAGAACATGCCGATCGACCGTCAGACGGCCGAAGTGGATCGCGTGAAGCGCAGCGAGTCGGGGATGATCATGCACCCGATCACGCTGGGTCCCGACCGGCCGGTGCGCGACGCGGTGCGCCTGATGGAGCGATTCCGCATCTCCGGCGTGCCGATCGTGGACGACGCGGGACGGCTCGTCGGCATCATCACGAACCGCGACCTGCAGTTCGAGCGCGAGCTGGACCGGCCGATCCGCGCCGCGATGACCAAGGATCGCCTCGTCACCGCGCCCGTCGGCACGACGCTCGACGAGGCCGAGCGGATCCTCGCGCAGCACCGCATCGAGAAGCTCCCCGTCGTGGACGAGCAGGGCATCCTCCGGGGGCTCATCACCATCAAGGACATCTTCAAGCGCCGGCAATTCCCCAGGGCCAACAAGGACCGCCACGGCCGGCTGCGCGTGGCTGCGGCCGTGGGCGGCACCCCCGAGGCGATGACGCGCGCCCGCGTGCTGCTCGACGCCGGGTGCGACGTGATCGTCGTGGACTCGGCGCACGGGCACTCGGAGGGCGTGCTGAAAACGGTGGCCTGTCTGCGCGAAGCGTTCCCCGACGCGCAGATCGTGGGCGGCAACGTCGCCACCGAGGCGGGCGCCCGCGCGCTCGTGGAGCGCGGCGCGGACGCGGTGAAGGTCGGCGTCGGGCCGGGGTCGATCTGCACCACGCGGGTCGTCACGGGCGTGGGCGTCCCGCAGATCACCGCGATCCTCGACGCCGTCGCCGGGGCGGGGGACGTCCCCGTGATCGCCGACGGCGGCATCAAGTACTCGGGTGACGTCGTGAAGGCGCTCGCCGCCGGCGCGTCGACCGTGATGATGGGCTCGATGCTCGCCGGCACCGAGGAGAGCCCGGGCGAGTCGTTCTTGCTCGAAGGCCGCCGGTTCAAGGTGATCCGCGGGATGGGAAGTCTCGGCGCGATGGAGGAAGGCTCCGCCGACCGGTACTTCCAGGAGGGCGAGGTCTCGCCGTCCAAGCTCGTCCCCGAGGGCATCGAGGGCCGTGTGCCGTACAGGGGACCCGCCGCCGACGTGATCTTCCAGATGGTGGGCGGGCTGCGCAGCGGGATGGGATACTGCGGCGTCTGCGACATCGCGGCGCTTCAGGCGGAGACCGAGTTCATTCAGGTCACCACGGCGGGACTGCGCGAATCGCATCCGCACGACGTCGTCGTCACCCGCGAATCGCCCAACTACAGCCTGTAACGGCTTGACACCTTCCCCACGCAGGCCTACTCTAGCGCGCGCTTCAGACACCGGCTGACGACCCCGCTGTTTCCTTTTTCCCGAGGTGGGCATGGACCTGTTCCGGCGGAAGAGCGTCACGGCACTGCAGCAGGAGGCGCTGACCGATCACAGTCTGAAGCGCGCCCTCGGTCCGCTGAACCTCACGATGCTCGGCATCGGGGCGATCATCGGCACCGGGATCTTCGTGCTCACGGGCACGGTGGCGGCGCAAAACGCGGGGCCCGCGGTGGTGCTCTCGTTCGTTCTGGCGGGCGTGGCTTCGATCTTCGCCGCTTTGTGCTACTCGGAATTCGCGTCGCTCGTTCCCATGGCGGGGAGCGCGTACACGTACGGCTACGCGACCCTCGGCGAGTTCCTTGCCTGGGTGATCGGCTGGGACCTGATCCTCGAGTACGCGCTCGGTGCGGTAACCGTCTCGATCGGCTGGTCGGGTTACGTGGTGTCGTTCCTCCGGGACCTCGGCATCCACGTGCCCGCCGCGTTATCCGCGGCCCGGGGCAGCGACCTGATCCAGCTCACCACGGGCGAATGGCTGGTAACGACCCAGCAGCTGCTCGACGGCCTGCGGGCGGCCGGAACCGATCCCGCGACCCTCCCGCACGTCACCGCCATCTTCAACCTCCCCGCCGTCGTCATCATCGCCGTCATCACGACCTTGCTCGTCATCGGCATCAAGGAATCCGCCAACGTCAACAACATCATCGTGTTCGTCAAGGTGGCCGTGGTGCTTCTGTTCATCATCGGGGCGGTGGGCGCGATCAACCCCGCGAACTGGCATCCGTTCTTCCCGCCCAACACCGGGGTGCGCGGCGAGTACGGGTGGACCGGCGTGATGACGGGTGCGGGGATCGTCTTCTTCGCCTACATCGGCTTCGATGCCGTGAGCACGGCGGCCCAAGAGGCGAAGAACCCGCAGAAGGACATGCCGGTCGGAATCATCGGCTCGCTGCTCATCTGCACGGTGCTGTACATCCTCGTGTCGGGTATCGCGACGGGGGTGGTGCCTTACCGGGAGCTGGACGTGCCGGATCCTATCGCGGTGGCGGCGGACCGGGCGGGGCTGGGCTGGATGGCGTCGCTCATCAAGATCGGGGCGATCGCGGGGCTCTCGTCCGTGATTCTGGTGATGCTCCTTGGCCAATCGCGCATCTTCTGGACGATGTCGCGCGACGGGCTGCTGCCGCAATTCGTGAACCAGGTGCATCCCAAGTTCCAAACGCCGTGGATCACCTCGATCGTGACGGGCGTCGGCGTGGCGATCGTCTCCGGCCTTCTCACGGTGCGCGAGGCCGGGAGCCTTGTGTCGATCGGGACGCTGCTCGCGTTCATGATCGTGTCGGCGGGGGTGCTGGTGCTCCGTCTCCGCGAGCCCAACCTGCCGCGCGCGTTCAAGACACCCGCCGTGTGGCTGGTGGCACCGCTGGGTGCGCTCTCCGCGCTCTATCTGATGGTCTCGCTTCCCTGGCGCACGTGGCAGCGCCTGCTCATCTGGCTCGCGGTCGGGCTGGTGCTCTACTTCGCGTACGGGTATCGGAACTCGAAGCTGGC
>DASUAL010000066.1:0-63615 GCA_035763805.1 Gemmatimonadales bacterium
GACACCCGGTTGATCTTCGGGCTTGCTGTTACGACACCGATGCCCAGAACGCCGCGTGATTGCTACTTGGTGTCGTAACTCAGGCCCCTACCGAGTCGCATGGGGTTCAGGGGGTCGCTGGCTCGGAGCGCTGACACTGAATGACCCCCTGCACACGAAACAGGGGGTCACAGGTGGTGTGAGTTTCGTTGTGAGTTTCGTGCAACTTCCCGTCGTTTTCGCCGTCTCGAGTCACGACTCCGATGCCCAGAACACCGCGTGAATGCTACATTCTGTCGTAACTCAGTCTGTGCTCGATCCGCTTTGCAACCAGGGGGTCGTGGGTTCGAATCCCATCCGCTCCATAACTACAGGCGGCTAGGCGGTTGGGCGGTTAGATGCCATCAGGCCGCTGGTGAGCCCCCGCCTGCTTCAGGTCCCGCGACACCAGGCGTCCCCCACGCAACTTTGAACAACCCGCTGCATTTCGGGCAGCGTGCTTCGGGCGTGGGGTGCCTCAGCGGCACCCGATGATGGCAGTTGGGACACACTCCGTAGGAATTCCAACTCGCCGCGGGCCCCATCGCGTCCTTCGGGCGTGGCACGACCGTCCAATGGTCTGGGGGGATGCTGACGAGCTCCAGATAATCACGCGGGATCGTGAGAGGTTTGTGCTCCACGTCGAGGATGGCATCCTCCTGCGTGAGCCGGATGACCCGATACCACGCCCCGCGACGCAGCCCGCAGTTGACATCGGTTCTGAGGCGAGCCCACTGCAGCTCCGGCATCGGCGTGGGTCCTGTGGAGGTGCTGTTTCCAGCAACCGTGCGGCCCCCTCAATATGCTGCGGATTACCCCGCGCGCACACAACGCTATGACTCCATCGATGTGTGCGGTCGAATGAAGCTCACCGGAAGGCTGCGCCGCTACCCGGGTTACCTCGTGGATCTGCTCCGCTATCTGTGGGTCGCCCAAAGCCGTGGCTCAGGCGACTATGGCGGGCCGGCCCAGCTCCGGTCCTGCTCGCCGGGCCTGCACCTGGGCATGCACCCACGGGTAGGTGCGAGCGACGCCGTCCTTCAGCGAGTAGCGCGGCCGCCAGCCGATGGAATAGATCCGCGCGTTGCTGAAGTTACGTGATTGCACGCCGACGGGACCCTCGACGTACTTGATGCGAATGCTCTTGCCCGCGACTAGGGCGACCGTCTGAACCAGCTGCGCCACGGACACGTACTCGGGGCTGCCGATGTTCGCGGGTCCCGTCAGCGAGGACTGGGTGAGCCGATAGATGCCGTCCACCATGTCATCGACGTACGTGTAGGATCGGATGGCCGTCCCGTCGCCCCACACTTCGATCGTGCCCCCGTCGACTGCTTCGGCGACCTTGCGGCAGATGGCGGCGGGCGCCTTTTCGCGACCACCGGTCCACGTGCCCTCCGGGCCATAGCAGTTCTGGAACCGAGCGATGCGCACCTCCATCCCGTGTTTGCGGCCGAAGGCCTGGGCGACGCGCTCGGCGTACAGCTTCTCCCAGCCGTATTCGTTGTCGGGGAGGGCGGGGTAGGCCTCTTCTTCTCTGAGCTCCGGCTCTCCGGGCCGCATGTCACGGTAGATGCAGACGGACGACGAGAAGAAATAGCGTTTGATCTCAGCCTGCGCGGCCGCGTGGATCATGTTGATGTTGATCAGCGCGTTGTTGCGCATGATCTCGCATTCGGCCGAGTGGATGAAGCCCATGCCTCCCATGTCGGCCGCCAACTGGTAGACCTCATCGAAGCTGCCTGATTCCAGCGAGAGCGCCGCAGCGCAGGCATCTTTGTTTCTGAGATCAAGCAGCAGGAAATCATCGGCTGCGGTGGCTGAGAACTCGGGCCGCTTCAAGTCCACGCCGCGCACCCAGTACCCCTCGTGCTTGAGCCGCTTGACGAGGTGGCTCGCGATGAAGCCGCCCGCTCCGCACACTAGCGCCCTTTTCACGGTCACGCTCCCGGTCTGCGCCTGGAAGAATCTCGTCGAGAACTATAGCACGGGAGGCGAGCCCGGCAACATCTCAGCTAACCAGGAGGCACTTATCTGCTTTCGGTGACCACGTGCTGTGAAGAACGCCGAAGGCGCGGTCTGCGCTGGGGAGGCCTATACGGAGTCCCCTGGACAATGCTTCGGCCGCCCGCGTTTCCTGTGGCCAATGGGCCCGCATCGGTGGCATATTTCGCCTCTAGACGGGGCGACTTACAGGTCGGGACACGGAGGCGGTTAACGTGACAAGCTGGATTCCAGGATTCTCGTTGGCGCTCTGCGCCGCTGCATTACTCCCCCTGCCCGCACGGGCGCAGGCCCCGAGGGGCGCAAAGGTGACCATCACCTCACCCATCAACGGGGCCACGGTGTCGGGGCCGGTGACGGTCAGGCTGCAGGCGACTGGCGTGAAGATCGTGCCGGCCACCATCGAACGACGCGGCACAGGACACCATCACCTGTTCGTGGATCGCGACCTGAACTGGATCAGTGACACGATTCCGCAGGGTTCCCCTGGGATCATTCACCTGAGCCGGGGGCAAGTCGAGTTCGTAATGGATTCCCTCACGCCCGGCCCGCACCGCATCATCGCTGTCGTGGCGGACTGGCGGCACGTCCCCTTGAACCCGTTGATCGCCGACACGGTGACGTTCACCGTGAAGTGAGGTGGAACCGGGAGTCCAGGGTTCGAATCCCATCCGCTCCATTCCACCGTGATGCATCAGCCTGCTGACTGGCTCCCCTTCCTCACCGACCTCGCCGATCGCGCGGACGGGATCGCCCTCCGCTTCTTTCGTGCGAAGAACCTGCGCGTCGAGGACAAGCCCGACTTGAGTCCTGTCACCGAGGCGGACCAGGCCATCGAGGAAACGGCGCGCGCGCTCGCGCGCGAGCGGCATCCCGGGCTCGGGCTGCTCGGGGAAGAGCAGGGGGAGGCGGGCGGCGCGGGCGACGAGCGCCTGATCATCGATCCCATCGACGCCACGCGGAACTTCGTGCGCGGGATTCCGGTGTTCGCCACCCTGCTCGCGATCGAAACCCGGGGCGACGTCGTCGCGGGCGTCGTGAGCGCGCCGGCGCTGCACGCGCGCTGGCACGCGACGCGCGGGAGCGGGGCGTTCCGCGACGGGCAGCCGCTGCGGGTCTCGGGCATCCGCGAGCTCGGGCATGCCCTGCTGTTCCACGGCAATCTCGGGCCGGGCGAAGGGGGGGGCTTGCCGCCCGGCATCATGAGCCTGATCCGTCGGGTGGACCGGACCCGCGGGTTCGGGGACTTCTATCAGCACATGCTGGTGGCGGAAGGTGCGGGTGAGATCGCGATCGATCCCGTCATGAAGCCGTGGGACATCGCGGCGCTGCAGGTGATCGTCGAGGAAGCCGGTGGGTGCGCGACCGACCTGAGCGGACGGCGCTCGATCTACACGGGGAGTCTCATTACGTCGAACGGCCCGTTCCATCGGGCCGTCGTCGACGCCCTGGGCACTAAAGACGCCTGAGTCTCGCTGTTGCCTGTCCTACTTCCTGGCCTCGTGATACCTCCTCGCTACCTCAGGCCAGTTCACCACATTCCACCACGCCGCGATGTAGTCCGCCCGCCGGTTCTGGTACCTGAGGTAGTACGCATGCTCCCACACGTCCAGCCCCAGGATCGGGATCTTGCCGTCCATGAGCGGGCTGTCCTGGTTCGCGGTGCTGAGCACCTCGAGCTTCCCGTTCGCCACGGCGAGCCACGCCCAACCCGACCCGAACCGGGCCAGCGCGGCGCTGGAGAGTTGCTCCCGGAGCTGGGCGACGTCGCCGAATGTCTGCTTGATCGCGTCGGCCAGCGCGCCGGCCGGTTCGCCGCCGCCCTTCGGGGTCATGATCGTCCAGAAGAGCGAATGGTTGTGGTGGCCGCCTCCGTGGTTTCGGACTGCGGTGCGGATGTCTTCGGGGACACCGCTGATGCCACCCAGTAGTGCTTCGAGCGATCTCTCGTACAGCGCGGGATGCGTGTCGAGCGCCGCGTTCAGGGTGTTGACGTAGGCCTGGTGGTGCTTCGTGTGGTGAATCTCCATCGTCTGCCGGTCGATATGCGGCTCGAGCGCCGCGTACTCGTAGGGCAGCGGCGGCAGCGTGTGCTTCTTGACCTTCTCGGGGGTGGTTGCAGTGCTCGCCATCGTGCTCCTCCTTGACCTTGGTGGTTCTGTCCACAGGTCAACCCGGTGGCCGGGGCAAAAGTTCCCCGATGGCCGGGGAGGCACGTGGCTTGCCTCCGTGTGGGCCCTCGGTATCTTCCCGACCCGTTGCAGGTTGTCCGTCGGCGTTCCCTCCACGGGAGGCACACGATGGTGCTCTTTTCCGACGCTGGAATCCAGTTTTTGCTGCGCTGGATTCACTTTCTTTCCGGGATTACCTGGATCGGTCTCCTCTACTACTTCAACTTCGTGCAGGGGCCGTTCTTCGCGGAGGCCGACGCTTCGACCAAGAGCGTCGCCACGCAGAAGCTGGTGCCCCGCGCCCTGTGGTGGTTCCGCTGGAGCGCGATGCTGACGTTCCTGTCCGGTCTCGTCATCCTGGCGCTGCGGCGGGCCAGCTGGAGCGATCCGTGGGGAGTGACGATCCTCACCGGTGCGGCGTTTGGCACCCTGATGTTCCTCAACGTCTGGCTCGTGATCTGGCCCAATCAAAAGGTCGTGATCGCAAGTGCGGTCGCGACCGCGGGGGGCGGCCAGGCGAACCCCGCCGCAGCGGGTGCGGGGCGGCGCGCGTTTCTCGCGTCCCGCACCAACGTGGTGTTCTCCTTCCCGATGCTCTTCTTCATGGGCGCGGCGTCGCACTTCCCGCTCAACGCCATGGGCAACCGGGGACTGTGGGGAGTGCTGCTCCTCGCGATCCTGGCCCTGCTCGAGATCAACGCGCTGGCGGGGACTGCCGGGCCCACCAAGAAGCCGATCGAGACGGTGCGTGGGGTGACGGTGACGGGATTCCTGACGGCCGCCGTGGTCTATCTGATCGCGAACGCCGTGCTCGCCGCGCCCGCGGCCTAAACAGTAGGGTCGCCGCCCGCGGCTGCCTGCTTGCGCTCATCTGCGCCGGCGCCGCGTGCGGCGCCTGGCCCTTCCTTAGTCACCGCAGTCACCGCCTACTCGCGGGCCTGACGCTCAACTCCCACCGGATATCACGCCCATCGCCACCTGCAGGCCACTCGAGCACGGCGTGCCCCGACTGCAACCGGCGAACCGTGCAGGGAATGTCCGCCTTGCATGTGCCCGGCCGCATCGCCTTGGGTAGCGCGATGGTTACTGCGTACCTGCGGCTGTCGAGATTGATGGACTTCGCGCGCAGCGTCCGCGTCTCGGCGCTCCACGTCTCGTCCGAGATGTCCACTGCTCCCTGCACGATGTGACGAGTGGTGCCGATCACCTGCGGCCGGGCGGACGCGGCGCGGATCGCGACTGTGAGGGTGCTGTGCGGGTCCAGCGTCGCGGCGAGCGTGTCCTTCAGGTCCGGGAGCGGCGCGTCGCGCCACACGTCGTACGCGTTGAACGTGGCGCCCCCTCCGCCGTCCCCAGGGATGCCGAGCGGCGCGAGCGCCACGGCGACTTGCTGCGGCTCGTCGTCCCAGTTCACGAGCGCCACGGTCCACCAGCGCGGCGACCCTTCCACGACCCACCGGGCTGGCGGTCGCTCGCGGCGCGTACTCCAGATCCCGCCCGCGCCACGGGCGTCGTAGACGCGCACCGCGAGCACGTTCTCGCCGCCCCAATTCGGCAGGCCGGCGGGGACGGCGTAGCGCCGGTAGGCATGGCGTTCGCTCCGATAGTTGGGTGGGAAGTCGCCGGTTTGACCGATCTTCACTCCGTTGAGGAACGTCTCGTCCGCATCATCGATCTTGCCGAGCTCCAGGAACACCGACCGCCCGACGGCCTGACCGCCTGACCGCCCGGTGGGGGGGCGCGGCGGGGTAGGGGGCAGGGCGAATCGCACGCGATACCACGCGAACCCGTTGTACTCCGGGTGCCCCGCCTCTTCCCAGCCCTTGGGCACCGCCGTCGTCTCCCACGCTTCCTCGTCGAACTCGCGTCGCGAGTAGAGAGGGTCGTCGCCGGTGCGGAGTCGCCAGGGGCCGTTGATCGGGTACACGTCGTCTGCGGCGACGATCGCCGGCGCGACGTCGCGCTCGGCGGTTTGGGTTTCGACCGGACGCCCCGGCGTAGGCGCGACGGGCAGCGTGCGCGCAAGCCACGCCACGCGCTCGGGGGGCAGGGTCGGCAGGTTGTCGAAGGACAGCGTGACGCCTCCGGTCAGCGCCACGAGCGACGTCCAGACTTGTGCCTCCGCGGCGGAGAGCGGCGACTGCACGACGAAGCCGGCCGGGTCGTTGAGCCACGTCGCGCGGTGGTAGAAGCTGCGGAGCCCCGCGGCCCGCGCCGGCGCCTGCAGCCCGCTCCAGCTCGCCTCGGCCTCGCTCCCGATCCGCATGCCGTTCACGTACCCCACGGCATGTTGGAGCGGCGCGCCGGACCCGAGCAGGAACGCCTCAGTGCCGAGGCCGTCGCGGATCGCCGCGAGGCCTCGGCGGTAGGCTTCGGCGTGGGTGAGGCCGCCGTAGTGGGACTCGCCGGCCGTCGCCCAGTGCAGGAAATCGATCTCGAGACAGTCGTAGCCCCAGTCGCGGACCGCACGGCGCGCGAGATCAAAGAGCCATTGCTGCACCTGCGGGTGCGCCCCATCGAGGGAATAGACCTTGCCGCCCCAGTCGTCTCGCGTATCCCACACAATCGGGGCCTCGGCCGGGGCGTGCTTCAACAGCCAATCGGGATGCTCGGCGGGAACGCCCGATCGCTCACCGACGGCGAATGGCGCGACCCACAGCCCCGCCTTGAACCCCTTCCCATGGATCTGGTCGGTCAACCAGCGGTGCCCGCGCGGGAACCTGTCGTTCGTCTGCCAGTCCCCGGCCGCCTTCTGATAGCCCTCGTCGAGATGGATGTAGCGGAAGAACCGCCGGTCGAAGTTCGCCGCGCAGAATTCGAGATTCGCGATCACGTCCGCTTCGGTCACGCCACCGACCGGCTCAGACCGCGAGCACCATCCGGCGGGTGCCGTAACGGACGCCAGCCGCTCCCGGTCCAACGGGGAGGTGGGGAGGAAGAGAGCCGTGAGCGCCTCGAGCCCGTCGCCGGCGGGCCGGTAGCTGAGCCGCATCCGGGAGGTGTCGCCCTCGGGGCGGAGCGGCCGCGGGGGGAGCCAATCGCTCACCGCCTCCAGGCCGTCGCGCGAGAGCTTGACCTTCGCTTCGCCGGGCTCGCCCGGGTCGAAGGCAAGCGCGAGCCCTCGGTCGCCGCGCGTGAGGCCCAACGCGCCGTGGCTCACGAGCTCGGATGCCTCGCTGCCGGAGAGCGTCACGATCCGGCACGGGCTCCCCGACTGGTAGCCGTTGGCCAGCGCGATGAGCGGGCCGTCACCCACGAGCGTACCGGTCGCGGTGGCCTGGAAGAACCGGATGCCCTTGACGGTGGGGAGGTACCGGTCGGGATAGATTGTGACCGCGACGGCGGCTTGAGGCGCCTCCGCGTCGCCGCCGGTGAGGAACTCGGTCTCCATGTACACGCCGGCGGCGCGACCGCGCACCGCCACGGCTTCGCCGCCCGGGGGCCGTCGAGTTCCGACAGTGCTATCTTCCAGCTCGGCGAGCGTCACGAGCTGGTCACCCACCCACGCGCCGACTACGGCGTCCTGGATGAGGGCAAGGGGTCGGCCGTCGCCGTAGTACCACAACGACCAGCGACGGCGGTCGTCCAGCTCGAATCTGAGCCTGCCGGCCGACCGACCCACGGACCGCCCCACACCCCGGGCGGGGCGGATCAGCGTGGCGGAGGCGGCGCCGGTGAGGAGAACGAAGGTGCGTCGATCCATGGTCTCAATGTTGGCGACCGCGACGGCTTTGTCCACGCCGCTCGCGGCGCAGTCGGCGCGGCGCGGCGCGCTGACGCTCGGCTTCGCGGGAACACTGGGCGGTGGCTGGCAGGTCGAGGCCGCCGACATCGGATACGCTCGTGCGGTGCGCGCGGGTCCCGTCCGCGTCGCGTCGCTCAGCGCGCGCCTCGGCTCGTTCATGGACCAGGGAGCGATCATCGGAGGCGCGCGCGGCTTCGTCTTCGGGCTGACGCTGGGTGGGCACACGGGGCTCTGGACGTTCGCCGAGCTCGGCAACGAGACCAGTTCGAGCGAAGTCGGGCTGGATCTCACCATCGAGGCCACCGGGTATCTCGCCTCTCGCTCGCCGCTTTCCGTGGGGTCGCCGTGGGGAGCGGTGACGGTCCTGCCCGGCGTTCGGTTCGGCGATCCGGACGGCGCCCAGTTCGGCGTGCTCCTCGGGCCGACGTTCTTCTTCGGGGACGTGGGCGACGTGCGGCCGTTTCTCGGCCTGCGCTTCGAGGCTCCGCTGGCGCGGCGGGAGCGACGTCCCTAGGTTAGCGGCCGATGGTCGCTCCCCAGCTCGATACCGAGCATCCCGGCCTCCGGGTCATCGCCGAAGTGGCGTCGGTGCTCCAGGCCGGCCTCGCCTCCGGCGACGCACTGCACGGCGTGGTGGGGGCGCTGCGCCGGGGGCTCAACCTGCGGCGCTGCCGGTTGTGGCTGCGCACCCCGGACGGCACGCGCTACGCGCCGGTCACGAGTCCGGGCGACGAGGCCGAGCTTCCGGGCCATGCGGCCCCGGTCGCCGACTGGGTGCGCCGCGGCCCCCAGCGCGAGGGGACTCCGGGCGGCTGGATCCTGCGGCTGCCGCTCATCCACGACGAAGAGCCCCTCGGCGTGCTCGAGGTCGTGATCCCGAGCGGGCGCTACGAGGGCGTCGCGCACGACGTGGTGCTCGTGGTGGCGCGCATCCTCGCGCCCATGATCGCGGCCACGGAGCTGTCCCAGGATCTCGCCTCTGAAGTGGCGCTGCGCACCCACGAGATGGAGATGCAGCGCAGCTTCGCCGCCCAGATCATCGACTCCCTTCCGGTCGGGCTGTACGTGATCGACCGCGGCTACCGGATTCGTGCCTGGAACCGCAAGCGCGAGGCGGGCACGCAGGGCGTGTCCCGCGAGGGCGCGGTGGGGCGCGACGTTTTCGACGTGCTGGACCGCCAGCCGCGCGAGCTGCTGAAGCGCGAGTTCGATCGGGTGTTCGACACGGGCGAGATCCAGCAAGTGGAGATGGAGTCTGGGGCAAGCGGCGAGACGCGCCACTATCGCATCACCAAGATTCCGATGCGAGAGGACGGCAATCATATCTCGCACGTCATCACGATCGGCGAGGACATCACCGAATGGCGCCAGGCGCAGCAGCGGCTCGCCGAAACGGAGAAGCTCGCGGCCGTGGGGCAGCTCGCGGCTGGCGTGATGCACGAGATCAACAACCCTCTCGCCACGATCCTCGCGTGCTCGGAAGCGCTGGCGCTGCGAAGCGAGGACCTCGGACCCGCCGAGCGGCAGGGGTATGCCGAGTACCTCAAGATCATCGACACCGAAGTCCAGCGCTGCCGCCGCATCGTCGAGAGCTTGCTCGACTTCTCGCGGCCGAAGTCGAGCGAGAAGAAGCTCGCGGACGTGAACGCGGTGCTCGAGCAGACGCTGTTCCTCCTCAAGCACCACGCCCGCTTCAAGCGGCTGCGCGTCGTGCGCGAGCACGCGCCCGGGCTGCCGGCGGTGCACGCGGATCAAGAGCGGCTCATCCAGAGCTTCATGGCGCTGATGCTGAACGCGATGGACGCGATGGACTCGCGCGGCACGCTCACGGTCCGGAGCCGGATGAACCCCGAGCGCCGCGACGAGATCCTGGTCGAGTTCATCGACACCGGAACCGGCATCCGGCAAGAGGACCTGCCCAAGATCTTCGAGCCGTTCTTCACGACCAAGCCGCAGGGGCGCGGCACCGGGTTGGGCCTCTCGATCTGCTACGGGATCATCGCCGAGCACCGGGGACGCATTGAGGTAGAATCGCAAGTCGGCGTCGGCTCGACCTTCAAGGTGTACCTGCCCATCGGATGAAGATCCTCGTCGTCGAAGACGACAAGACGGTCGGGCAGTACGTGAAACGGGGCCTGGTGGAGGCGGGCTATCACGTCGAGCTTGTCGGGGACGGCGCCGAAGCGCTGCGGCTGGCGACCGACGGCCGCTACGACCTGCTCGTGCTGGACCTGCGGCTGCCCGGGCGGTCGGGCCTCGAGGTGCTGCGCACGCTGCGAGACCGGGGCGACAGCGTTCCCGTCCTGGTGCTCACCGCGCAGGACGCGGTGGATTTCAAGGTGCAGGCGCTGCGCATGGGCGCGGACGACTACGTGACCAAGCCGTTCTCGCTCGAAGAGCTGCTGGCCCGAGTCGAAGCGCTGGGACGCCGACCCAAGGCGATCGCACCTCCGGTGCTCAAGGTTGCGGACCTGACGCTCGACACGGGGAGCCGTGAGGTGAAGCGCGGGAACAGGGCCATCGAGCTGACCCCGAAGGAGTACGCCGTGCTCGAGTACCTGATGCGTCATGCCGGGCGGGTCATGCCGCGTACCCTGATCACGGAATACGCCTGGGACTACCACTTCGACCCCGGCACGAACATCGTGGACGTGGTGATCACTCGACTGCGCAAGAAGGTCGATCACGCGCGCGAGCCGAAGCTGATCCACACCGTCCGCGGCGTGGGCTACGTCGTGAAGGCGTGACATGCAGACCCTTCGGGCCCAGCTCACGGCCTGGTATTCGGCGGCGCTGGTCCTCACCCTCGGTGGCTTCACGCTCGCGCTGTATCTCGCCCGGCGCAGCGCTTCGTTTCATGATCTGGATCAGCGCGTCCAGTCGGAAGCGGATCTCACCAACGGGATCCTCGAAGAGAGCTACCGGGCCCGGGGGGTGTTGGTAGAGCGCGACTCGCTCATCGGCGATGTCCGCGGGTTGCTCGAGGTCGTTCCCGATTACCTGATCATCACCGACGCCGACGGGCGCGTGCTGTTTCTGTCGCAAACGGCGCGTGAGCTCGGCTACCAGAAGGTCGAGCAGCTGGCCGACCTCGCGAAGCCGCCGCTGCGGGGGCGCAACGCCGGGACGATCGAGCTCGCGCCGGACGGGCCGAAGATCCGCTACGTGGTCCGCTTCCTCACGGGGGCCGGGCCGCAGTTCGGCGGGATCCTCGCCGGCGCGAACGTGCAGACCGCGGAGCTCGGGCCGCAGCAGCTCCTGACGACCTTCGTGTTGATCCTGCCGATCAGTCTCGTCACGGCGCTGCTGGTGGGGTCGTGGATCGCGCGCCGGGCCCTCGAGCCGGTGGATCGGATCATCACCGAGGTTCGGGAGATCACCGACGGCCGCAGCCTGCACCGGCGGCTCGCTGAACCCATGGTCAAGGACGAGCTCGGCCGCCTGACCGAGACGCTGAACCAGATGATGATGCGCCTGGAGCGGAGCTTCGCCGCGCTGCGGCGCTTCACCGCCGACGCGAGCCACGAGCTCAAGACGCCGCTCACCGTGGTCCGCGCCGGCGTCGAGCGATCCCTCACCACACCGGGACTGCCTCAGGAGACGCTCGCCACGCTCGAGGAAACGCTGCAGGAGATCAAGCGCATGACCGAGCTCGTGGACGCGCTGCTCACCCTGGCGCGCGCCGACGAGGGAATCGCGCCGCTGCACCGCGAGCCCGTGGACTTGCGAGCCATTGTCGAGGAGGCGCGCGAGACCGGCGAGCTGCTCGCCGAGCAGGCGGGCGTGAGCATGGAGGTCGCGACGCCGCCGGAGCCCGTGGTCGTGCCCGTGGACGCGAGCCGCATCCGGCAGCTGCTGCTGAACCTGCTCACGAACGCCGTGAAGTACACGCCCTCCGGGGGCCGCGTCAGCCTGCAGCTCGGGCCCTCCGACGGGCGGGTGATCCTCACGGTCGCGGACACGGGGATCGGTATCGCCCCCGGCGACCTGCCCCATATCTTCGACCGCTTCTGGCGCGCCGACTCCGCCCGCACGCGCACCGGGGAGCGTCCCGGCGCGGGCCTGGGCCTCGCCATCTGCAAGTGGATCGCGGAGGCGCACGGTGGCACGATCGAGGTCCAGAGCCGCCCGGGACGGGGGACGACGTTCACGGTGACGCTGCCGCAGGAAACCCACACCTGAGCGTCATCGATCTGTCACGGTCGTCCCATTCTGCTGCAAACCTCACGCTGCAACGTGTGAGAGAGCTCTTTCATCGTGAGGTCCTCACATGTTCGGGACGTTCATGGAGTCGAGTTATCGCGGCTTGCCACGGCACCTGGTGCCGAGTGGCACCGCCGCGTTGCTGGCTCACCTGGCGCTTGGCGGCGCGGCGCTTTGGGCGACTCTGCAACCTGCGTCTTTCATGGGCGCCGAGCGACTACCCATGATCATTGCCTGGCCGCGGGAATCGGAGGCTCATCCACCGCGGCGCGGGGCCGACGGGATTCAGGCCCCGCCAGAGATCACGATGGTGGACGTGCCTGGCCAACTGCCGATCGGCGTTCCGCCGATCGAGCTTAGCGGAGCGCTCGACCCGCAACCGTGGCTCTGGCTGGGCACCACTCAGGCGGCCACCGGCGGGTCCATGGCGGTTGCCCATCCGGGCGGGGTGTGGAGCTGGGCCCTCGTCGAGGAGCCGCCTACGCTGCTGTCCGCTCCGCCGCCCCGCTATCCCGAGGCGCTGCGCCGGGCGGGTGTGGTGGGGCGTGTCGTCGTGCAGGTCGTGGTCGACACGCTGGGTCGGGCCGAGCCGAGCTCCGTAGCGGTGGTCGAAAGCTCCCACAGCGGGTTCGACGCTGCGGCACGGGAGTACGTGTACCACGCCCTTTTCCGTCCGGCGCGCGTGCATGGCGGCGCCGTCCGGGTGCTGGTCCGCGTGCCGATTGACTTCGTACTCCGAACGGCTCACTGAACCCTCGGCCCCAGCCAGATAAGGCAGGACATCCACGCCGGGAGCCGCTGGAGAGGTCAGTATCTCCTCACGCGGCTGTCATCGTTTTGTAATGAAAGCTCCACTAGCGGGTAGGGCGTCCTGGGGAGTATTACATATCCAGCGTGTTCTGGAGGAAGGGACGTGTTCGACGTTCTAATCGAATCGAAGCGCACCAAGAACCGCAAGAAGGCGCTCGGCGTGGGCTTCGTGTCGCTGACGGTTCACACGGCACTGATTGCCGGCGCCGTGTACGCCACGCTCCACGCCGGCCAAAGGGACAACAGCGTCCGGGTCGACACAGCGATGGTGTTCATCGCCCAAGAGCAACAGCAGAAGCCACCCGAGCAGCAGCCGGTCCAGCTCGACGTCCCGCTCAAGGGCTTCCAGACGGTGGTCGCCCCCGAAGTCATCCCGACCAACATCCCGCCCGTGAACTTGAGCGAGAAGTTCGACCCGAAGGATTACTCCGGCTCTGGGGTCGAGGGCGGCCTCGCGACGGGGATGGTGCCGACCGGCAACGAAGTGTTCATGGAAGCGATCGTCGAGGAGAAGCCCTCGGTGCTCTCGGGGCCGCAGCTGCAATATCCCGAGCTGCTGCGGCAGGCCGGAATCCAGGGTCGCGTGATGGTTCAGGCGATCATCGACACGACCGGTCGGGCCGAGGCGAACTCGGTGAAAGTCCTTCAGAGCCCGAACCCCGGCTTCGACCAGTCGGCCAGGAGTTACGTGCTCAAGGCCCTGTTCCGTCCGGCGCGCGTGCATGGACGGGCGGTGCGCGTGCTGATCAACATCCCGATCGACTTCAAGATCACGGCCCGCTGAGGCCGAAAGGAGGCTCTCCCCGATGGAAATGTCGCTCATAGAGTTGTACGGCACGATGGGACCGTTCGCCAAGGGCGTCGTCTGGACCATGGTGATCATGTCCCTCCTGTCGTGGACTCAAGCGTTCCAGAAGTGGTGGCAGATCTGGCAGTCCCAGAAGGAGACCAAGCGGTTCGCCCCCGAGTTCTCCCGCTTCCTGAAGGAAGACCAGCTCGACGGCGCGATCCGGCTGGCTGAGAAGCAGAAGCGCAGCCACGTCGCCCGCGTCGTGGGCGAAGCACTCGCCGAAGTGAAGCCGCTGCTGCGTGACCGCGCGACGATCACCGCGGCCGACATCAACTCGGTGGAGCGGGCGGTGGAGCGCGAGATGTTGATCGTCGCAGCCGAGCTCAAGCGCGGCCTCGGCATCATGGCGACGACTGGCGCGACGGCACCGTTCGTCGGCCTGCTCGGGACCGTGATGGGAATCGTAAACGCCTTCACCGGCATGGCGGCCTCGGGCGGCGGCGGCTCACTCGCGTCGGTGTCGGCCGGCATCGCCGAGGCGCTGATCACGACCGCGTTCGGTCTCCTGGTCGCGATCCCGGCGGTGTGGCTGTACAACTACTTCTCGACCAAGATCGACTTCCTGTCGGTGGAGATGACCTACACGTCGAAGGAGCTCATCGACTATCTCATCAAGAGCGTCGGCTCGGAGTTCGGCCGGTCGATCTTCACGAAGGAATTCCAGACGCAGAAGGCGGCGCAGTCCAGTGGCCCTGTCAGTCACTAGCGCCAGCGCGAAGTCTGCGGTCAAGGCGGACATCAACGTCACGCCGCTGATCGACGTGATGCTGGTGCTCTTGATCATCTTCATGATCGTGACGCCGATCATCGCGGCGGGCTTCCAGGCGACGATCCCGCGCAGCCAGCACCCGGAGAACCGGCCCGAGGGACCGGACGAGATCCGGCTCGGGATCGACCGCGAAGGCAAGTTCTACCTCGACCTGGGCTCGGGGCCGATGCAGGTTCGGGATGAGGACCTCCCGGCCCGGCTTCAGGCGATCTACGCCGCCCGCAGCCAGGACAAGATCCTGTTCTTGAAGGCCGATCAGAGCCTCGACTTCGGCCGCGTGCAGCAGGCGATCGAGGTCGCCCGGAGCGCGGGCGTGCGAGTGGTCGGCGCGATCACCGAACAGAAGCAGTCGATCACGAAGAAAAAGAAGGAGGGGAGCTAACCGATGGCGATGGGGTCCACCGGTGGCGGCGAGGGGCTCAGCTCCGACATCAACGTCACGCCGTTGATCGACGTGCTGCTCGTGCTGCTGATCATTTTCATGATCACGCAGCCCCTGTCGCGCAAGGCGTTCGACGTCCAGGTGCCGCCCAAGCAGCAGACCAAGGCCAAGACGCCGCCCAGTGCCCAGATCGTACTGGAGCTGAAGTCCGACGGGTCGTACGCCATCAACGGGCAGCCGTATCCGCTGACCCAGCTCGATCAGGCCTTCCACCAGATCTACGATCAGCGCCCGGCCAAGCTGCTGTTCATCAAGGCGGCGCCCAACCGCAAATACGGCGATGTGATGCAGGCGATGGACATCGCGCACGGCGCCGGGGTGCAGGTCATCGGGTTCACGCCGGCGGAGCAGGCCAAGCAGTAGCCCGGGCCGCGGCCGCAGGTGTATCGTAGGGGCGCAGCAACCTGCGCCCCTTCCGTTTTGTCGGGGTACTTATCCACGTGATCGGGGACCTGCCGCCGACCCGCAATTCCGCGGTACCCGGACTCCGCCTGCCCCTCGGGCCGCGGCGGCTCGGGCCGGGAGCGGCGCTGTCCATCCTGGTCCACGCGCTGATCGTCGTGTTGCTCGTCGTCCGGGGTCGCGAGCTCCTGCACCGCGCCCCGGGCGGGCTGGGCCCGAGCGGCGGGGGCGGGAGCGACGGCGCGACGGTGAACTTCTTCACCGTGCCGGCGAGAGGGCCGGCTGCCGTCGATCTCCCTGTCAGCCCGCCGGTCAGCGTCTCGGACCTGCCCGTGCTCCGGCAGGTACAGCTCGACCTCCCACAGCTCGACCTGCCCCCTGCGACGCTGCCCGCGCCGCCAGCCGCCGGCCTGCTGGCCGCGGCCG
Organism: Gemmatimonadales bacterium; assembly: GCA_035763805.1. Lineage (GTDB taxonomy): Bacteria > Gemmatimonadota > Gemmatimonadetes > Gemmatimonadales > GWC2-71-9 > DASUAL01. The sequence goes on from DASUAL010000066.1 coordinate 15,841, forward strand.
GGACGCCCGGGCAGGGTCCGGGGGCGGGCGGGGGACGGGGCACGGGGGTTGGGACCGGTGCCGGGGCGGACGTGGGGCCTGGAACGGGAGGCGAAGGCGGTTACATTTTCGTCGCCTCGCCGCGGACGGCGATTCTGCCTCCGCTCGCCAAGGTTCCCGGCTCCGTCGCAGGCCGCACCTATCGGGTGCGGTTCTGGGTGGCGGCCGACGGACGCGTCACGCGGGTTGAAGTCGATCCGCCGATCGCGGACGCGGGCTACGGCCGGGAGTTCCAGCAGCGCATGATGGCGTACCGGTTCTACCCAGCCCGCACGCGGGACGGGCGGACCGTGGCAAGTGTCGTAACCGTCCCCCTGCGAATCGGAAACTAGCCCGCCGGGAGCGGGCTCCAAGGAGCCACAACCACCATGCTGCTTCCCCTCGTCCTGGGGCTGAGTCTTCTCGCCCTGGTCGTCGCCGTCGCACTCGCGCGCTGGGTGCTCAGGCAGGACACCGGCACGGCGGACATGCGACGGATCTCGGACGCCATTCAGGAAGGCGCCCAGGCATTCCTGCGCCGCCAGTACAAGACGATCGGCTGGCTGAGCATCGTGCTCGGGGTCGTCATCTACGTTCTCTACGCGTTTTTCCGCGAGCCGCACGGCGAAGAGCCCGAGGCCGCGACGCTCGCCCTCACGACCACGCTCTCGTTCCTGTTCGGCGCGCTCTGCTCCGGTGTGGCCGGGGTGGTGGGGATGTTCGTGGCGGTGCGCGCGAACATTCGCACCGCCAGCGCCGCGCGCTCGAGCCTGAACCGGGCGCTCCAGATCGCGCTGCGCGGCGGCGCCGTCAGCGGACTCTTCGTGGTCGCCATGAGCCTCCTTGGGGTCGGCGGCCTGTACGCCGTTCTCGAGCTGTCCGGCTTCGCCCCCACCAAGATCCCTCTGATGATCGTCGGGTACGGCTTCGGTGCCTCGTTCGTGGCGTTGTTTGCGCAGCTGGGCGGCGGCATCTACACGAAGGCCGCCGACGTCGGCGCGGACCTCGTGGGGAAGGTCGAGGCGGGAATTCCCGAGGACGACCCGCGCAACCCGGCCGTGATCGCGGACTTGGTGGGCGACAACGTGGGTGATTGCGCGGGACGCGGCGCGGACTTGTTCGAGTCGACGGCCGCCGAGAACATCGGCGCCATGATCCTCGGCGCGACGCTGGGCCTCTCGAACCCCGGAGCCTTCGGGCCCGGCGCGGTGGTGGGGCTGATGCTGTTCCCGCTCGTGGTGCGCGCCTTCGGGTTGGTCGCCTCGATCATCGGGATCCTGGTCGTGAAGTCCCGCGAGGACGAAGACCCGATGCACGCGCTGAACCGCGGCTACATGGTGACCGCGGTGCTCGCGGCCGTAGGGTTCGCGGGCGGGACGTACTGGCTCCTGAACCCCGCGAGCGCGCCGGCTGCGTGGTGGCACTTCGCCCTGTGCGGCTTCATCGGGATCGCCACGTCCGTCGCCTTCGTCTACATCACCCAGTACTACACGGAGTACCGCTACCGCCCCGTGAAATCGATTGCCGCCGCCTCCGTCACGGGCCCCGCGACGAACATCATCGCGGGCTTCGCCGTGGCGCTCGAGTGCACGGCGGTGCCGACCTTCACCATCGGGAGCGCGATCATCGCGTCGTACAAGCTCGGTGCCTCGAGCGGCCTCGAGCATGCCGGGCTGTTCGGCACCGCGGTCGCGACCATGGGCATGCTCGGCACCGCGGCCTACATCCTCGCGATGGACACGTTCGGCCCGATCACCGACAACGCGGGCGGCGTGATCGAGATGTCGCACCAACCCGAAGAGATTCGCAGGCGCACCGATCGACTGGACGCCGTGGGGAACACGACGAAGGCGCTCACCAAGGGATATGCGATCGGCTCGGCCGCGCTCGCCGCGTTTCTGCTGTTCTCGGCATACCTCGACGAAGTCCGGCTGCTCGGCTCCCCGCTCGCGGCGGTGGACATCGCCAAGCCCGAGGTGTTCGTGGGCGGCCTGCTCGGCGCCATGCTGGTGTTCTGGTTCTCGGCTCTCGCGATTGGCGCGGTGACCCGGGCCGCGGTCAACGTGATCAAGGAAGTACGTCGCCAGTTCCAGGCGGACCCGGGGATCCTCAAGGGCACCTCGAAGCCCGACTACGGCCGAGCCGTGGACATCGTGACCATCGGCGCGCTGAAGGAAATGGTCGCCCCGGGCCTGCTCGCGGTCGGCATGCCGATCGCGGTCGGGCTCCTGTTTAAGCTGTTCCACGTCGGCGCTGAGTCTGTGGCGGCGCTCCTCATGGTCGGCACGATCGCCGGCATCCTCGTGGCCACCATGCTGAACAACGGCGGCGGCGCCTGGGACAACGCGAAGAAGTTCATCGAAGCCGGCGAGTATGGGGGCAAGGGAAGCCCGGCCCACAAGGCCGCGGTCGTCGGCGACACGGTGGGGGATCCCTTCAAGGATACGGCGGGGCCATCGCTCCACGTGCTGATCAAGCTGCTGAGCACCGTCACGCTCGTGCTGGCGCCGCTGTTCGTCTAGCTGCCGGTCGACCAGGAGGCTCGCCTTGTCTCAGCTCTTCAGCCGCAAGTCCGTCGATCAGCTCACTGCCGAATCACAGGCCGGCCAGGGCCTGAAGCGGGCCCTGGGCCGCTGGGACCTCACGGCCCTCGGTATCGGGGCGTTGATTGGGGCCGGGATCTTCGCCTCCACTGGTTCGGCGATCGTCGGCGACCCCGAAGTGGGCCGGCTCGGTGCCGGCCCGGCGATCGTGCTCTCTTTCGTGCTGACGGCGGTGACGTGCGGGTTCGCCGCGCTGTGCTATGCCGAGTTCGCCGCCATGGTACCCATTTCCGGCTCGGCGTACACCTATGCCTACGCGTCCCTCGGCGAGCTCGTGGCGTGGATCATCGGCTGGGACCTCATCCTCGAGTACGCCGTGGGGAACATCGCGGTGGCGGTCTCTTGGGCGGGGCACTTCCGGGAGCTCTTGAGTTACTTCGGCCTCTCCCTCCCCGCCTGGCTCACGATCGACTACCGGTCGGCCCTGCAGGCGGCGGAGGCAGTCGCGGCGGGCGCCACGGACCCGTCCAGCGTCTATCTAGCTTCTGCGGTAAGCGGCGCACCGCACCTGTTTGGCATCCCGATCGTGATCAACGTACCGGCGGTGGCGATCGTCGCGCTGATCACGATGGTCCTGGTATACGGCATTCGGGAGTCGGCCACCACGAACACGGTCATGGTGGCAGTGAAGGTGGGGATCGTGCTCTTCTTCGTGGCCGTCGGGGCCTTCTTCGTCAGGCCGGCGAACTTCACCGCCTACGGGGGCTTCGCGCCCAACGGCTTTGCGGGCATCAGCGCCGCCGCGGCCATCATCTTCTTCGCCTACATCGGCTTCGACGCAGTCTCCACCGCCGCTGAGGAAACCAAGAACCCCGCCAAGGACATGCCGTTCGGGATCATCATGAGCCTCGTGATCACCACGGTGCTCTACGTCCTGGTCGCCGTGGTGATGGCCGGCATGGCGCCCTGGCCGCGGCTCGGAACGGCGGAGCCGATGCTCACGGCGCTCGAGCTCTCCGGCAGCTCGTCCGGGTTCCTTGGGGTCGCCCGGTTTATCATCGCGCTCGGAGCGGTGTTCGCGATGACCTCGGTGCTGCTCGTCTTCCAACTCGGGCAGCCACGCATCTTCTTCTCCATGGGCCGCGACGGGCTCCTGCCGGCCTGGGCCGCCAAGGTCCACCCGCGGTTCCGGACGCCGCACATCACCACCATCCTCACCGGCGTGTTCGTCGCGGTGTTCGCGGCGTTCGCCAACATCAATGAGGTGGTGGAGCTGACCAATATCGGGACGCTGTTCGCCTTCGCCATCGTCTCCGCAGGGGTGCTGGTGCTCCACTACAGGGAGCCGCACCGGCCCCGGCCGTTCCGGACGCCCTGGATGCCCTACACGCCTCTGATCGCGATCGGCGCGTGCGGCTACCTCATGATCAAGCTCCCGTGGGTGACGTGGGTCCGGTTCGTCCTGTGGCTTGCCGCCGGGCTCTTGATCTACTTCTTCTACGGCTTCGGCCATAGCCGCCTGCGCCGGTCCGCGGGCGTGAATGCGTGAAGCTCCATACCAAGATCGTCCTCGGGCTCGTGGCCGGCGCCGCGTGCGGTGTCGCGGCGAACACGTTCGTGCGCGACGCCGCCTGGGTGCGTGGGATTGTCGACAACGTCGCGAGCCCGATCGGCCAGATCTTCCTGCGCATGCTCCTGATGACCGTCGTGCCGCTCGTGTTCGCGTCGATCGCGCTCGGAGTTGCAGGACTGGGCGACGTGCGGAAGGTGGGGCGCGTCGGCGGCCGGACGCTCGGCTACTTCGCGCTCTCGACCACTCTGTCAGCCCTGCTCGGCCTCCTGCTCGTGAACGTCGTGCAGCCGGGCCGCGGTCTCCCTGCCGCGGTTCGCGAGCAGCTGATGGCCACGTACCGCTCGCAGGCGGAAGGGATGCAGGCCGCGGGGACCACGAAGTTCGGGATCGACCTGTTCGTGAACATCGTCCCCCGCAACCCGATCCAGGCGGCGGCGGGGATGGACATGCTTGGCGTGATCTTCTTCGCGCTCGTCTTCGGCGCGGCGCTCACGCTCGTGCCCGAAGAGAAGGCGCGGCCGATGATCCGCGTGCTCGACGCGCTGGGCGAGGCCATCGTGAAGGTCATCGACATCGCGATGCAGCTAGCCCCGTACGGCGTGTTCGGGCTGATCTTCGCGACAACCGCGCGGTTCGGGTGGGAGATCCTCGAGCAGCTCGCCCTGTACGTCGCCGTGGTCGTCGTGGGGCTCTTCATTTACGCCAGCGTCGGCCTTTCGACACTGGTCCGGATCTTCGGCGGACTGAACCCGTGGCTGTTCTGGCGGAAGGCTCGCATGAGCGTCATTACGGCGTTCTCCACGAGCTCGAGCAACGCGACCCTGCCAACGAACATCGCCGTCGCGGAGCGCGAGCTGAAGATCCCACCGAAGATCGCGGGCTTCGTCCTACCCCTCGGCGCGACCATGAACATGAACGGCACCGCGCTTTACGAGGGCGTGACCGTGCTGTTCCTCGCGCAGGTGTTCGGTATCGATCTGTCCGTGGGCCAACAAGCGATCGTTGTGATCTTGAGCGTGATCACGGCCGTCGGCGCCGCCGGCGTTCCCGGCGGCTCACTCCCGCTCATCATGGTGGTGCTCGCCACGGTCGGGGTGCCGCCCGAGGCGATCGCCGTCATCCTTGGCGTGGACCGGATCCTCGACATGTGCCGCACCACCCTCAACGTGACGGGCGACCTCACGGCCGCGGCCTACGTGGCGCGGACCGAGAGCGACTGGGACCCCCGGATGCTGAACGCGGAAACGAAGCTAGGTCGAGCCGCCTAACGCAGTCGCCAGCTTCAGCGCCCCTAGCGGAGTGTCGATGCGATCGGGCACCAGGCGGGCGCGCTTCATCTCCGCGGCTAGTCGCTCCCGGAACGCGATGGCCAGGTGTGACTGTGGTAGGAGCAGGCCCCCGGCCGTGGCGACCGGGATCGGGGCCGTCCCCGGGAAGTGCCGCTCGAGCGCCACGACGAGGGCGACGATCTCCCGCGCGGCGTCGTCCAGCGCGCGTTGGGCCACGATCTCGCCTTCGCGGGCCGCATTGAGCACGTGGGGCGCGAGCGCGGCGACCTGTGCCGGTGTCGCCGTCGCCGTCCAGCGCACGAGATCATCGAACGTCTGCAGGCCGAGCGCCCCGAGGAGCCGGGCGAGCAGAGTCGAGCCTTCGCCGCGGCCGTCCTGGGTGCGGGCCGCGTCCTCGAGCGCGCGCCGCCCCAGCCAGTAGCCGCCGCCCTCATCGCCTAGTTGCCAGCCGTAGCCGCCCGCGCGGTGCAGCTGCCCGTGGGCGTCGCGGGCGTAGGCGATCGAGCCCGTGCCCGCATTCACGATGATCCCCGGGCCCCCCGCGAAGGCCGCGGTGAGCGCCACCTCCGCATCCGCCATGACGCGCACCCGGTGTGCGAGTCCGGTCTCGACGAGGGCCGCCTCGAGCTCCGCCTGCTCTTGCTCGCGACCCGCGCCCGCCGCCCCGATTACCGCGCGCTCGGCGGGCAAGCAAACGCCTGCCGGCCCGGCGGCCCGGCGCGCCGTCTCGAGCAGTACGGCCGCCGACGCGGCCGCGCCGCCGGGCTTCATTGCGGCGGGCGGGCCATCCGCGCGGCCAAGCACCGTGAGGTCGGCCAGCCCGACGACCACGGTGGAGTGCGAGCCGCCCGCATCGGCGCCGAGAAAGACGGCGGTCGGTGGCATCGGCTACACTCTGACCGCCTGAGCGCTCGACCGCCCGATCGCCGACGACAGCATCCCCGCCGCTACCGTGATTGCCGTCCCCAGTGGGACGTACCACGGCCACGCCAGTCCCGACAGCCACCGCATCGGGAAGCTCGGGATCACCGCGCCAAGGACGACGGGCGCCATGACGAGCACGCTCACGACGATGGCGACGACCACGTCGACCTGCCGCGCGCGGGGCCAGAACCCGCCGAGCAGGTACGTCCCCAGGAGTCCGCCGTAGGTGAGCGACGCGATGCTGAGCGCGAGCACTACGACGGGGGTCTGGCGAGTGGGATAGAGCATCGCTCCGCCGACGAGGACCACGGCCCAGAGCAACGTCATGCCGCGACCGACGCGGAGCAAATGCTCGGGGTCGCGGCGGCCCGTGAGCGGCGCGTAGAAGTCGTGCGTCGACGCGGAGGCGAGCGAGTTGAGCGTGGACGCGACCGTGCTCATCGCAGCCGCGAGAATCGCGGCGACCACGAGGCCCGCCAGGCCCGCCGGCAGCTGCTCCACGACGAAGGTCGGGTAAATCGCGTCACCGCGCATCTCCGGGCGGTCCGCACCGGCGAGCCACAGGCTGGTGCCGACGAGCAGGAACAGGGCGAACTGGGCAATGATGAACAGCCCGGACCCCACCAGGGCCCGCTGCGCATCCGGGAGATCGCGTGCCGCGAGCAGCCGTTGCACGATGAGGTGGTCGGTGCCGTGCGAGGCCGCAGCGAGCAGCGCACCCCCGATCAGTCCACCCCAGAGCGTGTAGGTCGCGCTGAACGAGAACGCGGGATCGATCACCGCCAGCTTCCCCTGGGCCGCGGCTGTGGCAAAGCTCCCGATCCCGCCCGCCAGGCCGGTGGCGACGATGAGCGTGGCGACCCCGCCCAAGACGTAGACCACCAGCTGAATCACGTCCACCCACACCACGGCGCGCAGCCCTCCGACCCAGGTGTAGAAAATGGTCACGACCCCCACGGCGAGGATCCCGACGGGCAGGCTCCAGTGAGTGATCACGGCGAGCGGGATCGCAGTCGCGAACACCCGCACGCTGTCGCCCAGCGCCCTCGTGAGCATGAAGATCCCGGCGGCCGTGCGCCTCGCGACCGGCCCGAAGCGCCGCTCCAGCCGCTGGTAGGCCGTCTCCTGCGTGCCCTCGAAGTACCCGGGCAGGAGCAGCGCGGCGACGCCAATCCGCCCGACCAGATATCCGAAGGACAGTTGGAGGAACGTCAGGTCGCCGCGGGCTGCGAGTCCCGGGACGGAGATGATGGTGAGCGCCGAAGTCTCGGTGGCCACGATCGACAGCATGATCGCCCACCAGGGAAGCCCGCGGCGGCCGAGAAAATAGTCGGCGGCGTCGCGCTGCCGGCCCGCGAGCAGCAGCCCGGTGGCGACGACGGCCGCGAAATAGAGGCCGATGACGGCGATGTCGATGGGGCGCAGGGGGCGCGCCCTAGCAAGAAAGCCCGCGACGCGCGCGGGCTTGGGATGCCGAATCGATGTGAACCAACGGCCTCAGACCGTGAAGGACGACCCGCAGCCGCAGCCGCCCGTGGCGTTCGGGTTGTCGAACGCGAAGCCCGACTCCTGGAAGTTGCTCTTGTAGTCGAGGGTCACGCCGTTCAGGTATTGCGCGCTGAAGCCGTCCACGAAGCAGCGCACGCCGGCACTCTCGATCACGATGTCGTCGTCGGCCGGCTTCTCCTCGATGCTCAGGCTGTAGCGGAATCCCGAGCAGCCGCCCGGCAGCACACCGATGCGCAAGCCGGCGGTCTCCGGCGACACCTTCTCCTCCGCCATGAAGTTCCGCACCTCGGCGGCCGCTTTTTCGGTCAGCGTCAGCGTCATGGGGGTCTGCGTCGTGGCCATGGTCCCTCGCTCCCTCGAAGCAGCAAGTTAGGGAGCGCCGCCGGGTGTGTCAACGGCGGGGCTCCGGAACGCCGCGTCGTGTCGCAGGTTACGGGCGATGACCGCGAACGCGGCCGCCGCCACGACGAAGAACCCGAGCGCCTTCAGCGCCGTTCCCACGAGCAGCTCGCCGACGCCGAACAGCGCGGCGTACACCGCGACCCACCCGGCGACCCAGTTCAGCCACGACAGCGCGCCGCCGGGGATCGGCTCGTCGCCGAACCCGAGCCGCCGTGCGACCGCGCGCCAACCCGGCCCGCCCGGTCGCACCCGCCGGTAGAACCCGTCGAGCACCGTCGCGGATTCGGGCGCGGTGAGGAACGTGACCACGATCCAGACGACCGTGGTGACGCCTACCGTGACGAGCATGACCGTGGCGTACCCGCCGGCCGTGGGATCGCCCCCCGTGAGCTGAGTCCACTGCCACAACGCCAGCGACGTCACGAACGACGCGCCCATTGCCGCGAGCTCGCTCCACGCGTTGATGCGCCACCAGTACCACCGGAGGATCAGCACGGAGCCGGTCCCCGCCCCAAACGCGAGCAGGAAGCGCCACCCCGCTTCGACGGAGCCGATATAGCGCATCACGACGAGCGCCAGCAGCATGAGCACCAGGGTCGCGACGCGCGACACCAGCACTTGCTCCTTGCTCCCTGCTCCCTTGCGCACAAATCGCAGCCAGACGTCGTTCACGAGGTACGAGGTGCCCCAGTTCAAGTGCGTCGATATCGTGCTCATGTACGCTGCCGCGAACGCCGCAAGGAGCAGGCCGCGCAATGGTGACGGCAGCAGATCCACCATGGCCCGCACATACCCGGCCTCGGGCTTCGCCAGGTCCGGATACGACACCGCCGCGAACAGGGCCACGAGGATCCAGGGCCACGGGCGCAGCGCGTAGTGCGCGATGTTGAACCACAGCGTCGCGAGCAGCCCGTGCCGCTCGTCTCTGGTCGCGAGGATGCGCTGTGCCACGTAGCCGCCGCCCCCAGGCTCCGCGCCCGGATACCACGCCGCCCACCACTGCACCCCCAGGAACACGAGCAGCGACGAGATCGGGAGCCAGCCGCCGTGCAGCGGCGGCACGATGCCGACGGCGATCTGGTGGCTTCCGTAGTGCGCGGTCGCGAGCGCGACGAGCTGATCCAGCCCCCCGATCCGATCCACCGCGAGGATGGCCAGGACGATCGACCCCCCCATCGCGACAAGGAACTGGAAGAAGTCCGTAACGATCACCCCCCACAGCCCCGAGAGGATCGAGTAGCCCGCCGTGATCACGAACAGGAGAAACGGCACCTTCCACCCGGCGATCCCGAAGGCGTCCTCGAGGATCGTCTTCATCGCGAGCGTGACCCAGCCCATGATGATCAGGTTGATCGGGAGCGCGAGGTACAATGCCCGCACGCCGCGGAGCAGAGCGGCCGGCCGCCCGCCGTAGCGCAGCTCCACGAACTCGACGTCCGTCAGCACGCCGGCGCGCCGCCACAGGCGGGAGAACAGAAACACCGTGAGGATCCCGGAAAGCGCCAGGTTCCACCACAGCCAGTTCCCCGCGACGCCGTACTTCACGACGAGCCCGGTCACGGCGAGGGGCGTGTCGGCCGCGAACGTGGTCGCGACCATAGACGTGCCCGCGAGCCACCAGGGGAGGCTCCGACCCGACACGAAGTAGTCTGCAAGCGAGCGCCCGGCGCGCCGGGTGTAGTAGATCCCGATCGCGGCAGAAAGCACGAAGTAGGCGACGATGATGAGCCAGTCGGAGCCAGAGAGGGTCATAGCTCGGGGTGCGTGAGGGCGTCCGCCACCAGGTCAGCGACGCGCGCCCGGACCTTGAGAATCGCCGTGCTGGCGCGCGTGGGGTGAACGCGGTTCGTGAGCAGGATGACGAACAGGTCCTTGTCAGGGTCGAGCCATAGCGACGTGCCCGTGAACCCCGTGTGGCCGAACGTGCGGGCCGAAAGCTTGGTGCCCGCGCTGGCCGTCGAGTCCGGCGGCTCGGGCGGCGTGTCCCAGCCGAGCGCGCGCGACGAGCCGGGCACGACCCCCTGCCGGCGTGTGAACTCGGCCACCGTTTCCGAGCGGATGAGCTGCAGCGTGTCCCACGCGCCTCCGTTCAAGAGCATCGCCGCGAAGCGCGACAGATCCAATGCGTTCGAGAACAGGCCGGCGTGACCCGACACGCCGCCCAGCCGGCCGGCGTTCTCGTCGTGCACCTCGCCGCGCAGCATCTTGTGCCGGAAGGCCGTGTCGTTCTCCGTCGGCGCGATCCGGTCGCGCCAGCCTGCGGGCGGTACAAAGCGGGTGGCGGGCATCCCGAGCGGACGGAACACGCGCCGTTCGAGAAAGCGGTCGAGCGGCTCGCCGCTGATCTGCTCGACCACCTGGGTCAGGACGATCGCCCCGAGGTCCGAGTAGATGTAGGTCTGGCCCGCCGGCGCGGTGAGCGGCGTGGTGTCCACGAGCCACAGCGCCGCCGCGCGGGACTTCGCCTGGTAGTACAGGGGTCGCCAGGCGGGGAGCCCGGAGGAGTGGGTGAGCAAGTGGCGGATTGTCACGTGCTCCTTGCCGAGGCCGCGGAACTCGAGGAGATAGCGTTGCACCGGCGCGTCCAGCGCCAGCTTCCCCTGGTCCACGAGCAACATGCAAGCGGTCGTGAGGCCCATCACCTTCGTAAGTGAAGCGAGGTCGTAGATCGTCCCTACCTCGACCGGGCGCGGGTCGTCGAGCCCGTAGCGTCCGACCGCCGCGATCAGCGCGAGCCGCCCGTGGCGGCCGACGGCGACTACTGCGCCCGGGAACGCGCCGCTGCTCGCCTCCGCCCGAAGGTATGCGACCACGGCCACGAGCCGTGTGCTGTCGAATCCGAGAGCGCCCGGCGTCGCCGCCGGGATGCCGGTGCTCACCGGTAGCGGGGGAGACGCTCGGCACCCGGCCAGCACGGCGCCTAGCGCGACGAGGGTTCGGGCCCTCAAGGCCGCAGGCTCCGGATGGTGACGCCGAAGCCGATCGGATAGTCCGGCGGGACGCGGATCGGGAGGCGGCCCGTGATCGGCACCTTCCCGAGCAGCGTGAGCGCGACGGCGCGCTCGGAGGCGCGCACGCCGCTCCACGCGATGAGGTACGACTTCACCGTCGGTGTCTGGTGCAGGAGGTACGGGCTCCCGAGGGACACGAGCACCGTTGGGCGTGTGGCGTCGGTCGTCGTGATGAGCTGCGCCAACGAGTCCGGGAGGGCGATGCTCCCGCGCCACGCGATCGGCCGGACATTCGCGATGAACACCGTCGTGGGCGCCCGGGCGATCACGGCGCGCGCCGAGTCGTATGACTGGGCTCCGGACATCGGCCACAGCCGGAAGTACTCCACCGTGTCGCCGCCCTGGCGCAGCAGCTCCGTCGCATGCTGGCCGACGGAGGCGTTGGCTTCGTCCGCGTAGGCGATCAGGGCGAAGCGGGCGGGCTTCGCGCGGAGGGCGTGCAGCCCCCCGCCCACGTCGCGCACCAACGTGAGCGCGCGGACCGCGACGTCGTTCGCCGCATCCTGGAAGCGCCTGCTGCCCACGATGGCCATGATCGAGTCGAGCGGCACGGTGCGGCGCTCGAACAGGCCAAGCCGCTGCTTGACCTCGAGCACGCGTCGCACCGACTGATCGAGGCGCTGGCGCGTGACGCGCCCGCTGTCGACCGCAGCCGTCATCGCGTTCACCGCGGAGTCTGGGTCGGCGGGCATGAGGAGCAGGTCCGATCCCGCGAGGAACGCCCGCACGGTGGCTTCGCCCGCTCCGTACTTCGCCACGATCGCTCCCATCGCCAGGGCGTCCGTCACCACGAGGCCGGAGAAGTGCAGTGAATCGCGCAGCAGGCCCGTGAGCACCGCGGGCGAGAGGGTCGCCGGCTCGTCGGAGCGCGTGAATGCTGGGAGCGCGATGTGGGCGCTCATCACGACGTCCGCCCCCGCCGCAATCCCCGCGCGGAACGGCAGGAGCTCGAGTGAATCGAGCCGCGGGTATCCCGCCGCGATCACCGGCAGGCCGATGTGCGAGTCGATCTGGGTGTCGCCGTGGCCGGGGAAATGCTTGAGCGTCGCCAGCATCCCGCGGTCGCGCAGCCCGCGGACATACTCCTGCACGAGGCGCGACACCGCCCGCGGATCCTCGCCGAACGAGCGGATGTTGATGATGGGATTGAGCGGGTTGTTGTTGACGTCGGCGGTAGGCGCGAAATTGACGTGGATGCCGACGGCCCGACCCTCGATGGCCGCCGCCTCGCCGATCGCGTACGCGTCCCGTGGCGCCCCGGTCGCGCCCACGGCCATGATGTGCGGGAACGCCGTGCCGCCGACCACGCGCATCCCGGCGCCCCACTCGAGATCGGCCGAGACGAGGAGCGGGAGGCGGGAGCGCCGCTGCAACGCGTTGAGCTTCGCAGCGATGTCGAAAGGGGAGCCGACCGAGACGATCAGGCCGCCCAGCTCGAGCGTGTCCACCCACCGGGTGGCTACCTGGAAGAGCGAATCGTCGAGTGCGGTGTAGCTTCCGGCGAGCCAGGGGACGACCAGCTGGGCTACTCTCTGGCGTACGCTGAGACCGGCGAGGACCGAGTCGGTGGAGACCCGGGCCGCAGAACGGGGGGCCGGCGCCCCGGACCGCCGGACCGCCGCGCCGCCGGCACATCCCAGCACCGTGGCCAGTAACAGGAGCTTATGCGTCCGCATCACCTCTCGCTGTTGGGCTTGCTCGCCTGCGCGGCGCCCGGCCCGGCCCAGGTGCGTCCGGGAATCGAAGTGCTGCTGTCCGACTCCGCGCATTTGATCCGCGGCAAGCGCCTCGGTTTGCTCACGAATCAGACCGGCGTCGACCGTCGCGGCCGCCGTGACGTCGACCTGCTCATCGCTGACGGCTATCGGCTGACGGCGCTATTCAGCCCAGAGCACGGTTTCCGGGGCCTTGAGGATCGGCCCGGGCTCCCCGATGCCACGGACTCGGCGAGCGGCCTACCAATCTATAGCCTGTATAGCGGGACGCCCCGGTCCCGCCTCGCCGCGCTGGACAGCATCGACGCCGTGCTGATCGACCTCCAGGACATCGGCGCCCGGTATTACACCTACTACTCCAGCGCGACGCAGCTGATGCGGGAGGCTGCCCGGCGCGGGAAGGCGATCATCGTGCTCGACCGACCCAACCCGGTCGGCGGTGAGGCGGTGCAGGGCAACGCGCGCGACACTGCGGGGGATCCCGACTCGCAGTTCGTCGGATTCCTCCCCATCCCGATGCGCCACGGGATGACCCTGGGCGAGCTGCTCCGCCTCGCCAACGAGATTCTCCGGCTCGATGCCGGGCTGACGGTCGTGCCCGCGGCGGGCTGGCGCCGTGGGTCGTACTTTGACGCCACGGGGCTTCCCTGGGTGAGGCCGTCGCCCAACATGCCGGAGCTCGAGAGCGCGCTGCACTATCCGGGGACGTGTCTGTTCGAGGGGACCAATCTGTCCGTGGGTCGCGGAACGGGTTTCGCGTTTCAAGTGGTCGGGGCACCGTGGCTGGACGCGGCGGCAGTGCTCGGCCATCTGCGGGAGACGGGAGGCGGGAGCCCGGAGGCGTTGCGGGGCGTCGAGCTGCGCGCCGTTGCGTTCACGCCCCAGCGGTCCACGGACGGGAAGTACGACGGCGTCGAGGTGCGAGGCATCCGGCTCCGTGTCACCGACCGTCGGTTGTACGATCCAACGAGGACGGCGCTTGCACTCCTCGTGGCGGTGCGCGCGGTGCATCCGGATTCGCTGCGATTCAAGGAGCCGAGTTTCGACCGGCTGGCGGCCGGTCCGGAGCTCCGGGACGCGATCGTTGCCGGGCGCGCCTCGGGCGCGATTTGGCGATCCTGGGAGCCTGCGCTCGCGCGCTTCCGGGGTCTGAGGGCGAGGTACTTGCTCTACTAGTCACTCGGTCCGTCGATCCGGTCGTAGCTCTCCATCCAAAGGGGCTCTCCACGGCCAAAGCCGCGGGGCCTCCATTTTTCGTTTGCCAGATTGCGGAAGACGGGCTCGTCGTGCGCGCTGTCGGTCGTGAGGACGAACCGCTGCCTAGGCGAGCGTGATGTCGCCCTCCACGACCGAGTCCGTTTCAAGCCCGGCGATCTCGAGCCTCGCGCGCGCCTTGAGGGTCTCCGTTCCTCGCAGCTTGCCTGACTTGAGCGCCGCGTACACGGCTTTCTCCACTTCGCGCTGGGCGGTCACGCCGAAGTGCTTGAGAAATGTCCGCAGGGAGAGATTGAAGGCTTGTTCGTCCATGGTGATCCCCTCGTCCGTCGTCGAGTGCCCGTAGGGCCCGGATCAGCATCGCGGTCTTCCTCTGCACGCGAGCCAGAAGGTCTGCCCATGAGACCTAACATTAAGATAAGGTCTGGAACGGCCCCCAGGCGTGCACGGGAGTTGAGGCCGACAGCCCCCTCCAACGATCTCAGCGTCACGGCATGCGAACGAATCGCAACGCACGCAAAAGCACAGGGGCAAGTGACCCACAAACGAGAGAGGAGGGAACCTTACAGGACCCCTAGGCAAAACGCAGCCAACACTTTGCTCTGCTGAGAGCTTTCGCACGCGCCGCCCTTTCGCCCCCTGGGGGGGGCCGTTACTTTCCCCCGGCGATGAACCTGATCCCGCAGGCCGTCCGCGACGCCTTTGGCCGAGCGCTCGACCCGCTCGCCCACCTGCTGATCCGCCTGCGCGTTCGCCCGAACGTCATCACGACGGTCGGCACTCTCGTGGTGATCGCGTCCGCGGTGATGTTCGCCCTCGGCAGGATTCACTGGGGCGGATTCCTCCTGTTGTTCTCCGGCCTGTTCGACATGGTGGACGGCCGGGTGGCGCGCGAGGGCAACATGACCACCACCTTCGGCGCGTTCTACGATTCGACGCTCGACCGCGTCGGCGAGTCGGTGTTGTTCAGCGGGATCGCGGTCTATTTCCTCAACGGCGGGGTGCCGCCGGAGCGCTTGACACTGGCCGTGGTGGCGTGCTGCGTGGCGCTCGCCGCGTCCCTCCTCGTGTCGTACACCCGAGCCCGCGCTGAGGGATTGGGCCTGACCTGCAAGGTCGGCATCGCCCAGCGCGCGGAGCGGGTGCTCCTGCTCGGCGTGCCAACGCTGTTCTTCGGACCGGGGAGCGAGGGCGTGTTGCTCTTCTGGATCGTCGTCATTCTCGCGCTCGCCACCTCCATCACCGTGGTGCAGCGCGTGATCTACGTCGCCCGCGTCGCCCGCGAGCCGGTGGAGCGGCGTGCGCCGCGCCAGCGGGAAACGCTTCCCGGCCACGCGCCCGCGCTGCAATCTCGGAAAGGACTCTGACGTTGATGGTGGTGTCACAGCAGGGCGGCAGGGACGTTGCGCCCGCCAAAGGCACGCTCGGCGTGATGCTGGTCGGGCTCGGGGCCGTTTCGACGACGTTCATCGCGGGGGTGGAGAACGTGCGGCGCGGGTCCGCCCTGCCGGTCGGGTCACTCACTCAGATGGGCACCATCCGCCTCGGCAAGCGCACGGAGAAGCGCAGCCCCAAGATTCGGGAATTCGTGCCGCTCGCCGACCTGAAGGACCTGATGTTCACGGCCTGGGATCCGATACCCGACGATGCCTACACCGCCGCGCGGAAGGCCGGGGTGCTCGAGTCACGGCACCTCGAGCCGATCGCCGACTTCCTCAAGGGCATCCAGCCGCTGCCCGCGGCGTTCGACCGCAACTACGTCAAGCGGCTCAACGGCACGCACATGAAGACCGCGAAGACCAAGCGGGATCTGGCCGAGCAGCTCCGGGCCGACATTCGCGAATTCAAGAAGTCGTCCGGGGCCGACCGGCTGGTGATGATCTGGGCGGCCTCCACCGAGGTGTTTCTCACTCCGGGCCCGGCGCACCAGAATCTCCCCGCCTTCGAGCAGGCGATGGAGCAGAACGATCCGGCCATCGCCCCGTCGATGCTGTACGCCTATGCGGCGTTGATGGAGCATGTCCCATTCGCGAACGGCGCGCCGAACCTCACGGTCGACATTCCGGTGCTGGAGCGCCTCGCCAAGGAGCGCAAGGTCCCGATCGGGGGCAAGGACTTCAAGACCGGTCAGACCATGATGAAGACGGTCCTGGCACCCGCGTTCAAGGCCCGGATGCTCGGGCTCGCCGGCTGGTATTCGACCAACATCCTCGGCAACCGCGACGGCGAAGTGCTCGACGACCCCGAGTCGTTCAAAACGAAGGAAGAGTCCAAGCTCGGCGTGCTCGAGTACATCCTCCAGCCGGAGCAGTACCCGGAGCTGTACGGGAACGTCTTCCACAAGGTGCGGATCAACTACTATCCGCCGCGCGGGGACAACAAGGAAGGGTGGGACAACATCGACATCTTCGGATGGCTCGGCTATCCGATGCAGATCAAGGTCGACTTCCTGTGTCGGGACTCGATCCTCGCCGCACCCATCGTCCTCGACCTGGCGCTGTTCTTCGACCTGGCGCAGCGGGCGCGCCTCTCCGGGATCCAGGAGTGGCTGTCCTTCTATTTCAAGAGCCCGCAGACGGCCCCCGGGCTCTATCCCGAGCATGACCTGTTCATCCAGCAGACGAAGCTCAAGAACACGCTGCGGTGGCTGATGGGCGAAGAGCAGATCACCCATCTCGGCATCGAGTACTACGAAACGGCGTGAGCCTGGCGCAGTACGTCGTCACGGCGCTGGGGGTGGCCGCGATCGTTTGGGTGCTGTGGTACTTCCTCGGGTCGAGCGCTCCGGCGGCACCGGCCGACGTGAGCGACGGGGTGCAGGAAGTGCACATCACCGTGAAGGCTGGATACACCCCCGACACGATCGTGGTGCAGGCCGGGATGCCGGTTCGATTGCGGTTCTATCGCGACGAGACGGCCGATTGCTCGGAGCGCGTGATGCTCGAGCACTTCGGCATCGACGTGCCACTGCCGGCGTTCGAGACGACGACCGTCGAGTTCACGCCAACGGAGTCGGGCGAATTTCGCTTCCACTGCGGCAGGAACGTGCTGAAGGGACTGCTCGTCGTCGAGCCCCCGACGGCCGACCGTCGGCCGTCCGCGTCGCCGCACAAGTTCCATGAGTAAGACGCGGATTATCCTCCCGATCGAGGGGATGAGCTGCGCCTCCTGCGCCGCGACTGTGCAGGAGGCGTTGGGGAGCGCCGGTGGTGTGGCCAACGCGACGGTCAATTACGCCACTGCGCGGGCGGCCGTGGACTACGACGATGCGGGCACCAACGTCGCCGAGCTGATCAAGACCGTCCGCACGGCGGGATACGATTGTGGCAACGCGAGCGTCACGTTCGCCGTCGAGCAGCTGCACTACGCCCCCAGCGTGGCGCCGCTCGAGCAGGGGCTGATCCGGGTGCCGGGCGTGATCCGTGCGGCGGCGAACCAGGCGACCGAGACGGTCACGGTGGACTACGTCCCGGGCGCCACGACCGCCGACGAGCTCGAGCGCGCGGTCGAGCAGGCAGGCTTCCGTGTGGCCGACCCGATCCCCACCGAAGACCCTCTCGAGCGAGAGCGCCTCGCGCGCCAGCGCGAGATCCGGAGTCTCACGCGGAAGTTCATCGTCGCCGCGGGGGTCGCGGTCGTCTCGATGCTCGGGTCGATGCTGCTGATGGCGGAGCACGGCGACAGCACGTTCAAGCAGGTCGACATCCTCGGCCGGCTGCTGATGCCGCTCGCCATGCGGCTCGACCAAGCGCTGGCCGGATGGTTCACGCTCGAGCCGCAGTGGCTGAAGCTCGGGCTCGCCTTCATCACCTTGCCCGTCGTACTCTGGTCGGGCCAGCAGTTCTACCGGGGTGCCTGGAGCGGGTTTCGGCACCGCACCGCCGACATGAATACCCTCATCGGCGTCGGGACGGGCGCGGCATTCTTGTACTCGCTGGTCGCGACCGCCGCCCCTCGTGTCTTTATCGGCGCCGGGCTCGCGGCTGACGTCTACTACGAATCGGTGTCGGCGATCATCGCGCTCATTCTGCTCGGGCGGCTGCTCGAAACGCGGGCCAAGGGCCGGACCACCGACGCCATCCGGCGCCTCGCGGGGCTCCGCGCAAAGGCCGCGCACGTGGTCCGTAACGGGAAGACCGTCGAGGTTCAAGTCGAGGCGGTGGTTCCGGGCGACTTCGTGATCGTCCGGCCGGGCGAGAAGATCCCCGTGGACGGCATCGTGATCGAGGGGGCGTCGGCCGTGGACGAATCGATGCTCACCGGCGAGCCGATCCCGGCGGCGAAGAAGATCGGCGACGAGGTGATCGGTGCGACGCTCAACACGACGGGCAGCATCACGTTCCGCGCCACGCGCGTGGGCAAGGACTCGGCCCTCGGCCAGATCGTGCGGCTCGTCGAGGACGCGCAGTCCACCAAGGCCCCGATCCAGCGCCTCGCGGACCGTGTCGCCGGCGTGTTCGTGCCGATCGTGATCGCCGTGGCGATCGCCACCTTCGTCGGGTGGTTCGACTTCGGCCCCCAGCCGGCGGCGATCTTCTCGACCGTCGCGCTCGTCACGGTGTTGATCATCGCGTGCCCCTGCGCGCTTGGCCTGGCGACCCCGACCGCGATCCTCGTCGGCACCGGGCGCGCGGCCGAGCACGGGATCCTGATCCGCAGCGGGGAAGCGCTCGAGCGCCTCGCCGCGGTGCGTACCGTGCTGCTCGACAAGACCGGCACGATCACGGAGGGCAGGCCGACGGTGACGCATATCGTCACCGCCAAGCGTTCCGACGGCACGCCGATTTCCCCGGCGGAGGTGCTCAAGTGGGCGGCGTCGGTGGAGCAGCGCTCGGAGCACCCGCTCGCGGTCGCCATCCTCAAGGCGGCGACAGACAAGCAGGTGGAGGTCTTCCCCGTCGAGAAGTTTGCGGTCATGGAGGGCCGGGGCGTGCGCGGCACGGTCGACCGGCGCATCATCGAGGTGATCTCGCTGCGGCACGCGCGGGAGCGCAGCCTCGAGCTCGGCACCCTGGGCCAGGACGCCGATCGGCTCGCCGCGCAGGGACGCTCGCCGGTGATCGTGGTGGTGAACAATACCGTCCACGCCGTCATCACGGTCTCGGACCCGATCAAGCCGACGGCGAGGGACGCGATTCGCGACCTCGAGAGGATGGGCCTCGCGGTCATCATGGTCTCCGGCGACTCGCGGACGGGAGCGGATGCGGTCGCCAGGGAAGTGGCGATCGACGAGGTGATTCCCGAGGTGCTCCCGTCGCAGAAGGCCGACCTCGTGAGCAAGCTGCAGAAGCGAGGCCGGCGCGTGGCGATGGTGGGCGACGGGATCAACGACGCCCCCGCTCTCGCCCAGGCCGACGTGGGAATGGCGATCGGCACCGGGACGGACATCGCGATGGAAGCGTCCGACGTCACGCTGATCCGCGGTGACCTGCGCGGCGTGGTGGCCGCGATCCAGCTCGCCAGGCGGACCCTGCGGACGATCCGCTGGAACCTCGTCTGGGCCTTCGGCTACAACGTGCTGCTGATTCCGGTAGCCGCTGGTGTGCTCTACCCGGTGACCGGATGGTTGCTCTCCCCCGTGCTCGCGAGCGCCGCGATGGCGTGGTCGAGCCTCACCGTGGTCCTCAACAGCCTCATGCTGCGGCGCTTCCGGCCGGCGTGGGCGACCTGATCACATGCGCTACTTCCATCGCACGACCGCGTCCCCCAAGCAGGTGCTCGAAGCGGCGAAGGCGTTCTTCGGCTCCCGCATGGCGCCTGCCGAGGAGTCGCCGCGGCGCCGCGCGTACACCGGGGCGCTTGGCAAGATCACGATCGCCGCGCGCGCGGAAGGCGGGCACTACACCTATGTGGAGGTCAGCACCGACCAGGTGGGCGAGTCGGAGCTCGACAAACTCGCCAAGCGGTTCCTGGCGGAAGTCCACAAACAGGTGGAGCCGGCCCACGAGCTGCGGGGGGCGTACTAGTGCCGTTCCGACGGCACTAGCCCGCGAGTCTGGCGCCGTATCCCGCCTTCTCGACCGCCGCGACCATCTGCGCGGCGGTTACCGCGTCGTCGTCGAAGTCGACTTCCGCTTCCCCGTCCGCCAAGTCCACGATCGCCGAATACACGCCTGCGGTCTGCTTCAGGGCCTTCTCAACCTTCGCCTGGCAGTGGCCACACGTCATGCCGGTCACGCGCAGTTTCAGGGTCGCCATATGGCCTCCCGCGTTGCCCCGGGGCATGGCCCCGAGGTCCGTGCACCCGAAGCCGGAGCTCCGCGCGCTTGATTTGGGTCCGCCGCTGAGCCAAGTTTCACGCCCACTAGAATTTACAATGGCGTCCCGCACCGTTCCCACTACCCAATCGCCGACCATCCCGGCAGGGCTCGCCCGCGAGCAGCTGCTGGAACTGTACCGGTACCTGCGGCTCACCCGCCTGCTCGAGGAGCGGCTCACCGCCCTGTACCGGCAGAGCAAAGTGATCGGCGGACTGTTCCGCTCACTGGGGCAGGAGGGGGAGTCGGTCGCCTCGGCCTATGCGCTCGAGCGCGGCCCGAACCGGGACCTGCTGTCGCCCCTGATCCGGAACCTCGGCTCGATGCTGGTCATGGGCGCCCAGCCGATCGAGATCCTGCGTCAATACATGGCGAAGGCGGAGAGCCCCACGTGCGGCCGCGAGCTGAACGTCCACTTCAACGATCTGGAACGTGGCTACCTCGGCCAGATCTCCCATCTGGGCGACATGGTCCCGGTGATGGCCGGAATCACACTGACCTTCAAGCTGCGAGGTGAACCGCGCGTGGGCCTCGTGTACGTCGGTGACGGCGCCACGTCCACCGGAGCGTTCCACGAAGGGTTGAACTTCGCGGCGGTGCAGCGTTGTCCGCTGGTCGTGGTGGCCGAGTACAACCGCTGGGCGTACTCGACGCCTCCCGAGAAGCAGTTCGCCGTGAAGGACCTTGCCGAGAAGGCAAAGGGCTACGGCGTTCCCGCCGTGACGGTCGACGGGAACGATGTGCTCGCGGTATACGAGGCGACGAAGTTCGCCGCCGAACGCGCGCGGCGAGGTAAAGGCGTGCATTTCGTCGAGGTGAAGACCTACCGCCGCAAGGGACATGCCGAGCACGACGACCAGCACTACGTCCCCAAGGAAGAGCTCGAGTGGTGGGCCAAGGAGAACGACCCCGTCGACCGCTACGTCAGACGGCTTTTGGACACGGGCTGGGCGGAGGAGCAGGACCTGAAGGACATCGACGAACGCGTGCGCGGCGAGGTGGACGAGGCGACCGACGCCTGCGTGGACGAGCCGCTCCCGCTTCCCGAGTCGGCGCTCCCGGGCGTCTACGCCGATCCGCCGGCGGCGGAGCGGCTCTGGTTCCGGGGTCTGTGATGCCCGAAGTCACGTATCTCGAAGCCCTGCGCCAGGGGCTGTGGGAGGAGATGGAGCGCGACGAGCGCGTGTTCATCCTCGGCGAGGACGTGGGCGTGTACGGCGGCGCGTTCAAGGTCACGGAGGGGTTCGTCAAGCGCTTCGGCGAGCAGCGGGTCATCGACACACCGATCTCCGAGGCGGCGATCGTGGGCGCGGCGGCAGGCGCGGCCCACATGGGGATGCGACCGGTTGCGGAGATGCAGTTCATCGACTTCATCTCCTGCGCCTACGACATGCTCACGAACTACGTCGCGACGGCCCGCTATCGCGCCGGGCTCTCGACCGCGATCGTGGTCCGGGGCCCGTGCGGTGGCTACGTACGTGGCGGCCCGTTCCACTCCCAGAACCCGGAGGCGGCGTTCTTTCACACGCCAGGTTTGAAAATCGTATACCCCGCGACGGCGCGCGACGCGAAGGGGCTCATCAAGGCGTCGATCCGCGACGACGATCCCGTCATCTACCTCGAGCACAAGTGGCTGTACCGGCGCATCAAGGAGCAGTTGCCGGAGGGCGAGGAGATCCTGACGCCGATCGGCGAGGCACGGCTCGCGCGCGAGGGGAATGACCTGTCGATCGTCACGTACGGGGCGATGCTGTGGAAGTCGCTTGAGGCCGCCGCCCAGCTCGAAACGGAAGACCGCGTCGCGGTCGAGGTCCTCGACCTGCGGACGCTGCTCCCGCTCGATGACGCGGCTATCATGCGCACGGTGCGCAAAACTAATAAGGTGCTGATCGTGCACGAAGACACGCGCACGGGTGGCGTCGCGGGAGAGATTGCGGCCCGCATCAACGAGCAGGCGTTCGAATGGCTCGACGCCCCGATCATGAGGGTGACGGCGCATGACGTCCCGCTGCCGTATGCACCGACGCTCGAAGACTACGTGCTGCCGCAGACGGAGGACATCGTTAAGGCGGCAAGGTGGCTTGCGGCTTACTGAAGGGCGCGGTCAGCTTTCGGTCGTCAGCTTGCCGATGGCTGAAAGCCGACGGCGCCCCTTGGAGAACCCATGGCTCGAATTGACGTCTTGATGCCGCAAATGGGCGAGTCGATCGCCGAAGGAACCTTGAGCAAATGGCTCAAGAAGCTCGGCGACGAGGTGAAGCGGGATGAGCCGCTGTTTGAGATCTCGACCGACAAGGTGGACGCGGAGATCCCGGCACCAGCCGCCGGCGTGCTGGCCGAGATCAAAGTGCAGGAGGGCCAGACGGTCCCGGTGCAGACGCTCGTCGCCGTTATCGAAACGGACAAGGCCGCGGCGACGACGGCGGCCCCCTCGGCAGCAGCCCAGCGGGCCCCCGCTGCGGCCGTGACGCCCCCCTCCACAGCAGCCCAGCGGGCACCCGCTGCTCCGGGGGGCGCCGTTCCTGCCGCGGCTCCAACCGCCCGACCGCCTGACCGCCCGACCGCCCCGGCGGGGAAGGGGGACGGGGCGGAAACCGCCGAGGAGCGCTTGCGCAAGCGCTCCACCCCGCTCGTCCGCAAGATCGCTGCCGAGCATCACGTCGACATTTCTACGATTTCGGGCACCGGCTTCGCGGGCCGTGTCACGAAACAGGACATCCTGAGCTTCATCGAGCGCGGCGCCGCGCCTCGACCGGCTCCCGGCGCCCGTCTCCCGGCTGCTACGGGACCCGTTGTCCATCCAGAGGCGGAGCCCTGGCCGGGCGACCGGGTCGAGCCATTCTCGAAGATCCGCAAGATCACCGCGGACCACATGATCATGTCGCGCCGCATCTCGGCGCACGTCACGAGCTTCTTCGAGATCGACCACACGCGCGTGGCCGAGCTGCGGAAGCGACACAAGGCCGGGTATGCCGAGCGCGGCGTGAACCTCACGTACCTCGCCTTCATCGCGAAGGCCTGTGCCGAGAATCTGCGCAAGCATCCCGTGGTGAACGCCGCGGTTTCGGGCGACAACATCATTTACCGCGGCGATGTCAACATCGGGATCGCGGTGGCGCTCGAGTGGGGCCTGATCGTGCCGGTCATCAGGCACGCCGACGAGCTGTCGTTGATGGGTCTCGCGCGCGTGATCAACGATCTGGGCGAGCGGGCGCGGACCAAGAAACTCTCGCCCGACGAGATCCAGCGCGGCACATTCACGATTACGAACCCCGGCGTGTTCGGCTCGTACGCGGGCGCGCCGATCATCAACCAGCCGCAGGTGGCGATCCTCGGCGTGGGCACGATCGAGAAGCGCCCCAAGGTGGTTACGCTGCCCGACGGCACGGACACGATCGCGATCCGCACGATGGGAATGCTGTCGATGTCGTACGACCATCGCGTCGTCGACGGTGCCGACGCCGACCGGTTCCTCGCCGACGTCAAGAAGACGCTCGAGGACTTTCCCGAGGGAGCGATCTAGCCATGCCGAAGGTGCTCACCGTCGCCCGGGTGCGGGTGCCCCCGGCGCACGAGGCCGACTACCTCGCCGCCTTGCGAGAGCTGTGTCAGTTCGCCGATGCGCGGGGCCAGCGCATCTGGCTGTTCCGGAACGCCAAGGACCCGCAGCTCTTCACGGAGTTCTCCGAGAGCCCGACCGAGATGTCGCACCGTGCCCAGGCGTCGCGGCTCCCCGAGGAGATCAAGCTCGAGAAGCGTCTGCAGAGCCTCGGCACCTACGCCCCAGACGCCTGGGACCTGTGGACTGAAGTGTCGCTCGCGACACCGACTGAGGCATAAATGGCACGACGCGTGATCGTCGTGGACGGCGAGCGGTGGGAGGTGTACCCGTCCGGGCGGGTCACCGTGTACGGGCGGGACGAGTTCAGCCTCGTATTCCAGCAAGGCACGGGCCCGGAGCGGCGGCGCCGCTTCACGCGCTACTCCCCGGTGGGGAGTCGCAGCCCCGACGCCGCGCTCGCCGAGCTCAGCGATCGCCAGCTGGTAGAGTTGTTCCGGCAGTCGCAGCCCGCCTGGACGGCGCCGGAGAGCGCGTACGGCGCGCGTTGACCTTCACTGCCACTCGACCGCGTCCGACGGAGAGCTCCCGCCGGCCGCGGTCGTGCGGCGGGCGAAGACCGCAGGGCTCGTGGCGATCGCGCTCACCGACCACGACACGACCGCCGGCGTCCCCGAAGCGACGCGCGCGGGCGAGTCGTTGGACGTGCGCGTGGTGGCCGGATGCGAGTTCAGCGTCAAGGCGCCATGGGGGGAGCTGCATCTACTCGCATATTTCCTCCCGCCGGGGCATCCGCGGCTCGAGGAATTCCTCACCGGCACCCGCGCCGCGCGCCGCCGGCGTGCCGAGCAGATGGTCGAGCGCCTGCAACGGCTGGGCGTGGACATCGCGCTCGAGGACGTCGTGACTGAGGCGCGGGACGGTGCCCTGGGGCGGCCCCACGTCGCGCGGGTACTGGTGGACCTGGGCGCCAGCGCCGACATCAACGAGGCATTCGCGCGCTACATCGGTCGTGGCAAGCCCGGCTACGTCGAGAAGCCGCTGCCGATGCTCGGTCGGGTGACGGAGCTCGTCCACGCCGTCGGCGGGCTCACCGTCGCGGCGCATCTTGGCGACCACGGGACCGAAGGCCAGATCCGACAGTTCCAAGAACAGGGCCTGGACGGCGTCGAGGTGCGGCACCCGAGTCACCCGCCTGCGGTCGAGCAGCGACTCACGAAGATTGCCACCCGCCTGGGGCTCGCGATCAGCGGTGGCTCGGACTGGCACGGGGACGCGGAACTGGGAGACGCGCATGCGCAGCTCGGCGGCATCGCGGTGCCGCTGGAGTGGCTGGACCGGCTCGAGCGGCGCCGGGCGGAAACCGTAGGACGGACAGCGTAAGGGAGACCATATGGCGGACCCGTTGCCGCTCGGCAGCAGGGCACCCACGTTCAGGGCGGAGGCGTCGGACGGCCGGACCTACGGCCTCGTCGAGGTCCTGAAGGCGAAGCACGTCGCGCTCGTCTTCTACCCGGGAAACAACACCCCCGGCTGAAACCGCCAACTCTCCGCCGTGCGCGACGAGATGGCCAAGTTCCAAAAAGCCGGCATCCAGCCCTTCGGGGTCAACCCTGCGGACGTGGACAGCCACTACAAGTACGCGACGAAAATGAGCTTCAACTTCCCGCTGCTTTCCGATCCCGACCGCGCGATCGCGCGTGCATACCGTGCGCTGAAGGAAGACGGGAAGGGCATCCAACGGTCCGTCTACGTCGTGAAGCAGGACGGGACGATCGCCTTCGCCCAGCGCGGTGCGCCGCCGGTGGACGAGATCGTCGCCGTCGTGGACGGAGGCAGGCGCTGAAGCCGTGCCGCCCGATTTCCATGGCAAGGTCGCGGTCATCACGGGAGTCGGCCGGGTAGGGCAGATCGGTCACGCCGTTGCCCGCGGGTTCGGGCGGGTCGGCGCCAAGCTCGTCATCGTCGATGTCAACGTCGTCGGGGTCGCGGACCGCGCGAAGGAGTTCACGACCGAAGGCCTCGCGGTGCGCCATGTCGCGGGCGATCTCACGACGCCGGACGCGGGGCGCCGGGCCGTCGCCGCGGCGAAGGAACACTTCGGCGGGCTCGACGTGGTCGTCAACGTTGCGGGCGGCCTCCTCCACTACGGCTCGGCCCTCGACCTGAAGCCCGACCAGCTCGAGCGCGAGTTGGCAGTCAACGTGAAGACGACCTTTCTCATGTGCCAGGCGGCGATCCCTGCGTTGCTCGAGCGTGGCGGCGGCGCCATCGTGAACTTCGCCTCCGTCGCCGTGCTCAAGCCGCAGAGCCAGATGGCGTCCTACATCGCCGCCAAATCGGCTGTCGCCGGGCTGACGCGCGCCCTCGCGCGTGAGTTTCGGGACCGCGGCATCCGCGTGAATGCCGTGGCGCCCGGTATGATGAAGACCAGCGACAATGTCGCGCAGATGCAGGACGCGAAGGTGCGCTGGGTCGAGCTCGACGAGCTGGTGAGCGCCGTGCTCTACCTCGCGAGTGACGAGGCGAGGGCCGTCACGGGTGAGATCCTGCCCGTCGCGGGAGACGTCTAGCGACGTGGTCGCAATGCGCGACGTCATCGTGATCGGCGGCGGCTGCTACGGCACGTTCTACGCGGGCCAGCTCTCGAAAGCCCGGCAGAAGGGCAAGGCCCGTTACCGCCGCGTGATCGTGGTGGACCGGAATCCGGCGTGCCGCGCCCGGGTGGAGCTGGACGAGGCGCCCGATCGCACCTTCGTGACCCAGGAATGGCGTGCCTACTTCGCCGGGCTTCTCGGGCGAGCGGCGCCCACGGCACCGGGGGCGCCGCCCGACTACATCGTGCCGTCCCCGCTCATGCCGCATCTCATGTTCGAGTGGGTGCTCGAGCGCGCGCGGGAGCGATGGCCCGGTCGGGTGATCGAAGTGGCACCCGTGCCGGGCGGGCTGGGCACGGCGTACGATCGCAGCGCGCCGGACCGCACGCGGTACGTGTCGTTCGCCGACTGGATCTGCCCCACGCACTGTGTCGAGCCCGTCGTCTGCCCCGCGATCGGGCGAGAGCGCACGTGGGAGATGGGCGAGGCGGTGCGGGCGCTCGCGGACCGGCTGCGGCAATCCGGAGAGCCGTTGTTCGGCCCGGCGCTGTTCGTATGTCGGCATCACGTCTTCGGCGTCGGCACGTTCGCCGTCGATGCCGTGCTCGCGGGGGATCAGATCGTGAAGGCCGCGGGCGAGAGCGGCGATCCCGCCGCGGTGCTGGTAGGGACGGTCTCGAGCTGTCACGGGGCGCTGAATCTGCTGAAGCTCGGGGCGGTAGGAGGCGGTACGGACGGTAAGGGGCGGTAAGAGGCGGTAAGGGGCGGTAGATTCCCACGTACCCGTGCCGCCTCCTACCGCCTCCTACCGCCTCTTACCACCCATGAAGCCTGAAGAACGTCGAGCGACCCTAACGCGCGCCCGCCAACTCTTCAACGCCGGTGACTATTGGGCTGCCCATGAGGCTCTGGAAACCGTGTGGCGTTCTATGATTACGGATGGCGACGAGGACGCGGCGCGCGTCTGGCAGGGGCTGATCCAGGCAGCGGCCGCACTGCTGCACTTGCAGCGCGGCAATCGGCACGGTGTGCGCGTCGTCGGTCAGGCTGCGCTGGAGAAGCTCGGCGGTCCTGACCGGCCCGACGTCGAGTTCGAGCTCGCGATCTTCCGCGCGCAGCTCGCGCGGGCCCTGGCGGGGGCGGGAGACCCCCCGCGACTGGAGTTTCGCACGGATGAGCCACAAGGCCGGTAACGGATTCGATGTGATCATCGTCGGCGCGGGGCCCGCGGGGTTGTGCGCCGCTTTGTACGCCGGGCGGGGCATGCTCAAGGCGTTGACCATCGAGCGCGGTGCGCCCGGCGGCGAGCTGCTCAACACGGATCTCATCGAGGACTACATCGGATTCGAGAGCATCAAGGGGTGGGAGCTCGCGCAGAAGATGACCGAGCACGCCAAGAAGTTCGGCGCCAATATCGTCACCGATACGGTGGTGAAGATCCGCAAGGCCGGCGACGGTTGGTTCGAGGTGATCACGGCCAATGACCGGACCTACCGCGCGCCCGCGGTGATCCTCACTGCCGGCGGAACACCGGTGAAGCTCGGCGTCCCCGGCGAGAAGGAGTACGCCGGCAGGGGCGTATCGTACTGCGCGGTGTGTGACGGCGCGTTTTTCAAAGGTGAGGTGCTCGCGGTGGTGGGCGGCGGCGACGCCGCCGTGGAGGAGGCGGATTACCTCACCCGCTACGCGAGCAAGGTGTACATCGTGCACCGCCGCGACCAGTTTCGCGCGTCCAAGATCCTGCAGGCGCGCGCCTTCGCCAACCCCAAGATCGAGGCCGTCTGGAACAAGCGCGTGCTCGAGATCAAGGGCGAGGCGAAGGGCACCGATCACCTCCTACTCGAGGACACCGTGACGGGTGAGCGCGCCACGCTCAGGGTGGGCGGAGTGTTCATCTTCATCGGCTTCACACCCAACACGGGGCTGGTGGAAGGCCACGTCCGGCACGACGCCGGCGGATACCTGCTCACCGACGAGCGCATGATGACGTCCATCCCGGGGCTGTTCGCCGCAGGGGACGTGCGCAGCCAGCTCACGCGCCAGATCACTACCGCCGTGGGCGACGCCACGACGGCGGCGATCGCGGTGGAGAAGTACCTCGCCTCCCTCAAGGTGCCGGACTGACGTGAAGATCGTACAGATCCCCAACGGCCAGTTCGTCGAGAACTCCTATCTCGTGATCGACGAGGGGCGCGGGGAGTGCGCGATCGTCGATCCGGGAGAGGAGGCGGGTCTGATCGTCCACAAGCTCACCGCGGCGGGCGCCCGGCCCGCAGCCATCTGGATCACCCACGCGCACCTGGACCATGTATTGGGCGTCGCGCGCCTCAAGCGCGAGACCGGCGTGCCCGTGTACCTGCATCCCGCGGACCGGGAGCTGTACGACCACGTGGTCCAGCAGGGGTTGGCGTTCGGCATGCCGACGCAGGCCCTGCCGCCGCCCGACCGAGACTTCGTTCCCGGGGAGGAGGTCCGCGTGGGCGACCTCACCTTCACCGTGCGCCACACGCCCGGCCATTCGCCCGGGAGCGTGTGCCTCGTGGGCGACGGCGTCGTGTTTACGGGAGATGTGCTGTTTGCGGGGTCCATCGGGCGTACCGATCTCCCGGGCGGCGACTTCGAGACGCTGATCAAGAGCATCGAGCGCGAGTTGCTTCCGCTGCCCGATTCCACCATCGTGTACAGCGGCCATGGACCTGAAACGACCATTGGACGGGAGCGCCTCGGCAACCCCTTCCTCACGGGCGTCTACCGTTTCTCCTGAGGAGCGGCCGACCTGCCTCCGATGCGGCGCCGAAGTCCTTCCCGCGCCGTGGGGCTGCAAGAACCCGTGCCCGAACTGCGGCTTCAACTATCCGCTGGGTGACTGCTCCGACTGACCCAGTGCGGATGGGGGAATTCGGAATGCGGAATGGACGGGTAACCTCCTGCGCCCGACGCCGGGTCTTCCATTCCGCATTCCACATTCCGCATTCCGCATTCGCGTGAGCCACCTTCTGGCCCTCGCCCTCCTGGCCCTCGACTGCCTGGTCCGCGCCTGGCGGATCCAGTTGGCCGCCTGGACGGCGGGGGCCCGGCTGTCGTTTCGGGATGCGTTCCGCCTCAACCTTTACGGCGAGGCCGCCTCGCAGCTCACGCCGAACCGCCTGGGCGGCGAGCCCGCCCGGTTCCTGGGCCTCACCGAAGCTGGCGTCCGGGCCGTGCCCGCGCTGGTCGCGATCGGCGTGGAGGTCGCCGGTGAGTGGCCGGTCTTCATGCTCGTCGCCGGAGCGCTATTCGCCTACTACGTCCCTGACTGGCAGGACGCCGCCGTCGCCTGGTTGCAGCGCCACCGCGCGACCGATCTGGTGACCATCGAGGTGCTGGCGCTTGCGGTCCTCCTCGTGATCTATCTGCTTCAGCGGCTCGCGCGCTCGGGGATGGTCCGCCACCGTGTGCGCCGCCAGTGGCGCGTGGCGTGGGCTCATGTGCGGCGCGCTCCCTGGTGGGTGTTGGGGGTCATCGCACTCCTCACCGCGGTGAGCCTCGCGTCTCGTGCGCTCATTTTGGCGGCGCTGTCCCGCGGGCTGCGCGACGCGCCCTCGGTCCCGGCGACGTTCTTCGGCTCGCTCGCGCTATTGCACGCGCCCCTGGTGGTCCCCCTGCCGGCGGGAGGCGGGGGCGTGGACGTGGCGTTCCTCGCGGGATTCGCCGGAGACTTCGGAGATCACCAGGTGCGGATGCTTCTGCTGTGGCGCTTCTATACGGTGGTGCTGCTGACCGCGCTCGGCGTGTACGTGTCGATCCGAAGCCTCGGCTACCGGGCTGCCACGCAGCTGTTCAAGATCGGATGGGGAAAGGCCAGGCCCACATGAGCGATCCACGCATCGCACCGCTGACGCCCGACCAGGCCGCTCCTGACGTGCGACCGATCTTTGACGCCTACCTCAGGGAGCGCGGCAATATCCCCAACATGTTCCGCACCGTCGCGCTCCGGCCGAGCCACCTCCGGACCATGATCGCGCACTTCCGCACCGTAATGAACGAGGGCACGGTGCCGCCGCTCCTCAAGGAGCTCTTGTGGGTGCGCATCTCGCACCTGAACCACTGCCGGTACTGACTCAACTCCCACACTGCCTTGGCAAGGCAGAGGGGCGCGAGCGGAGACCTGGTTGAGGCGGTGCAGGACCGCGGCAGCCGCGGGCTGCTCGAACAGCTCGAGGCCGGCTGGCGCGCGGCGCTCGCGTACGCGGACGTGGTGCACCGGTCGGGTCACGAGGTGTCCGATGAGCTGTACGGCCGGTTGAGAGAGTCGTGGGATGACGGTCAGATTGTGGAGATCGCGCTGGTCGTTGGGATGACCGAGTACTTCAATCGGTTCAACGATAGTCTGAGGGTCGAGCCGACGCGCTAACGGTTCGGCGGGGGAGCGATGCCCACAAGGAGCACGGTGCGCTCGAGCGCCCGTTCGACGCCGTGCGGGAGCCCCTCCGGGGCCACGACGAGATCGCCGGACCGGGCCTCGACTGTCCTGTCGCCCAGGACGAAGCTCGCCTTTCCGGACACAACGAAATAGAATTTGTCGGCCCCGGCGTGCGAGTGAACCTTCTGCGCTTGGCCCGGCTCGAAGCAGTTGAGTCCGACGAGCAGTCGATCTGAGCGAAAACAGTCGAGCTTCGTCATCTGCGCGGCCGAGAACGCCGCGCGAGCGGGCAGATGCTGGATCGGATCCTGAGTCTGCATGGGCGATTCCTGGTTTGAGACGGACGGCGCTGTGACCGAACGGGCGGAGGCGATGAGCGCGACCCGCATCGAGCGTGATCCGCTGGGGGAGCTGCCGGTTCCTGCCGGTGCGCTGTACGGCATCCAGACCGAGCGAGCGCGCCGCAACTTCCCCATCTCCCACCTCGCGCCCCTCGCTCCGTTCGTCGACGCCGTGATCTGGATCAAGAAGGCCGCCGCCCTGACACACCGGCAGACAAAACGCCTCGAGCCCAACCTCGCGGATGCCATCGTGCGCGCGGCGGACGAGGTGCTCGCGGGCTCCCATCGCGAGCATTTCGTCGTGGATCCCTACCAGGCGGGGGCGGGGACGTCGCACAACATGAACTGTAACGAGGTGCTCGCCAATCGCGCGAACGAGCTGCTCGGCGGGAAGCGCGGCGAGTACACGCCGGTGCACCCCAACGATCACGTCAACATGGCGCAGTCCACGAACGACGTGATCCCGACCGCGATCCGGCTGGCGGCCCTGGCGCAGCTCCCGGCGCTGCTCGATGCGACGACGCGCCTCGCCCGCGCCTTCCTGGGGAGGGGCAAGGTGTTCGACGGGATTCTCAAGTCCGGGCGCACCCATCTCCAGGACGCGACACCGATTCGTCTGGGTCAGGAATTCACCGCCTACGGGCGGACGATCGAGCGCAATCGCGACCGCATCGCGGCGGTGGCGGACGGGCTCCGCGACCTCGGGATCGGCGGCACGGCGGTCGGCACGGGCCTGAACGCCGAGACCGAGTATCCGCGGTTGATGGTGCACCACCTCAAGGCGATCACGGGCATCGAGCTGCGGGAGGGAAAGGACCGCGTCCAGTTGATGCAGTCGATGGGGGACGCGGCGGCCTTCTCGGGCGCGCTCCGAACCTACGCGATCGACCTGGGGAAGATCGCCAGCGACATCCGGTTGCTCGCCTCCGGGCCGCGCACGGCGCTCGCGGAGATCGTCCTGCCGGCCGTCCAGCCAGGGTCGAGCATCATGCCGGGGAAAGTGAATCCGTCGATCGCCGAGATGGTCAATATGGTGTGCTATCAGACGCTGGGGAACGACGTAACAATCGCGGCCGCAGCGGAGGCGGGGCAGCTCGAATTGAACGTCATGATGCCGGTCATCGCGCACAACCTGTTGTTCACGATGCTGATCCTCACGAGCGGGTCCCGCGTCTTCGCCGAGCGCTGCGTGGAGGGGATCGACGCGAACCGCGCGCAGAGCGAGTACTGGCTGGAGCGCAGCCCGGCGCTCGTCACCGCCCTCGCGCCGAAGATCGGCTACGCCGAGGCGGCAAAGCTCGCCAAAGAAGCGGTCGCCCGGAATGTGACGGTGCGCCAGCTCGTGATGGAGAAAGGCATCCTGAAGGGGAAGGACCTCGAGGACGTGCTCAACCTGATGGCGATGACGGAGCTGGGCGTGCCAGGGCAGCGCAAGTGAACACTCTTTGCCGGGAGGGGCCGGATGAACTGGATCGTCGCGGGACTGATCACGGGCGTCGTGGCGTACGTGGTGGATTTCGTGATGTGGAGCAAGGTGTTCACTAAGGGCATGGACCAGTACGTCACGCCGCCGCCGGCGGGACAGCAGATCGCGATGGGGCCCATGCTCGCCAAGGCGGCCGCGCTGGCGCTCGTGTTCGGGGTGATTTTTGCCGGCCTGTATGCGCACTTCAAACCCAGCCTCTGGACGACCGGCATCCTCGGCGGCATGGAGTTCGGCACGATCCTCTGGCTGCCGACCATCGGGCTCGAGACCATCGGCACTGGAGTGTGGTTCGACAAGGTGCGGCCGCTGCTGTGGGCCCAGTTCTGGTCGTGGCTGGTGCGCATCAACGTCGCGGGGATTGTCGTCGCCCTCCTGATCAAGTAGCTCCCGTGACACGCATCACGGGCGCCGCTACGCCGCTGTCACGGAACTGGCGCTGTGGTTCGAGTAGATCGTCGAGCATGCGCACGCACACCCTCCTGCTGCTCGCGAGCGCCAGCTCGATCACGCTCGCGTCGCCCGCCGCCGCGCAGCGTCGCTTCCGCATCGGTCCGACCGTTTCGTCGATCGCCATCGAGGATGCCGCCGGAGCCAGCCACAGCTTCGGCTCCTACGGCGGCTCCGTCGGCCTGATCACGGGCGACGACGGCGAAACTGCGCTGACCATCGCGCGCTACCCAGACCTCACGCCCAGCCAGTGCGTGCGTGACCTCACCCTCTACGAGCTCGACTCCTACTACTACCCGGTGGGCACCCGCGGCGTAGCGCCGTTCGCATCAACCGCGCTCGGACTCGCCCGCGTAACGGAATCCGCGCTGCAGACGCCCTTGCCGATCACGGGTTCCTGCGGGGGTACTTCGTCGACGAGCGAGCTCGGGCTCGGTTTCGGACTCGGCGTCCGGCTCAGCGTGGGGCCCTACGCCGCGGCGATATTCGAAGGTCGGTTCGTCCAGGTCCCGAATAGCGGCATCCAGTCGCTCGAGGCCCGGGCCCACGCGGCGATCGCTCTCGGAAGCCAGCGCAAGGGCGAGTTTTTGGAGGGCACGCTCGGGCCGGCCGTCAGCGTTTTCATTCCCATCTCGGGCGCGCTCCGCGGACGCGCTCCGTTCGCCGGCGTGCGGTTCCGGCGCGACACCAAGAAGGCGGGGACCGTTGGCCTCGAGATCGACTTCGCCCCTCTCAAGGTCACTGAAAGCTGCAGCCCACCCGGCTGCGAGCCGAACGCCGTCCTCTTCACGCCTGGCTACGAAGCCTCGGTGCGGCCCGCCTGGGGCCGGGTCTACGGAGAAGTCGGGCTGCTCATCGCGGGCGTGTACACCCAGGGGCCCGACCGCGGTGTCGCCCAGGGGCTCCACGGCGGCCTCGGCGCCGACCTCTACAGCGGTAGGCTGATGTGGAACGTCAACTCGCGCCTGCTGTGGTTGCAGCGAAATTCGGGAGAGAATGTGTTTGGGGTGCAGCTGGGGGTGAGCCTGTCGCCGAAACTGGGCGGTAAGGGGCGGTAGGAGGCGGTAAGAGGCGGTAAGGCGCGCGACAAGACAGGGGCTCGCTCCCGCTGCCGCTCCTT
Organism: Gemmatimonadales bacterium; assembly: GCA_035763805.1. Taxonomy (GTDB): domain Bacteria; phylum Gemmatimonadota; class Gemmatimonadetes; order Gemmatimonadales; family GWC2-71-9; genus DASUAL01. Next base: position 50,249 of record DASUAL010000066.1, read on the forward strand.
ATCGCCTCCTACCGCCCCATACCGCTGGGTGGGGTTGGGTTCGGCGGGGCTACCGCCCTATATTTGTAATCATGCGCGTCACCACCTGGGCCGAGTACGGTCTGATCGTGTCCCTCAACCTCGCCAAGCGGGCGGGGCAGGGGCCGGTCGCGGCGCGTGAGCTCGCCGAGCAGGAGCGGCTTCCCCACGATTACGTCGAGCAGATCCTCCTGCGCTTGCGGCGCGCCGGGCTGGTCGACTCGGTGCGCGGCGCCAAAGGCGGCTATCACCTCGCGCGTGAGCCGCAGGCGATCACCGTCAAGGACGTGATCGAGGCCTCGGAGCACGTCACCTTCGAAGTGAACTGCGATCTTCACCCGGTCGACCCCCAGCGATGTAGTCCGGACGCGTCGTGCAGCATCCGGCCGGTCTGGCGGATGCTGGAGCAGCGCATCAACGAACTGCTCGGCAGCATCTCGCTCGCGGACCTCTTGCACGACGAGCCCGAACTGTACCAGATCGCCGGGGTCATGGCTGGGAACTAGTCCCGCCTGCCCACTGTTTTTTTTCACATGAAACCCGACTCGATCAGTCGGGTTTACAAAATTTCGAGGTGGCTATCATGGCTTACGCTCATCCTGAGGTGCTCGTCTCCACGGACTGGGTGGCGCAGCATGGCAACGACCCGGACGTCCGGCTCATCGAGGTCGACGTAGACACGACGGCGTACGACTCGGGGCATATCGCTGGGGCGGTCGGCTGGAACTGGCAGTCGCAACTCAACGATCCGGTGCGGCGCGACATCCCGGACAAGAAGGCGTTCGCCAAGCTAATGGGGGAGGCCGGGGTGACGCCCCGGACCACCGTCGTCCTGTACGGCGACAACAACAACTGGTTTGCGGCCTTCGCGTTCTGGCTCCTGCAGTTGTACGGGCACGCGGGCGCGCGACTCATGAACGGCGGCCGGGCGAAGTGGATGGCCGAGGGGCGGTCGCTCGTCGCGGATCGCCCGAGCGTTCGCGCCGCCAGCTACCCGGTGCCGAAGAAGGTGAACGGGGCACTGCGCGCGCGACGGCCGGACGTGGAGAATGCCCTCAAGTCGAAGACGGTCGCGCTCGTGGACGTGCGCTCCAAGCCGGAGTTCGTGGGCGAGATCATTGCGCCGCCCGGCATGACGGAGACGGCGCAGCGCGCGGGGCACATCCCGGGCGCAAGGAACGTCCCGTGGAGCCAGGCGGTGGCCCAGGACGGAACCTTCAAACCGCAGGAGGAGCTGTTACAGCTTTACGAGGGTGCGAAGGTGATCGACGGCGGGCGCGAGGTCATCGCCTACTGCCGGATCGGTGAGCGCTCGAGCCACACGTGGTTTGCGCTCAAGTACTTGTTGGGTGTGAAGAAGGTTCGGAACTACGACGGATCGTGGACGGAGTGGGGGAATCTCGTGGGCGCGCCGATCGCGAAGGGAGCGGAATGAGCACGACCGCGGTAAGGGGCGGTAAGGGGCGGTATGAGGCGGTAACCCCCACAACGGCCGAGCCGGCGTTGTGGGGGCTCGTGGGGAACACGCCGCTTATTCCGCTGCCGCCCCCTACCGCCTCCGCCCGCCCCTTACCGTCCGTCTTCCTCAAGGCCGAGTGGCTCAACCCCGGCGGCTCCGTGAAAGACCGCGCCGCGCTGTTCATTCTGCGCGACGGGATCGCCCGAGGCGAGCTGCCCCGTAAGCGCCTGCTCGACGCGTCGAGCGGAAATACGGCGATCGCGTACGCCATGCTCGGCGCCGCGGCGCGCATCGGCGTCACGGTGTGCGTGCCGGCGAACGCGAGCGCGGAGCGCAAGGCGCTGCTCGAGGCGTACGGTGCCGAAGTGATCTTCACCGACCCGCTGGAAGGGTCGGACGGCGCGATCCGAGAGGCGCGCCGCCTCGGCGCCGCACGGCCAGACGAGTACTGGTACGCCGACCAGTACAACCATCCGGCGAATGCGCAGGCGCATCAGCTCACGACCGCGGAGGAGCTGTGGCGACAGACCGCCGGCCGGATCACGCACCTTGTTGCGGGTCTTGGGACGACGGGGACGCTGGTCGGCACCGGCCGGCGTCTCAGGCAGTTGAACCCGGGGATCGAGCTCGTGGCGGTCCAGCCTGATAGCCCGTTCCACGGGCTCGAGGGCCTGAAGCATCTCGAAACAGCGATCGTGCCCGGGATCTACGATCCGGCGCTGCCGGACCGTATGGAGTTCGTTGCGACGGAAGAAGCCGATGCGGCGGTGCGGCGGCTCGCGCGCGAGGCGGGGCTGTTCGTGGGCTGGTCCACCGGCGCGGCACTCGTGGCCGCAGACCGGGTCCTGACCGCCCGACCGCCCGACGGCCCGACGGCCGTCATAGTCGTCGTCGCCCCTGACTCTGGGTACCGCTATCTCAGCGAGCGCGCGCGACTGGCCGGAGACGTCGTATGACGCTCGTGCTCGAGCCGCGTCACGCCAACGCGATCGGTCGGCATGGGGAAGCGGACTATCCGGCGGAAGCGTGCGGGCTCATCGGGGGCACGGTGGACGGCGACCGCAAGGTGGCCGTACAGCTCGTCCCGCTCGCGAACCAGCGGACCGGCGCGGCGCGCAACCGCTACCTCATCGATCCCGAGTCGTTCCGGCGCGCGCAGGAGAAACTCGACCGCGACGGGCTGGACGTGATCGGCGTGTACCACTCGCACCCCGATCACCCGGCAGCGCCGTCGGCATTCGACCGGGAGTACGCCTGGCCGTGGCTCTCGTACGTGATCGTCGGCATCGCCCGCGGGCGCGCCGCGCAGCTGAAGAGCTGGACCTTGTCGGACGACCGCGCGGCATTCGCCGAAGAGTCTATCACCTTTGAGGAACGGAAGACCGTATGGCAGTGACCGTATTGATTCCGACGCCGTTGCGCGGCTACGTGGGCGGGCGCGATGCCCTCCAAGTGGAGGCCACAAGCGTGGGCGAGCTGCTCGAGCGGCTGGCGGGCGAGCACGCCGCCTTGCGCGCGCACCTCTTTGCGGAGGACGGGCGGTTGCGCAGCTTTGTGAACGTCTACGTCAATGATCGTGACATCCGACACCTCTCCCAGAGGGAGACACCGGTGCAGACGGGTGATACGGTCTCGATCATCCCGAGCATCGCGGGAGGCACGGCGGTGGCTGAAGAGCGGCCCAAGCTGTCGCACGAGGAGATCCTGCGCTACTCGCGCCACCTGATCCTTCCGGACGTGGGAATCGAGGGTCAGCGGAAGCTCAAAGCGGCGCGCGTGCTGCTCGTCGGTGCCGGCGGCCTCGGTTCCCCCGCAGCGCTGTATCTGGCAGCTGCCGGTGTGGGCACGATCGGCCTCGTCGATTTCGACGTCGTCGACCAGACGAACCTCCAGCGGCAGATCATCCACGGCACGTCGACCGTCGGTCGGCCGAAGCTCGAGTCCGCCACGGAGCGGATCCGCGAGCTGAACCCCAACGTCCGAGTGGAGACGTTCGAGACACGCCTCACCTCCGAGAACGCCCTCGACATCATCCGCGAGTTCGACATCGTGGCGGACGGGACCGACAACTTCCCGACACGCTACCTCGTGAACGACGCCTGCGTGCTGCTCGGCAAACCGAATGTGTATGGCTCGATCTTCCGCTTCGAGGGGCAGGCTTCGGTGTTCTACGCGAAGGAGGGCCCCTGCTACCGGTGCCTGTACGCCGAGCCACCCCCACCGGGACTGGTCCCGTCGTGCGCCGAGGGCGGCGTTCTGGGCGTCCTGCCGGGGATCATCGGCTCAATCCAGGCGATGGAGGCGATCAAGCTGATCCTGGACGCGGGCGAGTCGCTGATCGGGCGGCTGCTGCTGTTCGATGCCCTGAAGCTCCAGTTCCGGGAGCTGAAGCTCCAGAAAGATCCCGACTGCCCGGTGTGCGGCACGCATCCGACCGTCACGGAGCTCATCGATTACCAGGCGTTCTGTGGCATCGGGGCCGAGCCGTCGTACAGCGGTGTGGAGATTACCGCAGACGAGCTGGAGGCGGAGTGGCAGAAGAATCCCGATCTGCTCGTGATCGACGTGCGGGATCCGCACGAGCACGAGATCGCGTACATCGACGGCGCCGTGCTCATTCCGCTGAGCGAACTGCCCACTCGGCTGGGCGAGCTCGACGGCCACCGCGAGATCGTCACGCACTGCCACCACGGGGCACGCTCGCTCAAGGCGCTCGAGATTCTGAAAGGGGCGGGGTTCTCGAAAGTACGGAGCCTGCGGGGCGGGATCGACGCCTGGGCGGTGAACGTGGATCGGGGGATGCCGCGGTACTGAGAGCGGTCGGCCATCAGCGATCAGCCATCAGCCACCAGCCAGGTCACGGCGACCCTCGGCTCGCGTCGGGGGTCTGATACGTTGTCGTACGGCTGATGGCTTTCAATGCCGAAGGTGGGACTCGAACCCACACGGGCTTGCGCCCACTGCGCCCTGAACGCAGCGCGTCTACCAATTCCACCACTTCGGCAAGCGTGCGGAACGGCGAATATAGGCCGCGGTATAACTCCAAGTCAACTCTTGGCTTGACCACCTCGGACCCGATTTCTATCTTGGCCATGCCCCGTGGACAAAGTCTCGATCGCCCGCAATCCTCGAGCGCGCCATGACTACCATCTTCTGGAGACGTGGGAGGCTGGCCTTGTGCTCACGGGAACGGAAGTCAAATCGCTGCGCGCGGGGAAGGCAAGCTTGGGTGAGGCGTACGCCCACGTCCGGAACGCGGAAGTGTGGCTCGAAGGGATGACGATCTCCCCGTACCTCCCCGGCAGCTACAACAACCCGCCTCCCGCGCGCCCCCGCAAGCTGCTGCTGCACGCCCATGAGATTCGCAAGCTGATCGGCGGCACCAGCCGCAAGGGCCTCACCATCGTGCCAATCGAGCTGTACTTCAAGGATGGCATCGCGAAGGTGGCGATCGCGCTGGCCAAAGCGAAGAAACTGCACGACAAGCGCGAGGATCTGAAGCGCCGAACCGCGGAGCGCGAGCTGGCGCGCGGAGTGCGAGGCCGGCGCCGATGATCGCACTGGTCGCGCTCCTGTTGGCCGCGACGCCGGGTCCCGCCCAGGGCGGGGCGGTGGTGATCGTGACGCCGCGGGGCGAGACCAGGGTGCCCGCCAGCAGCGAGCGCGGCAGCCCGGCCGTCGCCGCGCCGCTGCTCGAGCGACCCCTCGGCCTCACCGCGGCGCTGGACGGGACGCGCGCCACGGTCGCTGTGGGCGGCGTGGTCTTCGTATTCCAGGTCGGGGCGCCGTTCGTGCGGGCTGGCGACGTCGTGTATGGGCTTGTGGGCGAGCCCTACGTGGCGCGCGACACGCTGTTCCTGCCGCTGCATTGGCTCGCGGACTGTGTGCCCCGAGCGCTCGGCGCGCGGTATCGCTGGGACGCGGCGGCGGCGCGGCTCGAGGAACTCCCGATCGCGGGCGCTCTGGCGGCAGGCCCTCCCCCGCCCCCCCCGCCCCCCCCGGTGCGGGGCCCCACTCCGGTGTCCGCTCGCCCCGCCGCCACCCCGCACCCGCTCACTGGACTGCGGCACGCACATGCGGTCGTGATCGATCCCGGGCACGGTGGCATCGACCCCGGCAACCCGGGCCGTTACTTCCCCGGCCACCTCGCAGAGAAGGATATCACGCTCGCGGTCGCGCGCCTGCTCCGGGCTGAGCTCGCTCGCCGGGGCATCGAGGCCCTGCTGACCCGCTCAAGCGACACGCTGATCGATCTCGCCGACCGGGGTGCGTTCTGCAGGGCGGCCTGCGACCTGTTCGTCAGCATTCACGTGAACTCGATGCCCGACGGGCGTCGGCGCGGGCAGGTGAGCGGTGTGGAGACCTACTTCCTGTCCGACGCCAAGACGGAAGACCAGGAGCGCGTTGCGAAGATGGAGAACGAGGCCATCCGGTTCGAGGCGGCCCCGGTCGGCAAGACGCGCGGGCCGGTCGACTTCATCTTGAGAGATCTCCAGCTCAACGAGTATCTGCGCGAGTCGGCGCGCCTCGCAGCCCTCGTGCAGGACAAGGTCGTGGCGGTACATCCCGGCGGCGACCGTGGCGTGCAGCAGGCGGGTTTCACGGTGCTCACGACCGCGCGCCGCCCGGCAATCCTCGTCGAGACCGGCTTTGCGACGAACAGGGTGGACGGCGCGTTCCTCGCCTCGAGTCTGGGACAGCACAAGATCGCGCGCGCCATCGGAGACGGGGTCGTCGCGTACCTCATCGAATTCGAGCGGAAGCTCGCGGTCGGCGCACCCGCGGGGGGCAGGTGAAGCGCGGGTCTATCCTCTGGGTGGCGTTGTGTGGTGCGGTGTCCTGCGTCTACTACAACGCGATGTGGCGCGCGGAGCACTTCGCCACGGAGGCGCGCAGGGCGGAGGCGCGGGGCAGCGCCCTCGAGGCGCGGTCCTGGTGGGCGCGGGCTGCGGAGAAGGCGGAATCGGTCGTGGCGCACCACCCCACGAGTCGCTGGGCCGACCCGGCGCTGGTGCTGCAGGGCGAGGGCCTGGCCCGGAGCGGTGCATGTGAGCGGGCGGCGGCGCCGTTAGCGCTCGCGCTGCGGAGGGCGAGCGCGGAGGCGCTGCGCGAGCGCGCCGCGCTGGCGGCGGCGGAGTGCGCGCTCGACGCGAATGATCCCACCGCTGCGGACCGCCACCTTGCGGGGGTCACGACGTCGCGCGACGCCCGGCGACGCTCTCGAGCGGCGCTCCTCGCCGGACGCGCCGCCCAGCTCGCGGGGGACTACGCGTCCGCAGCGACGTGGTACGGCCGCTCCGCTGAACCCGCCGCCGGCCCGGCCCGCGCCCGCGCGCTCGTTGCGGCGGGCCGCACGGCCGAGGCGATCGCGCTGGTCGACACGCTGGCGCGCCGCCAGTTCCGCGAGGACGACTGGGCGGCACTGTTCGACGCCGTGGCCCGCACCGCGGGGCCCGAAGCGGCGAGCGAGACTCTGGATCGCCTGCTGGCCGGGCGGCGGCTCTCGCCGGGCGCGCGCGCCCGGCTGCTCCTCGCCGACGGCGACCGCTTCCTCGCCGCGGGCGAGGCGGAAGCGGCTGGCGCCCGCTACGCCGAGGTCACCAGGCTTGTACCGGACTCGACCGAGGGCCATCGGGCGCGCGTGCGGCAGAGCCGCGCCGCTGCCGCCCGCGCCGAGGGCCTCCGGGACCTAGTTGCGATACGCGCGGACCTGACCCGGCTGGCGCTTGGAGGCGGCGGCAGCGCGGCGGCCGCCGAGGCCCGCTCGCTCGAGATCCTGTTGCGGCTCGTGCTTGATCCGGAGGACCCCGAGGAGGGGACGGCGTTTCGCACCGCGGAAACCGTTCGCGACTCGCTCAGGGCGGCGCGTGTCGCGGGCCGGTTGTTCCTCGCATTCGCAACGGACCGGCCCGCCTCGATCTTCGCGCCGAAAGCCGTCGTGGCTGCCGCAGCGTTACTGCCGGAAGCGCGCGATTCCCTGATCGCCGTTCTCGCCGCGCGCTACCCCGCGTCCCCGTACACACTCGCACTCCGTGGCGAGCCGAGTCCCGCGTTTGCCGCCGCCGAGGATTCGCTGGCGCGGGCCCTCGGGGTCGAGACCGCAGCTTCGATGGAGCCGCGCTTCCTGTCGCGTGTCGCGCCGCCCGTGCCGGGTCCGCGCGGCCCGCTCCTCGATCCGCCCGCGTCGGCCGTGTTCGCGACGACTCCGGCGCCGGCCCGACCGCGCGCGCCCCGCGGGGAGCTCCCCCGCCGCCCCCCCGGGGCGCGGGAGCGCGACGATGCGCCAGTACGCCGGCCCCTTCCCTCTCCCTCCCCCTCGCCCGGCCAGCCTCGGGACACGTCGTGACGGCGGCCCCATCGCGGGTCTTCGGCGTCGCGTTCCAGAATCCCGTGCTCCTCGCTTCCGGCACCGCCGGCTTCGGCCGCGAGCTGCGGAGCGTGATCGATCTCGACGCGCTGGGCGGCATCGTCACTAAGGCCGTGACGCCGGAACCGCGACGTGGGCACCCCGCCCCACGCGTGGCGGAGTTCGCGGGCGGCATGCTCAACGCCGTGGGACTCGCCAACCCCGGCCTCACCGCCGTGCGCGACGCCGAGTTACCCTGGCTGGCCGAGAACCTGCATCGAGCGCGCGTCGTCGTCAACGTCGCGGGCGCGATCGTCGAGCAATACGTGCAGGTGATCGAAGGCCTGACCGACCTCGCCGTGATCGCCGCATTCGAGATCAACGCCTCCTGTCCCAACACCAGCGCCGGCGGCCTCGAGTTCGGCGCGACGCCCGAAGGGTTGCGGGAGCTGGTGCGGCGCTGCCGCCGGGTGGCGACCAAGCCGATCTCCATCAAGCTCTCCCCGGTGCTCCCCGACATCGCCGGCATGGCGCGGGTCGCGCGGGACGAGGGGGCGGACGCGGTTACGCTCGTGAACACGATCCCCGGAATGCTCGACGGTCGGCTGGGCAGTGGCTCGGGCGGCGTGAGCGGCCCGGCGCTCCTGCCGGTCGGCGTGCTGGCGACGCGCAAGGTGAGGGCCGACGTGGGGATTCCCGTGATCGGCGTGGGCGGCATCTGCACTGCGCGCGACGCGCGCGAATACCTGGCGGCAGGAGCCTCGCTCGTCGCGATCGGCACCGCCGCCCTCGCCGACCCCCGGGTACCCGAGCGCATCGCCCGCGAGCTGGCGCGTGACTGAGCTGGTCGTCGCCTTTGACCTGCCGAGCGGGCGAGAGGCGCTGGCCCTCGCCGCGCGCCTCCCCGGCCTGCGCTGGGCGAAGATCGGCCCCGGCCTGTACGTCCGCGAGGGCCCGGCACTGGTGCGGGAGTTCGCGGCGCGCGGCGTGCGCGTCTTTCTCGATCTCAAGTGGCACGACATCCCGAGCACGGTGGCAGGCGCCGTGTCGGCGGCCCGCGAGTTGGATGTCGCGCTGGCTACGGTGCACTGCCTCGGCGGTCACCCCATGCTCGCCGCAGCGGTGCAGGCGGCGGGCGCGCTGGCGCTCGTCGGCGTCACCGTCCTCACCTCCCACGACGCGTCGGGCTTCGAGCAGGTCGTGGGGCGCGGCGTGCCAGATCTGGGGTTCGAGGCCGAGCGCCTGGCGCGCGCCGCGGTGCGGGCGGGGCTCCGGGGCGTCGTCGCTTCGGGGCACGAGCTCGCGCTGCTGCGCGCGGCGCTCGGTCCGGAGCCGTGGATCGTCGTGCCGGGTATCCGCGAGGCCGGTGACCCGCCGGGCGACCAGGCGCGTACCGTGACGGCCGGCGAAGCGGTACGCCGCGGCGCGACCCATCTCGTTGTCGGGCGTCCGATCACCGAGGCTCGGGACCCCGCTGCGGTGTACCAGCGGTTAGTGGAGAGCATATGAAGGGCCGACTTATCGTTGTAGCGCTGTGTGTTCTCGCAACCTTGCTGGGTGCGGCGGCGGCCGCTGCTCAGAGCTCGCTCGCCGAAGCGGCGCAGCGCGCCCGCGCCGCGTGGCTGGCACATGACCCCCAAGCTCTTGTCGGACATAGCGGTAGCGTCGTGCTCCGGATTCCGGGCGCCGATCCGGGCTCACCGCTCGATCGCGCGCAGGTGGCGGAGCTGCTGCGGCGCCACTGGGGTACGGCGGTCGAGCGTTCGCTCGTCGTGAACGCGATCCGCGAGGTGGAGCCGGGGAAGGGTTACGTGGAGCTGGAACGGCGGTACGTCGTATCGGGCACTTCCGACGAGCGACGGGAGACGATCTTTCTTGGGTTTCGCCGGGGTGGTGGGGGTTGGTTGTTGGTGGAGGTACGGGGGGCGCCCTAATGTGGCCCCTTGCGAGAACTTACGCGCTGGTCTATAGTTCAAGACTTGATTGGAATTTTTTCCCGGAGCGTGTCTCTTGAAGGTTCGTACCAGCGTCCGACCGATCTGCGAGCACTGCAAGGTGATCAAGCGGCGAGGCGTGACCCGCGTCATCTGCAAGCGCACCCCCAAGCACAAGCAGCGGCAGGGGTAGGGAATGGCACGGATTGCCGGCGTGGATCTGCCCCGCGACAAGAAAATCCAGTACGCCCTTCCGTACATCTTCGGCATCGGCCCCAGCACCGCGAGGAAGATCCTGGCGGAGACCGGGGTCAACGCTGACGCGCGGGTTCGCGACTTGCGCGACGCGGAGGTGGCGCGCTTGCGTCAGGTGATCGAGCGGGATTTCAAGGTGGAAGGTGCGCTCCGGACCGAGATCGCGATGAACATCAAGCGGCTGATGGACATCGGAACCTACCGCGGGTCGCGCCATCGCAAGGGACTGCCGGTGCGCGGCCAGCGCACGCACACCAATGCGCGCACCAAGAAGGGGCCGCGGCGCGCGATCGCGGGCAAGAAGAAGCCCTTGCTGAAGAAGTAAATGGCACAGGCGAAAGCGACGGGCGCCAAGCGCGTCAAGAAAGTCGTCGAGGCGGAGGGCATCGCCCACATCACGGCGACGTTCAACAACACGCTCATCACGATCACGGACATGAAGGGGAACGCCATCACGTGGGGTTCTTCGGGCAAGGCAGGGTTCCAGGGCTCGAAGAAGTCCACGCCGTTCGCGGCCACCGTGGCCGCCGAGCAAGCGGCACGCGAAGCGCTGAACCTCGGCGTGCGCCGTGTGCACGTGCGCGTGCAGGGGCCGGGCTCGGGTCGCGAGTCGGCGATCCAGGCGCTCGCGACCGCCGGGCTGCAGATCCGCTCGATCCGCGACGTGACGCCGATCCCGCACAACGGGTGCCGTCCGCCGAAGAAGCGGCGGGTCTGACCGATGGCACGCTACACCGGCCCCGCCTGCAAGCTCTGCCGCCGCGAGGGAACGAAGCTCTTTCTCAAGGGGACGCGCTGTCTCACCGAGAAGTGCGCGATCGAGCGGCGTGCCTACGCCCCGGGCCAGCACGGCCAGTCCTCCGGTCGGCGGCGCAAGGCCTCGGACTACGCGCGGCAGCTGCGGGAGAAGCAGAAGGTCAAGCGAATCTACGGCCTCTCGGAGCGCCAGTTCCGCAACATCTTCAATCGGGTTCTGAAGGAGCCGGGCGTGACCGGTGAGGCGCTGCTCGTCGCGCTCGAGAGCCGACTGGACAACCTCGTCTATCGGATGGGGTTCGCCACGTCGCGCCGGCAAGCACGCCAGCTCGTGCGGCATCGCCACATTCAGGTGAACGGCCGCACCGTGGACGTCCCCTCGTACCGGGCGCGGCCCGGCGAGGAGGTGAAGGTCGCCGAGGCGAGCCGCGAGATGGTGCAGATCAGACATGCGCTCGAGCAGTTCGGGCGCACGCAGCCCGTCTCCTGGATCCAGGTCGATACCGACAAGGCGGTTGGGAAGATCACGGAGCAGCCTACCCGCGACGCGATCCCGATCGCGGCCCAAGAACAGCTAATCGTCGAGCTCTATTCCAAGTGATGACGACTCTCGATTTGACCGGGCTCGTCCGACCCCACCTGGTGGAGATGACCAAGCGGGAGGACAACCCCAACGCTGCCGAGTTCCGGCTCCAGCCGCTGGAGCGGGGCTACGGCTACACCCTCGGCAACTCGCTGCGACGGATGTTGCTCAGCTCGCTCCGGGGCGCGGCAGTCTGGGCGTTCCGGCTGGACGGCGTGGTGCACGAGCATCAGACCATCCCGGGCGTCGTGGAGGACGTGCATCAGATCATCCAGCGGCTCAAGCAGCTCACGCTCGTGCTCGCCCCGGACGTGGACGAGGCCGTGCTCCACATCAAGCGCGACAAGGGGGGACCCGTGTACGCGCGGGACATCGAAGCGCACGGGGCCATCACGATCGCGAACCCGGATCAACTGTTGTTCACACTGCAGGACGACCGCGAGATCACCGGCGAGCTGTACGTGAACAAAGGGCGCGGGTATGTCGAGGCCGAGCAACACCCCCTCGACCGGACGATGCCCGTGGACGTGGTCCGCATCGACTCGATCTACAACCCGGTACGGCGCGCCAACTTCACGGTGGCGGAGACGCGCGTCGGACAGCGGACCGACTACGATCGGTTGACGCTGACCGTGGAGACCAACGGCACGATTTCGCCCGAGGACGCAGTGGCGTACGCCGCGGCGCTGGCGCAGGAGCATTTCCGGTTCTTCGTGGACTTTGGCAAGGTGCCGATGGTCGCGGCCCCGCCCGCGGGCAACGGCGGTGCCGCCGCCACGAGCCGGTTGCGCGAGGTGCTGAGCCGCAGCATCGACGATGTGGGACTCTCGGTTCGGTCGGTGAACTCGCTCAAGAACTCGAACATCCGCACCCTGGGCGATCTCGTGCAGTATCGCGAGGAGGACTTGCTCAAGGTGAAGAACGTGGGCGAGAAGGCGCTGGGTGAGATCGCGGAGCTGTTGCGGCGTGAAGGACTCAACTTCGGGATGAAGCTCGAGGAGGCCGAAGGCGAGCTGCGGGTCGTCGACCCGGGCACGCCGCCCCAAGCGCAGGCGACCGAGGGAGAAGGGGAGTAATGCGGCACCGCGCCAAGGGCCGCCAGCTCTCACGCACGGCGACCCACAAGAAGGCTCTGCTCGCGAATCTGGCGACGAGCCTGTTCCGCCACGACAAGATCGTGACGACCGAAGCGAAGGCCAAGGAGCTGCGACCGTACGCGGAGCGACTGCTCACGCTGGCGCGCCGCGGCGACCTGCACGCGCGCCGGCTGGTCGCGCGGCGGATCAAGGACCGGGACGTCACTCAGAAGCTGTTCAAGGATCTCGGGCCCCGCTTCGCCTCGCGGCCGGGGGGCTATACGCGGATCATCAAGCTGGGCCATCGCTCGGGCGACGGCGCCGAGGTGGCCCGGATCGAACTGTTAGGAGCGTGAAGGCGCGGCGGGGGGCGGCGGCGAAACGCCAACGGGGGACGCTTCTAGTCCCCCGTTTTGTTAGGAGGCCTTGGCGATCCGGTTCGACTTGAGGCAGCGCGTGCACACGCGCATCCGTCGCGCCGCGCCGTCAACCAACACGCGAACCCGCTGCAGGTTGGGGTACCAGCGTCGGTTCGTCTTGTTGTTCGCGTGGCTGACGTTGTGGCCCGTGATGGGCCCCTTGCCACAAATCTCGCACACTCGAGCCATGGGCCTGTCCGACCGAGAGAATGAGCGCCGCTAAGCACGACCCCGCCCGTAAGGGCGGGGGGCCGAAACCTAAGCCGGCCAAGGGGCCGAGGCAACCCCGGCGGCGGACCGCCTTGATCACCGGCGTCACGGGGCAGGACGGGTCCTACCTGGCCGAGCTGCTGCTGGACAAGGGCTACGAGGTGGTAGGAGTCGTGCGACGCACGTCCCACGACTCCTACGAGCGGATCGGCCACCTGCTCGACCGGTTGCACGTCGTGGCGGCGGATCTTCTGGACCAGCATTCGCTCACCTCCGTCGTCCGCGACGCCAAGCCCGACGAGGTCTACAAC
>DASUAL010000067.1:0-100443 GCA_035763805.1 Gemmatimonadales bacterium
GTATTATGTTGTGGACCGTCCCAGGCGGGGTGGACAGGGGGAGACGCCCCTGAGCCCCAACCGAGCCCCCCGCCCCTGGCCCTGCTCCCGAACGGAGGACGCAATGGCGAAGGGTGGAAAGGCCCCGATGGCCGCGGATGAGGGCTACTGCGTGAAGTGCAAGGCGAAGCGGAAAATTTCCAACGCCCAGCAGGTGAAGATGGCGAACGGCCGGCCGGCGCTGAAGGGCGTGTGCCCGGTGTGCGGCACCGGGATGTTCAAGATCCTGCCGCCCAAGTGAGCTGACGACCCGACAACCCGAGCCCCCGATCGTCCAAGACCGGGGGCTCTTCATTTATCTACTCGCGCGCCACGCCGCGGCTGCCGTTCCCCTGGTAGGCGTAGCGGAAGGTGACGCACGCCGTGCCGGCGTCTCGGCAGTAGTACGCGAGCAGCTCGAGCTTGGCGTACCTCCCGCGCGGTGTTCGCACCCCGTACACGTGATGCTTCGAGGTGAGGAGGTGGCTGAACATGCTGTACTCGTACCACTTCCCCACGCCCGGGTTGGTCGTGTCGGGCCCGTAGGCATTGTCGAGATACCCCGCGGCCGGGAGCTCGGCGACCGCATCGAACGGCACGCGTCCCAGGTCGACGATCCCACCCCCCGGCGCCACGATCAGGTGAAACCGGCGGAACGCGATGTCCCAGGGGCCCGAGTCCACCGCCGCGTTCCGGCCGAAGTCGAAATAGCGCCACCGGTCGGTGGCGGACGCATCGAGCGTGTAGCTCGCGGGTCCCACGAGCGAGTCCCCCACGGGCGCGGCGCGCGGCACCGTCAGCGCGAACGGCGGGAACTCGGGGCTCGCGAGGGAGCCGACGAGGAGCGACGTCACCAGCAGCAGGAAGGCCGCGCCCATCACCAGCACCAGGATGGGTGGGCGTGCGCTCACGGCTCGGCCATGAACGGGTAGGCGACGCTCCTCGGCGGCACGAAATTCTCCTTCACCGCTCGCGGGCTCACCCAGCGGATCAGGTTGAGCAGGCTCCCCGCCTTGTCGTTCGTGCCGCTCGCCCGCGCGCCGCCGAACGGCTGCTGCCCCACCACCGCACCCGTCGGCTTGTCGTTCACGTAGAAGTTCCCCGCCGCATACCGCAGCGATGATTGCGCCTCGTCCACGGCGCGGCGGTCCTGCGCGAAGATCGCGCCGGTGAGCGCGTACGGCGAGGTCTCGTCCACGAGGCGGAGCGTCTCCGCCCACCGAGCCTCGGGGTAGGCATACACCGTGAGGACGGGGCCGAAGATCTCCTCGCACATGGTACGGTAGGTCGGGTCCGTGGTCTCGATCAGCGTGGGCTCGATGAAGTAGCCGTCCGTGTCGTCGCAACCTCCGCCGAACAGGATCTTGACGCCCGGCGCCCGCTGTGCCGCCTCGATGTAGCTGCGGATCTTGTCGAACGCTTTGCGGTCGATCACGGCTCCCATGAAGTTCCGGAAGTCCGCGGGATCGCCCATCTTCAACTCGGCGAGCATCTGCAGGACGCGCTCGCGCACCTGAGGCCAGCGGCTGTCCGGCACGTATGCCCGCGAGGCGGCGCTGCACTTTTGCCCCTGGTATTCGTAGGCACCGCGCACCAGCGCCGTCGCCAGGGCATCCACGTCGGCGCTCGCGTGTGCCAGGATGAAGTCCTTCCCGCCTGTTTCGCCCACCAGCCGCGGGTAGCCTGCGTACGAGGCGAGGTTCTCCCCCACGCGCTTCCAGAGCGATTGGAACACCTCCGTCGAGCCCGTGAAATGGATGCCGGCCAGCGCAGGGTCTCCGAGGAGCGCCTGGGACACCTGTGCCGCTGGACCCGGGACGAAGTTGATCACGCCGGGCGGGAGCCCCGCTTCTTGGAGCAGTCTCAGGATGAAGTAATTCGAGAGTACCGCCGACGCCGCCGGCTTCCAGACCACCGTGTTTCCCATGATCGCCGGCGCCGTCGGGAGATTGCCGCCGATCGAGGTGAAGTTGAACGGCGTGATCGCGTACACGAACCCTTCGAGGGGCCGGTAGTCCATGGAGTTCCAGGTGCCGGGCGCCGAGTTCGGCTGCTCGGCATAGAGGCGCTCGGCGTAGCCGACGTTGAAACGGAAGAAGTCGATCAGCTCGCACGCCGCGTCGATCTCCGCTTGATGGGCGGTCTTCGACTGGCCGAGCATCGTGGCGGCGTTGATGAGCGGGCGATGGCGGCTGGCGAGCCAGTCCGCCGCCTTGAGAAACACGGCCGCCCGTCGCTCGAAGCTCCACGTGGACCAGTCCCGCCACGCCTCGCGCGCCGCTTTGATGGCCGCGTCCACCTCCGCCGGCCCCGCCTGATGCACCTTGGCGAGCACGTGCCGGTGGCAATGCGGCATCACGACGTCCACGGTCTTCGCGGTGCGCACCTCCGCACTGCCGATCACGAGCGGAATCTCGACGTGGCGGGAGGACAGGTCCTTCAGCGTCTTCTTCAGTTCAGCCCGTTCGGGCGAGCCGGGAGCGTAACCGAGCACCGGTTCGTTAACCGGAACCGGGATCTTTGGGATAGCGTTCATGGGGGTAATGTAACTGCGCCGCCAGCCATCAGCCCTCAGCCGGAGGGCTGCGACCTGACGCCCGAAAGCGCCTTATGACCATCGACCCTCGCACCTGCATCGGCCACGTCCACCTCACCGTGTCCGACCTGGACCGCGCGCTTCGGTTCTATCGCGACGCGCTTGGCTTCGAAGTAACGACCACGTACGGCGAGGATGCCGTGTTCCTCTCGGCGGGCGGGTACCACCACCACATCGGGCTGAACACCTGGGCCGGCCGCGGGGCGCCGCGACCCGCGCCTCGGACGACCGGCCTCTACCACTTCGCGATTCTCTACCCCGACCGGAAGAGCCTCGCGTCAGCCGTCCGCCGGGTGCTCGAGCACGGCGTGCGGCTCGAGGGCGCGTCGGACCACGGCGTGAGCGAGGCCATCTACCTCCGCGATCCCGACGGCAACGGGGTCGAGATCTATCGCGACCGCCCGGAGAACGAGTGGCCTCGCACACCGGACGGCGCGCTCGTCATGCACACGGGGCGGCTCGATCTCGAGAAGCTGCTGGCTGAGGCAGGGTGACAGCGATCAGGCCGCGTCGCCGGCACGGCGCGCGTCGAGCGAGCGCTGGGCCGGGAGCGGGAAGCTCATGCTGACCGTGGTCCCTTTCCCGGGGGCGGAGTCCACCTTGATGCTGCCGCCGAACATGTTGCGCACCACGCTCTGGACGACGACGAGCCCCATGCCGCTCCCCTCGCCGAACTCCTTGGTCGTAAAGCCGGGCTCGAAGATCCGCTCCAAGTCGTTGGAGCGGATGCCCGCCCCCTCGTCCCGCACCGTGAGCCGAAGCGATCCGCCCGCCTGCTCGAGCGCCACCCTGACGGGCGCCGGGCGGCCCGTGCTCGCGTCCGCGGCGTTGCGGATCAGATTGACGAGCATGTCGTAGAGGGCGTTGGGATCGCCCTTCAAGTACACCGCGTCGAGCGTGGAGTCGAACTCGAGCGAGATCTTCTTGTCCTTGAGGACTCGGGCTTCGAGGGTGCAGCACGAGCGCACCACACGCACCGCGTCGAAGCGCTCCGAGCGGGCCAGCGCCCCGCGCGCGCGGTCCTTGATCGCCCGCAGGAAATTCACGCTGCGGTCGATGTCGTCCATCACCTGGCCGAGCTCCTCGAGCATCTCCAATCGGCGGCTGGCCACCACCTCGGTCCAGCGGCCCAGCGCCTCCATGGCGAGCTGGAGGCCGGCCCGCGCCGCGGTCAGGGGGTTCGACAGCTCGTGGGCGATGATCCCGGGTAGCGTAGCGATGTCCTGGAGCGGGTCGCTCCGTTTGCCGGCCGAGACCGACCCGACGGGCGCTTCCCGGCGGTCGAGGAGCCCGAGGCAGAGACCGGCGAGTTCCAGCGTGAGCCGCTCCCGGCTGCGGCGCTCCCGCCCATCCGGCGGCGGGCTCGGGGGACGCGTGCGAACCGGGGCGATCATCCAGGCGCCCTCGGCGGCGGCGGGCGACCCGACCCAGCGACTCCCCTGTACAATGGGGATGTTCCAGCGCCGCAGCGTAGCGTCCACGTCGAGGTTGGTCGCGTGGTGACGGGGGCTGGGGTCGCTCGACGCCTGCGGCTCGAGCTCGGCGCGGGCGGAGACCTCCCAGATCGTCACCGGGCGCCCGCCGAGGGCCACGCTGGCCTGCCGCAGGATCTCGTGTCTGCCCTCGACGTAGGCCTCTGGTCGGCTCACCGGGGCTCCCGATGGACACACCAACGCGCCGCGGCGGGTCGGCCAGGCGGCCGGTGCCGGTCACTCCGGTGCTTCCATCTGCGAATGGGGGCGCGTACAACATATGCGAAATCCTCGTGGGCGAGTCAAGCAACGCAGGCTCCCCCGTACGGTGACGGTGAGCGTCCTGGCGACCGGCAGCCTTGACACGCTCTGCGGCGTGGTCCAGCATAGCCCCTGCTGAACCGCGCTGCTTCGGTCTCTTTGCTCCGGAGGGATTCATGCGCAAACGTCGCCTCGAGGTCGGCAGCGTCATCGCGCTCGTGCTCGCACCGGCCATGCTCTTCGCCCAGGAGACGGGCACCATCCGCGGCCGCGTCACGGACGCGGCCACAGGGCAACCGGTGGCCGACGCGCGCGTGACCGTGGAGGGGACGGGGCTGGCCGCCGCCAGCCGGGCGAACGGGGAATACGTGCTGGCGGCCGCGCCCGTGGGCCCGCGCACCCTGACCGCGCGACGCGTCGGGTACGGCGTGATCCGCCGGGAGATCGACGTGCCGCCGGGCGACGCCGTGACCGCGGACTTCGCACTCCGGGCGGTCGCCGTCGCACTCGACGCCGTGGTGGTCACCGGCGTCGGCACCCCGACCGAGAAACGGACCGTCGGCAACACGATCGAAGTGATCAGCGGAGATGCGATCAGCGCCTCGCCCGGGGCAACATCCATCGACCGGGCTCTCCAAGGCAAGGTGACGGGCGCGCTCATCTCACAGAACAACGGCCAGCCGGGCGCCGGTGTCAGCGTTCGCCTGCGCGGAACGAACTCGGTCCTTGGGACGGGCGAGCCGCTCTGGGTCGTGGACGGCGTGATCGTGGACAACAGCTCCGACGCTCTCATCGGCATCAGCGCCAACCCGAGCGGTGCCCGACGCGAGGCGGGCGGCGCGGCGCTGGCCAACCGGCTGTCGGACATCGCCCCCACGGACATCGAGCGGGCCGAGGTCCTCAAGGGCGCGGCTGCGGCGGCACTGTACGGCTCGCGCGCCAACAACGGCGTGATCCAGATCTTTACCAGGCGCGGCCGGGCGGGCTCGACCCGGGGAACAGTAAACGTGGAACTCGGAGTCACGAGCACGCCGGCGCGCTACGAGTTGAACACGGCGTCGCGCGCGGGGTACGCTGACGCAGTCTACGCGGGCGCCGATACCCTGGCGCCGAGCGTTACGCGCTACAACATCCAGGACAGCGTCTTTCGCACCGGCTTCTCCGCCAGGACCAACCTCTCCCTATCGGGCGGTGCGGGCGGGACGAGCTACTACCTTTCGGGCAGCCGCACGGACGAGTCCGGGATCGTTCGTCCGACCGGATACCACCGAACGAGTCTCCGTGGCCGCTTCACGCAGCAGGTCGGGGAGACGCTCGAGCTCACCGCGAGCGGCACGTTCATCCAGTCGGCCCGAGACCAGATCCCCGAGGGCGAGCAGACGCAGGGCGCGCTCACGAGCATCGTGTTCACGCCCACGGCCTGGAAGCCGTTCTTCAACGACACCCTCGGTCGCTATCCGTACAACCCCGTGATCCAGGGCAATCCTCTGGCCGTCATCAACACGTTTCAAGCGCCTGAGGACGTCACGCGATTCATCGGCGGACTTGAGGGCGTATTCCGCCCGCGCCCCAGTCTCACCTTGCGCTACGGGTACGGGATCGACGACTACCGTCAGGAGGACAAGTACCTCCAACCGCCCTTCTCTATAAATGCGACCTTCACCGGGTCGATCCAGAATCCTATTCGCCTGTCACGGCAACAGAATCACGACCTGACGGCGACCTACGTGGCGACACCCGCTCCCATTCTCAGCAGCAGCACGACGCTCGGCTTCCGGTATACGGACGCTCATGTGGACGACATCAGCGCCGCGGCCACCGGGCTGCCGCCCGAGCAGCAGACGGTCGTGGGAGCGGTCCCCACCGCGTCCCAGGGACTCTCGGAGTTCCGCACGCTCGGCGGATTTGTTGAGGAGCGAGTGGGATTCAAGGATCGGTTGTACGTGAACGGCGGGCTGAATCTCGAGGCGTCGTCGGCGTTCGGCGCGAGCCAGCGGTGGCAGCTGTTCCCGCGCATGAGCGCGTCCTACGTGCTCGGCGAAACGGAGTTCTTCCGGTCGAGCGGCCTAGGTCAGCGCATCAGCACCCTGCGACTCCGCGCCGCGTACGGCGAGACGGGCGGTCAGCCGCCGAGCATCTACGGACGGTTCTCGAATTATGTCGGCGTGGGCTACAGCGGAAAGCCCGGACTCGTGGCGAGCTCGCTCAAGGGAAACCCAGACTTGAAGCCCGAACGCCAGCGGGAGATCGAAGGCGGTCTCGACCTCGGGCTGTTCGCCGACCGGGCGCTCCTCGAGTTCACGTATTATCACAAGCGCACGTTCGACTTGGTGCTCGCTGCGCCCCTCCCACTGTCCACAGGCTTCTTGAGCCAGCTCCAGAATGTCGGTGTCTTGCGCAACAAGGGCTGGGAACTGGCGCTCAACACGGTGAATGTGAACAAGCCCTCGGTCGGCTGGCGTTCCACGCTCTCCCTCGCGGCCAACCGGAGCCGCGTCGAGAAGCTGGTGACGCCCAACGACACGCTCGTCTTCGGCTACCTGAACGCGGTAATCCCGGGTCAACCGCTCGGAGTCTTCTACGGCGGCATCTACGTCCGCGACGCGAGCGGTAATGTGGTGTACCGGGATACCACGATCGGCGGCATCCTGTATCAGCAAATGCCGCTTCGGGCGCGCGATACTCTGCCCAACGGGACTACTGCATTCGCCAACCGCATCATCGGCGACCCGAACCCCGACCTGATCGCCTCGCTCCTCAATACCTTCGACTTGGGTCGCCACGTGCACATTTCTGTGCTGCTCGATGGCCGGTTTGGGAACGACGTCGCGAACTTCACCCGCCGCATCACGGAGTTCTTTGGGGCCGATAAGGTGATCGAGCGAGAGATCTCGCGCGACACGTTCCCGCGCACGTTCACGCTCAACCCGACCGGCCGCATCAACATCTACGAGGAGTACATCGAAAACGGCAGCTTCGTGAAGCTCCGGGAAGTCGCGGTCAAGCTCCGATTCGACCAACCTTGGGTCCGGAAACTGGGCGCTGAAACGCTGGATCTCATGCTCGCGGGCCGCAACCTGATCACGTGGACGAGCTATCGAGGGCTCGACCCCGAGATCAACCTCTTCACGGCAAATACCGTCGCGCGGGGCGTGGACTTCGCGAACACACCGATACCGCGCACGTTTACGCTCAGTGTCGGTTTCAATTTCTGAGGAGGCGACGATGCGTTCCCGTGCCTGCCCGCTCATTCCGCGCGCCGCCGCCGTCGTCCTCGGGCTCTCCCTCGCGGGGGCCTGCGATCTGGATCTAGCGAATCCGAACGCTGCAACCGAGGAAACCGTCGTCACCACCGTGGACGGCGTGATTGCCGTCGCCGTCGGGATGCAGCAGGTCTACGCCCAATCCGTCGAGGACTTCGCCCTCGTCCCGGCATTGGTCACGGACGAATGGGGGACCCAGACCCGCGCCCTCGTTTCCTATCGGTCCCTATTGAACGGTGACAGCTTCGACCCCGGCTATGGGGTGGTCTCGGCCCCGTGGTCCGGCGGCTATAGCACGATCAAAGCCGCAAATACACTGCTCGTCTCGGCGCCGCGCGTGGGGCTCGCCCCGGGCTTCGAGAAAGGGATCACGGCGCTTGCTAAGCTGTTCAAAGCGATGGCGCTCGGCACGATCGTCATGCAGTACGACAAGGTGCCCGTCGACGTGAGCACGGCAGCCGTCTTCCAAGATCGGGCCGTCGTGCTCGACACGATTCTCAGACTGCTCGAGTCGGCGCGGGCGGATCTCGCCGGCGTTACGAACACTGAACTCACGGGCTTCCGCACGCGGGTCCTCGGCACCGGCTTCAATCCGCTGCGCACAATCGATGCGATGCGGGCCCGCTATTACCTCATCGACGGACAGTATCAACAGGCCATCGACGCGGCCGACTCGGTGAAGCTCG
This sequence comes from Gemmatimonadales bacterium, assembly GCA_035763805.1. Lineage (GTDB taxonomy): Bacteria > Gemmatimonadota > Gemmatimonadetes > Gemmatimonadales > GWC2-71-9 > DASUAL01. Next base: position 8,297 of record DASUAL010000067.1, read on the forward strand.
ATACCCTGTCGGTCTTCGCCTACCCGTCCCCCACCGTGAATCCCGTGTACAACCTCGCCTTCGGGCTGCTCTACGTGGCCGGGCTGAAGAGCTGGGTGGATTCGGCCGAGGCGGGCGATCTCCGGCCCACCTACTGGCTCAACACCGCTTCGGCACCGGCTGGCAACCCGCCCGACACGCTGCTCTACGCGCTGAGGAAGTACAGTGGGCAGAACGACCCCTATCCGGCCTACCTGCCCGACGAAATGAAGCTCATCAAAGCCGAGGCCTACACCCGGTTGGGCCAGTACGCGACCGCAGCCGCGCTCGTGAACGCGGTTCGCACGCAGACTACGTCGCCCGTGGACGAGCCGGTCGCGGGGCTCCCAGCCCTCGACCCGGCCACTCAGCTAGCCACCGAAGCTCAGCTGCTGGCCGAGATCGCCAAACAACGACGGTACGAGCTCTTCATGCAGGGGCTGCGGTGGGAAGACACACGACGGCTTGGTAACCTGCTCACGACGACGCCCACGTTCACGTGGCTGCCGACGCCGACCCAGGAGTGTCGCACCAATCCGAACGCAGTGAATTGCTCGTAAAGCGCCTCTAGTCCCGCCCCTCGGCCCGGAGCGCATCCCAGATCCGCTGGTCCTCCGGGCCGAGCACCCAGGCCGAAAAGCCCCGCAGCTTCTTCTCCCTCGCCAGGGCAAGCTTCGCCTGGAAGCTCCGCACGTCCTCAAGGAACAGCCACTCGAACGTCCCCCCGTTCTCGTAGGAGCCCCAGGTGACGGCCTGCACCGAATCCCACTCCAGTCGCGCGCCGTTCCGCTCGGCGAGGCCCGAGCCCCAAGTCCACGACACGGTCTCGGACCACGAGCGCGCCCGCTCCGGAACCGTGTTGTCGTAACGGGTGAACCAGTGCTCGCCCCAGAGGGGGATGCCGAGCGAGAGCTTATCGGGGGGCATGAACTTGAGAAAGTAGCCCACCACGTCGCGCATCCACGGGAGGCCCGCCTGCGGCCCCGGCGGCGTGCGCCGCGTGTGCTGCGCGTACGACATCAGCGAGACGAAGTCGCCGAGCCTGGCGAGCGCCGCGAGATCGTAGCCCTCGCGCCAGCTCTCGTACAGAAACCGGTGGTAGCCGAGCGGGCCGGCGAACTCCTCGGGCCGATGCACCACCGCGATGCTGATCTTGCAGCCGGTCGCGCGGAGCGCCTTCGCGGCCTCACCGTACCAGGCGGTCAACCGGTCGCGGTCTTCGAGATTCACGTTCTCGATGTCGAACTGGATCCCCCAGAAGCCGTGCTCACGGCACAGCCCGGCGAGGGCGCGCGTGGCGCGCCCGCGGGCTGCCGTGTCCGCGAGCAGGCGGCGCAGCGACGGCTGGTGGAACCCCTCGTTCACGACCAGCGGCATCACCTTCACGCCGTGGCGCTTCGCCAAGTCCAGCACACGGCGGTCTACGCCACCCCACACGATGCCCAGGCTGTCCACCGTGTACACCTGCGGGCCGACCACGCTGATCTGGTCGATGTTCCGGACGAGGCTCGAGTAGCTATTCTCCGTGTCCATGTAGTAGAACAACCGCTCCAGCGACTGCTGGGCAGCGGCTTCGCGCCCCGTGAGCGCGATGACCAGCCACGCGAAAAGCGTGCGGCGACGCATGACGCCTGGAACCTCCGTTCGCATCGACTGCCACGACGACTTTGCCCGACGCCCGAGGCGACGTATTCTTCTGGCGATATGTTGCTCCGTCGAGGAAAGGCACGCCAGTGAGGCACCCGAGGACGACCCGCGACGAGCCGGCGCGGCCCGCCCCACGCCCGCCGCTCGAGGGCCCCCGCGATCGGGAGCACCTCCGGACCGTCGTGGTGCGGGATCACGACGTCCTCGAGCGGCGGGTCGCCGACCGCCTGGTGGAGGTGATCGCGCGTGAAGTCGCGCGCAAGGGGCGTTGCGTGCTCGGCCTCGCCACCGGAAGCACCCCGCTCGGAATCTACCGCGAGCTCATCCGCCGCCATCAGGCCGGCGAGGTCGATTTTTCGCGGGTGATCGCGTTCAACCTGGACGAGTATTACCCGATGCCGCCGGACCGCCCGCACAGCTACCGGCGCTACATGTGGGAGAACCTCTTCGCCCACGTGAACATCGGCCCGGAGAACGTCCACATCCCCGACGGCAGCACGCCGCGAGAGCAGCTCACCGAGCATTGCGCCGCCTTCGAGCGGGCAATCGCCGACGCCGGCGGAATCGACTTTCAGATCCTGGGGATCGGCAAGAGCGGCCACATCGGCTTCAACGAGCCCGGCTCGCCGCCGGACTCGCGCACCCGCCTGGTCATGCTCGATACCATAACCCGCAAGGATGCGGCGGCGGATTTCTTCGGCGAGGACAACGTCCCGCGCGAGGCGATTACCATGGGGGTCGCGACGATTCTCGAGGCGCGGGAGATCGCCCTCATCGCGACCGGCGAGCACAAGTCCGCCATCGTGCAGCGCGCGGTGGAGGGCGAGGTGTCGCCCGACGTCGCCGCCACGTTTCTGCAGCACCACCCCGACGTCACGGTATACCTCGACTCGGCAGCCGCCGCGGACCTCACGCGGATCAAGACCCCGTGGCTGCTCGAGCCCGTGGAATGGACGCCGGCCATGACGGAGCGTGCCGTCGTGTGGCTCGCCGAGCAGGTCGGCAAGGGCATTTTGAAGCTCACCGCGCGCGATTACTCCGAGAACCACCTGAGCCCGCTGCTCGCGAAGCACGGCGCTCCGGGACCGATCAACGGGCTCGTGTTCAACCGCCTGCGGGACAAGATCCGGGGCCGGCGGAAGCTGCCGTCCCGCAAGGCGGTGCTCGTCTTTTCCCCCCACCCGGACGACGACGTGATTTCGATGGGCGGCGTGCTGCGCAAGCTGTGGGAGAACGAGAACACGATCGTGGTGGCCTACATGACGAGTGGCAACATCGCCGTGTTCGATCACGACGTGCGCCGGCACCTCGACTTCGTGGAGCGCGCGGCGGAGACGCTCGACCTCGACCGCGCGGCGGTGCGCCGCGTGCGCGACCAAGTCGAGGCGAGCTTCGAGCGCAAGGCCCCGGGCGACGTCGACCTGCCGGTGGTGCAAGAGCTGAAGCGCATGATCCGGGAATCGGAGGCCGTCGCGGCCCTCGAGTCGGTCGGGTTGCCGCCCAGCGCGGCGCGCTTCCTCAACCTCCCGTTTTACCGCACGGGCGAGGTGCGCAAACGGCCGATCGGCCCGGAGGACGTCGCGATCGTGCGCGCCCTCCTCGAGGAGATGCATCCCGGTCTCGTGTTCGTCGCGGGCGACCTGTCCGACCCGCACGGCACGCACCGGATGTGCCAGGCGGCGATCGAGCGGGCCCTCGCCGACTGTGGCGGCCCGCCTCCTGAGGTCTGGCTGTATCGCGGGGCGTGGCAGGAGTGGCCCATCACCGACGCCGACGTGCTGGTCCCGCTCTCGCAGGACGAGCTGCGCGCGAAGATCCTCGCCATCTTCAAGCACCAGTCGCAGAAGGACACCGCCCCGTTCCCCGGCGGCCACGACGACCGCGAGTTCTGGCAGCGGGTGGAGGCGCGCAACCTCGAGACGGCGGCCCGGGCGGACCGGCTCGGCCTGCCCGAGTACTACGCGATGGAGGCCTACGTCGTCGTGAGCCGCGATGAGCCCCCAGGACGCTGAGGCCCGGGCCGCCTCGCGGCGCCTCCTCGCCACGAGCGAGCGGGAGCTGCAGCGCATCGTCCTGGACATGCATGACGGACCGGTACAGGACATCTTTGCCGCCCTGTCCCAGCTCCAGGTGCTGGAGCGCGCGCTTGCCGCCGACCCGGCGGAGCAGCAACGCGCCCGCCAGGCGGTGCGACTGCTCGAGCGCGCGCTCGGCGAAATCCGCAACTTCATCGGGGCGTTCCGCCCCCCGGGCTTCGAGCGCCGCGCGCTGGGAGAGATCATCGAGGGACTCGCGGTGCAGCACGAGACCCTCACCGATCAGGCGGTCGAGCTGGACCTGCCGGCCGATCTCGGCGACTGCGCCCTGCCGACCAAGATCGCGATCTACCGCATCCTGCAGGAGGCGCTCGCCAACGGTCACCGGCATTCCGGCGCCGCACGCCAGCGGGTCCGGGTCGCGCGGGACAGCGGATCTCTCGCGCTGACCGTTTCCGACGACGGCCGCGGGTTCGACCCGCAGCGCGTGCTCGCGAGTGAAGAGGACGTCGGAGTTGAGGGTGGCCATTTCGGGCTGCGGGGGATCCAGGACCGCGTGGAGATGCTGGGCGGGACGTTCGCGCTCGTCAGCGCACCCGGACGCGGCACGTCGTTGACGGTCACCCTCCCCGGCGACTGAGGCGCCGCCGATGATCCGGGTCCTGCTCGCCGATGACCACGCCATCGTGCTCGAGGGGCTGCGGGCGCTGCTCGAGGGCGAGCCGGACATCAGGGTCGTCGCGTGGACCACGGACGGGACCGAGGTCGTGAAACTCGTGCAACAGCACAAACCTGGCGTGGTCGTGCTGGACCTCGAGCTGACGAGCATCAAGGGAACCGAGGTGCTCGCCGCGCTGCGGAACCATGCGACTCCCCCCAAGGTGCTCGTCCTCACTGCCTACAACGACGGCGAGTCGCTCCGCTCCGCGCTGGACGCCGGCGCCGACGGCCTCGCGCTCAAGACCGAATCCCCGCAGCAGACGCTCACCGCCATCCGGCAGGTGCACGCCGGCCAGCTCGTGTTCCCGCAGGCGGCGCGGCGCTGGATCGAGGGTCGCACGGCCGGCGCTCCCGGCGACCTGACTCCGCGCGAGCGCGAAGTATGGGCACTCGTGGCGGGGGGGCTCACCAACCCGGAGATTGCGCAGCGACTCGGCCTCTCGGACAACACCGTCAAGTTCCACGTGCAGCACCTGTTCTCCAAGCTGGGCGTGAAGAACCGCACCGAGGCCGCCCTCAAGTACGCTCACGGCCCCTCTCGGTAGGCCACAAAGATTCGCGTCGCCCAGCACCAGCGGCTGCCGCGCTTCTCGATCCGAACAGTGCCCTCGGCCGCCAGCGCCTCGATCTCCCCGAAGTGGGCCGCCAGGTCGTGACCCAGCGGATACCACTGCTCTTCGAACTGCTCCACCACCGGGAACCGCGCGCGCGCCCGCTCGAGCACGGCGGATTCCCGTGAGAGCGTGAGCACGGGGAAGACGAGACGCCCGCCGGGAGCGATGAACTCCGGGGCGCGATCGAGCACCTCGAGAATCCAGCGCGTGCCATCCTTGCCGGCCTCGCTCGGCACCGCCCCTGGGTACCACCCCGAGAGCCGGGCGATCGACTCCGCCACGCCCGCGACGTCGTCTACGACCAGGTCGAACCGATCCCCCGCCCAGGGCTCGAACAAACTTCCGCGGCGGCAGTCCACCCGAACGCCGTTGCGATCGGCGTTGCGGCGCGCGAGCTCCACGGCGGTCGCGCTCAGGTCCGACGCGCACACGCGCACGCCAGCGGGGAGGACCTTCGCCAGCACGACGCCCACGATGCCGCAGCCGCACCCCAGATCGAGCACCGAGCGCGGGGGGCGCTGGGCGAGAACGCGCCGCGCCGCGCGTAGCAACAGCACCGTGGTGGACGTGGGGTAGAACACGTCCCGGGCGGTCGCGACGGTGATCGCCTGCGCGTCGCCAAGTTTCTTGTCGCGGTAGGCGAACTCCGCGGGCAAGGCGGCCGTCTCGGTCATGGAGCCTTCAGGTTGCGGTTGCTTGCGGCAGGGCGCCAGCGGCATGTGAAACAATTCACATGGGGCGCCCTGAGCATACCCCTGTGCCCTGGGAGGCACGACACGCGTTCGGGTGAAGCTTCCCCACTCGCTCGGGTGGGCCAGCGCAACCCGCCGACGCGCGGCTTGACAGCTTGGCGGCCCGCCCGTAGCGTGGGGCAACTTCGTGACGCACCGGAATCTTCTCGCAGGACCGGGAAGAGGCCTGGATGCATCGATTAGGCTGGTCCACGCAGCACGCTGGACGGCTCGCACGATCCACTTTTCCAGTGGGCGCGGGAGCCGTTTTTCGCTTCCACCTCTAGTCGAGGAGATCCGAGCGTATGGACATGCTGATGGCGCTGGCCCTGAGTATCGGGGTGCTCATAGCCGTGTGGGTAAAGGTCGGGCCGATGCTGTTTAGCTCGCTGGCGATCGCGGTGCCCGCAGGCATCGTCGCCTGGGCGTGCTTCTTCGCGGCCGGCGGCAAAACCACCGGGCTGCAGAAGACCATCGCGGCAAACGTCTCGGGAGTCGTGTGGGTGTGGCTCGCGATGACGTTGATCAACATGATGAACATGAGCAATCTCGCCTTCGTGTTCGTCGGAATCGTTGCGTTCATCGTGGTTCTGCAATCGAAGATCGCCCTGCTCTCGTTCATTCCGGGGGCGTTCTGCGGCGCCGCCATCACGGCCGCGAGCGGTGCCGGCACGAACGTCACGGCCAACCTCATGGTGGCGCTGGCCATGGTCGCAGGCGCCGTCCTGGGCTACGTCTCGGAAATGGCCGGAGGACTGCTCGCAAAGAAGGCCTAGCCTCCCTGCATACCGGCATACTGGCGAGCGCGCTCGCGACGGGCGCGCTCGTCGCGCGTCCGAGGGCGGGTAGACACTCCGTAGCCGCGTGATTGCGCCCGGTCCGAGCGCCGGTCTATTATTAGCCGAGCACCTGCCTCTCAGTCGTCGCACCGTGCCACTTGAGCGAGGGGAGGTCATGGTCCTCTCACGACGGGAATTCCTACTCCGCGCCACCGCGGGCAGCGGTGCCGGAACAGCGCTCGGCTCGCTCATCGGCCTCGGGGCAAGCCTGGCCCCCGCCACCGCCCGAGCGCAGCAACTACGGATCCGCAACGCCAAGGCGACTCCGAGCATTTGCCCGTATTGCTCCGTCGGTTGCGCCACGGTCGTTCACACCGTCGACGGCGAGATCGTCAACATCGAGGGCGACCCCCGCAGCCCGCACAGCGAGGGGTGCCTCTGTCCCAAGGGCGCTGCCACCTATCAGCTCCATAAGAATCCCAACCGCGCGACCAAGGTCCTCCACCGCAATCCGGGCGCAAAGGAATGGGAGGAGGTCGACCTCGACTGGGCGATGAACCGAGTAGCCGAGCTCGTCAGGCAGACCCGCGACGAAACCTTCGTCGAGCGGCTCTCGGACGGCACGCTCGTCAACCACACGCTCGGCATCTTCGCCCTCGGCGGCGCCACGCTCGACATCGAGTGGAATCACATCCAGCAGAAGCTGATGCGGGGCCTGGGCGTCGTCGCAATCGAGAACCAGGCCCGCATATGACACTCCTCTAGCGTCCCCGGTCTGGGGACCCGGCTCGGTCGCGGCGCGGCGACCCTCTATCCCCGCAACCTGGAGCACTCGGACTGCATCGTCATCGAGGGCTCCAACATGGCCGAGTGCCACCCCGTGGCCTTTCGCTGGCCCATGAAGGCCAAAGTGGAGCATGGGGCAAAGATCATCCACGCCGATCCCCGCTTCACCCGCACCAGCGCGATGGCCGACATCTACGCCCCCCTGCGGGCGGGGTCCGACATCGCGTTCCTGGGCGGCTTGATCAACTATGTCCTCGACAGCCGGCGCTGGAACACGGACCCCTTCTTCCGGGAGTACGTGGTCAACTACACCAACGCCGCCACGATCCTGTCCGAGGACTTCAAGGACACCGAGGATCTGGACGGCGTGTTTTCGGGCCTGCTCGACTACACCGGCAACAAGAAGGACTGGCCCTTCGACGGCTTCGTGGGTCAGTACGATGCGCGCAGCTGGCAGTACGCCCGCAGCGGCGCGCCCCGCGCGCCCGCGACGTCGCCCGGGACGCCGTTCGACACGCTGATCCGCTCGCTCAAACCGCCCCCCGCGCAGCGTGATCCCACCCTGAGTGACCCGCGGTGCGTGTTCCAGATCCTGAAGCGGCATTTCAGCCGGTACACGCCGGAGATGGTGGCGCAGGTCACCGGCTGCCCCGAGGAGACGCTGACCAAGGTAGCAGAGACGGTGCTCGAGAACTCGGGCCGCGACCGGACCACGGCGTGGGTGTACGCGGTCGGCTGGACGCAGCACACCGACGGGCCACAGATGATCGGCTGCTGCGCGCTGCTGCAGCTGCTGCTTGGCAACGTGGGTCGACCGGGCGGCGGGGTGATGGCGCTGCGCGGCCACGCCTCGATCCAGGGCTCCACTGATGTCCCCACGCTGTACCACAGCATCCAGGGCTACATGAACGCGCCGTCGGCGCTCAAGCGGCACGGCACGCTGCGCGAGTACCTGGCTGCCGAAGCGAACGCCACGAGCTACTGGGCCAACATGCCCAAATTCCTGGTTTCCTACCTCAAGTCGATGTACGGCGAGGCGGCGACCACCGCGAACGACTACGGGTACGAGTGGCACCCGAAGATCACGGGCGACCACTCACACCTGCCGATGTTCGTGGCGATGGCCGAGGGCGTGGTGCAGGGGATGATCTGCGTGGGCCAGAACCCCGCCACTTCGCTCAACGCCGGCCTCGAGCGCGCGGGTATGCGTCGCCTCAAGTGGCTCGTGGTGAAGGACAACTTCCTCACCGAGTCGGCGACCTTCTGGTACCGCGCGCCCGAGGTCGAGCGCGGCGAGCTCGCGCCGAAGGACATCCAGACCGAGGTGTTCTTCTTCCCATCCGCGCAGGTGGCCGAGACCGACGGAACGTTCACGAACACGCAGCGGCTGCTCCAGTACCACCACAAGGCCGCCGAACCCCCGGGCCAGTGCCGCTCCGATCTCTGGTTCACGCACCAGCTCGCGCTGCGGCTCAAGCGGCTCTACGCCGCGAGCGCCCTGCCGCGCGACCAGGGGATTCGGAACCTGACGTGGGACTTCGAGCCAGACCAGCCGCTCTCCCCGCCCGGCGAGCCCGATGCCCTCAAGATCCTGCGCGAGCTGAACGGCTACCACACAGGCGAACCGCAGCACCACCTGGCCGGGTTCGGCGAGCTGCAGGACGACGGATCCACGACCTGCGCGTCGTGGATCTACTGCGGCGTGTTCCCGGCCCCCGACAGGAACCTCGCGGCACGCAAGGAGCCCGATCCGAAAGGCGCCATCGGCGCGCAGCTCAAGTGGGGCTGGGCATGGCCCGCCAATCGCCGCGTGATGTACAACCGGGCGTCCGCGGATCCGGAGGGGCGGCCCTGGAGCGCACGGAAGAAGTGGATCTGGTGGGACGCTGAACAGGGCAAATGGGTGGGCTACGACACGCCTGACTTCGCTCTCACCAAGGCGCCCACGGCGCCGGCGGACCCGGACGGCATCGGCCTCGACGCCCTCTCCGGCCGGCAGCCGTTCATCATGAGGGCGGACGGCGTGGGCTGGCTCGCGGTGCCGAACGGGCTGGTGGACGGCCCGCTGCCCACGCACTACGAGCCGGCCGAGTCGCCGGTCAGGAACCCGCTCTACAAGCAGCAGGCGAGCCCGGTGCTCAAGTACTGGAAGCGCGACGACAATCCGCTGGCGCCGGTGGGCGACGAGCGATTCCCCTACGTGATCACGACATACCGGTTGACGGAGCACTACCTCGCGGGCGCCATGAGCCGCTGGAATCCGTGGCTGAGCGAGCTCATGCCGGAGCTGTTCATCGAGCTCTCCCCCGAGCTCGCCGCGGAAAAGGGCATCCGCAACACCGACTGGGTGCGGATCAGCACGCCGCGCGCCGAGATCCGCGCCAAGGCCCTGGTGACGCGGCGGTTGCGGCCGTTCCGGATCGGCGGCAAGGTCGTGCATCAGGTCGGAATGCCGTGGCACTGGGGTTGGGACGGCCTCGTGACGGGCGACGTGGTGAACCAGCTCACGTCGCTCGTGGGCGACCCCAACGTGAGCATCCACGAAGGCAAGGCCTTCGTGTGCAACGTGGAGCGAGCCTGATGCCCGAGCCGATGGGGTTCTACACCGACACCACGGTGTGCATCGGGTGCAAGGCGTGCGAGGTCGCGTGCAAGGAGTGGAACCAGCTGCCGGCGCGCGACGGCGGCGCGCCGAAAATGAGCGGCGACAGCTACGACAACACGCTCCGGCTCTCGGGCTCGGACTGGCGCCATGTCAAGTTCATCGAGCAGTTCAGCGAGGATCGCAGCAAGGCGCGCTGGCTGATGGTCAGCGACGTCTGCAAGCACTGCGTCCAGGCGGGCTGCCTCGACGTCTGCCCCACCGGCGCGATCATCCGCACGGAGTTCGACACCGTCGTGATCATGTCGGACACGTGCAACGGCTGCCGCCTGTGCATCGCGGCGTGCCCGTTCGGCGTCATCGACATCAACCCCGCCTCCAACACGGCCCAGAAGTGCACCCTGTGCTACGACCGGCTCCAGGCCGGCATGGTCCCGGCGTGCGCCCAAGCCTGCCCCACCAACTCCATTCAGTTCGGTCCGATCCGTGAGCTCAAGCAACGCGCCGCCGCCCGCGTGCGCCAGCTGCACGTGCTCGGCGAAACGCGCGCCGCCCTCTACGGCGCGGACGACGAGATGCTGGGCGGCCTGAACTCGTTCTACCTGTTGGTGGACGAGCCCGAGGTCTACGGGCTGCCGCGCAACCCGAAGCTCCCGACCCGGAACCTGTTCAAGAGCTCGATGTTCTCGACGGCCGGCGCGCTGCTCCTCGGCTTGTGGGGGCTCGTGAGCCTGAGAATGCGGCGCATGGACGAGCGCGCCGCCACCGAGCGACCCGGGCTCAATGTCTGACACCTTCTTCACGGCGTCGCCGCACTGGGCGTGGTACATCATCGGCTATTTCTTCGTCGGTGGGATCGCCGGCGGAGCGTTCTTCCTCGCCGCCCTGTTGCACTTCTTCGGCCGGCCGGAGGATCGACCGCTGATTCGGCTGGGGTACTACGTGGCGTTCGTCGGCGCCGTCGTGAGCGGTCTCCTGCTCACACTCGACCTCACGCGGCCCGAGCGGTTCTGGCACATGCTCATCCAGTCGAACACGGGCCGCCCGATGTTCAAGTCCTGGTCGCCGATGTCGGTAGGGGCGTGGGGCCTGCTCTTGTTCGGCGGGTTCGCGTTTCTCGGGGCCTTGGGCGCGGCCGCCGAGGAGGGACGGTTGCGGTGGAAGCCGCTCTCCTGGACCCCCGTTCGGGCGCTCGCTCGTGGTGTGCCGGCCGCCCTGGTCGCCGCCATCGGGGCCGTGCTGGGCCTGTTTCTCGCCGGATACACCGGGGTCCTGCTTGCGGTGACCAACCGGCCGATCTGGGCCGACTCGAGCTTCCTGGGCGTCCTGTTCCTCGTCTCGGGCGCATCCACGGCCGCCGCCTGCCTCATCCTGCTGTCGATCCGGCGTCGGATCGCTCATCCGGCATCGTTGGAATGGTTGTCGCGATTCGATCGGGGCGCGCTCATCGTCGAGCTCCTCGTGCTGGTCGTCTTCCTCCTGTCACTCGGCTCCGTGGCGCGAGTCCTGGTCGGGTGGTGGGGGTTGCTGCTGCTCGTGGGCGTCGTGGGCGCCGGCATTCTCGCGCCGCTCGTCCTGGAGCGCCGCCCGGGGCGCGAGGGGCCGGAGCGGCTGGTCCAGGCGGCGACGCTGGTACTGCTCGGCGGGCTGCTGCTCCGAATGGTGGTGATCCTCTCGTCGGAACAGATCTACATCCTCGGCTCGGGCCTCACGAGCCGGTGATGCTACGTCGCGTCGTCGGCAGCCTGCCGGTCCTGCTTCTCGCAGCCGCCGCCTGCGCGAGCCCCGAGGCGCGCCGCACGCGCGGTGGCGGACCCGGCGCGGATCCGGGCAACCGTGGCCCCACAGTGGTGTTTCACGACGGGGCGAATCCCTACTACCAGACTCCCTGCGTCACCAAGCCCCTGAGATGCGAGGGGCCGAGGCCGGTATTCGGAACGACTGGGAGACCCGACTAACCGGGCTCGAGCAGGACAACCCGGAGTGGCGCTCCTGGCTCGCGCTGGTGCGGGAGACGGCGCCGCTTCTGCACGAGCGCGCTTGGGCGGCGCCGCTCGCCGACGAGCCCGCGCCCCCCAACCGGGCCGCCACACCGCTGCTCGACGGCCGGCAGCTGCGCGTCGATGCGGGCCGGGTGCGCGACGCCCTGATGCGCCTGGCCGCCGCCAGCAGCCACCCCTCGCTGGCCGGCTATCGGTCGAGCCCCGACGACGCCGTAGCCTTGGTCGAGGCGACAGTGCGGCAGGATGATGTCCGCGCAGCCGCGCTGGCGGCGGCCGCCGAAACTGAGGCCGGGGTGCTGGCGACGTTAGGGCGGCTCGTCGCCTTCCCCATCCTCGTGGCGTGCGGGCGACAGCTGGCCGGGAGCCTCCCCCCGCACTGGCCTCACGGCTACTGCCCGATCTGCGGGGCGTGGCCCGTGCTCGCCGAGCTGATCGGAATCGACCGCGCCCGCCGGCTGCGCTGCGGCCGGTGCGCGTGCGACTGGCAGGTCAACTGGCTGCACTGCCCCTATTGCGGCGAGAACGATCACCGGCAGCTTGGAGCGCTTGTTCCCGAGGGCGGCCCCGAGACGCGCAAGGTCGAAACGTGCGACAGCTGCCTCGGCTACGTGAAGTCCGTCACCACGCTGCAACCGGCTCCGCCGATCGAGCTGCTGCTGTGCGATCTGGAAACGGTCGAGCTCGATCTGGTGGCGGCCGATCGCGGCTTCGTGAGGCCGACGGGGCTCGGATATCCGATTGACGTGCGCGTCGCCGCTCGGCGAGCCCGTTCCATCCTTCCGTTCGGCTGAGATGCCCTCCTCGAAGAGTCCCCGCCCGGCCGAGATCTGCAGCCAGCTGCTTGCCGCGCTCGACGCCTCTGAAGGCCGCCGCCGCAAGCGCAAGCGCGACACGACTCCCGACGCGATTGGGCTGGAAATCAAGCGCGAGCTCCTGGCCGCCGCGGTGCGCGAAGATCCCGATCCCGAGGGGTTCGAAGGTTGGCTGCTGGAGCGCTCGCTCGCGTCCCCGGCGAGCGGCGCCGTGCACGCCATGGCCCAGTCCGTGTTGGCCGAGTGGCGCCTGGCGCTCGAGTCGGGGCCGTTCCGCAGCTGGTTGGGGGGAGGCGCGCCTTCTGACGACGCGGGCCGCGACTAGCGGACCGCGAGCGGCGCGGGATGGCGCACGGTGCCGTCCGCGGCCTTGGCTGCCGCATCGAGCGAGTCCGGGTCCCACATCACGAGCGTCACGACGTCGCGCGCGGACGCGAACGTCGCGAGGTCCATCGGCGACAGCCCGCGTTCCTTCAGGGCGCGGCCGGCCGGGTCTGCCCGGTACGGATGCGTGTGCCAGGTCCCGACGGACTGGTCCACGTCGTCGCAGTTTCCCGACACCGCGAACTGTAGCTGCTTCAGGTCGGCCGCCTCCACGATTCCCTTTACCCAGAGCGTGTCGCGCGCGATGTCGCCCTGAAGGCAGCCGAGATACTCGCGCTGAGTGGGCTTGCCGGTACCCAGTAGCTGCGTGAGAGTGTTCTGGTCGGCGATCTCATCCCAGTGGCGGTTGTTCTCGACCCACACGGCGCTCATCTGATCGCGGAGTTGGGCTGGAAGGACAACGACTTCGAAAGACGGGGAGAAGGGAGAAGCGAGAGGTACCCTCCCTGGCTTATCGTCACTCCGGTGCGCACCGAGAGGTACTTCTCCCATCTCCCCTCTCCCTAGAATCGCACCGCCCAAAAACAGTGCGGCGACGACCGCCCTCATCGCTTCCGCCTCGCGTACGTCCCCACCAGCTGCGCCGTTCCCAAGACGTGGCCCTTCATCGCAGCCTCCACCTCCTGCTTCGTGGCGCCGGGCCCGAGCTTCAGGTGCGCGTCGAGCGCGTACAGCTTGAAGAAGTAGCGGTGCGCCGGACCTGGCGGCGGGCACGGTCCGCCATAGCCCGTGCGGCGGAAGTCGTTACGCCCCTGGATCGCGCCGCCCAGATCCGGGAGCGTGTCGGTCTTGGGAACGTTCTCTGGCAGCTGCACCGCACTCCCCGGCAGATCGTAGAGCACCCAGTGCACCCAGGTGCCTGCCGGGGCATCGGGGTCATTCGCGATCACGGCGAATGCGGCTGTACCCCGCGGCGTCCCCCCCCACGAGAGCGCCGGTGACACGTCGGCTCCGTCGCAGGTGTGCTTGACGGGGATGGGGCTGCCTTCCCTAAAGGCGGTGCTGGTGAGCGCGAGCGCCATACGGCTTGAAACATAAAGCCAAACCCGGGGCCACGTGTTGCACCCCGGGTTGACCGGCCGGGCGAAGTGGCCGTCACACTTCGGCCGCGACCTCAACGACAGATGTCAGGTGTCGGGCGTTAGATGTCAGAGAAGGCCAAACACCTAGCCGCTAACACCTGGCCCCATTCAGTTCAGCCACCGCAGCACTTCCATCGCGCCGACGTTTTGCGGATTCATTGCCAGCGCCTTCTGGTAGTTGGAACGCGCGGCCGTGCGGTCGCCCTTCGCGAGGTAGGCCTCACCGAGGCTGTCGTACACGTTGGACGACTGCGGGAAGCTCTCGACATTGAGCTGGAACATGGCGATCGCCTCGGCCACCTTCCCGGCCTGGAGCAGCTTGTACCCGAGTGTGTTGAGCTGCGCCTCGCCGGTCGAATAGGTGGCGGTGTCGCGCTGCAGTTCGCGGTACCGCGCCAGTGCCGCGTCCAGCCCGCGCTCGTCCAGGGTCTGGTTGAGCGCCTCGGCCAGCGACTTCGTGCCGGGTCGCGCCGGGAAGTTGCGCCGGCTGAAGTTCCAGATGATCCCTTCCACCGTGAGGTCGATCTCCACCGTGTCGGCGAGCGCCATACGTGTGAGGTCGACGAACTGGTTCCAGAAGTTGCTTCCGGTGATGCCGTAGTCCGTGCGGTCGAGCCGCAGGCTTCCCGCGAAGCCTATGCGCGTGTTGCCCCAAGCATCCTTCATCTTGCCGTGCATCTGGGTGAACGGGATCGCGATCTCGCGGGTCACGCCGCGCAGCGTGAAGGGGCCGCGCGCGACGAAGCCGCTTCCGGTGCGATCGATCCGCGTGCTCTGAAATAAGATCGTCGGGAACGAGTCCACGTTGAAGAAGCTCGGGCCGCGGAGGTCTCTGTCCCGGAACTCGGTCCCGGTGTCGATGCTCTTCGCCTGGATCAGGACAGAGACCGTGGACTTCGCGACGTCCTTGTCGACGTACATGATCGTGCCCGCGTACTCCTTGAAGCGCCCGCGGACGTTCGTGAGTCCCATGAAACGGATGCTGAACCCGATCTCGGAGTGCGCGAAGTCGACGTCGAACTTCTCGGCATCGATGGCCGAGCCCCATCCCGGTGGCGCGGGCAGCGGTAGCGCCACGACGACTAGCAGGGGGAGCACGGTGGCAGGACGAAGCGCGGGCATGGTCGACCCTCCAGGCGCAAGCTATCGCGTCCCCCCGGTCCGCAGGTGGAGAAGCGGTGGGAAGACTGTCAGAAAACGGTCAAGCTGTCTTGAAAGTCGGCCGAATGAGGTGCATTTCTCCGGGGATGGCCCGGCGCCTCCACCCGCGCGGCCTGTTGGTCGCGGTGCTGCTGCTCGGCAGCCTCTTGCTCACGGGCATCCTCGCCCTGCAGGCGCATACCACCTTCCTGTATCACCGCGCCACGGCGGAGCGTGTGCTACGCGACTACGCGCGCCTCGCCGCCGCACGGTTCGCCCAGCGCACAGCGCAGGCGCTCTATTATTTCGCCTACTGGCCCGTCATGGACGCGCTGGCGCGCTCGAAAGCGGGCACCCCCGGGGCGGCGCTACCCGCTCCAGCGAAGCTCGCGGCGGGGCTGAAGCCGCATGCCAGCGATTTCCTCAAGCTCGCGCGCTACAGCTTTCGACTGGATCTCACGACCGGCCGGATGGAGACCGCGGGGGGCGCGCCGTCCGCCGCGGCCCGCCGGTGGCTCGTCCATACCCTGCGGGTGCATAGCCGCACCGTGTACCAGCCGAAGGAGCGCCTTGCGGCGATCGTGCACACGGTCGACGGCCTCCCGCGGGCGATCGTGTACACCGTGACGACAAAGCACGCCGACGTGACGCCTATCGTCGTCGGTGTCGAGGCCGATCCGAAGGGGTTCGAGCCGTTCTACACGATGGACGCGGAGAAATTCCCGCTGCTGCCCCGACCGCTTACGGGGGGCGTGATCTACGACTCCCTCGGATCCGTGATCGTCACCGACGCGAGCGGCGTAGAGCTGTACCGATCACCGGTCCAATACGAGCGTACGTTCTCGGCGGGGGACACCGTCGAGACGATGATGGGCGGCATGCTGATGCAGGTCGCGCTGCGTCCGGAGATGGCGGCGAAGCTCGTGATCGGCGGCCTGCCGCGCTCGCGCCTGCCCTTGCTGCTGGGTGTGCTCACGCTCACGGCGGGGCTGATCGTCACCGCTCTGGTACAGCTGCGGCGCGAGTACGAGCTGGCCCGCCTGCGCGCGGACTTCGTGTCCGGCGTCTCGCACGAGCTCCGCACCCCGCTCGCGCAGATCCGTATGTTCTCGGAGACGCTGCTACTCGGTCGCGTGCGCTCGGAGGACGAGCGGCGGCGTTCGCTCGAGATCGTCGACCAGGAGGCCCGTCGACTCACGCACTTGGTGGAGAATCTGCTGCACTTCTCTCGGTCCGAGCGGCAGGTCACGCGCCTCTCACCCGCCCCCGCCCGACTGGCACCCCTGGTACGCGAGGCGGTGGAGGGGTTCGCGCCGCTCGCGACGGCACGTGGCGTCACGCTGCGCGTCGAGGCCGGCGAGGAGGTCGTGGCGAGCGTGGACGCGGACGCGCTGCGCCAGATGCTCCTCAACCTGCTCGACAACGCCGTGAAGTACGGGCCACCGGGCCAGCTCGTCACGGTCGGGGTCGTGGCGACCCCCACGTGCGCGCGCATCTGGGTCGACGACGAGGGCCCCGGTATCCCGCCCGCCGACCGGGAACGAGTCTGGGACCGGTTCTGGCGCCTCGAGCGCGACCGCGGCTCCGCGATCGCCGGAACGGGGATCGGCCTCGCCGTCGTGCGCGAGCTGGTCGCGCTGCACGGCGGGCGCGCGTGGGTCGAGGACGCGCCCAGCGGCGCGCGGTTCGTAATCGAGCTGCCCCTCCCCGGGAGCGCCGCGGATGAGACTACCGGCACCGCTCCCGCTCCCGCTCCCGCCCCCGCCCCCGCGGTTCCTGCCCGCCCACCAGCACCGGCCGGGGTCGAGCGATGACCGCCCACATCCTCGTGGTCGAGGACAACCCCGATCTTGCCTACGGGCTCCGCAACAACCTCGAGATCGAGGGTTACGACGTCGACGTCGCGGGCGACGGGACCAAGGGACTCGCGCAGGCGCGGGACGCCCGGCCCGACCTGATCATCCTCGACCTGATGCTGCCGGGGCTGGACGGCTATCGGGTGCTGCGCGCGCTGCGTGACGAGGGGCGTCAGATGCCGATTCTCATCCTCACGGCGCGCGGCGAGGAGGCGGACAAGGTGCGCGGCCTTCGCCTGGGCGCGGACGACTACGTCACGAAGCCAGTCGGCGTGCTCGAGCTGCTGGCGCGGGTCGAAGCGCTGCTGCGGCGTGCTACCCCGCGCGATCCGCGCGACGCCGCCGCGGCGCCCGAGCGGTTTGGGGCCATCGAGGTGCTCCCCGCATCGCGTACGGTGCTCCGCGACGGTCACCCGGTCCCGCTCACGCCGAAGGAATTCGATCTGCTCGTCGCCCTGCTGCGCCGGCGGGGGGCCGTCGCGTCGCGCCTCGAGCTGCTGACGGAAGTGTGGGGCTACTGCGCCGAGGTGCTGAGCCGCACGGTGGACACGCACGTCGCCGAGCTGCGCCGCAAGCTCGAGGCCGATCCGGCCGTGCCGCGGCACATCCTGACGGTCCGCAAAGCCGGATATCGATTCGAACGATAGGAGGATCCGTGCTGGAGCACGTTCTGTTCGTCTCCGCAGTGATCGCTTCCCCGCCCGACGGGCGTCAGATCATCAAGGCGATGCACGACCGGTACGCCGGGAAATGGTACCGCACGCTCGCCTTCGTGCAGCGCAACACAGCCACGGGGCCCGACGGCGCGAAACAGCACTCCGTGTGGCGCGAGTACGCCAGCATGCCCGGCAAGCTGCGCATCGAGTTCGAGCCGGCAGACTCCGGAAACGGCGCCCTGTTCGTGAACGACTCCCAGTTCGTCTTCAACGCCGACACCCTGGTCAGCGCGTCGCCCTACATCCATCCGCTCATGGTCCTGGGGTTCGACATTTACTTCGATCCGGTGGACCGGACCGCGGCGCGGCTCGCCCAGCTCAAGTTCGACCTGGGCACGGTGCACGAGGACACCTGGGAGGGGCGCCCGGTCTGGGTGGTGGGGGCGAAGGCTGGGGACCTGCGCTCGCGACAGTTCTGGATCGACCGGGAACGGCTCGTGTTCGTGCGGTTGCTCGAGCCGGGACAGCGCGACACCACGCGCATCAGCGATATCCGCTTCAACAAGTACCACCCGGTCGGCGGCGCGTGGCTTTCGCCCGAGGTGGCCTTCTTGGTGGACGGCCGGGAGCGCTGGTTCGAGGAGTACACGGAGATCAGGACCGACGTCCCGCTCGCCGAGACGCTCTTCGACCCGCGGCAATGGAAGAAAGCGAGGAGCTGACCGAAGCGTTGGTCAGCGGCCGTCGAACAACGGCTGAATCGCCCGCCCGGGCCGGAGCGGCGCGTCCGTGAGGTTCGACAGGATCGCCACCACGACGCGCGAGTCCCGGTCCACGCCGAACGTCGTCGTCCCGCCGACCGAGCTGCCGCCGTGAAACACCCAGCGGTGCCCCAGGCTGTCGGTCGCCACGTACCACCCGATTCCGTACCGCGTGGGGTCTCCCGCGGTCGTCCGCTGTGACGTGAACAGCAGCTCGAGGGTTTCGGCCTTGAGAAAGCCGGGCTGAAGCAGCGCCGAGCCGAATCGCGTCAGGTCCTCGGCGGTGGAGAGGAACCCACCGCCGGCCCACTTGTAGCTCAAGTCCACGGGCGGCGCACGCGTGAAGCCACCGCCGCGGTCGGGGTCGTAGAAGCGCGAGCGGTTGTGAATGAGGCTGTCGGTGCGGTCGGGCGCCGTGTGGGTCATGCCGAGCGGCCGGAGCACGTTCTCCGTCATGTAGCTCAGGAAGTCCTGCCGCGCCGCACCCTCGATCACTGCCGAGATCAGATTCCAGCCGTAGCTCGAGTAGCGGAACTTCGTTCCGGGGGGAAACAACAGCGAATCGTCCTGGAAGATCGCGAGCCCCTCGAGGACCGTCTGGAAGCGCTGGTTGAGCAGGAATTCGTTGTACCGGTAGTGCCGGATCCCGGCAAGGTGCCCGGCAAGCTGCCGCGTTGTGATAGGATAGCCTTTGTCGGGGAACGAGGGGACATAGCGCTGCACCGGCGCGTCCGGGTCGAGCGCTCGCTGCTCGTACAGCAGCGCCAGCGCCGCCGCGGTCAACGGCTTAGAGACGCTGCCGATTCGGAACTGCGTCTCGCTCGTGACGGGGACCCGCTGCTCCAGGTCCGCGTACCCAAACCCCTCTGACCACACGACCCGGCCGTTGACTGCCACCGCGGCTTGCACGCCCGGGATCCGACTCGCGAGCTCTCCGCACACGATCGCCTGCGACCGGGCAACGGCCGCCGCGTAGGCCACCGGTGGCGCCACCGCGGGATGAGAGACGCACGCCGGCCCGCGCCCGAACCGAAACGCGGCCACCGAGGCGGGGATGACCAGCGCAACCACGGCCGTGAGACGGCGCAGCAGCGTCGAGCGACGGTTCATGATCCGACCCTGGACAGGTGGTTGATGTGCTCGCTTCAAGACGGGAAGTTCTCGACCGCACGGCACCCGCGCAACATCGGCATGCGGCGTCGGAGATGCGCGCGGGGAGCGGACCGTGTAGTCTTCTCTCCCATGACGGACTCGAAATCCCCGGCGAGCTACAAGGTCGGCCTCGTCCAGATGGCGATGTCCGCCGACCCGGACGCGAACCTCGAGAAGGCCGTTGCGAAGGTCGGGGAGGCGGCCGCGCAGGGCGCCCGGCTCGTCTGCCTGCCGGAGCTGTTCCGTTCGCTGTACTTTGCCCAGCGCGAGGACGCGGCGCGCTTCGAGCTGGCGGAGTCGGTGCCGGGCCCGAGCACCGCAGCCCTCGGCCAGGCGGCGAAGCGGGCGGGGGTCGTCGTGATCGCGCCGGTGTTCGAGCGGCGCGCCCCCGGGCTGTACCACAATAGCGCCGCGGTCATCGACGCGGACGGCCGCATGGTGGGTCTGTACCGCAAGATGCACATTCCGGATGATCCCGCGTACTACGAGAAGTTCTATTTCACACCGGGCGACCTGGGTTTCCGCGTGTTCGACACCAGCGTCGGACCGATCGGCACTATGGTCTGCTGGGACCAGTGGTATCCCGAGGGCGCACGCATCACGGCGCTGCAGGGCGCGAACGTGCTGTTCTATCCGACGGCGATCGGCTGGCATCCCGTGGAGAAGGGCACCCACGGCGCCGAGCAGCTGGACGCGTGGCGCACTATCCAGCGGAGCCACGCCATCGCGAATGGAGTGTACGTTGCCGCGGTAAACCGGGTGGGGCATGAACGCTGGGACTCGAGCGGCGACGGGATCGAGTTCTGGGGCTCGTCGTTCCTCGCCGACCCGTTCGGGACGGTCGTCGCCGAGGCGCCGAAGGATCGCGAGGTCATCCTGATCGGGGAGGTCGACCTCGCGCGGATCGAAGAGGTGCGCCGCGGCTGGCCGTTCCTGCGGGACAGGCGGATCGACGCTTACGGAGGGATCGGCGAGCGGTTCTTGGACAATGCGCCGTCGGCCGTCGGCCGTCAGCAAGAACCCGCCGATCGCTGACCGCTGATGGCTGATCGCGCCTCACCCGCGGCGCTCGGCTTCCGCCTGCCCGCCGAGTGGGAGCCGCACCACGCGACCTGGATCGGCTGGCCCCACAACCGCACTGATTGGCCGGGGAAGATCGCGGCAATTCACTGGGTGTACGGCGAGATCGCCCGCAAGCTCGCGCCGGGCGAGATCGTGCGCACGTTGGTCAATTCGCCGGCGCACGAGCGCCAGGCGCGCCGGGTGCTCGAGCGGGGGGGTGTGGACCCTGCACGCTTCGAGTTCGTGCGCTTTCCGACGAACCGCGGCTGGACGCGCGACTTCGGACCACTCTTCATCCGGCGCGAACACCCCGAGCGGGCGCTGGCGATCGCGCGCTTCCGCTTCAACGCCTGGGCGAAGTACCCCGACTGGAAGAAGGACGACCGCATCCCCGAGCTCGCGGCCCGGAGGCTGAAGCTACGCTTGTTCCGCGCACGTGCCGGCAACCGCGACGTCGTGCTCGAGGGCGGGAGCATCGACGTGAACGGCCGCGGCACGCTGATCACGACGGAGGAGTGCCTGCTCGACCCCGCGGTCCAGGCGCGCAACCCGGGACTGTCGCGTGCCGACCTCGAGGCCGCACTACGGGACTACCTCGGCGCCACGAACGTCCTGTGGCTCGGCAAGGGCATCGCGGGGGACGACACCCACGGTCACGTGGACGACCTGTGCCGCTTCGTGGGTCCGTGGACGGTGGTCCTGTGCAGCGAGGAGAACCCCCGCGATGCGAACTACCGGGCCCTGGAGGAGAACCGCGAGCGGCTCCAGGGGATGCGGCTCGAGGACGGCTCGAAGGTCGAAGTGGTGCCCGTCCCAATGCCCGCCCCGCTGTACTTCGACGGCCAACGGCTGCCGGCGAGCTACGCGAACTTCTACATCGCGAACAGCGCGGTGCTCGTGCCCACGTTCAACGATCCGAACGACCGGGTGGCGCTCGGGATCCTCGGCGACCTGATCAGGGATCGACCCGTGGTGGGCATGCACGCGGTGGATCTGGTGTGGGGGCTGGGGACGATCCACTGCTTGACGCAACAGGAACCAGCGCAAGAGACCACCGTGACGTTGACAGACGCCAAGGCGCAAGCGGTTGACCGAGGTTAATGATGACCACTACGACCCAGCAATTCGGTCTGTCCACCATTGGGCAGATCTTCATGCGCGCCCGCGACCTCGACCGGGCGGTCCGCTTCTACCGCGACACGCTCGGGATGCCGTTCCTCTTCCAGGTGCCGAGCATGGCGTTCTTTCGGTGCGGGGCTACCACGCTGATGCTCGGGGTACCGGAGAAGCCCGAGTTCGACCATCCCGGCTCCATCGTGTACTACCTCGTTCCCGACATCGAAGCGGCGCACGCCACGCTACGGGGTCGGGGGGTCGAGTTCCTCTCGGCTCCCGCCTTGATTCACCGGGCCCCTGATCACGACTTGTGGTTGGCTGCCTTCCGCGATTCGGAGGGGAATACTCTCGAGCTGATGTCGCGCAAGCCACGCGCGTAGCGCGCGCTTCTGGCTCGGGCTTCCGGCCCTCTGTATCCTTCGGGACAGCCCTGAGCCCGAGCCCGATCGTGATTCCCGCCCGCCCCCTATTGTCTCCTGCCCGCCGCGGCGCAGTGCTGCTCGCCATCGCGCTCTCCGGCTGCGCGCCGTCCCCGAGGCCTGCGGTCGGCCCCGCGGAGCCGGCGCCTGGCGACGCGGCCTGTCAGATCGTGTCAGGACCGGAGGTGCGCCGCGAGTCCCTGCTCGTCGCGGTCACCGAACCCGTCGACCCGGTGCATGCTCCTGTACCCCGGAACGCTGCCGAGCGGTTGGTTTTTGCGCAGCTGTACGAGACGCTCGTGCAGGTGGATTGCGGGGGACGCGTCGGGCCCGCGCTGGCGCGGTCCTGGATGGCCGACAGAGCCGGGCGGCGCTGGACGTTCACGCTGCGCGAGGATGCCCGATTCTGGGACGGTGCGCCGGTCACGGCGCGCGACGTCGTAGCGAGTTGGGCGTCGCGCGACACGACGGCGGTCGCGTCCGTGGCCGCCGTCGACGAGCGGACGGTGAACGCGCTCCTGACCAGGCCGGCTGAGACCCTGCCACCGCTGTTCGCCGACCCCGCGCTCGCGGTTCGAAAGTCTGCCCCGGATAGAGGCTGGCCGATCGGTACGGGCGCGTTCTGGGTCGGCGCGGCGACCGCGTCGGCGGAGGCGGTCCGGGCGGCGCCGCTCGGGGCTGGCCTGCCCGTGATCGTATTCCGGGTGGTCCCCGAGAGAGACCAGCGTGACCTGCTCGACGAGCCGGTCGATGTGTTGGTGACGGACGATGCGGCGGCGCTCGACTACGCCGGCACCCGCGAGCAGCTCGTGTCCGCCGCGCTCCCGTGGGAGCGCACGTACGTGCTGATCGCGCCCGCGAGAATCGGCGCTGCACCGCCGGCGCTCAACCCGGCCACCATCGCCCGCGAGGGACTGTGGCGCGCCGTGCGCGGCGATGCCCGCACCGCCGCGCCTCCGTACTGGTGGGAAGACTCCCCCGGTTGCCCCAGGATCGACCGAGCCGGTCAGCCGCCGCGCCCCGCCCCCATCCGTCGCCGCGTAACCTACGCGCGCGGAGATCCCACGGCGCAGGAGCTCGCCGACCGGCTCGTCGCGCTGGGCGCCGTGGGGAGCGGAGTCGTGGCCGCGGGCCTGTCGCCGCGCGAGTTCTCGACCGCCCTCCAGGCGGGAAGCGAGTGGGCGTACGTCGTTGCACTGCCCCGGCGGGTCCTCGATCCGTGCCGGATGATGCGACAATCCCTCCCTTCCACGTATGCGGCGTCCCTGGTCCCGCTCGTCGATACGCGGTCACACGCGATCGTCCGTCGGGGCGTCGTCCGACTCGGTGTCGGTCTGGACGGCACCCTTCGGTTCGCCCCGCCATGACGTTGCGCTCCCGCATCCTGCTGGGCTTCGGCGCGGTGGTGCTCGTCCCACTCGCGGTCTTCGGCCTGCGGATCCGCACGGAGATGGCGAACCGACTGACGGCGCAATACCAGCAGCGGGTGCAGTCGCTCGTCGCCATCATCCGGGCGGACCTCGCCCAGCAGGCGCTGGGGATCGCGGCCCGCCTCGACGCCCTCAAGGACGGGATCGCCACGGACAACCGCTTCCGGCTCGCCGCGCTGCAGGGCACCGACCAGAGGTATCTGCTCGACTATGCCGGCAGCGCGATGCGTCTCGCGGGGCTGTCCCTGCTCCAGATCCAGGACGATCAGGGCCGAATCATCAGCTCTGGCCACTTCCGGAACGAGTACGACCGGCTCGCCCCGGAGCTGCCGCGACTGCTCACCCGCGCGCCCGAGGGGACGGCCCTCGTCGTGGCACGGACCGCGGAAGCCCAGTTCTTGGCGCTGGCGCGGCTCGATTCGCTGCGGCTGGGCGGGCGACGCTTTACGCTCGCCGCCGGCGTGGCGCTGGACTCGGGCTTTCTCGCCCGCTTGGCGCGCGACTCCGAGCTGACGGTCGCGCTGGCGCTTCCCGGGGACACCCTCGCGGCCGTCGATTCCGCAGGTCAGGCCGTGAGCGAGCTGATCGTGCCCTTCGTCGCCGCGGGCGACTCCGCGGAGCTCGGGTCGGCGCGCATCGTCGTGCAGCATTCGCTCGCCTCGCTCGCGGCTCTGCGCCGGGGCGTCGACCTGTCGTTCCTGGCCGCCGCGGTCGTCACCGCCGCAATCGCCCTGCTGCTCGCTGGCTGGCTGTCCGCGCGCATCAGCCGGCCGCTGGCCGAACTCGCTCGCAAGACCACCGAGATCGACATGGACCGCTTGGACGTCGTGTTTGAGAACGCCCGGGACGACGAGGTGGGCGCGCTCACGCGCCTGCTCGGCGCGATGACCGAGCGGCTGCGGGGCGGCGCGGTGCGACTGCGCGAGGCGGAGCGCCGCATCGCCATGGGCGACCTCGCCCGCCAGGTGAACCACGACATCAAGAACGGGCTGATCCCCATCCGAAACGTGCTCCGGCACCTGGTCCAGGCGGCGGGCGAGGGGCCGGAGCGGCTCGCCGGCGCGTTTCAGGACCGGGCGAGGACCGTCGAATCGAGTGTCTCCTACCTCGAGACGCTGGCGGCGAACTACGCCCGGCTGTACCCGCAACCGGCCCGCGAGCCGTGCGACGTGAACGAGGTCGTGCGCGAGACGCTGCGCCGCATCGGGAGTTCAGGCCACGCAACGGTTCGCGCGGAGCTCGCCGACGGGCTCCCACGCGCCCGTACTGATTCGCTCGTCCTCCGGCGGATCCTGGAAAACCTGGTCGGCAACGCGGTGGACAGCCTGGAGTTACTTCCCGGGACCGTCACTGTGTCGACCCGGGTCGGCGGGACAACGGATGGCGGGGCGGCCGTGCGAATCACCGTCGCCGACACCGGAAAAGGCATGACCAAGCCCGAGCTCGAGCGCGCGTTCGACGACTTCTACACCACGAAGCCCGGCGGCACGGGTCTCGGGCTTTCCATCGTGCGCCGGTTGGTGCTCGACGCGAACGGGGCGCTTCGAGTGGAGACGGAGCGCGGAGCGGGTACCAGATTCATCGTCGAGCTGCCGGGAGAGGGAGCGTGACCGCGATACTGGTCGTCGACGACGTCGCCGCCATGGCGGAGCAGTACGCCTACGACCTGAAGCGAGTGGGCGGCTACGAAACGCTTATCGCCAAGAGTGGCCGCGAGGCGTTCGATCTGCTGGAGCGCGAGGCGGTGGACTGCGTGATCCTCGATCTCGAGATGCCGGGGATGGACGGCTTCGAAGTGCTACGCGGAATGGACCGTCGCAGATTCCGGATTCCCGTGATCGTCTATACGGGGACGGGCAATTACGACCGCTGCATCCAGGCGATCCGTCTGGGGGCGCGGAGTTTCATCGACAAGGCGGAGCCGATGGAGCGCGTCGTGCAGGAGGTCGAGAACGCGTTGGAGCGACAGCGCCTGGCGGGCCGGGTCGCCGCGCTCGAGCAGCGGCTCGGCACGGAGGCGTCGCTCGTCGGCGCGAGCCCCGCTCTCCAGCAGCTCACGGACGCGATCGCCCGCGTCGCCAAGATTCCCAGCCCGGTGCTGATCGTGGGCGAGAGCGGCTCCGGGAAGGAGCTCGTCGCCCGCGAGCTGCACCGCCTGGGCGCGAACCCGAAGGGGCCGTTCGTGGCCCTCAACAGCGCCGCGCTCCCCGAGAACCTCGTGGAGGACGAGTTGTTCGGGCACGAGCGGGGGGCGTTCACGGGCGCCGCCGCGCTTCGCAAAGGCGCCTTCGAAGCCGCGTCGGGCGGCTCGCTGGTCCTCGACGAGATCGGCGAGCTGCCGCTCGCCGCCCAGGCGAAGCTCCTCCGGGTGATCGAACAGCGGCAGGTGACGCGGATTGGTGGAAACCGCACCATCGCCGTGGACGCGCGGGTCGTTGCCGCCACGAACCGGGACCTCGAGGCGGAAGTGGCGGCCGGGCGCTTCCGGCAGGATCTCTATTACCGGCTCAACGTCCACGCCCTGCGGGTCCCCCCGCTGCGCGAGCGGCTGTCCGACATCCCGGCCCTGGTGGAGCACCTGCTTGCGTCCACGTGCGCGCGCTTCGGCCTGCGCGCGAAGAAGCTCGACGCTGCCGCGCTCGAGTGCCTGATGGCGCACGACTGGCGCAAGAACAACGTCCGCGAGCTGCGGAACGCGATCGAACGCATGATCATCGCGACGGACGGCGACGCCATCGGTCTGGACGACGTGCCCGCCGAGATCCGCGACTCGGGTGCGTCGCGCCGCGTGAGCACCGCGCGCCCGGCAGCCATGACGTTCCACGCGCTCAGAGCCGAAGCCGAACGGCAGATCATCGTGACGGCACTCGAGCGCAACGGCTGGCACATCACCAAGACCGCGCAGGAGCTCGGCCTCGCCGACCACGCCAGCCTGCTCAAGATCATGCGCCGACACGGGATCAGCAGCGAATGAGCGTGTCCACTCGGACACCCAGCGATCCCGAATAGCGTGTCCGCGCGAACACGACCCTCTACCCCGCCCTGTCGCAACTAGTTGCTCTGACGGCTGATGACTGACGGCTGACCGGTGGCCCTCCTCCTGCCTCTAGAGCAGGCGCGAACCCCAACAGGAGGAGTCCATGCGGACCTACGCCATCGTCCCCTGCCTGATCGCCGCGTTCCTCGCCGGCGCGTGCGGGGACAAGACCCCCAAGTCTTCCGACGCCAACGCGGCGGAAGTAAACACTGTCTCCCCGGAAACGGCGAGCGCGTCCCCGGCGACGGCGGTCGTGCCGCGGCCCGTCTCGTTCGACGACGCAACGGCAGCGTTCAGGGAGAAGCGCTACGACGAGGCAGTGCAAATGTTCACCACGTACGCCGCCGGGCAGCCCGACAACGTCTGGGGCTACTACATGCTCGGCCTGTCCGCCTGGAAGGCGGGCGATCGTGAGCGCGCGCTCGACGCCTTCACGCTCGCGCTCGAAAAGGACTCGACCCATGCGAAGAGCCGTCTCAACTTGAGCCGCGTGCTCATCGAGCACGGCAAAGCGCCGGAGGCGCTCCCGCACGTCGAAGCAGTACTCACGATCGACACCACCTCGGGCGAAGGCTTCCGCCTGCTCGGCCGCGTGCGTGACGAGCTGGGCGACCGCGATGGGGCGATCGAGGCATTCAAGCGGGCGATCGTGCTCGACAGTGGAGACGCCTGGTCCCTTAACAACCTCGCCACGGTATACATCGGCCAGGGCCGGTTCGAGGACGCGCTCGGACCGCTCGCACGGGCGATCGAGATCGACTCGACCGTTGCGACGTTCCACAACAACTTGGGCGTGGCTCTGGAGCGCACCGGCCACATCATCCAGGCTGCGGACGCCTACCGAGCAGCCCTGGCGATCCACGGCACGTACCAGAAGGCGTCGGTGAACCTTGCTCGCGTCGAGGGCCTGAAGCCGGATCCCTCGGTGGTCCCCGTCGATCTGGGCAGTCTCGCGCGAAGCTTCGTGGAGCAAGCGCAGATGTGGCAGTGAGGAGAGGTTGACAGGGGCGAGGCACTTTGCCTCGCCCCTGTCGTACGCAACCATTTCCCGCGTCGTATCTTACCCTTCCTGTCGATCTCGGCTACCCCCGTTCGACTACTTGGCGCAGTCGAACGTCCCGCTCAACAACCTCAACAGGGGGTGAACCATGCAATACATCCTGCTCATCTACGACAATGAGCAAAACTGGGCGAATCTGTCGGAAGCGGAGCGCAACGCGATGTACCAGGAGTACGGCGAGTTGGGCCAGAGTCTCGCTAAGAGCGGCCGCTACAAGGCGGGCGAAGAGCTCAAGCCCACTGCGACGGCGACCACGGTGCGCGTGCGGAACGGCAAGGTGCAGACGACCGACGGGCCGTTCGCCGAGACGCGCGAGCAGCTCGGCGGGTTCTACCTGGTCGAGGCCAAGGACCTGGACGACGCGATCGCCGTCGCCGCGCGCATTCCTAGCGTCCGGAACGGGTGCGTCGAGGTGCGCCCGATCAACCCCCACCCGTGAGCGGCAGCCCGACTGCCCAGGAAACGGTCGAGCGCCTGTACCGCGAGGAGTCGCGACGCGTGCTCGCGACCCTGATCCGCCTCCTCGGCGACTTCGACCTCGCCGAGGAGGCGTTGCAGGACGCCTTCGCCGCGGCGCTCGAGCGGTGGCCGGCAGAGGGAGTTCCGAGCAATCCCCGCGGCTGGCTCATCAGCACCGGCCGCTTCCGGGCCATCGACCAGCTCCGGCGGAAGAAGCGCTTCGCAGAGTGGCAACACGAGATCCACGCGATCACCGTGATCGAGGGGCGGATGGACGAGAGCGCGGACGAGAGCGGGATAGAGGACGATCGACTCCGATTGATCTTCACCTGCTGTCATCCGGCCCTCGCGCCCGAGTCGCAGATCGCGCTCACCCTGCGGACGGTCGGCGGGTTGTCCACCGAAGAGATCGCGCGCGCGTTCCTCGTGTCGGTGCCGACGATGGCCCAGCGGCTGGTGCGGGCGAAACACAAGATTCGGGACGCCGCTATCCCCTACCGTGTCCCTCCAGCCCTGGAGCTCGCGGGGCGGCTCGACGCGGTCCTGGCGGTCGTGTACCTCGTGTTCAACGAGGGGTATGCGGCCACGTCGGGGGAGGCGCTCATCCGCCGCGAGCTGTGCAGCGAGGCGATCCGGCTCGGTAGGCTGCTCGTGGACTTGATGCCTGAGCAGCGTGAGGCAGTCGCGCTCCTCGCGCTGATGCTGCTCCACGACTCGCGGCGCGATGCGCGTCAGGGACCTGCCGGGGACCTGGTCCTCCTAGACGAGCAGGACCGGCGGCTCTGGAACCAGGGGCAAATTGCCGAAGGACTCGCGCGCGTCGAGGCTGCGCTCCGTGGCGCGCCGGCTGGTCCCTACGCACTCCAGGCTGCGATTTCCGCATGCCACGCACGGGCTGCGCGGCCCCAGGACACCGACTGGCGGCAGATCGCGGCCTTGTACCAGCTGTTGCTCCGGCGCCGACCCAGCCCCGTCGTGGAGCTCAATCACGCCGTGGCGGTGGCGATGGTGGACGGAGCGGCGCGCGGGCTCTTGCTCCTGGACTCGATCGAACGGCGCGGCGGGCTTGACGGGTATCACCTGCTCCCCGCCGCGCGTGCCGAGTTGCTGCGCCGGCTCGCGCGCTGGCCCGAGGCCGCCACCGCGTACCGGGCGGCGCTCACGCTCGTCAAGCTCGAGCCGGAGCGGCGGTTCCTGGAGCGCAGGCTCGCGGAGGTCGAGCGGGACTAGCCTGGGAAGAGGCTCCGGGCCACCTGCAGGATGTCCTCCCGAATCGCCTTGCGCTCCGCCAGGAGCCGCAGGAACGCCCGACGCCGGACTGTGAACAGCGCCAACGCCCGCGCCCCACCGATGACGCGGTCTAACCGCTCGAAGAACAGCAGCGCCGCATAGGCCGTCAGCGGCAAGACCGCCACCGTCAAGAGCACCGCGCCCGAACCCTGCCACAGCCCGGCGGCCACCGCTGCGAGCACCCACGTCACGGGGAACAGGAGCATCGCCGCGAGCACCTTGATGCTGGCCAGTGCGTCCTCGGCCCGCTTCGCGATCCCGGTGGCCACGAACCCGGCGGCGCGGTAGGCGGGATAGTGCACGCTGACGCCGACCAGCGCCGCGGGCAGCAGCACGAGGAGCAAGAGCAGCGCGTTCGCGACGTACCGAGCGACACGCCCGAGCTGGAAACTCTTGGGAGCGAGATGGTGCGGATCGAGGCCCGCGGCCGCGAGTGCCGCCTCGTAGCGGTCGATCCGTGTTGCCAGCGCCGCGAACCGTTCGGGCCACCGCTCGCGCACCAGGTGGTACCCCTCGAGGAACCGGCGCCGCAGCTCGAACTCCGCGCCGAGCGGCGGCGGCCTGGCTGGTGCTTCGTCCTGCGTCGTGAAGATGCGCTGCGCCCGCTCCACCAGCGCGTGGGCCTCAGCCTCCTCGGCCTGGAGCGTCACGTCGGCGAGCGCCCGCTCGAGATGCGCGGTGAGCGCCCGGACGAGCTCGACCGGTGGCTCTTCGCCGGGCGCGAGGGGAACGGGCTCGACGGGGAACGCCTCGCCGAAATGCAGCAGCGCCGCGGAGCGGAACGTCCCCTTGGCTCGGTAGTACAGGCCCGCCGGGCAGATCAGCAGCGGCGTGTCCTGCGGGAGCGTCGCCGCTGCACCGAGGGCGATACGTGCCGCGCCCGTCTTGAGCGCGCGCAGCTTGGGGTCCGAGTGCGATGTACCCTCGGGAAAGAGCGCGATCGCCCCGCCACGGGCGAGAACCCGCCGCGCGCTCTCGAAGGTCTCGCGGTTCTGCGTCGGGTCCGAGCCTGCGTCCTGACGCCGGTGCACCGGAATCGCCTCGAACGTGCGGCAGAAGAAGCCGACCACGGGCATGCGGAAGAGCGGCGCCTTGGCGAGGAACGACACGCGCCGCGGGGCGAGGCACAGCAGGAACGCGGGATCGATTAGACCGTTGGGATGGTTGAGCACGAAGATCGCGGGGCCCTCTGCGGGGACACGCTCCGCTCCCGAGAGCTCGATCCGACGGAAAAACACGCGGAGCACCAGGCCGAAGATCGCTCGGAACAGCCTTCTCACGGACTCGACTCGGCAGCCGTCACACGATCCCCGCGCCGGGCGCTCCGCGCTACAGGTTTTTCTTCAGCCACTCGGTGAACAACCCGTACAGGTTCTCCCGCGTGTTCCCCCCCGTGATCGAGTGGGTCTTGTTCGGGTAGATCCGCATGTCGAACTGTTTGTTGGCGGCCTCGAGGCGCTGGACCAGTCGCTCGGTATTCTGGACGTGCACGTTGTCGTCGGCCGTGCCGTGAACCAGGAGCAGGTTGCCTCGCAGGCTGTCGGCATGGGCGAGCGGCGCGCTCTCGGCGTAGCCGTCGGGGTTCTCCTGGGGCGTCCGCATGTAGCGCTCGGTGTAGATCGTGTCGTACAACCCCCAGTCGGTCACGGGCGCGACCACCAGCGCCGCCTTGAACACCCGACCTCCGCGGAACATGCTGAGCGCGCTCACGTAGCCGCCGTAGCTCCAGCCCCAGATCCCGATCCGATCCGGCTCGACGTACGGCTGCCCGGCGAACCAGCGCGCGGCCCCGATCTGATCCAATGCCTCGTACCGGCCGAGGTGCAGGTAGGTCATCTTCATGAACCTCGCGCCACGGGCGCCGGTGCCGCGGTTGTCCACGCTCGCGATGAGGTAGCCATCCCGCGCAAGCATCTGGTGCCACAGATAGTTCGCGCCGCCCCAAGAGTCGGTCACGGTCTGGGAGCCGGGCCCACCGTAGACGTTCATCAACAGCGGATAACGCCGTCCGGGATCGAAGCCCTTCGGCCTGATGATCCAGGCGTTCAAGTCCGCGCCGGCCGGCGTCGTGAGCGTCAAGAATTCGGGCCGGGTGAGCGCGAGGGCCTCGACCTTGGCCGCGAGCCTGGCATTGTCGGCGACCGTGCGGACGAGCGTCCCGTCGGCCCGCCGCAGCGTCTGGACCGGCGGAACGCCGGCGCGCGAGTAGGTGTCGACGTACAGCGCGAACGTCGGGTCGAACTCGCCGTCGTGCGTTCCAGGTTCGGTCGAAACCCGCACCAGTCCCCTCCCGTCGAGCCCGACGCGCAGGATTGGACGCCCGAGGGGTCCGTCGATCGCCCCGGTAAGGTAGGCGACCCTCCTGTTTTCGTCGACGCCGTACAACTTGAGGGCGTCCCACCCGCCCGGCGTCACCCGTCGGACCATCGAGCCGTCCCGGTTGAACAGATACACCTGGTCGTAGCCGTCCCGCTCGGAGACGAACAGGAACTGCTTCCCGCCGTCGATCCAGTGTGGCTGGTTGGCGTCGACCCACGCCGAGTCCGTGTCGGTCATGACCACCCGCGACGCCCCGCTCCGGACATCGGCGAGGAGCAGGTCGAGCCGGTTCTGATGGCGGTTCAGTCGCGTGAGCCAGATTTCATCAGGGTTGCCCGCGAAGTCCATCGCGGCGACGTAGATGTCCTTGTCGGGACCGAGATCCATCCACGTCGTCGCGCGCGTCGCGACGTCCATCACCCCGATCTTCACCTGGGAGTTCGGCGTCCCGGCCTTGGGGTAGCGCACCGGCACGAGCTCCGAGTACAGCGAGTCGGAGTTGATCAGGTAGAACGGCCGGATAACCGTCTGGTCGAAGCGCCAGAACGCGATGCGCCTGCTGTCGGGGCTCCAGCGAAAGGCGTCGCGCAGATCGAGCTCCTCCTCGTACACCCAGTCCGAGGTACCGTTGATGATGTTCTCGTCGCCGTCGGTCGTGAGCGCAGTCTCCGTCCCGGTAGCGAGGTCCGTCACAAAGATGTTGTTCTCGCGCACGAAGCCTACCATCCGGGCGTCGGGGGAGAACTTGGCGAACAACTGATAGCCGGGTTTCACGCTCAGGGGGATCAGCCGCTTCGTCGCAAAATTCCAGACGTAATACGTGCCTTTGGTGTTCAGGCGCCACACGCGAGCCGTGTTCGTGAAGATCAGCAGCTTCGTGCCGCCAGCGGAGAACGCGTACTCCTCGATCGCAATCGCCTTCTGCGCACCGGGCGGCACGAGGTCCGCCCCCCGGACCAGCAGCTCTTTCTTCCCACTCACCGCGTCCACGCGATACAGGTCGGTGTTGCCGGACGGGTCGACATCCGTCGTGGTGTAGGCGGTCCCGTCCTTCATCCAGGTGAGCGAGACGACGTCGCTCGCGAACTCGCGGGTGCCCCAGATCGTGTGAACGGTGAGCACCGGCGCCTGCGCGGCGAGCCGCGCACCGAGAAACACAACGAGCGAGAGGGCGAACGCCCGGGGCTGGGCTTTGAACGTCATGATGGCCACCGACGGGTGAGTTTGGGTGCCCCAAACTTACCCGTCGGTGGCCATCGTGCGAAGGCTAGTCTTCGAGGCCGTCGCGATCGTCGTCTTCGAACGCGTGGAAGGACAGCTTGATGTTGTCGGCTACGACGCTCTCGTTCGTCTGGCCCTTGTTGGCCGACGCCGGGTCGACGAGCGCCGTCTTGCCGCTGTTGAGAAACCAGTCCGCGATGTCGACACGGAGCGTCACAGTCAGCGTCTGGCCCGCAGCGACGCTCATCGGCGGCACCAGGCTCATCTGCTGGCCCTGGTCGATGTCGGTGGTGTAGACGAAGTCGCTACGGTTCCCCGCCTGGCTATACGTACCCGTGGCGCGGATCGAAATCGCCGCGAAATCGGGATGCGCCGCGATGAACGCCGCGTCGTCACTCGAGCCGGGCTTGTGGATCTCGAACTCGAGCTCGTCGTAGGTGCCCGGCGTGGCGTTCACGCTCACCTGCTGCGCGATCGCTGTGGCGCCGAGGGGGAGTGAAACGAGCATGGCGCCGGTCTCGAACTCCTCGCAGTCGTCGTTGCCGACGACGGCATCGCACGACGTCGCGTCGATCTTCTTCAGCTCGATCTTCTTCAGGACAAGCTCGACCGAGCGGACGATGACGCTGTCGTCGCCGAGCACGATCACCGTGCTGTCACCCGCGGCGACGACGCTCGGCGCCACCACGGCCCCGGAGAACGGCGTCGGGCCGAGGGGGACCGCGGCAGACCGGGACGTAAGCGCGAAACTCAGCGAGCCGGTGGTGCTGTCGGAGCAAGCAACCATCACCGCGACCGGCAGCAGCAGCGCAAGACTCTTCACGATCTTCATATTTCCTCCAGGGCATCAAGAGGTGACGCGAGGGCGCCAACGCGCGTGAGGGTTTGGCAAGCCGTGTGCCGCAGCCCTGGGCACGCGGGGAGCTGCGTTCGAGCACGCCGTGTGATCGATCTCACGGATTCGACTGCAACGAATCGGCGCAGGGCCGCTCGCGGTGAGTCAATGCGCCCGACGACCCTCGCCTCGACGGCATGAAGCCCTGAGAATCTCAGATAAAGGAGTCGCCGAATGACCCCCCGCACGCAGGCAGAGAAGGCGCAGGTATTCCGTGCATTGCACGCCGGCCCGACGATCCTCGTCCTTCCCAATGCCTGGGACGTCGCGAGCGCCCGGCTCATCGAGGACGCCGGCTTCGCCGGGATCGCCACGTCCAGCGCCGGAGTGGCCTGGGCGCTCGGCTATCCGGACGGCGAGCGCATCACGCGCGCCGAGATGCTAGACGTGGTGCGCCGCATCGCGGCGGCGGTGCGCCTGCCGGTCACCGCCGACATGGAGGCGGGCTACGGCACCACCCCCGAGGCGGCCGCCGAGACCGCCCGGGGCGTGATCGCCGCCGGGGCGATCGGGCTGAATCTGGAAGATGGGACGAACGAGGGTTCGCTCGTGGACGTCGTTCTGCACGTGGAGCGGATCCGAGCGGTGCGGGAAGCCGGCGCGGCCGCGGGGATCTCCGTCGTGGTGAACGCGCGGACCGACGCATTCGAAATGAAACAGTGGTCGCCCGCGGAGCGCTTTACCGCAGCCGTGCGACGCGCGAACCGCTACCGGGCGGCAGGCGCCGACTGCCTGTTCGTGCCCCACGTAAGCGACGCCGACACGATCGGCCGACTGGCCCGCGAGATCGAAGGACCGCTGAACGTAATCGCCGGCCCCCCAGCTCCGCCGATCCACGACCTCCAGCGTCTCGGCGTGCGCCGCGCGAGCCTCGGTCCGCGCGTCGTGCAGGCGACACTCGGGCTGATCCGCCGCATCGCGGTCGAGCTGCGGGACCGCGGGACCTACGACGCGATGGCGGACCTGCTGATCCCCTTCGCAGAGATCCAGAGGTTGATCGCGGGCGCCCCTTGACCGGCGCGAGGAGGAGATGTATGTTTATTCTATCACCTGAATATTAATACGAACCGGTTAATACCATCGGGTAGGTACACGTGAACGTCCGGACCCCGACCGCGAATCTGATTCCGAATCCGATTTGCCCCTCACACGGGAGCGACCGGCCGGCGTAGCGTGCAAGTGACCTAGGAACTTTCCCGGCCCGCTCCCTAACCAGAGCGGGCCTTTCTTTTTGGGCCTCGAGTCGGAGTGGCTGATGCCCGCAGCTGACCGATCACGGTGGGCCAACCGCCGCGCGACGGAGCTCGACCCCTGGCGGGAGCAGGACGCCTGCGGCGTGGGGTTCGTGGCGCGAGCATCGGGCGAGCGCTCGGCGGACATCGTGTCCCTGGCCCTCCAGGCGCTCGCCCGCGTCGCCCACCGCGGCGCCGCCGCCACCGACAACTCGGGCGACGGCGCGGGCCTCCTGACCCAGATTCCATACCCTCTGTTCTACAAACAGGCCGCCAGCTTGGGGCTCGCCCTCGAGCCGGGCCAGCCGTTCGCCGTAGGTGCTTTCTTCTTGCCACCCGACCACGGGGCGCTGGGACGCGCCACCGCGATCATTGAGCAGGCGCTGCGCGCCGAGGGCCTGCCGGTGCTCGGCTGGCGCGACGTGCCGGTCGACACCGCCGTGCTCGGGCCGACCGCCCGCGCCACCTGCCCCGTCATTCGGCAGGCCATCATCGCCCCGCCCGCAGACTTCGGGCGCACGGACGAAGCCATGTGGGAGCGCTCGCTCTATCTCGCCCGCAAGAGCATCGAGCAGCGCATCGCCGATACGGGCCCCGAGCTGCAGCCGTTCTTCGTGTGCTCGCTCTCGTGCCGGACGCTGGTCTATAAGGCGCTGCTCACCGGCACGCAGCTGCCTGCGTTCTTCCCAGACGTGAGGTCTCCCGACTTCGAGACGGCGATCGCGGTGTTCCACCAGCGCTACTCGACCAACACGAGCCCGAGCTGGCCGCTCGCGCAGCCCTTCCGGCTGATCGCCCACAACGGCGAGATCAACACCCTCTGGGGAAACCGGAACGCCATGAAGGCCCGCGAGCCGGCGCTGGCCTCGCTTCTCTGGGGCGACGGCGTCGATCGGTTGAAGCCCGTCATCTGGGCCGAGGGGAGCGACTCGGCGAGCCTCGATAACGCGCTCGAGCTGCTGGTGCGCTCCGGCCGCGATCCCGTGCACGCCCTGATGATGCTCGTCCCCGAGGCCCACGAGGGCGCCACCGAGATGGAGCCCGCGCTCCGCGGATTCTACGAGTTCCACGAGTGCCTGGTGGAGCCGTGGGACGGGCCGGCCGCGCTCGCGTTCACCGACGGCGTCCTTGCGGGATCCACCCTCGACCGGAACGGGTTGCGTCCGAGTCGCTACAAGATCACCCGCGACGGCCTCGTGGTCGCCGGGTCCGAGGTGGGGCTCGTCGACCTCGATCCGGTGGACGTGGTTGAGAGTGGCAGCCTCGGACCGGGCGAGCTGATCGTGGTGGACACTCGGCGCCAAGCGATCCTCCATAACGCGGAGGCGAAGCGCGAGGTCGCGCGTCGCCGGCCCTACGCGCGCTGGGCGGCGCGCTCGGTCCGGCCACTCCGGCCGATAGCCGGCACCGCGGCGGCGCCGCTCGATCGAGCGGAGCTCGTCACGCGCCAACTCGCGTTCGGCTGGAGCTTCGAGGACGTGCGCTTCGTCGTCGAGCCCATGGGGAGCGCCGGCCAGGACGCGGTCTGGAGCATGGGCGACGACGCGCCGATCCCACCGCTGTCGCGAATTCCCCAGAGTGTGTACGCCTATCTCCGGCAGCGCTTCGCGCAGGTGACCAACCCGCCGATCGACCCGCTGCGGGAAGGGCTCGTGATGTCGCTGCGGATGCATCTGGGCCGCCGCGGCTCACTCCTGGCCGATCGCGCGACCGGCCTGCAGCTCGTCCGGAACGAGCACCCGGTGCTGCTCGAGGACGAGT
This sequence comes from Gemmatimonadales bacterium, assembly GCA_035763805.1. Taxonomy (GTDB): domain Bacteria; phylum Gemmatimonadota; class Gemmatimonadetes; order Gemmatimonadales; family GWC2-71-9; genus DASUAL01. The sequence continues at coordinate 45,377 of DASUAL010000067.1, forward strand.
TGGCCGCGCTGCGAACCCTCGCGGGCGTGCAGGCGCCCACACTCTCCGCGATCTGGAACCCCGCAACTGGCCCGGACGCGCTGCGCACCGCGGTGGATCTCCTGGGCCGCGCGGCGGCCCGCGCCGTCCGGCAGGGCGCGCGGATCGTGATCGTGAGCGACCGTGCTGCCGGCCGCGAGCACCCACCCGTGTCAATGCTGCTCGCCGTCGGCGCGGTGCACCAGCACCTCCTCGGGGAGGGCCTGCGGACGCGGGTCGGCCTCGTCGCCGAGGCGGGGGACGCCTGGGATGTGCACCATTTCGCGGCGTTGATCGGCTACGGCGCGGAAGCAGTGCACCCGTGGCTCGCGCTCGAATCGGTGCGGGTACAGTCGGGCGACGAGGCGCGCGACCGCTTCCGACGCGCCGCCGAGAAAGGGCTGCTCAAGATCCTCTCGAAGATGGGGATCTCGACCCTCTCTTCGTACTGCGGTGCCCAGATCTTCGAAGCGTTGGGCCTCGGGGCAGAGGTCATCGACCGGTGCTTCACCGGCACGGTCTCCACGATCGGCGGGATCGGGTTCACCGAAATCGCCGAGGACGTCCTGGCCCGCCACCACGCTGCGTATGCCGACGAACCCGGGGGCGTGTTGCCCGACCACGGCCGCGTGCGTTACCGCCGGGACGGCGAAGACCACGGCTGGTCGCCGCCACTCGTCACGGCGCTGCAGCGCGGTGGGTACTCCGCGTTCCTCGCCAAGGTCTCGGCGCGGCCGCCCGCCGGCCCGCGCGACCTGCTCTCGATCCGGGCCGGGACGCCGGTCTCAGCGGACGAGGTCGAGCCTGTGGAGGCGATCCGGCGGCGCTTCGTCTCGACCGCGATGTCGCTGGGCGCGCTCTCCCCAGAGGCCCACGCGACGGTCGCGATCGGGATGAACCGGATGGGGGCACGCTCGAACACGGGCGAAGGAGGGGAAGATCCCGACACGTACGTCCTGCTCCCGAACGGGGACCGTGCGGACAACAAGATCAAGCAGGTGGCATCGGGGCGCTTCGGGGTCACCACGCAGTACCTGGTGCGCGCCGAGGAGCTCGAGATCAAGATCGCCCAGGGCTCGAAGCCGGGCGAAGGCGGGCAGCTCCCGGGACACAAGGTCACGGCGTTGATCGCCCGCCTCAGGCACTCGGTGCCCGGCGTACCGCTCATCTCGCCGCCGCCGCACCACGACATCTACTCGATCGAGGATCTGGCGCAGCTCATCCACGACCTGAAGCAGGTGAACCCGCGCGCGCGGATCGGCGTGAAGCTCGTTGCGGAGGCTGGCGTTGGGCGCGTGGCGACCGGCGTCGCGAAGGCGTACGCCGATTACGTCCTGATCTCGGGCCACAACGGGGGAACCGGAGCGTCGCCCCTCTCTTCCATCAAGCACGCGGGCTCCCCGTGGGAGCTCGGGCTCGCGGAGACGCAGGCGCTCCTCATCGAGAACGGGCTGCGCCACCGCATCGAGGTGCGGACGGACGGAGGCCTGCGCACCGGGCGCGACGTCGTGATCGCCGCGCTACTCGGCGCAGAGGCGTACGGGTTCGGGACGGCAGCGCTCGTGTCGATTGGCTGCGCGATGGCCCGGCAGTGCCACTTGAACAGCTGCCCGACGGGCATCGCCACCCAGCGGCCCGAGCTGCGCGCCAAGTTCCGCGGCACGCCGGAACAGGTGGTCGCCTACTTCACCTGGATCGCGGAGGACGTGCAACGGATCCTCGCAGGCCTAGGCGCCCGGAGCTTGGACGAGATCATCGGCCGTGCGGACCTGCTCGAGCGTGTGGATCGCCCGGAGGTGCCGCGGGCGCAGATGCTCGACCTTTCCCTGCTCCTCGGCGAGCAGCCGGCCCGCGGCGAGCCCCGGCGTCGCACCGTTGACCGAAACAACCGCCCAGGGGTCCAGTCGCTCGACGACGAGATCCTCGGGGTCCTCGACTCCCGGCTCGAATCGGGTCGGGCATTCGCGGGCGTGTACGACATCGGCAACCATCACCTCACCGTCGGGGCGCGCATCGCGGGCCGGATCGTAGAGCGCTACGGCAGCGCCGGCCTTCCGCCCGGGACGGTCCGCCTCCGGTTCCGCGGGACCGCGGGCCAGAGCTTCGGCGCGTTCGCGGTGCCCGGAATGCAGCTCGAGCTCGAGGGAGAGGCCAACGACTACGTCGGCAAGGGGCTCTCGGGAGGGGAGATCGCGATCCGCCCGTTCCGTGAGGCGGCGTACGCCGCCGCGACCCACCGCAACGTCATCCTGGGGAACACCACGCTCTACGGGGCGACCGCCGGCAGGCTGTTCGCGGCGGGCCGGGCGGGCGACCGTTTCGCGGTGCGCAACTCCGGCACGGTCGCGGTGATCGAGGGCGCGGGGAACCACTGCTGCGAGTACATGACGGCCGGAGTCGTGGTGGTGCTGGGGGAGGTCGGGCGCAACTTCGGCGCGGGCATGTCGAACGGCGTCGCCTACGTGCTCGACGAGGCCGAAAACTTCGCGGCGCGCTGCAATCTCGAGCTCGTAGCCTTGCGCGGTCTCGAGGAGGCGGACGAGCGGCTCGTGCTGGAGCTCGTGCGCGAGCACGCCGCCAAAACCCGCAGTCCCCGGGCGCACGAGCTCCTCGGCGCCTGGGGGCGGTACCGCCCGCTGTTCCGCAAGATCGTTCCCCGCGAGGCCTCTGTGCCCGCCGCAGCGGCGAGCGACACGGCGATCGCCGTGTCCGCGGGAACGAATCCATAACGTCAACCGCTCGACATCGGAGGGACACGATGGCGAAACGCCGAAGAACAGGTGTGGGAGTCGTTCTAGGACTCACGTGCGTCGCAATGCCGCTCGCGGGTCAGGGGTCGTCACCGCCCGCCGGGGATTCTGCCGAGCCCGCGGCCGCACCGCCGTCCGCGAATGACCTCCCAGCCACCCTTCGTGGCTTCAAGCTGTCCGGTTACGCCGAGGTGTCGTACTCGCAGACCACCGCGCCTGTGGGCGGCGCGATCGTCGGTCGCCTGTACGACCGCTTCGCGAACCAGTTCACCCTCAACGCGTTCAAGGTCACCGTGGACCGGCCCTACACGGCCGACCGCTGGGACGCGGGCTTCCACGCTGACGTCGTCGTCGGCCAGAACGCCGCCGTGTTGCAGTCCAGCGGGCTCAGCCTGGGCGCCGGTGGCGACGTCACCCAGCTCTACATCATCCTCAATGCGCCCACGGCGAACGGCAACGGTCTCCAGTTCAAGGCAGGCAAGTTCGTCACGCAGCAAGGGCTCGAGGTGATCGAGACGGTGGCGAACCCGAATTGGTCGGAGGGCTTGCAGTTCGTGTACGTCGAGTGCTTCACCCACACCGGCGTGGAGGCAGCGTACAAGTTCAACCGGTTCGCGGACGCGCAGCTCCGGGTCTCGAACGGGTGGGACCGCGTCGTGGCCAACCAGGAGCACAAGTCGTTTATGGGTCGGGTGGGGCTGTACCCCGGCAGCGGCACGTCGATCGGGCTGCTGGGATTCCTCGGCGCCGAGCAGTCGGGGACCGATGCCAAGCGGTACGGCGGCGAGGTGCTGATCAATCAGAAAGTCGGCGCCGTTACGACGTGGCTCCAGGTGGATTACGGCAGGGAAGAGGCCAACCCGGCGCTGCCGGACTCGACGCGCGACGCGACGTGGTGGGCGGCTGGTGCGTGGGTCGCGTACGACCTCACGTCGACACTCGGGCTCGGCTTGCGGGCCGACTACTTGGACGACCGGGAGGGCGCACGCACGAGCGCTGCGTTCGGTCTCACCGCCGCGCCCCGACACATGCTATGGAGCGGTACCGCGACGCTGAACGTGCGGAGCTGGCCCGGCACGCTACTCCGGCCAGAGCTCCGCTATGACCGCTCCAACCTGACGCCGTTCGACGGCAAACGCGATCAGCTCACCGTGAGCCTGAGCATCGCGTATCTGTACTGAGGAGCGCGGCTCAGGCGTAGTCCTGAAAGGGTTCCGTCAAGAGCCGGATGTTGAGCGGCTTGTAGCGGAGTACGTGCGTCAGGCGGACCTCGTCGTCCACGCGCTCCACGCGCGTCTCGACGAGCTCGAACTCCTGCGCGTCGCTCAGCCCCATCGCGTTCAGCCGGGCGGCCTCTCCCTTGCACACGTCTCCGGGCGTGGGCTTGGGGTTGGGATATGCGTCTTCGTGGTGGGCGCGGAGCGCGTTCCAGTGCTCGTCGCCGGCCCGCTCCACCGACTCTCGGATATCGTCGCGGGTGAAGGGCATACGTCTCGGAGCCGAAACTACCGGCCGTCAGCCCGGTGGCAACTCAGGCAGCGACCGCGACGCGGTAGACATGACGCGCATCTTGCGCGGCACATTCCGTCGCCCGTGCCACGCGTCAGCGGGCTGGCAACTCCACGTGTAGATGGTCGGCGGTTCCCACGTGCCGCCGCGTCTCGAAGCCCATGGTCCACAAGTAGAGCTGTACCAGCCGGTTCTTCACGAAGCTCCGGCCGGCGGTACGGAGGTCGGCGGCGTGAACGTACCCGTCAGGCTGCCGGTAGTGCAGTGAGCCCTCGTTCACGGGGAGGCCGAGCGTGCCGTAGTCCCCGCGCCGACGCGCCACATCGGTGATCACGATGTCCCTGTCGACGAGGATCCAGGTGCTGAGCGCCACGCGCAGCAGCGGATGGAGCGACGCGTAGTAGCCCCGCACGCCCTCCGACTTGGCATTCACGCTCGACAGGTACACGAGGGTGTAGCCCACGTACGCGAGCACCAGCGGTAGCGCCACCCGCCGCGCGATGACGAACACTCGCGCCCGGCCCGTGAGGCGCTGCGACAGCCACGCCGCGTAGGCTGTGACGACGACCACCATGCCGCACACTCCCACCACCAGGGCGAGCCACGTCGGAGAGCGGAAGTGGGAATACCAGAGCACGGACACCCGCACGAGGATGAGGAACGGCAGGACGGCGAAGAGCAGGAGCTTCGCGACCACGCCCAGCACGCGGGGCGCGACGGGTGCCCGCGCGCGCACCGGCGCGGGCGGCGCGGCGAGTTGCGCTTCGAGCCGCGCCCACTCCCGCAGCGCAGCGAGCTTGAGATCAGAGTTCACCACCGGCTCGCCCTACGCGCAACGGCCGCCGGGGATTCCGATTGGTGACGGCGAGGGGCCCGACGGAGCGACTGTGCCGTTTTGTCGCGGAGGGCGGCCCCTCGCCGTCACGCCGTTCCGCCTACCGCGACACCAGCTTCACCTCGATCGGCTGGCCGGCAACCAGGACCGGTGCCTGCCGCTCCTGTGCCGTCTTGTTGAACGCCGCCACGTCGCTGCGGAGCAGCTCGTTGAACTGCCCGAGGTATCCGTCGAGCGCTGCCCGGAGCTCCTTCATCCGCGCCGCCTGGACTTCGGTGGGCGGCTGCGCATAAGCGAACGCCAGGCCGAACCCCGCACTCTGCAGGCGGTCCTGGAACCGCTGGTGGTAGTGGATTTGGTCCTGGCCCGCGTCCCGCTGCACCTCGGAGTTGTACAGGCTGTCCTTCAGATCCTTGAGCTTCCGGCCGAGCTCGCGCCCCTGCTGCATCACCGGTGCGGCGCCGGCCGTGTCACCCCGGGAGTTGTCTCGCAGCGCCTGTTGGACGTTCCGGAGCTGCGTCTCGAGGCTCACGATCCGGTTGAGCATCTCGTTCAGCGCGGACATGGCGTTGCGCCACTCGAGCCCCGCGCGGAGCTGCGCCGCGAAGCGAGCAGGATCGCCGCCGAGGATCGGGTCGGGCTCCACGATGACCGTACCGGTCTGCCGCTTGTCGCCCGCGCTTGCCGTCACGGTGTAGGTCCCGGGAACCGCCCGCGGGGCACCGGCGCTGCGGAACGGGCTCTCCTCTTCGACGCCCGTGGGCCGCTCGAACGTGAGGCGGGTCGGTCCCGCGTAGCGCAGGTTCCACACGTGCCGATTCACTCCCTGTTTCCCCGGAGCGCTCGAGTCCACCACTACGGTGTCACCGGCGCCGTCGGTGACCGTGACGATCACCCGCCCACGGCGCGAGCGCTGCTGTTGCTCGCCCGGACCCCGCGGCTCGGGCCCGGTTGTGTCGAATGCGGCCCTCAGGTAGTAGTCGATCATCGCGCCGGCCGGGGGGTTCGGGGCCGTGAAGCGCGACGGCGCCACCCCTGTACGCCGCGGGCGCACGCGGATCTGCGCCGGCAGCGTGGTGAAGACGTGGAAGTCCGAGGCCGCGACCTCCGGGCTCAGCTCCTCGAGCGCCGTGATGTTGTCGAGCACGAACAACCCACGCCCGTGCGTCGCGACCACCAAGTCGTGCGATCGCTTGATGAACTTGAGGTCGTAGACCGGTGCGGTCGGGAAGCCGGCCCTGAGCGACTTCCACGTCGCGCCCGCATCGCGCGAGTACCAGAGCGCCGCGTCGGTCCCCAGCACGAGAAAGCCACGCACGTTCGGGTTCTCGCGCACGACGCGCGCAGGAACGTCCCCGGGAAGGCCGCGCGAGATGTCGCTCCAGGTCTTCCCGTAATCGCCGGTCCTGTAGACGTAGGGCCGACGGTCGTCCAGTTGGTGCCGGTCGATGGCGAGGTACGCCGTCCCGGGGTCGAACGGCGACACGCCGATCTGGTACACCCGCCCCTCGGCGTCCGGTCGAAGGCCCGGAAAGCGACCGGCGACGTTGGTCCACGCCTTCCCCCCGTCGCGCGTGACGTGCACGAGGCCGTCGTCCGAGCCGACCCAGATCACGCTCGTGTCGGTTGGCGCGAGGTTGATCGTGAGAATCGCATGGTACGTCTCGGCGCCTGAGATGTCGTAGTTGATCGGGCCGCCGCTCGTCACCTGCTTCGCCTTGTTGTCGCGCGTCAGGTCGGGACTGAGCACCGTCCAGTGCTCTCCGCCGTCGGTGGTCTTGAACACCACGTTGCCGCCGAACAGCACCGTGTTCGCGTCGGTCGGCGACACCTCGATCGGCGACGTCCAGTTGAAGCGGTAGCGCAGATTCGCCGGCCTCGTCTCCTGCACCCCCACGAGGTACGGCCGGATGGACCGCGTGACTCCCGTCTTCAGGTTGACGCGGGAGATGTTGCCGTTCTGGGTGTCCAGGTAGACGATCGTCGAGTCGCTCGGCGCCGGCACCACATACTCGCCGTCGCCACCGCTTACCGGGAACCACTCGGAGCCGGTGAGACCGCCCCCGACGCCTCCCCCGCCCCCGCCACCCCCGGCGCCCCCGGGACCCGCGGACATCCCGCACCACGCGTTGTTGTCCTGCAGGCCGCCGCACAGCATGTAAGGCGCGTTGTTGTCGGCAGCGACCATGTAGAATTGCGCGATCGGGAGATTGTTGAGGAAGCGCCAGGTCTTGCCGCCGTCCTGGGTGAGGTACACCCCGCCGTCGTTTCCGTCGAGCATGCGGTCGGGATTCTGCGGGTCGATCCACATCGAGTGGTGGTCCACGTGGACCCCGCGGGAGATGTTCCGCGTGGTCTTCCCCCCGTCCTCGGACAGCAGCAACTGATAGGACAGGAAGAACACCTTGCGGTCGTCCGCGGGCGAGACCTCCATCCGCGAGAAGTAGAACGGCCGGGTCGAGAGGCCGCGGAAGTCGGAAACCCGGATCCAGTGGTCGCCGAGATCCTTCGAGTCCCACAGCGTCCCTTGCTTCGACTCGATCAGCGCGTAGATGTGGTTCGGATTGGTGGGTCCAACCGCCAGCGCGATCCGGCCCATGAGTCCCGACGGCAGGCCCTCCGTGAGCTTGTCCCAGGTCAGACCGCCGTCTTTGGACCGGTAGATCCCGCTTCCCGGACCGCCCGAGGTGAGCTCCCACGGGCGCCGCACGACCTGCCACATCGCCGCGAACAGCACCCGCGGGTTGCCCGACACCATGATGAGATCCGCGACGCCGGTCGTGTCGTTCACGAACAGCACCTTCTGCCAGGTCTTGCCGCCGTCCGCGGTGCGGTACACGCCGCGCTCCCGGTTCGGGGCCCAGGCGTGCCCGATCGCTCCCACGAACACGATGTCGGGGTTGGTGGGATCGATGACGATGCGCGAGATCTGCCCCACATCGTCCAAGCCCATAGACTTCCACGTCTTTCCCGCGTCGGGGGAGAAGAACACCCCGCGGCCGTCGACGATGTCGTTGCGCAGCTTGCTCTCGCCCGTGCCGACCCAGACGAGGTTCGGGTTCGACGGGGCGAGGGCGATGGCGCCGATGGACGCCGTGGGCTGGTCTTCGAAGACGGCTTCCCAGGAGTTGCCGCCGTCGGAGGTCTTCCAGACGCCGCCCGCTGCGGCGCCGACGTAATAGGCGTTGGGATGGCCGGGGGCTCCGACGACGGCGCTGACGCGCCCGCCCGCGACGGCGGGGCCGAGGTTGCGGAACTTGAGATTGTTCAGCGAGTCCGCTCCCTGGGCGGCTGCGATGGCGGGCTTGGCAGGCGGTGCCTGGGGTCGCCGGCGTCCCTGGCCCGCCGCGGGCACGACGACGAGAACGGCGAGCAACGCGGTCAGGAAGGCGGACGCGCGGCAAACGATTCGAGGCATGGCGGGCTCCTTCGTGAGACGATCAGCTGGAACGACGTGCAAGCGACGCGACTCCCAGCGAGGAGGTGGAGGTTACGGGCGCCGTACCGGGGCGTCAAGCGCGAATGCATCCTTATGCGCTGCGGCGAATAGCTAATCGCGCTTGTGGTGCTCGCGAGCCACGCTGCAAATTTGGCGCGATCCGGGCTGGCTCGTCCGGCCCCAATGGAGGCACTCGCATGTCAAAGACCACCATCACCCTCGCCGCCCTCGCGGCTGTGGCTCTCGCCGCCTGCACCGACTCCGATCCTTCGGGTCCCCGCCCTGCGTCCCCGATCTTCGCGTCGCAGGGTCAGGGCAACGGCAAGACCTCGCTCGACCTGATCGAGGAGGACTACGACAGCGGCCTGCTCGACAAGAACAACGCCAACCGCTACCGCCAGTACGCGGTGTCGGCTCCCGAGAAGCTCCCGGCGAAGTACCGCTCCAGCGAGATCGGCAAGGACGCCACGTACTCAGTGCTCCAGATGGCGCTCGAGTGGGAGCAGCTCTCCGCGTCCACGCAGCAGGAGATCCTCGATCTCCAGGCGCACGGCTTCGGGCAGTTGAAGGAGGCAGCCGAGACCGAGCACTTCATCCTGCACTACACCACGCAGGGCGCGCACGCCGTGCCGACGGTCGACCAGAACGGGAACGGCGTCTCGGATTTCATCGATGTCGCGGCGGAGAGCTATGAGCGGGTGTGGCGGCGCGAGGTGGTGGAGCTCGGCTACCCGGCGCCCAAGGGCACGCCGCAGCAGAAGTTCCATGTGTACTTCCAGAACCTGCGGCTATACTACGGCTACACCGCCGCACGGAACGTCGAGACGATCGCGACCTCGCCCGTGCCGCTGGGCACGGCCACCGGCTACATCGTCGTGGAGAACGACTTCGCCGAAGGCTTCCCGCCCAACGACGAGGATGTGACCGGCAGGGAAGCGGTGCGAAGCGGTGCGCAGAAGGTCACGAACGCCCACGAGTTCATGCACGCCGTCCAGTTCAACATCAACGTCTACCAGTCCGGGTGGCTGTTCGAGTCGCACGCCACCTGGGCGGAGGACCAGGTGTACGACGGCATCAACGACTGGCGGTGGTACGTACAGCGGTTCCTGAACACGCCCGACTTCCCGATCTTCAGCCGGTTCGTGTACGGATCCGCATTCTTCCAGCACGACCTGAGCGAAACCTACGGCGTGGACGTGCCGCGCCAAATCTGGCTCGCGGCGCGCACGCGCTCCACGCCGAACGCGGTGCGCGACGCCGCGTTCGGCGGGACATGGGAGCCGATGAAGCAGTTCGGCCCGGCGGAGTACCTGCTCCGCATCTCGGACTACACGACGGACCCGGCGTCGGTCGTCCCGACGCCGCGCAACCTGATCCGGGCGACCCACACCAGCTACCCCGTGGCCGTGAACGTTCCTCCGTCCAAGGGCAACGTCATCAACCGGGCGCCTTGGGGGCTGGGCGCGAACTTCATCGAGTTCAGGGCGGCCGGGTCGGGCGACCTGGTGATCGGGTTCGACGGCGCGGACGGCTTCGCCTGGCGCGCCTTCGCCGTGGCGACCGGCAAGGGCCCAGCGCAGGTCATCGAGATCCCGCTCGACCAGCGGCACTCGGCGGGTTCCGTGACGGTGAGCGGGTTCGGCGCGCGCTGGTCCACGGTAATGCTGGTGCCGACCATCGCCGACCGACCCGGCGCGGAAGTGCCCTACTCTTATCGCGCCACCGTGAACTAGGCGCTCGTGCGGCCGGGCGGACGAAGCGCGAGCGCCGTACTGCACGAGGGGCACGGCGCTCGCGTAGTATTCACCCTGGCCAGCTCCCATGCGCGCTCACACCACTCTCACCGGTCTCGTGCTCCTCGCGGCCCCGGCCGCTGCCGGGCAGTCGCCCGAGCCGGCCAAATCCCGTCAGACCGCCATTGTCACCGCGTCGGCTCGCGTGGCGCCCGCCGTGGTGAGCGTCAACGTCCTCAGACGCGAACGGCGCATGCCCGCCGATCCCTTCGACCTCTTCTTCATGCCGCGGGGCTATGAGCGGACAGTCGAGGGCTACGGATCGGGGTTCATCGTCTCGAGCGACGGCCTTGTGATCACGAACCAGCACGTCACGCAGGGTGCGGAGCAGATCGTCGTCACGACGCGCGACGGTCGCGACTTTCCGGCGAAGATCCTCGGTGAGGATCCGCTCACGGATATCGCCGTGCTCAAGGTTGACGAGTCGAGCCTCCCCACGGCTCCGATCGGCAGTAGCTCCGACCTGATAATCGGCGAGTGGGTCGTGGCGATCGGCAACCCGTTCGCCTACCTGCTCGGCAACACGGAGCCCACGGTGACCGCGGGGGTGGTCAGTGGGGTGGGGAGGAACCTGCTCCCGTCCCAGGGCCAATCCGGGATTTACGTGGGCATGATCCAGACCGACGCCCCGATCAATCCGGGAAACTCGGGGGGACCGTTGGCCAACGCCCTGGGGGAGGTCGTGGGTGTGAACAGCAACATTCTCTCGACGAGCGGCGGGTCGGTCGGGATCGGGTTCGCAATCCCGATCGAGCGGGCGCTGCGCGTGGCAGCCGAACTCCGCCGCTACGGAACGGTGCGGCGGGCGTGGGTGGGGCTCGATGTCGTGGGGGCGGAGGAGCTGCGCGCCTGGAAGCGATCGGGCGGCCTACGCGTGACGCAGGTGGCGCCCGGCGGCCCCGCCGCACGGGCCGGCATCGCGCCGGGAGACGTGCTGCTCACGGCCCGAGGCCGACGGCTGCGCACGTTCCTCGATTGGGAGGCCGTGCTGCTCGACATCGGGCCGGGTGACACGCTCACGGTAGCCTACCGCCACGCGGGCCAGAGCCGAACCGCCCGGCTCGTCGTGACCGACCTGCCGACGACGCTCGCCGAGAAGGTGGCAGTACTCGGCGGCATGAAGGTGGTCACCGTGACGGCGGCCGTCCGCGTCGAGCGGAACATCCAGAGCGAGCGCGGGGCCCTGATCTACGACATGCCGGAAGAGATCGAGCAGGCCACCGGCCTCCGGTCGGGAGACGTGATCCTCCAGATCAACCGCATGCGGGTGGAAACGGCCGACGACCTGCGGCGCGCGTTCGCAGCGGCGGCCGGCGGCGGTGCGGTGACGGTATGGTTCGAGCGTGACGGCCGCCTGGGGAGGACGGCGTTCTACGTGCGATGAGGCGGGCGTTTTCAGACGGTCTGGCGGTCAACCTGCTCAGAGGCGATAGTCATGCGAGCGACCACAGCCAGGAGACCTGTATGGCCGAGACGATCCGGAGGGTGAGCTACTATTACACCACCGCGCCCGACAAGCCGGGCGAGGGGGCCCGGGTGCTGCAGGCTCTCCGGGATGCGGGCGTCAACCTACTCGCGTTCCACGCGTTCCCGAGCGCCCGCAAGTCGCAGCTGGACTTCGTCCCGTCGGACGAGACGGCGTTTACGGCCGTCGCGAAGGCCGCCAAGATCAAACTCTCCAAGCCGAAGACGGCGTTCCTCATCGAGGGCGACGACCGTGTCGGCGCGCTCGCCGGCGTGATGGCGCGGCTCGGCGCTGCCAAGATCAACGTGACCGCGGTGAGCGCGGTCTGCGCCGGTATGGGCCGCTACGGAGCGATCTTCTGGGTGAAGCCGCGCGACGTGAACAAGGCTGCGACGGCCGTGGGAGCGATGTAACAGCGAGAACGACGCCGAGCAGAACGGCGTCGAGCGGAAAACCGTCGGTTAGCGGGCACCGCCGCGCCCCAGCGCGTCGGGCCCAAACTTCTCGCGCACCGCGTCGATCACGCGCGAAATCATGCGGTCGCGCTCGGTCTCGACGCCGTTGCCCGGCAGCTCGTGCAGGAGCGGTAGCTGTTCCCCGGCGTCCGCGGGGACGAACAGCGACAGCGAAACGCCCAGCAGGCGCGCCGGGACGCGGCGGGCGGCGCGCAGCCGGGTGAGCAGTTGGCGCGCGACTTCGTAGACCGCGCGGTCCGACTGGACCGGGTCAGCGAGGGTGCGGCTCGCCTGGCGCGTCGTGAAGTCCGCGTCGCGCAGCTTCACAGTGATCGTGCGCGCCAGGAGTCCCGCCTCCCGGGCATCCGACGCCGCCCGGTCGGCGAGCGCCAGCAGCCTGGCTGCGAGCGCGTCGTCCTCGGCGATGTCCGCCGGGAAAGTCTCGTCCCGGCTGATCGATTTCGGCTCACGATCGGGTTCTACGTCGCCGTGGTCGACCCCCCGCACGCGCTCGTAGAGCCACGCGCCCTCGCGCTCGCCAAGCCAGCGGACGAGCGTGTCCCGGTCATGGCGCACCGCGTCCACCACGGTGTGCAGGCCGAGCCGGTGGAGCCGTTCCTGGAACTTGGGACCGATGAGCGGGACGTCGGCGAGCGCGAACCGCCGCATGAAGTCCGCCTCCCCGCCGGGCTCGACGACGTGCACGCCGTCAGCCGGGCGCTCCGGCCGGGGCTTGGCCACGCCCGCCGCCAGCTTCGCGACGAGCTTCGACGTGCCGCCACCGATCGAGACGGTCAGCGACGTCTGCTGCGCCACGGCGGCGCGCATCCGCTGCGCAGTCGCCGAGAGGGGCTCCCCACGATACAGCTTCTCGGTGCCCGTCAGATCGAGGTAGAACTCGTCGCTGGACGCCTGCTCCACCGCCGGTGTGAAGCGCCGCAGCACTTCTTTGATCTCGTGACTCTTGCGGGCGCACGCCTGCCACGGGACGGGCACGACCATCGCCTTGGGGCACAGCCGCACCGCGCGGGCCATCGGCATCGCGGAATGCACGCCATACGCGCGCGCCTCGTAGGACGCCGAGGTCACGACGCCCCGGCGCTCGGGCGCCCCGCCCACGATGAGGAGCGGTGACTTGCCGGCGCCGTCAGGATCGACGAGCCGCGCCACCGACACGTAGAAGGCGTCCGCGTCGACGAGGAGAATCCGGCGGCCTGAGTTCATCACGCTGAAAGGTAGGCCAGCGCCCGGTCCCAGCCACTTCGCCCCTGTGCACAGGCTCAGAAAGATGAAGGATCCGACAAGCTAGGTTCCGGGTTTCTTTAGGCCGTCGGTCGTATCTAGTCATGTATGATAGCGACACGCGCAGCGCTCGCAGCGCCGGGTGCGTTGTTCGCCGCTCTCAAGCCACCCCTGGGCGACTCCCTGGCCATGGTCGAGGCCGATCGCTGCCTCGAGTGCGGCGGCCCCGCCGCTCCGGCACCGTGTGTCGCCGCCTGTCCGGCCGGGATCGACGTCCCCGGCTTCATTCACGCCATCACCCTCGGCGACGCGATCGCCGCCGCCGAGACGATCTTCGCCGAGAACCTGCTCGGTGGCAGCTGCGCGCGCGTCTGCCCGGCGGAAGAGCTCTGCGAGGGGGCGTGCGTGCTGGATAAGGAAGGCCGGCGGCCGGTAGAGATCGCCCGCCTGCAGCGCTACGCCATCGACCGGGCGTTCGCGCGCGGCGTGAAGGTCCGCACCCCGGCCGCTCCGAACGGCCGGCGCGTCGCGGTGATCGGGGCCGGGCCGGCGGGGCTGGTGTGCGCGGGCGAGCTCGCGATCCTCGGCTACGCGGTGACCGTGTACGACGCGCGCCCCGACTACGGCGGACTGATTCGCTACGCGATCGCGCCGTACCGCCAGGTGCGCGAGCCGTTGCCGGAAGAGGTCGCGCGGATCGCGAGCCTGGGCGTGGAGCTCCGGATGGGCCTGGCCGTGGATTCGCCGGCCCGGCTGCGCAACGTCGAGCGTGAGGTGGACGCCGTCTTCCTCGGCGTGGGGCTGGGCGACGACGTCGGCGTGCGCTACCCGGGCGACGCCCTTCCCGGCGTGTGGAACTCCCTCCCCTTCATCGAGGCGATCAAACTCGGGCGCTCGCCGCGTGTCGGCGCGCGGGTCGTCGTGATCGGCGGCGGGAACACCGCGATCGACGTGGCGCGCGAGGCGCTGCGACTGGGCGCCGGGGAGGTCACAATCGTGTACCGGCGCGGGGAGGCCGAAATGCCGGCGTACCCGCACGAGGTGGCGGAAGCGCGCGCCGAAGGGGTGCAGTTCCGCTGGCTCACCAACCCGCTCCGGTTCCTGGGCAACGGGCGGCTGGACCGCGTGGAATGCCAGCGCATGCAGCTCGGCCCACCCGACCAAGGTGGACGCCGACGGCCGGAGCCGGTGCCTGCGAGCGAGTTCGTCCTGTTCGCCGACACCGCCGTGAAGGCGCTCGGGCAACAGCGGCGCACCGAGTTGCTCGGGTGGATCGAGGGGCTCGAGACCGACCGTGGGCTCATCGTCATCGACGCGGCGACCGGTCAGTCGACCCATCCCAAGTACTTCGCCGGCGGCGACGCGGTGAACGGCGGGGACACGGTAGTGGCCGCCGTGCGGAGCGCGAAGATCGCGGCGCGCGGGATTCACCGCTACCTGAGCGGCGCCGGAGCGGTCGCGTGAAGCCGGCGCTCGAGCGGTACACGCAGGGCGCCTGGGCGCTGATCGTGAATCGCCGCTGGTGCAAGGGCTGCAACCTGTGCGTGGCCGCCTGTCCCAGCCGCATCCTCGCGCTCGACGAGATGGAGCTCGTGCATGTCATCGACATTTCGAAGTGCGTCTTCTGCGGACTGTGCGCGGTGCGCTGTCCCGACTTCGTGTTCATCCTCGAGCGGCTGAACGGCAAGCAGCGGCGGACAGTGCCCGCTCCGCTGGGCGAAGGCTGATGCGACTGATTCAGGGGAACGAAGCGTGCGCGCTGGGCGCGATCCGGGCGGGGTGCTCCTTCTTCGCCGGCTACCCGATCACGCCTGCGTCCGAGATCATGGAGTGGCTGGCGCGCCTGCTGCCGCCCCGCGGCGGCGTGTTCATCCAGATGGAGGACGAGATCGCCGCGCTCGGCGCCGTGATCGGCGCGTCCTGGGCGGGCGCGAAGGCGATGACCGCCACGTCGGGCCCAGGGTTCTCCCTGATGCAGGAGCACATCGGATACGCGGCGATGACCGAGACCCCCTGCGTGATCGTCGACTCCCAGCGCGGCGGGCCAAGCACCGGCATGCCCACGTTGCCCTCCCAGGCCGACGTCATGCAGGCCCGATGGGGCTCCCACGGCGATCGCCCGGCGGTGGTGCTCACCGCCTCGTCGGTGCGCGACACCTACGAGGTGACGGTGACCGCGTTCAACCTCGCGGAGACTCACCGCGTCCCCGTGATCGTGCTGCTCGATGCCATCCTCTCGCACATGCGAGAGAACGTGGAGCTCCCCGAACCGGAGGTAGTAGACCGTCGGGCGCCCGCGTCCGCCGAGGGGTTCCAGCCCTTCGCCGGTCCCGAGTTCCTCCCCTTTGGCGCGGGTGTGCCGCTGACCGTAACGGGGCTCGCGCACGCGGAGTCGGGCCGGTCCCGCTCGTCCGACGGCGCGAACCTCGAGCGCATGCTGCGGCGCGTCATCAACCGCGTCGCCGCCGACGTCGACCACGTCGTGCGCTACCGGGCCTACCACGCGGACGGTGCACGCCTCTTGATCCTCGCCTACGGGATCACCGCGCGCGCGGCCCGGGCCGCCGTGGATCGCCTGCGCGCCGCGGGAGCGCCCGCCGGGCTACTCGAGCTTCAGACGTTGTGGCCCTTCCCGGAACAGCTCGTCGCAGGGTTGGCCAAGGATGCCGACGTGGTGCTCGTTCCGGAGCTCAACCTCGGACAACTGCTCTGGCCCGTTCGGGCCGCGGTGGCGGGGTTGGCCCCCGTGCGGCCGCTCAACCGGGCGGACGGGCGCCTGTTCACGCCGGAGGAGATCGTCGCTGCGGTCGCGGCGCCGGAGGTCGCGCATGCCGAGAGTCGGTGAGGATCTGCGCCGCTACCTCAGAGTGGAAGCGATGCCGAACGTGTGGTGTCCGGGGTGCGGGCACGGCAACGTCGCCCGCGCGATCGCGACGGCCCTGAACCGGCTCAACCGACCGCTCGATCAGGTGGTGCTGGTGGGCGGCATCGGGTGCTCGGGGCGCACGCCGTTCTACTTCAACGCGAACGCCATGCACACCACCCACGGGCGCGCGCTTGCATTCGCGACGGGCATCAAACTCGTGAAGCCCGAGCTCACGATCATCGCCACCATGGGCGACGGAGACACGGCGGCGATCGGCGGCAACCACTTCATCCACGCCTGCCGCCGCAACATCGACGTCACCGCCGTCGTGTACAACAACGGCACCTATGGCATGACCGGCGGGCAGCACGCCCCCACGGCGCCGCGGGGCTCGAAGTCCTCCACGACCCCGCTCGGGAGCATCGAGCCGCCGTTCGACCTCGTGGAACTCGCGCTCGCCGCCGGAGCGAGCTACGTCGCCCGCACGACGACCTTCGACTTCGACGAGCTGCCGCGGCGCATCGAGGAAGCCATCCGCCACCCCGGATTCGCCGTCGTGGAGGTGTTGACGCAGTGCCCGACCTACTACGGCCGCCTGAATGAGCTCGGCGACCCGGTCGCGATGCTCGACTACGAGCGGGACCAGACGGCTCCGCTGGACCTGATTGAGAAGGAAGATCTCGTGGGCAAGCTCCCGCTCGGGGTCTTCCGGCGGGAGCTCCGACCCGAGTACACGAGCCAGTACGCGGCCCTGCGCGCCGAGGCGGGGTCGGCATGATCCCCCGCGACCCGTTCCAGGTCCGGCTCTCGGGGAGCGGCGGCCAGGGCGTGATCCTGGCAGGCGTCCTGCTCGCGGAGGCCGGGATGTACGACGGGCTCCACGTCGTTCATACCCAGAGCTACGGACCCGCCGCGCGGCTCGGGGCGGCAAAGTCCGACGTCGTGCTGTCTCACGGAGAGATCGCCTTCCCGGAAGTCACGCTTCCCGATTCCCTCGTCTGCCTCTCACGCGACGCCTACGCGAAATACGGAGCGCAGCTCGCGCCCGGCGGCGTGCGAGTCGTCGACCGGCAGGTACCCGCAGAGACGGCGGAGGCCCCCGGCAGCGTACTGCGGCTCCCCATTCTGCAGACCGCCCGAGAGCTCGGCCCCGGTGGCGCGATCACGGCGAACGTCGTGGCGCTGGGCGTGATCGTGGCGCTCTCGGGCATCGTGTCCCACCCGAGCCTCGCCCGGGCCATTCAGGAGCGAGTGAAGCGCGCAACGCTCGATCTCAACGAGCGCGCGCTGGAGGCGGGATTGCATCTTGGCGCAGGCATCAGAGAGGAGTTGAGTCATGTCCCTCAAGAGGCTGAAAGAGTACCTTGACGGCCACAACGTGAAGTACGTGACGATCAGCCATTCTCCGGCGTACACCGCCCAGGAGGTCGCTGCGTCCGCGCACGTCCCGGGCAAGGAGCTCGCGAAGACCGTCATCGTGCGGATCGACGGCAGTCTGGCGATGGCCGTGTTGCCGGCGTCGTACAAGGTCGATTTTGAATCGCTGCGAGAGGTCACCGGCGCCAAGCGCGTCGAGCTCGCGCGCGAAGGCGAGTTCAGAGGGCTGTTTCCCGACTGCGTGGCTGGCGCGATGCCGCCGTTCGGGAATCTCTACGACCTACCGGTCTACGTGGCTAACGTCCTCGCAGAGGACGAGGAGATCGTGTTCAACGCGGGCTCGTTCACCGAGCTGATGAAGCTGCCGTACCACGACTATGCCCGGCTCGTGCATCCCAAGGTGTTGCACTTCGCGGCGCACGTGTGAAGGTCAAGGGGCGGCCTCAGGCGCGTGGTCCTGGAACACCTGCCGCAGGACCTGCCGCCGCTCGGCGAGGTCGTACAGCGTCAGCCGGTACGCCACGTCATCTCCGCCATTCAACACGCCGGCAAAGCGCTCCGTTTCGGCGGTGAGCGACCGCTCGGCCTTCCGCACGAGGCGCAGCTCGTCGAGCTGTGCAATGGGGAAGGTGTAGGTCGAGTCGTCGTTGCGCACGACCAGCGTGTCGCCGGCGAGCTTCACCAGGCGGAGGTCCCAGAGGATCTCGCCGCTGTTGAGCGTGAGCTGCCAGCGATCGCCACGCTGATCCTGCGCGGCGCACGGCGCGGCCAAAAGCCCGAGACACAATGCCAGGGTCCCCCTCATGTCGGCTGGCCTCCCGCTGCGGCGCGGGTTGCCGCGGCCTTCCGGCGCCTTTTCCTTTCCTTCTCTTTCGTTCTGCTGCGCGTCTTTCCGTGCGTGCCGCGGAAGATCTTTCCGCGTCTGGTGCGGATGTCGCCCTTGCCCATGAGGCCGTTCTCCGTGCTCGCTATCCGTCGTCCGTCACTTCGCGCCGCCCATCGCGACTAGGCGCTTGAACTGGTCCGCCGCAGCGGACATCACCGACAGCCGGCCCATGCGCACGAGGGCCAGATCGGCGAACGCCCGATCCTTCTTAATCTCGCCTAGCGGCACCGGCCGCGGCAGTCTCCCCACAGCCTTGAGGTCCACGACCGTGAGCTTCGAGTCCTGCTGTTTGGGATCCGGGTATGGCTCCGACACGACCTCCGCCACGCCGACCACGGCTCTCTCGTCTCCGGAGTGATAAACCAGCACCCGGTCGCCGGGTTTCATCTGGCGCAGGTACTTGAGCGCCAGGTTGTTGCGCACACCGTCCCAAACGGCCCGCTTGTCCCGCTCGAGCTGGTCGAAGCTATACGTGGACGGCTCGGTCTTCACGATCCAGTACCGTGGCATGAGGCCTCCGGGCTTCGGGTGCGCTCGAACTCCCGGGCCCCGTGGGGTCTCCCGGAGCGACTGTGCTGTTTTGTCGCGGAGGGAGACCCCACGCCGCTCGTCAAACGATCTTCTCGGCCCACTCTACGATAGCCTGCACGAGTTCTTCGAGCACGTCCGCATCCGTCCTCCCAGACCGCTTCAGCACGTGAAACGAATGGTCCGCCCCCTCCACCAGGTGCAGGGTCGCCCGTCTCCCCAGGCGCTTGATCAGGGGCCGCAACAGGCTCAGGTCGGCGAATTCGTCCCGGGTGCCCTGCAAGAACAGCATCGGCAGGTGCACGCGCGCGAGATGCTCCGCGCGCTTGTCGCCGGGTCGCCCCGGAGAATGGAGCGGGAAGCCGAGGAAGACCAGTCCCCGTACGCCCGGGAGCGGCTCGTTCGCCTGCGCGGACGACGTCATCCGGCCGCCGAACGATTTCCCGCCCGCTACAAGCGGCACGCCAGGCGCCAGGCCGACCGCCTCCTGCACCGCCGCCCGTACGGTGGCCTCGGCCACCGCGGGTGGATCGGGGCGCCGGCCCCGAGCCTCCATGTATGGAAACTGATAGCGCAACGTGGCGATCCGTCGCTCAGCGAGGCCTCGGGCTACGGATTCGAGGAACGGATGCCGCATTCCCGCGCCAGCACCGTGGGCGAGGACGTACAGCGCCCACGCGGCGGCAGGGCGGTCGAGCAAGGCCGAGACGGTGCCCGCCCGCTCGCCGACCCTCAGTGTCAACTCCTCAGTCACTCTCGTCATACGACGCTACGTAGTGTCGGTCGTCAACCGAGGCGTGCATGGAGCCGCTCGAGCGCACTGACCAAGTCCGGCTTGAGCTCGAGCACCAGGCGCAGCGGGTCCTCTTTCAGCTTTTTCATGCGTGCCGGCGCGCTCTTGATCGTGAACTTCTTGATATCGAGCTTCGGCGTCACCTCGCTCCAGCCGAGCGGCATGGAGACCGGCGCGCCTGGCAGTGGCCGCACGCTGAAGGGTGCGACGAGCAGGCGGCCGTGCCCGTTCTGCACGTAGTCGACGTAGACGCGGGCGCCGCGTTTCCCGACCTGCCGCGTAATGGTGGCAATCTCGGGCAGCTCCGCCGCGATCACGCGGGCGAGCAGCCCGCCGAGCGTCCGCGCTTGCTCGTAGGTGCATTGCCGACCGAGGGGCAGCAGCACGTGCAGGCCGGTGGAGCCGCTCGTCTTGATGAAGCAGGGCAGCTCGATCTCGTCGCACAGGCGTTTGATCGCCCGAGCCACGGTCACCACGTGCGTGAACGGCGCGTCTTTGGGATCGAGATCGAGGATGCACCAGTCGGGTAGCTCGAGCGTCGCGGTGCGGCTACCCCAGACGTGCAGTGGAATCGTGCCGAGGTTGATGATGTACAGCAGCGACTCGACGTCGTCGCACACGAAGTAGTCGATCTCGCGTTGCGTGTCCTCGCTCCATATCCGCACGGTGCGAATCCACTCCGGAATGAATCCCGGCGCGTCCTTCTGGAAAAAGGACTTCCCTGTGATCCCGTCCGGGAACCGCGTGAGCACGACGGGTCGGTCCTGGAGGTACGGCAGCAGCCAGGGCGAGATGGCGCGGTAGTACTCGATCAAGTCGCCCTTGGTGTAGCCCTCGTCGGGCCAGAACACCTTCTCCAGATTCGAGAACTTCACTTCTTTGGGGAGCGGGGAGAGGGGAGCGGTACCCGACGGTGCCTCGACAAGGTCCCGCTCCCCGCCCCCGGCTCCCCGAGTCGCGATCTCGCTTACCGGCTTGTCATCCCGAAAGCGCACAAACACCGGTTGCCGGAGCAACCCTTCGTCCGTCCACTCCTTGTATCTGACCTCGGCGACGAGTGTCGGCTCGACCCAAGTGTGGCCCTTGTCCGGCGGCGCCGGACCGTCGAACGCCGGCGTCCGCCGCACGCTCCGCTCGAGCGCCGCGCCCACTTCCTTGAGCTGGGCCTCCGTGAAGCCGCTGCCGACCCGGCCCGAGTAGACGAGCTTCCCGCCCTGGTACGCGGCCAAGTCCAGCGCCCCGAAGCCGGCTCGGGAGCCCTGCGGCCGGGTGAGCCCCACCACGACGAAGTCACCGGTGCGATCGGCGCGGATCTTCAGCCAGCTCTCGGTTCGGCCGGCGCGGTACGGCGCATCGGCCTTCTTCGCGACGATCCCCTCGAGCCCCATTTGTACGACGCGCTCGTACAGCGCCTCGCCGTCCTTCTCGAAGTGCTCCAGGTACCTGAGCGGCCCCGCGCGTGGGAGGATCCGCTCGAGGATTCTCTTGCGCGCGACGAGCGGCAGGGGGCGCAGGTCGTAGCCCTCGAACGCGAGCAGGTCGAACACGTACAGCAGCGCGGGCGTCTCGACCGCTGCGCGCCGCACCTCGAGCGCCCGTCCGACCTTGGCGCGGTTCTGGAGCCGCTGAAAGCTGGGACGCGCCGCCTCGTCCGGCACGACCAGCTCGCCGTCGAGGACGAACCCCTCGTACGGCAGCGCCGCGACGGCGCGGGCGATTTCGGGGAACGCGGCGGCGAGGTCGTGCCCTTTGCGCGTCACGAGCCGTGCTTCGCCCTGCTCGCGGGCCGCACGGATCCGGTACCCGTCGAGCTTCAGCTCGAACACCCAGCCGGCCTTGCTGAACGGCCGTTCGCGCGTCTCGGCGAGCATCGGCTCGGCGTCAGCGACCGCCACCACCCGCCGCGGCGCCGTGAGGCGCGCCAGCTCTTTTTTGATCGGCGCCGCGCGGTCCCGTCCTTCCTTCAACTCCTCGACGCTGAGACCCGAGAGCACCGACTCCGCCGGGAGCGCGCCGTCGCTCGCGACGTAGCCGTCCCTTTCTTTTATGAACAGCCATTCTTTCTCGCCCTTCTTCAGCTTCACGAGGGTCCACTTGCCACGCAGCTTGTAACCCCGCAGCTCGAACAGCAGCTTGCCTTTCCGCAGACCTTCGTAGGGGTCCTCGAGCGGAATCCACACGCCGCGGTCCCACACGATCACGGCGCCCGCGCCGTAGTTCCCCTCGGGAATGATGCCCTCGAAGTCACCGTACTCGAGCGGATGGTCTTCCACGTGGACAGCGAGGCGCTTGTCGGCCGGGTTGGGAGACGGCCCCTTGGGGACGGCCCAGGACTTGAGCACGCCGTCCATCTCGAGGCGCAGATCCCAGTGGAGGCGGCGCGCGGCGTGCATGTGGACGACAAACAGGCCACGGGCGGTGGGAGGCGGTACGGGGGCGGCTGCGGCCGCGCGGCCACCCGGCTCCGGGGTTCGGTCGAGCGACCGCTTGGCGCGGTAAGTGCTTAACGGGTCCGGGCTCGGCTTGCGCGTTGCACCCATGTACCAGCAATCTTATCATACGTTTTCCACGATCACAGGTCCCCCATGAGCGCACACGCGATCGGGTCTGCGACCCTCTCCTTCGGCCTGGTCTCGGTGCCGGTCAAGATGTTCTCCACCGGCGAGCCCTCGGCGGCCATCTCCTTCAACTGGCTCCACAAGAAGGACGGTGCCCGGTTGAAGCAGCAGTACGTTTGCTCCAAGGACGGCGCGAAGGTCGAGAAGGACGAGATGGTGAAGGGATACGAGTTCACCAAGGGGCAGTACGTCATCTTCACGCCGGAGGAGCTGAAAGCGCTCGAGGAGAGGGCGACCGGCGCCATCGAGATCACCGAGTTCGTCCCCGACAAGCAAGTCGACCGCCTCTACCTCGAGAAGTCGTACTTCCTCGGGCCCGACAAGGGCGGGGAGCGGGCATATCGGCTGCTGGCCGAGGCGCTGAAGCAGACGGGCCGTGTCGCCGTCGGCCAATACGCGGCGCGGGGTAAGCAGTACGTGATCTCTGTCCGCGCCATGGACGGTGGGCTGGTGATGGAACAGCTGCGCTACGCCAACGAGGTGCGGTCGATCGCTGAGGTGCCGATCCCCAAGGTGGAGCTGAAGAAGCCCGAGATCCAGCTGGCGACGCAGCTCATCGAGCAGGCCGCGTCGGAGGCGTTCCGTCCGGACGCGTACGAGGACAACGTGCGCAAGCGGATCCTCGAGCAGATCCAGCGCAAGGTGGACGGCCAGGAGATCACCGAAGAGCCGACCGAGGCACCGAAGACGCAGATCATCGACCTGATGGAGGCGCTGAAGGCGAGCCTCAAGGGCAAGGGGGGGGGCGCGGCCGGCGAGCGCAAGCCGGCAAGGCGTGTCGAGGGCAAGGCCGCGGCGAAGCCGGTGGCGCTGAAACGGAAGGCGGCGTCTCGATAACGAAAGGTAGCCGTTAGCCATTGGCCATTGGCAGCGCAGAGAGGCCAAGGGCCAACGGCTAATGGCCAACGGCCGAAGTTGAAAGGCTACACCTCCCGAGACGTCGCCAAGCTGCTGGGACTGACCGTCGCGCAGGTGCGGGGGTTCACGCGTGACGGTTTTTTGACGCCCGGCCGCGGCCCCCGCGGCCAGTTGCTGTTCTCCTTCCAGGACCTCGTCATCCTCCGCACCGCCAAGGGCCTGGTCGCCGCGCGCATCCCGACCCGCCGCATCCGCCGCGCGTTGCGCCGGCTCAAGGCCCAGCTGCCGCGCGGGCGCTCGCTGGCCGAGCTGCGCATCGCTGCGGAGGATGACCGCATCGTGGTGAGCGACGGCGAGGCGACTTGGAGCCCGGAATCGGGCCAGATGCAGCTCGGCTTCGCGGTCTCCGAGCTCGCCAGCCGCGCAGCGCCCATAGCCCGCCGGGCCGCAAGGGCCGCCCGGCGGGTCGAGGAGGATCTCTCGCCCGAGGACTGGTACGAGCTCGGGCTGGAGCTCGAGGTCGCAGCGCCCCGCGAGGCGCGCGATGCCTACCGCCGGGCGCTCGAGCTCGACGCCCACCACGCCGACGCTCACGTCAACCTCGGCCGGCTCCTGCACGAGCAGGGACTCGTGACCGAGGCCGAGCGGCATTACCGGGCGGCCCTCGGTGAGAACCCCGAGCACGCCACCGCCGCCTACAACCTCGGCATCGCGTTCGAGGACCTGGGACGACCGGCGGATGCCATCGAGGCGTATCGCACCGCTCTGTCGGCGGATCCCACCCTTGCCGACGCGCATTTCAATCTGGCACGACTGTACGAGAAGGCCGGTAAGCGTGCGGCGGCGCTCCGCCACCTCGGCGCGTACCGGAGGCTCATCGGTAGTTGACCAAGACCACCCGGCCTGGGTATGCTGCACTCATGATGCGGTCCATTCGCCGTCGCCTGTGTCCAGCCCTTCGCCCTGCGCGTCTGCTGGTCGAGCGGATGCTGTCAAAGGATCGAATGCGTGGCAGATAGGCCGTAGCAGCTGATCGGTTCGGCTGATACCAACGCCCCCACCGTCGATCGTGAACGCGTGGGGGCGTTGGCGTTCAACAGGCCGTGCAGGAGGCAGTCCCGTGACCATGCTCGTCGTGACCGGAAAACTTCTCCTGGCCATCGCCAGCGGCGGCTTCGGCGCCTCGCTCGGCTTCGCGGTGAAACAGTGGCTCGAGCGCAGGGAGCGGCTGCGCGAGGCGTCGGACGAGTGAGGACGAGGGCACCCCGCGAAGCGACTGCGCTGTCTTGTCGCAGAGAGGGGTGCCCTCTTCCTCAGTGCAGGAGCTCGACGAACTGCTGTGCGAGCTTCGGCCCGATGCCTGATTCCTCGTGCTTGAAGAAGACGTAGGCATCCCGCCAGTTCTTGCCGAGCTCCTTCACCCTGACCGCCCACTGCTCGAGGTCGCGCCTGGCATAGCCCTCGTCGCGCAGCCGGAAGTAGCCGAAGTCCGCCGTCGCCACGGGTGGGGTGTTTCCCGCTTCCGTGTCCGCGACGCATAGGGCCGCATTCCCGGTCCGTAAGACCTCGTAGACGTCGTCCGAAAACCACGACTCGTGGCGGAACTCCCAAGCGCAACGGATATCGGGCGGGAACTGGGTCAGGAGGTCGCCCAACCGCGCGACGTCCTTCTTGAAGTTTGGCGGCAGCTGGAACAGGATCGGCCCGAGCTTCTTGCCGAGCTTCCTCGCGACTTCGAGGAAATAACGCAGCGGATCGTCGATGTCCTTGAGCCGTGCGATGTGGGTGATGCGTTGCGGCGCCTTGAGCACGAAGGTGAAGCCGGCCGGCGTAGCCGCGTCCCAGCCGGCAACGGCCTTCGGATTCGGCATGCGGTAGAACGTGTAGTTCACTTCGACGGTCGAGAGCCGCTGCGCGTAGTACTCGAGCATCTGCGACTCTGGGAACTTTGCCGGATAGAACGTCCCCTTCCACTCGGGGAAGTTGTAGCCGGAGGTGCCAACGTGGACCTTCACGCCACCCACACCGTCTTGATGTTGACAAATTCCCGGAGGCCGTACTCCGCAAGCTCGCGCCCGTAGCCCGAACGCTTCACGCCACCGAACGGCAGACGAGGATCGGACTTCACGAGTCCGTTCACGAACACACTGCCGACCTCGAGGTCGCGTGCGAGCCGCTCGCCGGCCGCCGGATTTGCGGTCCACACCGACGCGCCCAGCCCATAGCGGGAAGCGTTCGCCACGCTCAGCGCCTGCGCTTCATCCTTCACGCGGATCACGGCCGCCACAGGCCCGAACACCTCCTCGTCGAAGGCGGGCATTCCCGGTTCCACCGCGGCGAGCACCGTCGGAGGATAGAAGAAGCCCGGCCCCTCGGGCAGCTCCGCACCGAGGAGCAACCGCGCGCCGCGCTGCACCGACTCCTGGACCTGCCGATGGAGATGCGCGCGGAGATCCGCTCGCGCCTGCGGGCCGATCTCGGTGTCAGGCCCCAAAGGGTCGCCCATGCGCCAAGAGCCCATTTCGGAGACGAACAGCTCGAGGAACCGGTCCGCCACGGGCTCCACCACGATGAAGCGCTTCGCCGCGATGCAGCTCTGCCCGCTGTTGAGCAGGCGTGCCGCGGCGGCGGTCCGCGCCGCCAGCACGAGATCCGCGTCCGCGAGCACGATGAAGGGATCACTTCCGCCGAGCTCGAGCACCGTCTTCTTCACCTGCCGGCCCGCCTGCTCTGCTACCTGGCTGCCCGCGCGGTCCGACCCGGTAAGCGTCACCGCGCGTATTCGCGGGTCCGCGATGAGCGGGGCGACCGCCTCATTCTGGAGGATGACGGCCCGGAACAGCCCGTCCGGGAACCCCGCCTCACGGCAGAGCGTCTCGATTTGGAGGGCGCAGCGCGTGACGTTGGGCGCGTGCTTCAGGATCCCGGCGTTGCCCGCGATCAGCGCCGGAGCGGCAAACCGGAACACCTGCCAGAACGGGAAATTCCACGGCATGATCGCGAGCAGCGGCCCGATCGGGTCGAAGCGGACGTAGCTCTTGGATGCGTCCGTTTCGCGCGGCTGCTCGGCGAGAAACGCCGCGGCGTGCTCGGCGTAGTATTCGCAAGCCCATGCGCATTTCTCGGCCTCGGACTCGCCCTGCGTCAGCGGCTTTCCCATCTCGAGCGCCATCGTGCGCGCGTACGCGCGCTTGCGCTCGCGCAAGATGCGGGCGGCCTCGCGCATGGGCTTCGCGCGCTCCGCGACGGAGCAACGGCGCCACCGATGATACGCCGCGACCGCCCCCTCCAGGATGCGCTCGAGCTCCGCCGGCGCGGTCTCTTCGAACGTCTCCAGCACTGCACCCGTGGCGGGGTTGACCGAGGTGACCCTCATAGCTGCGTGACTCTCATCGCCTAAAGGTCGCTCGCGGGGTGATGCCCGTCACGGCTCGCGCCGGTGTCATTGTGCTGCGTATTGCTCCCAGGTTTACGAGCGCGCCGGCCCCTGCGTGGGCGCGCCCGTTGGCTGCGTAACCCTATAGGAACCGGCCACTTGCCTCGGTCCTCGCCGGACCGGGCACGCCCTTTGCGTTTCCTGGGTACGCCGCCCTCCCCGTGAGGCGGACGAGGAATAGGGGCATGCGCGATCCTTGGTTGCCCGGCCGCGAGCCGGGCGGTGACGACTTCGAAGAGCTGTTTGCACCTGGCCGCGAGGCCTGGCGCGGCGACGTGCATCCGGCAGACGAATCCTGGCGTCGGGACGCAAGCGACGAATCCTGGCGCGGCGAGGAGCACCTCGCCGAGTGGCCCGAGCACGCGGCGGGACCCGAGTATTGGATGTTCAAGGCGGTCGCCCGGGACTGATCGGCTGCCGGGCTGCGGATAGCGCCGCCACGCTCAGCGCGTCCTGGGCCTATTCTCCCACACCACGTTGACGATCACCCAGCGCCCGTTCCACTTGATCTCCTCCAGGTAGTCGACCCAGGCGGTCGCGTCGACCCTCACGATCGCGGCGTTGCCGAAGATGTCGAGGATGGTGACGTCATGACGCCGCTCCGCCGGCGGCAGCTTGCCAGCGCCTGCGCGGGTGGACTGGAGGAGCTCGAGCGCGGTGATCTCCACGAGCCGGCTCCTCCCGGACTGCGCGTCCACGTAGACCATCCGCAGAGCACGTGGATCCTCATCGTTGTCTCCTTGTAGGGAACGGATCGAGTGTACCGACAGCCCTTACGTAACACCGGGATCATAGGTTCTGCCGTGACGGCGTGACCCGGCGTATCTTCAGCGCTCGGTCACGCGCAGGGAGGAGGCGTCGTGAGGCTCGGCAATTGTCAGGATCTTCAGCTTACACCGGTCGCTCAGTGAGCAGGCCGCCCCCAGACCTCGACGCGCAGGACTTTCGCGCGCTGCTCCAGCGCGCGGCGGACATCGCAACGCGCCACTGGGAGCGGCTCCCCGACATGCGGGCCTACACGCGCCCACCAGACGACCTCGTGGCGGCGCTCCGGGCCGAGCCGCTTCCGGTCCGGGGGAAGCCGCTCGCGGAGGTCCTGGAGCGGATCGAGCGCGACGTCGTCCCCTATCCCATCGGCATCGGGCAGCGACGCTGGTGGGGGTTCATCAACTCGTCGCCGCACCCCCTCGGCATCGCCGCTGCGCTCATCGCCACGACGCTCAACAACAACTGCGCCGGCACCAGCCAGGTCGCGGTGCACGTCGAGCTCGCGGTCATCGACTGGTTGGCCCAGCTGCTCGGCTTGCCCCGGGGGACCGGCGGGTTGCTGGTCTCCGGTGGGTCGATGGCGAACCTGGTGGCGCTCGCAGCGATGCGCGAAGCGAAGGCGCCGGGCACGCGGCGCCGGGGGTTGACCGGGCGCGACCGGCCACTCACGGTGTATGCCTCCGTGGAAGCCCACTCGTGCATCCGGCGCGCCGTGGAGCTGCTCGGCATGGGCACCGACGGCTTGCGGCTGGTGCCGGTCGACCGTGACTACCGGATGGACGTCACGGCCCTCCAGCAGATGATCGCCGCCGATCGCGCGGCGGGGCTCGAGCCGGTCTGCGTGGTCGCGAGCGCGGGGACCGTGAACACGGGCGTCATCGATCCGATCGCGGCCGCAGCCGACGTGGCGCAGGCGAGCGGGTGCTGGTTCCACGTGGACGGCGCCTACGGGGCCGTGGGCGCGGCGTTACCCGAGCTCGCGCCGCGGTATCGGGGTCTCGAGCGCGCCGACTCGGTCGCCATGGATCCACATAAGTGGCTGTACGTGCCTTACGAGGCAGGAGCAGCGCTGGTCCGCGACCCCGCTACACTGCGCGCCATGTTCGCCTTGCGCCCCGAGTACCTGGCCCTTGAGCACGACTGGTACCTCGAGAGCCCGGTCTGGCCGGCCGACCTGGGCCCGCAACTCACGCGCGAGTTCCGGGCCCTCAAGGTGTGGGCGGTGATCCAGGCGGTGGGGCTGGAGCGCTATCGGGAGTTGTGGCGGAGCGACATCGCAGTGGCCCAAGAGATCACCCGCCGCGCCGGCGGGCACCCCCGGCTCGAGGTCCTCGCCCCATCCGACCTCTCGTGCTTCTCCTTGCGGTACGTCCCGCGGCGCCCGGGAAGCGACGCGAACGCGTTCAATCGCAGGCTGCTCGATCGCACCCACCGGGACGGGCGGATGTTCATCTCCGGAACGGTGCTGGACGGCAAGTTCGCCCTCCGCGGCTGCGTCACCAACTACCGTTCGACGCTCGAAGACGCGAAGATTTGTGTGGATATCATCGTCGAGCTCGGCACGCAACTCGAAGCGGAAGAAGGCGCGCAATGTTCCACGCACTCCTCACCCGGCCCTGGCCATGGTACGTGACGGGGCCCCTGGTGGGGCTCGTCGCCGTCGCGCTGCTGCGGTTCGACGGCGTCTACCTATACGCCGTGTTCGGGTCGGCGCTGGCGGTCGCGACGCCGGCGTTTTGGCTCTTCAAGCGGCGCCGCGTAGGCTCGCTGGCCGGTGAGTTCGTCGCAGTCCCGCCCAAGGCGATGGGTCGCGGGTACCGCTACGTCATCGGTGGCTCGATCTTCGGGCTCGGCTGGGGCCTGGCGGGGAGTTGCCCGGGGCCCTGTTCGCCCTGCTCGGCGCGGGGGTCGGCGTGATCGCGGTGATGATCCTCGGCGCGGTGGCAGGGACATGGGTGTAGGGGTACCTGCGCCCCAGGCTGCCGCACTGATCCGGGCGAGACTCATCACGGCGGCGGTCATCTTGATCGCCGCCGCGGCGCTGTTGCACTACGAAATCCCGCCCATTCCCACCTGGTTCTACGTGTTCGCGTGGTATCCCACGCTGGTGATCCTCGATCAGGTGATCGTCTTGCTCGGGGGCGAGTCGCTCGCCGCGCGGCCCGGCGTGCTCGCCGCGATGCTGTGGTGGTCCGCGGTGATCTGGTTCCTGTTCGAGACGATCAACTTCCGGTTGCAGGATTGGTATTACGTGTTCCTGCCCGCGAACCTGTTCGAGCGCTGGATCGGGATCACGCTGTCGCTCGCGACGGTCGTGCCCGCCGTCTTGCTGCCGGAGCGTCTGCTCGACCGGCTCGGTGTGTGGCACCGCCTGCAGTCGCGACCGCTCACGCTGCGTCCCCAGGATCTGCAGCTCGCCTTCCGTCTGGGGTGGGCGACCCTGGCCGCGACGCTCGCGTTCCCGCGGTATCTTCACCCGCTCACCTGGGTGGCGGTGTGGCTCATCGCCGAGCCGCTGCTCCATCGCGCCGACTCCGAGCGGTCGTTGTTCGCCGACATCGCGCGCGGGAGCTGGGGACGGATCGCGCGGCTCATGGCCGCGGGGCTGTGCGCCGGGGCGCTGTGGGAGTTGTTCAATGCCGTGGCGCGCGGAAAGTGGATCTACACGGTGCCGTTCCTCGAGCACATCAAGATCTTCGAGATGCCGCCCGTCGGGTTCCTCGGCTTCCCGTTCTTCGCACTCGAAGTATGGTCGCTCTACCACCTGCTCGCGCCGCGGACGCGTCTGCAAACGGTCCTTCCCGCCGCGGCGTTCGCGGTGTTGGTGCTCCTGGGGATGGACCACTGGACGGTCAGCTCCACCACGCCGCGGCTGGCCGACCTGCCCGGTGTGGGCGCGGCGGTCCGGGCACGGGTGCGGGACGCCGGATGGACCGACGTGTTCCGGCTCGCGCGCGCTCCCACCGCCGAGGTCGCCTACCGCGCGAACCTGACGCCTGAGGAAGCGCGCGTCGTGCATGAGGCGGCGCGGCTCTCCACCCTGCGGGGGATCGGCACGCGGCACGCCGCCGTCCTGATGGCAGGTGGGATCGGGACCGCGCACGCGCTGGCGCACGCGGACCCCGACTCGGTCTGGCGCATCGCGCACCGCAGCGCGCGGCCCACGCGGGCCGAGGTGCGGGTATGGATCCGGGCCGCGCAACAGGCGGCCGGCACCGCCCGCGGCGACGCCGGCCGCTGACGCCGCGCCAGCTCGCCTAGGCTGCGACCGGCTCCTCGACCGTCGCCCACTCCCTCACGATCTCGTCCGCCGTCCGCAGCTGGCGAGCAGCATCGGTGGCGTACCAGGCCTTGAAATACTCGAGGCCGGCCCGGTGCGCCTCATCGGTGAACGCCTGCAAGACGTCCGTCACCCAAACCAGGTCGTAGCCCCTCTGGAACGCATCTCCCGAGGTGTGCCGGGCGCAGCAGTCGGTATGCAGCCCGGTGATGTAGAGCCGGGTCACCCCGCGCGCTTGCAGCAAGCGCTCGAACTCCGGGTTGAGGAAGGGGCTGTAGGTTCGCTTGCCGAGCACGACGTCGCCCGGTTGCGGCGTCAAGCCAGGGACGATCTCGGCGTTCCAGGTGCCAGCCATGGCGTGTGGCGGCCACTTGCGGAGTTCGGCATCGCCCGGCGTGTGCGCGTCGGTGGCGTAGATGACCGTGACGCCCGCCCGGCGCGCGGCAGCGAGGAGGCGCGCGAGGGGCTCGATGATCTGTTGCGCTCGCGTCTGGTAGTCCCGTCCGCCGGCGTCGGCGATGACTCCGCCCGGATACACGAAGTCGTTCGCCATGTCGATGACGATGACGGCGCTCTTGCGAAGATCGGCGTGTTGCAGCATGGACATACGACTCTCCCATTGTTGAGTGAGACCGGCACTGGGGGGCCGATTGGGCAACGCCTGGGCCCGGCGGGTTTGCCGGACCGCTCCCAGTGCGGGACGCACGTGCCCCGCGCGTCAATTGGGAATATAATCAAGCCCTTGTGACCGGAGTGAACGCCCAATGGATCGCCGCATCCGCTTGCTGCTGGAAGTCTTCGACCAGGCGTTCGCCGGCTCCTCGTGGCACGGCACCCCGTTGTGGGGCGCGCTGCGCGGCCTTACCACCGCGGAGGCATTGTGGCGGCCGCGGCGCGGCCGCCACAACATCTGGGAGCTGGTGCTCCACACCGCGTACTGGAAGTGCATGGTCCGCCGCCGCCTGGTACGCGACCCCGAGATCAAGTTCCCACGGCCCGGCAGCAACTGGCCACGGCTGCCCGAGCGCACGGACGCGGCGGAGTGGAAGCGCGACACCGCCCTGCTCAAGCGCGAGCACGCGCTGCTGCGACACGTCATCGCCCGCTTCGACGCCGCGCAGCTCGCGCGCCGCGGCTGGCGTTCCAAGTGGAGCAACGTCCAGCACATCTACGGCATCGCGTCGCACGATCTGTATCACGCCGGCCAGATTCAGCTGCTCAAGCGCCTGTACCGAGCGACGAATCGCTGAGCGGACAAAACGACAAGGGCCTGCGGTGGGCAGGCCCTTGCAGAGGATTCCCTATGCGGCGGTCACGACCTCGTGACCGTGTACTGGCCGCAAGCGGTGAACTCGATGGTGACGGTCGATGTGCGGTCACCACGCGTGACCACGACCGTGAGCTTGCCCGAGTCGAACCGGGGCGCCTCGGTGCAGCTCGCGTCGTAATGCAACACGGGATCCGTGCTCACGGTGAGCGAGTAGGACCTGTCGCTCCTCGTCCACGTGGAGCTGCCGGTGATGGTCCAGGTGCCCGAGGGCAGCGGTCCGCGCGTGATCGAGCCCGCCACATCGGCGGCGAACGTCGACGACCAGTCCTTGACGTGCGCGGCCGTCGAGCCGTCCGGGAACG
This sequence comes from Gemmatimonadales bacterium, assembly GCA_035763805.1. Taxonomy (GTDB): domain Bacteria; phylum Gemmatimonadota; class Gemmatimonadetes; order Gemmatimonadales; family GWC2-71-9; genus DASUAL01. The sequence continues at coordinate 77,925 of DASUAL010000067.1, forward strand.
TGATGTCCGTCCGGAAGTCGTGCTCCGAGTGCTGCAGCACGGACGAGTTGCGCAGGAACGAGCGAGTGCCGTTCAGCGTCGCGGACGTCGTGTTGCCGGAGATGAGGCGGGTCTGGCCCCGCGTGAAGGTGTTGTACACCGTCTTCACAGCGAAGTCGGAGTCGACAGGTGTCGGGTCGATGACATCGATCGTGCCGCTGTAAGTGATCGTGGCGCGCGGCGTCGAAATCACACAGCCGGTGAAGTCCAGCCGCACCGAGTCGGGCACCGCGTCGGCGTCCGAATTCTGGGGCGGGGTGGGGCTGCGGTCCGGCACACAGTGCGCCCCGGGGTGATCACCGAGCTCGACCGGGGCCGCCGGGAGCCGTGCGGCATCCGAGTTGCTCATCCCGGCACCCTGGAGCATCGCGTCGACGTCGGCCGTGACTGCCTGCGCCAGCAAGTCCGCCTCGGCCTGCGTCAGGGTCGCCTGTCCCGGCCCCGCCGCGTCTTGGCCACATCCGGCAATCGCGAGGGCCAAGGCCGTGGCCAGGGCCAGGCTTGTGAATCTGCGTTCCCCGTTACGCATCGTACTCGACCTCCGGCATCGGTGAGAGTGGGAGTGACCACGGGCGACGTCCCGTGTGACGCCCGTAACTCGGAATCGTTAATCACTCCTTCCGGAAAGCGCCTTGTCATCCGCGACCACGTGACGCCGGTCACGTCCCCGCCTCGCCGGGAACGCCGGGCCGGCGTTGGCGATGACTGCCGCAGGCTCGTCGCCCGACGGCTTCAAGGTCGCGCTGGTCATCAAGGACACCGCGGTGGGGCGCGGCGGTAACGCCCCGAGGCCGTGTCATTTCGTGAAGCGCACGCCGACCTCGTCGAGGTGGTGCAGCAGGTCGGCCGGGTCCTGATAGACCCGATACGCCCCGGCTCGCTCCAGCTCCTCCTGCCCGTAGCCGCCCGAGAGCAGGCCCACGGCCAGGGCGCGCGCGCGGCGGGCGGCGAGCAGATCCCACACGCTGTCCCCTATGACGACGGACTCGCCGGGGTCCGCACCGAGCCGCTCGGCGGCTGCGAGGAACAGGTCGGGATCGGGCTTCGCGTGCTGGACCTGGTCCCTCGTGACGACGTGGACGTGCGGGCCGATCTCCAGCATCTCCAGCATCGGGCGCGCGCTTTCCATCCGGCCGCTCGTCGCAATGGCCCACGGCACGCGGGCCTCCGAGAGATACGCGAGCAACTCCCGTGTGCCGGGGAGGGGGCGCACCTGGGACACCTGGCGCTGGAAGGCTGCTGCGTGGGCCTGCTGAATCCTCGCCACGTCCTCGGGCGCGAACCGCCGGCCGGTTTCCCGTGCCAGAGCGTCGAGGAACAGCCCGCCGCTCATGCCGATCCGCCGGTGGATGCGCCACACCGAGAGCTCGATGCCGCCCAGCTCGAGCGCTTCGCGCCATGCAAGCACGTGCTGGTAGACGCTGTCCACCAGTGTGCCGTCGAGGTCGAACAGGAACGCAGGCCCGCCCCGCGCCGCCATCACCGGGCTCCCTGTGCCGGCGTCGCCTGCACCGTACCGGGCCGTGCGGGACCGGCGCCGGCGCCGGTGCGGACGATGGCCGCAGCGATCTCGTCGAAATCCGCCGGCGTGAGCCGCAGCGCCACCGCGCCGATCCAGCCGTCTACCTGCGCCGGGGTGCGCGCCCCGACGATCGCGCCAGTCACGCGCGGCCACTGGAGCGTCCAAGCGACGGCCACCGCGGATACCGTCGTGCCGTGCCGCTGGGCGATCGGCCTCAGGGCGTCCCGCAGCGCGAGGTTGCGGCCGAGGTTCGGCTGCTGGAACTCGAGCGCGCGCCTGCGCCAGTCATCCACGGAAAGCCTCGCGACCCGGTCCGCGATGAAGCCATCCGTGAGCAGTCCCGACTGCATCGGGCTGTACACGATGACGCCGGTGGCGTGTTCCGCGCACCAGGGGATCTCTCGCTCGGCGACCTCGCGCCCAATCAGCGAGAAGGGCGGCTGCAGCGAGTCCACGTGACGGATCGCCTCACACCGCTCGAGCAGCCCCACGTCGAAGTTGGACACGCCGGCCGCGCGTACCTTCCCCTCCTCCATCAGACGGACCATCGCCCCCCACGAGTCCTCGACGGGCGTTCCGGTCTCGTCCGGCCAGTGGAACTGGTAGAGGTCGATCCGCTCCACGCCGAGCCGGCGGAGCGAGGCCTCGGCCTCCCGGCGGATCGATGCGGGCTTGAGCACCCGCCGCGGCGGCGCCATCGGATCACGCTCATCCCAGACGAGGCCGCACTTGGTGAACACGAGCGGCCGGTCGCCGGGCGCAAGCTCGCGGAGCAGCCGGCCCACGACCTCTTCCGAGTGGCCGAGGCCATACACCGCGGCCGTGTCGATCCAGTTGATGCCGAGCTCGAGAGCGTGGTGCATGGTGGCGAGGGAATCCGCGTCGTCCTGGGGCCCCCAACCGAAGGCCCAGCCGCCCCCGCCGATCGCCCAGGCGCCCAAGCCGACCGTCGTGATCTCGAGTCCGCTCGAGCCCAGCGGACGGGTAGGCAACATCATGGTGCGAGTCTCCTTACGGGATCAACAGGACTTTGCCTGTGGTTCGACGCGCTTCGAGCTGCCGATGCGCTTGCGCAGCCTGCGCAAGCGGAAACTCGGCGCCAACTCGGAGCTTCAGCTTTCCACTCCGGGCCCACTCCAGCACGTCGCCCGCCCGCGCAACCAGCTCCGCGCGCGTGGTGATGTAGTGGGCGAGGCTGGGCCGCGTGAGAAACAGGGACCCCTTCTGGTTCAACACCTGCGGGTCGAACGGCCCCACCGGTCCGCTCGATTGGCCGTACAGCACCATCATGCCGCGCCGCGCGAGGCAGTTCAGGCCCTTCTCGAACGTCGTCTTGCCGACCGAGTCGTACACAACGTGCAGGCCCGCGCCGCCGGTGAGCTGCTTCGCCTCAGCCTCGAAGTCCTGCTGCGTATAGACGATCATGTCGTCTGCGCCGGCCTCACGGGCGAGCGCCGCCTTTTCCTTCGTGGACACTGTCCCGATGACGCGCGCGCCGCGCAGCTTCGCGATCTGGCACAGCAGCAGACCCACGCCGCCAGCCGCGGCGTGCACGAGGCACGTGTCGCCGGGCTTGAGCGCATAGGTGGTGCAGGTTAGGTAGTGCGCAGTCATCCCCTGCAGCATCGCCGCGGCTCCCTGCTTCGCCCCAATCCCCTCCGGAAGCACGAAGACCCGGTCCGCGGGCACCGCCTGATACTCGGCGTACGCGCCCAGAACACCGGTGTAGGCCACACGGTCGCCTACTCGCACGTCGCTCACGCGGGGGCCGACCGCTACCACGACCCCTGCCGCCTCCTGACCCAGCGTGAACGGCGTGGCGACCTTGTACAGGCCGGTGCGCTGATACACGTCGATGTAGTTCACCCCGGCGGCCTCGATCTTCACGAGGACCTGCCCTCCCCCGGCTACGGGTTGCGGTACCTCCTCGTAGCGGAGCACCTCGGGGCCCCCGGGAGCATGCACGCGAATCGCCTTCATCGCCGCCTTGCGCCTCCCTGCATCCCGCTCATCACATGGACAATGGCTCCGACCTGCGTCCGTGGCCAGGGCGGGATCGGAGGGGCGACCGTCACCGTCACGCGCCAACGCGCCGCTCGCGGCGACCCTCGAGCTGGCGGACGACAGCGGCAAAGACTGCGTACGCAGCCAGGGCTGTTGCCGCGGCCGCCTTGTCGGAGCCGGGCGGTGGTCCGAAGAACACGTACGCCTGAATGGCAAGCATGGCGAGACCAAATGCGATCATTGGTGGCCGCCGCGTCACACCCGTGCCCAGATAGAGCCAGATCCCGCCTAAGAGGAATGCGGCCTCAAGCCCGAACGCCAGGGCCGGGAGGTTCCACAGACGGAGTCCGACTTTGAAGGCGTTGTCGTAGAGCGGCAGGTCGGGGCGATGGACCACGAAATCGAGCACCCAATGGGAGAAGACCGCGAGGGCGACCATGAGCGCCCCCTTGCCGGTCGAGTGTCCGACCGCGAGAGGGTAGACCGCGAAGCCCGCTGCCGACCAGAGGAGTGCCGACGTGAGACTGTGGGTGTACGGCATGTAGTACAGGTCGAGCGGGTTCGTCGCGGTGATGCCCGGGACGATCCGCACCTTCTCGATTCCGAGCAGCACCAACGGCGCCCAGGCAACGTCGAGCAGCTGGACCGCGAGAAACAGCACCCAGAGCGGTATGGACGCGTCGCTCTTCTTGGCGGCGAAACTCACGCCATAGTGACCGACGAACATGCTATCGAGCCACGTCGGTCGGCGCGACCTCAAGCGTCCCGACATGTCACAGTCGGCGTTGCTCACGCCGGCGACGGTCGTTGCGAAAGGCAGCTGCACGACCCGCGTCGAGCGCGCATTGTCGGACGTCAGACCAAGCGCGAGCAGGCCGCTGGCCATGAGGACAAAGCCGGGGTGTGAGATCCAGGTCATCGGTGCCGTCTCCCTCGAGCCTCGGTTGTTAACAGCCCACGTGGTAGATAGTTGCAGCAGCGAGCATCTGGTCGGGCGCGCTCGGTTGGTTCGGCCGCCTGCCCGGCGACATCCGCATCGAACGCGACTCGGTGAGGATCTACATCCCGATCGTGTCGATGCTGCTCCTGTCCGTCGCCCTTAGCCTCATCATCCACCTCGTGCGGCGGTTTTTCTGATCACTCCGTCGCAATGGGTGGCTGGGAGCCCACCCGATCGTGTGTAGACGTCGGCGGGGGTCCGCTCGTACAATGCGGACCATGATCTCGCGCCTTGGGGATTTGACCGCCGCCATGCGCCGCGTCGGGGGAATGCTCTCCTCGAGCTGTCGGCCCCTGCCGGTCGCCGTGTGGCCAGGGCACGCGCGGAACGCCTCTCTCAATAGCAGGAATGCGCGGCCTCTCGACCGAATGCGTGGGACCTAGTCGCTACACCCGGTTTGGCTGATGCCAACGCCCCCACGCTACGGTGCAAGAGCGTGGGGGCGTTCGCATCCGTGGCAGTGCGAACCGTTCACCCAGGAGACTCAGGATGATACGCCGCGCAGTGACTTCGATTCCGTTCCTGGCCGCCGCCCTCGGTGGCACCATCGTGCTGTCGGCGACGCCCGATGGCGCCGCCATGCAGCGCCACGAGCCGCGGCCGCGGCGCGTGACGTTCGAGAACACGCTCGCCGGCGTCGCGCCCGACGGGCAGGGAAGCGTCTGGGAAGGGTCGGCGGGCGGCGCGATACAGGGCCGCGTGAGGGTCGAGCAGCGTCAAGTGGAGGGCCCGTCCGAGGCGGCGAACCCCGTGTGGCACGTGGTCGCACAGTGGTCCGTGACAGACGCGTCGGGCGCCCGTTCGTTCGACGCGCAGCTCGAGGGCATGGTGGATTGGCGTACGGGCATGAGCCGCCTGAGCGGCGTGATCACCCAAGGCTGGATGCAGGGGGCCTGGGTGCAACAGGAAAGCCGATTCGTCAACGGTGATGCGACCGGAAGCCTGACGATCGCACCGGAAGTGGCACGACGATGACCCGGCGCCTCGGGAGTCTCGCTCATCCTCCCGAGATCGCCGGAATGACGGTGACCTCGTCGCCGTCCTGCACGGGCGCACCGAAGCCGCCGCGGAAGCGCACGTCCTCGTCGTTCACATAAAAGACCACAAACGGATAGGGGTTGCCGTTCTGGTCGCGGAGTCGTGACCCCAGCGCTGGAAACCGGGCCGCCACGTCGGCGACGGCCTCGCCGAGGGTGCGGCCACTCGCCTCGACCGTGCGAGCGCCGCCCGTGTGGGCCGCGAGCACGGAGGGAAGGTTCACTGTGATGGACATGATGTTGTCTCCTGAAGGTTCGATTCGGGTCACAAGCCCTCGACGAGGGCGGCTACTTCCCGCAGCCGCGGCGCGATCACCGGAGCCTGCGGCAGCGCACCGCTCACGGCCTCCACCGTCTTCAACCCGTGCCCGGTGACGCACAGCACGACCTCGTCGTCCGGGCGGAGCCGGCCGGCACGCGCGAGTGCGAGCGCCGCCGCGAGCGTCACTCCACCCGCGGTCTCCGCGAACACGCCAGCGTCCTCCGCCAGGACGCGCATCCCGGCAACCAGCTCGTCATCGCTCACCGCCGCCGCCCAGCCTCCGGACTCGCGGATCGCGCGGGCGGCGAAACCCCCGTCCGCAGGGTTCCCGATGGCGAGGGAGCGGCAGATCGTGCTCGGCACCTCGGGCTCGATCTGCGTCCCGCCGCGCTCCACCAGCCGCACGATCGGCGCGCAACCGCTTGCCTGCGCGCCGTACAGCCGCGGGGCGTTCCCCGCGACCAGCCCCGCGTCGAGGAACTCCCCGAATCCCTTCCGCAGCTTCGAGACGAGCGACCCGCCCGCCATCGGCGCGACGACCGCCGCCGGCAAACGCCAGCCGAGCTGCTCGGCGACCTCGTAGGCGAGCGTCTTCGAGCCTTCGCCGTAGTAGGCGCGCAAGTTGACGTTGACGATCCCCCAGCCGAACCGGTCCGCGACCTGGACGCACAGCCGGTTCACGTCGTCGTACGTGCCGCGAACTCGCACGAGTCTCGGGCCGAAGATACTCGTGCCGACGATCTTCGCGGCCTCGAGCTCGTACGGAATGAAGATCCACGCCTTGAGCCCGGCGCGCGCGGCGTGGGCGGCGACGGCGTTGGCAAGGTTTCCGGTGGAGGCGCAGCCGATCGTATCGAGCCCGAACGCCGCCGCCGCATTGATCGCCGCGGCCACGACCCGATCCTTGAACGACAGCGACGGGTGATTGACCGTGTCGTTCTTCACCCAGACGCGCGCCACGCCCAGCCGACGGGCGAGCGCGGTAGACTCCACCAGCGGCGTGAACCCGCTGTCGAGCGAGAGGACGGGATCGCCGTCGAAAGGGAGCCACTCGCGGTACCGCCAGAGGGACGCAGCGCGCGCGGCGACCGCCGTGCGGCTCGGCAGCGGGCGGGCAGGGTCCCGGATCGGGTCGAGGGGCCCGAGGCACTGCTCGCAGATTGCGACCGGTGCGGCCTCCCGCTCGGCACCGCAGTTGCGGCAGCGCAGCGGCCGGGCCGTGAGCGGTGGGGAAACGAGGGTGGTCTGCGTGGCCGGCATGGAAAACCTCAACAAAAAGGCCCGGGCAATGAACGCCGCGGGCGGTCGCTTTTTAGCACCTTGTTTAACGTGGCGGCAATACGCGGCAAATCACCACGATGACGATTATGCGTCGAACTATAGCACGCTCACGCCACCGCCGCCAGGCTCGACACCCAGCTCCGGATCCGCTCCAGGGCCAACGCGATTTCCTCAGGCTCCGTCGCGTAGCACAGCCGTAAGTGCCCCGCCCCCCCGGGCCCGAACGCCGTCCCGGCCAGCGTCGCGACGTGGCTCTCGGCGAGCAGCCGCTCCGCGAACCTCTCGCACGTCATCCCGGTCCGCTCGAGAATCCCGCCGACGTCCGGGAAGCAGTAGAACGCCCCCGCCGGTGTCGCGCAGCTGACGCCTTCGATGGCGTTGAGCCCACGCACCAGCAGGTCGCGCTTGCTGCGGAGCCCCGCCACCATGCGCCGCACCGGGTCCTGCGGCCCGATGAGCGCCGCGAGCCCCGCGTATTGGACGAACGTCGCCGTGCAGGAGACGTTGTTGATGAGCAGCGTCGTGACAGTCTCCGCCAGCCGCTTGGGCATCACGCCGTAGCCCAGGCGCCACCCCGTCATCGAGTACGTCTTCGAGAAGCCGTCCACGATGAACGTCCGCTCGGCCATCCCGGGCAGCGCCGCGATGCTGTCGCACTTCCCGTCATAGCGGATCTGCCCGTACACCTCGTCCGAGATCACCCACAGGTCGTGCCGCTGGGCCACGTCGGCGAGGCGCGCGAGATCGTCGAGCGTCCCGATCCCGCCCGTCGGGTTGTGCGGCAGATTGAGGATGATGGCTCGGGTGCGCGGCGTCACGCGCTCGACGATCGCGGCCACGTCCGGCGCGAACGCGCTGGTCTCGTCGAGGGGGTAATACACCGGGCGACCGCCCGCCAGCCGCACGACCGACTCGTAGATCGGGAAGCCGGGATCGGGGCAGAGCACGTCGTCGCCCGGCTCGACCAAGGCGAGTGCCGCGCTGAACAGCATGGGCTTCGCGCCCGGCGCGACGACCACGTTCTCGGACGTCGCGCGCACGCCCCGCCCCGCGAGCGACTGCGCGATCGCATCCCGCAGCTCCGGGACTCCGGCGGCGAGCGCGTAGCGAGTGCGGCCCTCGCGCAACGCGCGGATCCCCGCCTCCACGACGTGCGGCGGCGTCGGCATGTCCGGCTCGCCGATCTCGAGGTGGACCACCTTGTGTCCGGCCGCCTCGAGCTCTCGCGCAGCGCCGAGCACGACATAGGCCTGCTCCGTACCGAGCGAATCGAGACGTGTGGCGGAACGCATAGACCGTCCTGTCAGTGACAAACGAACCCCGGGACGATGCCCCGGGGTCGGCGTGCTACGCAATTTATGCGCGGGAGTGCGGCTGCGACCTACCCGAACGGGCGGGCCCTACTTGGCCCGCTCCAGATAGACCCCCTCGCGGGGATCGACCCGCACCTTCTCCCCCTCCGAAATGAAGTCGGGCACCTGGACGGTCACGCCGTTCGACAGCTTGGCCCGCTTGGTGCTCGCAGTCTTGGTTGCGCTCCTCATCACCGGGGACGTCTGCACCACGGTCAGCTCGACCACCGCGGGCAGCTCGATGCCCACCGGGCGGCCGTCCAACCACTCCACCTGGATGTGCATCTCGGGCTGGAGCCAGTCGGCGTGATCGCCCACGGCCTCGTCGTCGAGCGTGTACTGCTCGTAGCTGTGAGTATCCATCACATGCACGCCGGACTGGTCGCGGTACAGGACCTGGAACTCCTTGGTCTCCAGCGGGGCCACGTCCACGAAATCGGTCGCCGAGAGCCGGGTGTCGAACGTGTTCCCCGTGACGAGGTTGCGCAAACGCACCTGCACGAACGCGCGCAGGTTGCCCGGCGTGCGGTGCGTGAACTCCATCACACGGCACGGCTGCCCGTCGATCAGGATCACGTGGCCGCGCCGGATATCGGTCGCCTTCATTTCGTTCGCACTCCCATAGAAGCAAACGGCGGGCCCACCCGACGGCCCGCGCGTCACGGGCGGGAAGATAAACCAAGTGGGAGCGGGGTCCAAGGGGAGCCTCCTCACCAGCTGGAGCGCTGCACCCTGACATCCGCCCGAACCCACGCCCGCCGGAACCGCTCATCGACAGCCGCCGCCTCGCCCGTCTTGTGCTGCGCGTGCAACGCCTCCGCCAGCCCGTAGAGGGACCACCCGTTCTCCGGGTTGCGCCGCAGATCCTCGCGGTACACACGCTCCGCTTGGGCGGCGCGCCCCGCTTCGAGGAGCATTGCCCCAAGGGACTGGCGCACCGGGTAGTACCAGGGAGGCGGCTCGTCGTAGACGAGGGCGTCCTGGATCTTGACTGCCCCGGAAAGCTCGCGCGTCGCTCCGTCGACGTCCCCCCGCCGCGCCGCAATCACCCCGTCCAGCGTTCGGACCGCCACCGCTAGCAGGTTCCCGCCGGTGTTGAACCCGAGCGGCTGGCCGAGCACCGCCTGCCGGATGGCGACGACGCTGTCCCGCTCGACGGCGGCTTCGGCGAGCCGTCCGGTCGCGACGAGCGCGCGTCCCCGAGCGTAATGCCAGATCGCGCGGGTGTACTTCAGGTCCGCCGGAGGCGCCGGCTCCCGCAGGATCTCTTCCCACCGGCTGAAGCGCGTCAGGCCGAAGAGCCTCGTCGGCACGACGAACTCGACGAACGGAATCTGTCGGACCATCTCGAGCGGCATGGCCTTCTCGAGCTCCGCCGCGGCACGGAGCGCCTCGGCGCTGCGCCCTTCCATCTGGGCCGCGGCCCAGAGGAAGTGCAGGTTGTGCGCGTAGTAGAAGGAATAGAACCCTTCGGCATTGGCGGGCCGCCGCTCGAAGAACGCTTCGTCGGCGTGCGCGGCGTGCTCGTTTGCCCGCACGGCATCCGCATACCGTCCTACGCGCATGTACACGTGAGCGGGCATGTGCACGACGTGCCCCGCGCCCGGCATGAGGCCGGGCAGTCGCTCGGCGCACGACACGGCGCGCTCCGGCGCGCTTGACGCCTCGACCGCGTGGATGTAGAAGTGGCAGGCGCCCGGGTGGTCGGGGTACGCACGCTGCACCCGCTCGAGCGTGGCCACGATATCGGCCGTGCCGGACCGCGGCGTGAGCTCCGGCGTCCAGTAGTTCCAAGGCGCGAGGTTCATCACCGCGTCGGCGTACAGAACGGCAGCGTCGGGATCATCGGGATAGCGCTGCGTGAGGTCGTGCATCGCTCGCGCGTACGCCGAATCGAGACCTGCACGATTCGCCGCCGGGCGCTCCGCGTATCGGGTCGCGAGGGCTGCAATGAACGGCCGGTCGCGCTCGCTCGCCTGCGGCGCGCGGGCGCGCGCCGCCTGAATCGCGTCCCACGCGGGCCGCGCCTGCGCCGTGTCCATCGCGAGGTTGATGTTCGGGCCGAGCGCGAGCGCGATCCCCCAGTAACACATCGCGCAGCTCGGATCGAGCCGTGCCGCCTCCTGGAAGGAATTGACCGCCTCTTCGTGGTTGAACCCGTAGACAAGGCGGAGCCCCTGATCGAAGTAGCGCTGGGCGAGCGGCACCGTGGTCGTGATCTCTCGGTGCAGCCTGCCGAGATCGTCGTAGAGCGCCACCCTGCTCGCCGCACGCGCCGCGTCCCGCCCGCAGACCGCCACCAGAATCGGCAGGGTCGAAACGGCGAACATCACGGCACACGTCAGTCGTCGCGTCATGGTGCAGCCTCCGGTACGCCTCCAGATTGGAGAAGCTGTGCATCTCTCCCCCGGACCTCAAGGAGCGGTCAACGTGGCCATCGCGCGGCCCGGAAAGATCATCTGCGTCGGGCGAAATTACCACGAGCACGCGGCAGAACTCGGGAACGTAGTGCCCCAGCAGCCGCTGCTCTTCTTCAAGCCGGCAACCGCCGTGATCGGCGATGGCGACGCGATCGTCCTGCCGCCGGAGTCGTCCCGGGTCGAGTACGAAGCCGAAATCGGGGTCGTGATCGGCCAGCAGATCCGCCGCGCGAGCGAACCCGAGGCGCTGGCGGCCATCGCCGGCGTCACCTGCGTCAACGACGTGACCGCGCGCGATCTGCAGCGCAGCGAGGCGCAATGGACCCGGGCCAAGGGGTTCGATACGTTCTGCCCGGTCGGCCCGCGGGTGGTGCGCGTGGACCCGGCGCGACTCACCGATCTCGAGGTCCGGTGCCGCGTGAACGGCGTCGAACGCCAACACGGATATGCCCGCGACATGGCATTCGGGTTCGCGACACTGGTCGCCTACGCCTCGCAAGCGATGACTCTCGAGCCGGGGGACCTCATCGCAACCGGGACCCCCGCGGGCGTCGGCCCGCTCGCGGCGGGGGACGTGGTGGAGGTAGAGATTCCTGGCGTCGGCGTCCTGCGGAATCCGGTGGCGGCGGAGCGGCGGGAATCCCTCGGCGCTGACCGGGGGCGGGGGGGTGGGGGCGGAAGGGTGAGGGGTGGCCCACGGCTCGGTGATAGCCATCGCTGAGCGCCGCGATGGGGCGGGCTATGCATTCAGGCGAGCGAAACCGGGCGGCGCGTTCCGGGGTACCAACCTATCTTATCCCAGTGCTGTCCGCGCCTGGCAGCAGTGTGACCCACGTCACGAAGCCTATTCGGTAGGAGGTTTAGCACATGCTCAGCAACAGCCGCCTGGCAACGAGCCTCGCGTGGCTCCCCCTCGCGCTCCTCGTCGCCTCAGGGTGCAAACAGGGGCCATCGCCCGAGACGCAGGCGACGATCGACAGCCTGTCGCAGGCGTCCGCCGAGAAGGATCGCCTGGTGCAGGAGATCGCCGAGAACACGCGCTTGGTGAGCGAGATCAGCCGGGAGCTCGCGAAGGTCAACGTCCCCGCGAAGCGGCTGAAAGTGACGGGCGAGTCACCGCTCCGGGCGTCGCGCGACACCTTGATCCAGAAGATCCGCTACATCACCGCGCGCGTGCGGGAGATCGAGCCCAAGCTTCAGGAGAGCGAGCGCCGCATCGGTGAGCTGACGACGGTGTCCGACAGCCTGCGCAACGACCTCGCGTCGACGCTCCAGAACCTGCAGGGCGTGATCGAAGGCCAGAAGGAGACGATCGAGGCGCTCACCGAGCAGGTGAACCGGCTCACGGCTGAAAACGTGGCTCTGAAGGACACCCTCGACAACCTGGCCGCCGAAGTCAACACGGTCTACTACGTCGTGGGGACGAAGGAAGAGCTGGAGCAGAAGGGGATCGTAAAGGAGGAGGGGGGCGCGCGGTTCCTGTTCGTGCTGTGGAAGAGCGGAAAGACGCTCGTGCCGGCGCGCAACCTCGATCCCAACGAGTTCACGCCGGTGGACCGGCGGCATCTGGCTGAGTTGCCGCTGCCCGCCCCCGATCGCGAGTACCGCATCGTGTCGCGGCAGGACGTGACCGCGCTCGCCACGCCGCCGACCGAAAACGGCACGATCATCGGTCGGCTGAAGATCGCCGACTCGGCGCGCTTCTGGGCGAACTCGAGGTACCTGATCATCGTCGAGGGCTGAGGCTTGACCGTGCCAGGGGTGGGAGCTACCCTCCCCTGGTGATCCACCCCTGGCACGATCTTCCCCCAGGACGCCACCCGCCGGACCAAATCACCGCCATCATCGAGATCCCGGCGGGAAGCCGCAACAAATACGAGCTCGACAAGGAGACGGGGCTGTTCCGGCTCGACCGGGTGCTGTACTCCGCCGTCCACTACCCCGGCGACTACGGCTTCGTCCCCCGCACCCTCTCCGAAGACGGAGACCCGTGCGACGTGCTCGTCCTCATCCGGGAGCCCACGTTCGTGGGGTGCGAGATCAGCGTGCGGCCGATCGGAATCCTGCGGATGCTCGACCGAGGCGAGCCGGACGAGAAGATCGTCGCGGTACCTGCCCACGATCCGTTCCAGAACGAGTTCTTCGACATCGCGGACATCCCCCGACACTCCCTCAAGGAGATCGAGCACTTCTTCCAGATCTACAAGGATCTGGAAGGGAAGCGCGTGCACGTGGTCGGTTGGGACAAGAGCGAGGTCGCGATGCAGGAAATCATGAAGTCCGTCGGGCGCTACGAGGAGAAGTACGGCAACGGCAGAAATGCTTAAAGGCTGATAGATTGGGGCGCGACGGGTCGGGCGGTCTCGAGCCCGGATCGGCCGACCTGTGGCAGTTCTACCACAAAGTCGTAGAGCTTGACGTACGCGCTGTCACACGCCGCGTGGCACCGGCGGTGACGGCAAGTTGTGCGTGCAGGCGCGAGATTTGCCCAGGGGAACGATCAAGACAGGAGGGCTCATGCACGCAGTGATGCGGCGGTACCGTGTGAGACTGGGGACGGTGGATCAGGCAGTGCGCTACGCCGACAAGCAGTTGGTGCCGCTTGTCCGGCGCATTCCCGGCTTCCGGGCTTGTTATCTGTTGGACGCGGGGAACGACGTTCTGGCGACGATCGGCCTGTTCGACACCTTGGAGGGGGCCGAGGCGGCCTTCCGGCTGCAACGCGACTGGTTCCGAGACGAGTGGTCGTCGTTCCGGCCGCTGCCGCCCGAGGTGGTCGCAGGGCAGGTTCTGGCGCACGCCGCCGCACTCGACGAGCGGCCGCTGGTAGATCGCCGGCGGCTCGCAGATCGGCGCCGGATGGTGCTGTTCGCGCCGGACGAGCGGCGTAGCGGCGCCGAGCGGCGGGCAGGCGTCGAGCGGCGCGCCGAACCCGTCGGTCAGCCGACCTGGGCCCCGGGAGCGGGGGCGGGGGCGGAGCTGCAAACGACAGTGTGACAGGCGGCCGCGGCAACGCGGACGGCTGAAACGACATAGAGCGGGGAGTGGGCCGTAAGTCGGCCATCGCGGGATTGCGTCCGCCCGGGTCGTGAGACCGAGGGCCAGGACCCCGGATGGCGGGCTCCACTCCCCGCTTACTATTAGGGCCATGTCGCTGGCCCGCCGGCTCCTGCTCCGCGCCTCGCGCAGCGCCTGGCTGGCCGAGCAGCTTCGCCGCCGGGCCTTCTTCCGCCGCGCGGTGCGCCGCTTCATGCCGGGGGAGGATCTCAGCGCCGCGCTCGGCGCGGCGGCGCAGTTCGCCCGCACCGGCATCGGGAGCGTGGTCACCGAGCTGGGCGAGCAGGTGACGACACACGCCGAGGCCGCGCTGGTTCGAGATCGATACCTCGACGTCCTCGGCCGCATCCGCGAGCGCGGCCTTCCCACCCAGCTGTCGATCAAGCTCACCCACCTCGGGCTGGAGATCGATCACGCCACCTGCGAGCGCGATCTCCGCGCGCTCGCCGGGCTCGCGACCGAGACCGGCTCGTTCCTGTGGATCGACATGGAGGAGTCGCGCTACGCGGACGCGACGCTCGAGCTGTTCGCACGAGCGCGCGCCGACAGCCCGAAGGTCGGGGTTTGCCTTCAGGCATATCTCCGCCGCACGCCGGCGGACCTGGAGCGCCTGCTGCCGCTCTGCCCGGCGATCCGGCTCGTGAAAGGGGCGTACAACGAGCCGCGGGCGCTGGCCTTTGCGCGGAAGTGCGACGTGAACGCGAGCTACTTCGCGCTCGCGGAGCGCCTATTGCAGCTCGCCGCCCGGCGCGAGGCCCTCCCCGTGTTCGGAACGCACGACCTCCCCCTCATCGCCCGGATCCGCGAGCGCGCCGCGGCGTTGGACGTTTCCCGCGGTAGCTACGAGGTCCACATGCTGTATGGGATCAAGCCTGCCGAGCAGCGCGCGCTCGCGGCCGACGGCTGCGCCGTGCGGGTGCTGATCAGCTACGGCAGCGCCTGGTTCCCGTGGTACATGCGGCGACTCGCCGAGCGGCCGGCGAATGTGTGGTTCGTGGTGAGGAACCTCGTGTAGGACCCATCAGGCAGAGCACTTGTTCTCCCAGTGACCCCGGCCTACTTTCTCGAACGTGATCTCCCCTCCCTCAAACCTGCTGATTTCACCAATCACGTTCACCCGAGGTCGTCGTATGAGAGGCACGCTGTTGCTGCTCCCGCTATTCGTTCTGCCGCTCGGGGCCGGACCGGCGCCCGCAGGTCCGGCGGACGAATCCGTCTTCGTGAAGGGGCTGCTTCCCGGCCAGCACGAGTCGCTGCTCTACGTGTGGACGAGCGACGCAGACGCCAAAGATCCCGATTTTCTCACGGTCGTGGACGCCGATCCGAAGTCGGCGAGGTACGGCACGGTACTCGCCACGGTTCCCACCGGGACCACTGTGGACAACGAAGCGCATCACTTGGGCTACACGGTCAATGCGGACCGCATCTTCGCGGGCGGCCTCGTCTCGAACCGGCTGTTCATCTACGACGTGAAGACCGATCCCCGACGCCCGAAGCTCGTGAAGACCATCCCGGAGCTCGGGGCACTGACCGGCTACTCCGGCCCG
Organism: Gemmatimonadales bacterium; assembly: GCA_035763805.1. Taxonomy (GTDB): domain Bacteria; phylum Gemmatimonadota; class Gemmatimonadetes; order Gemmatimonadales; family GWC2-71-9; genus DASUAL01. The sequence continues at coordinate 93,446 of DASUAL010000067.1, forward strand.
CACACCTACTACGCCGTGCCGGGCGGCGTGATGATCGCGATGCTCGGGTCGAAGCAGGGGGGCGCGCCCGGCGCGCTCGTCACGCTCGACAACGACGGCAACTTGGTCTCGGCGCTGCCCGCGCCGAACCGGCCGGACTATCCGGGCTACATGTACGACGTCGGGGTCAAGCCCGAGCTCAACCGTATGGTCAGCTCGAGCTGGACGCACCCGCATCACTTCCGCGGGAACCCGGTAGCGCCCGACAACGTGGGCGACGCGGTCGTCGTGTGGGACTGGAAGGCCGGCAAGGTCCTCCAGGTCGAGCACCTCGACAAGATGCCGCTCGAGGTGCGCTGGCAGCACGGGCCGGCGGCGCGGGGCGGGTTCATCAACAGCGCCGGGGCGAGCACGATCTGGTACTGGGAAGACAAGGGCGGGAAGCTCGCCTTCACCCGCGTGATTCAGCTCCCGGCGAACTCGACCCCGGCCGACGTGCGCATTTCGTACGACAACCGGCTGCTGTACGTCTCGCTGTTCGCCGGGAACGCGGTGCAGCAGTACGACGTTTCGGATCCGCTGCACCCGAAGTTCGTGAGCGAGGTGAAGCTCTCGCAGCCGAATATGATGCGGCTCACACCGGACAGTCGCCGGCTGTACGTCAGCAACTCGCTGCTCTCGAACCTCGACGGCAAGGTGCCGTTCCGCGTGTGGCTGATCAACGTCGGTCCCGGCGGGATGGCGCTCGACGAGAAGTTCCAGGTCGACTTCGACCGCTTCGCGACCGGGGCGGCCCGCCCGCACGACATGTTGCTGAAGTAGTCGCCCTCCCGCCATCCCACCGAGCCCCGGGGCACACCTGGGGCTTGGTGGGGCAGCACGGGGAATCACCCCCTCGCTTATCCTTAGTGTGGATGACCGCTCCTGCCACGTCACGCCCGCACGCGCACTTCGGCGCCCCCGGCCGGGAGCCCGCCTACCTCGCCCTGTATCGAAGCGGTGAGCTCGGACGGCGCGTCGAGCGCGCGCTCGAGTCGCTCCGGGCCTGCCGCGTCTGCCCGCGCAACTGCGACGTCGACCGGCTCCGGGATGCGTACGCCTTCTGCAAGACCGGCCGCTACGCCGTGGTGTCGAGCCGCTTCGCCCACTTCGGTGAGGAGGACTGCCTGCGGGGGTGGAACGGCTCCGGGACGATCTTCTTCAGCCACTGCAACCTGCGCTGCGTGTTCTGCCAGAATTACGACATCAGCCAGGCAGCTCGGATCTCGCAGGCACAGCCCACGCCTCCCGAGGAGCTCTCGGGCATGATGCTCGAGCTGCAAGCCGCGGGCTGCCACAACATCAACTTCGTGACGCCCGAGCACGTGGTCCCGCAGGTGCTCGAGGCGCTGGTGTGCGCGGTCGAGCGCGGCCTGCGGCTGCCGCTCGTCTACAATACGAGCGCCTACGACTCAGCCGAGAGCCTGACGCTGCTCGACGGCGTCGTGGACATCTACATGCCGGACTTCAAATACTGGGAGCCGGCCAGCGCGGCGCGCTATCTCAAGGCGGCCGACTATCCCGAAGTGGCGCGCGCGCGGATCGCGGAGATGCACTGCCAGGTGGGCGATCTGCAGCTGAACGACGACGGGCTCGCCTATCGCGGCCTCAACATCCGGCACCTGGTGATGCCCGGCGCGCTCGATGAAACGGAGGCGATCCTGCGCTGGATCCGCGAGACGCTCGGCCCCGCAACGTATGTAAACCTGATGGACCAGTACTATCCCGCCGGACGCGTGAGCGCGACCCTCTACCCCGAGCTCAACCGCCGGCTCCTGCCCGAAGAGTTCTCCGCCGCACGGCGCATCGCGCGCTCACTCGGCCTCGAGCGCTTGGACGAGCGCCGGCCCCACCCGTTGCTGCGCAGACGCCCCTTCAGGTAGATCCAGCGGAACGCCTCAGACCGTGCCGGCCTGATAGCCGAAGACGCGCTCGCCGCTGCCCGAGGTTCGCGCCTGCTCCAGCGCGGCGCTCGCGTGCTCGAGCAGACTCTGCGGCTCGATCGGCGTCGCGTGGACGTCCGCGAGCGCCTCGTAGCCCGCGCGCACCAGCAGCGTCGGAAGACCCTCGGGTCTGGGCCGGGAGGTCTCGATCGTCCGCGCCAAGCGGCGGGCCAGCTTGACCGCTCCGTCGGCGCGGGTCGCCGGGGCGAGCACGGCGAACTCGCTCCCGCCCATCCGACCGATCGCGTCGGACGTTCGCCCGCGGACATGGAGCAGTTGCGCGACGTAGTCGATCGCCGTCGTGAAGGCGGCCGGCGCGGCCGAAGCCGTGTCGGCCGACTCCGGCTCCACGCCCAGCGCGACGCAGGCCAGCGGCGCGCGACGGCGGAACGCGTCGGAGACGAGCTCCCGGGCCCGGCGGTCGAGCCCTCGCGGGTTGTAGAGGCCGCTCGCCTGGTCCACGGGGTTCTCCTCGACCGCGCGGTCCACCTCGAGCTTCACGTGCGCGTAGGTTTCGAGCTTCAGGACCAGCTCCTCCGCGTCGAGCGGCAAGCTGAGGTAGTCCCACGCCCCCGCCCGCAGCGCCGCGAGGCGCTGCTGCTTCGTGGTCGGCGTCGACGTGATCATGATGATGGGTACGCCGCGGGCGACCACCCGCGAGTCGCGCAGCGCACGGCACGTCTCGATGCTGTCGACATCGGGGAGATTCGCGTTCAACACGACCACGTCCGCCCGCGCGGCGGGCGCACGCTCCACCAGCTCCTTGCCGTTCAAGGCGGACACCACGCGATATCCCTGTGGTTCGAGAATGCTCTCGAGCGCCTCGTTCAGCCACCGCTCCGCGTTGGCGATGAGCGCCAGCGGGGAGCGGAAGAAGGGCGTATGGTTGGCCAAGCTCGTCTCCCAAGGATCCGGCGGTTGTGGGTTCCCAGGAGTCGAATCATTAGAGCGCGGTCGGCCGGGGGAAAGCCAGGGAAAGCCCCAGGCCGGGGCCGGGAGAAGACCTGGTTCAGGGCACGATCATGCCCTCCCTGATGGCGTAGCGAACCAGGCCCGCCACGTCGTGCAGATCGAGCTTCTTCATTACCCGCATGCGGTGAAACTCGGCGGTCTTGTGCGTGATCTTGAGGAGCGCGGCGATCTGCTTCGTGGACTTCCCCTCGGCCACCAGCTGAACCACCTGGCGCTCCCGCGAAGTCAGGTGGTCCGCCGCCCAAGCGGCGGCCACCTTGCAGGCGTCCACCAGAGCCCGGGACACCCCGGGGCTCACGTACAGCCCGCCGCGTGAGACTTCGTTGATCGCGAGGACAAGATCCTCCGCCGCCTGCGTCTTGAGAACGAACCCCCGCACCCCGTGCCGCACCCCGTTCGTGACGTAGCGCTCGTCGTCAAGCGCAGTCAGCAGGATGATCCCGGTCTCGGGGCAGTCGCGGGCGATCTCGCGAGCGGCATCGATGCCGTTGAGCAACGGCATCATGATGTCGAGCACGGCCACGTCGGGTCGAAGCTCCCGGACCAGCTCGACCGCCGCCCGACCGTCGGACGCCTCGGCGACCACCTGCAGACCGTGCTGCGCGAGCAGCGCTTTGACACCCTGACGCAGCACCTGATGGTCATCCGCGAGGATTACCGAAATGGGCATCGCGCCTCCTGGGGGTATGCCACGTCTCACCACGCCCCTAGCACGAATAGGTCGTCGGACGGTCGCGAGTCAAGCATCGAGGTCCGAGGCTCCCGATTAACCGACCACATGGAAGGTAGTTACGTTACTCCGTCTGTATGGAACGCCCCGCGCATCGCCTCTCCAAGTCGCGCTTCCTCGCTGGTCTCCAGTGCCACAAGCAGCTCTGGTGGCGGGTGCATGAGCCCGACGCGCCGCACCTGGTGCCGGACGCGGGGCTGCGCAATCTACTGAGCCAGGGAGCCGAGGTTGGCCGGAAGGCCCGGGAGTACGTGGGGGGAACCGGGGGCCATCTGATAGACCTGCCGTTCCACCAGTGGGACAACAAGGTGGCGGAGACGCAGGCAGTGCTGCAGCGCGAGCCCCCTGCCATCTACGAGGCGACGTTCCTCGCGGCCGACACGTATGTCGCGGTGGACATCCTCGAGCGCGGACCCCGCGGCTACGGTGTCGTGGAAGTGAAGGCGGCGAACCGACTGAAACCGGAGCACCTACCCGACGTGGCGGTGCAGGTCCACGTGCTGCGCAGGAGCGGCCTGCCGGTCGAGCGCGTAGAAGTCCTGCATCTGAACCCCGAGTGCCGGTTTCCCGACCTCGGCAACCTGTTCGTGCGGGAGGATGTGGCCGCGCTCGTGGAGGGCGTCCTCCTCGGCGTCCCGGACGAGATCGAGGCGCAGCTCCGCATGCTGGACGGCCCGCTCCCGGACGTGCCGATCGGCGAGCACTGCACCAGGCCCCACGACTGCCCGTTCATCGACCGGTGTTGGCCGAAGCTGCCCGACCATCACGTGAGTAGCCTGTACCGGATCGAGCACAAGAAGGCGGTCCAGTACGAGACCAATGGCTACGCAACGATCTACGATCTCCCGTCCGACCTCGAGCTGAGCGTGATCCACGCACGGCAGGTGAAGGCGGTGACGACGGGTCGGATAGTGGTAGAGCCGGCGCTCTCGGAGGCGCTGGCCGCGTTCGCCTCCCCGCTCGCGTTCCTCGACTTCGAGACCGTGAGCCTGGCCATCCCGCGATGGACCGGATGCCGGCCGTGGCAGAACGTGCCCGTACAGTTCAGCTGCCACGTCGAGGAGCGCGGCCGTGGCCTGGCTCACTACGATTGGCTCGCCGAAGGCCCGGACGATCCCCGCCCCGCGCTCGCCGAGGCGCTCGTCGCAGCATGTGGCCGGGCGCGAAAGATCGTGGCGTACTACGCGAGCTTCGAGCGCGAGTGCATCCGGCAGCTGAGGGAGGCGGTGCCGTATCTCGCGAGCGAGCTCGAACGCATCGAGCGCAGGCTGATCGACCTGCTGCCGCTCGTGCGGAACCACATCTATCACCCGGATTTCGGTGGCAGCTTCAGCATCAAGAACACGCTGCCGGCGCTCGTGCCGGGGTTGTCCTACTCGGACCTGAAGATCACCGAGGGCGAGACGGCGACACTCGAGCTGATGCGCCTGATGTTCGAGGGAGACCAGATGCAGCCGACAGAGAAGGCTGAGCTACGAGGCGCGTTGCTCCGTTACTGCGAGCGCGACAGCTGGGCGATGGTGAAGATGCTCGACAAGCTGCGGAGTCTGGTGGCGGAGCAGTTGGAGCTGTTCTGAGCCTCCGGCCCGGCGACCTACTGCCGCGGGTGCTCGAGCAGGCTCAGCGCGCGGCGCACGCGCGGGATCGCGGCCGCCAGGACGGAGCCCGTGCCGTCGCTCCGGTGACGTGACCATGACGGCGCGCCGCCGCGGATCCGGGCGCCGGTCGGTGCCGCGCCAACGGTCGGCGATAAGTCGAGTGCTGGTCATTACAGCGAAGTTCGCCTCCCTGGAGCGCGACCGGCTAGCCCGCCCCGGCCGCGAGCGCTATGTTCGTGCCGATCGAAGGTCGGTCGGCGGGGAGGACAAACGATGACGCAGGCAACTTCGGAGCGGCACGGTCTCGCCCATGCCGTGTTTCTCGAGCGACTGGCCGGCGAGTCTGCCGAGACGATGCTCCAGGCGCGACTCGCGCAAGCGGCGTTTCTCGCCTTGCGCCTCGCGGACTGGCTCGGCCCCGACCGCGACCCGGTGCACCCCGACGCCTTCCAGTACCAGTACCTGGCCACAGAGCGACTCTGCCGTCAGCTTCCGGCGGACTGCACCGAGACCGGTCACGTGTGGGGGCTGGTGCACAGTGCTCTCGACGCCTTCCGGGGGCGGGACGTCAGGCTCGCCGTCCCAGCGCTGTTCGCCTACGCGCACTACCTCGAGGACGAGCTGCGGCTCGAAGAGGCGCTCGATGTGCTGGAGACGCTGCTCCGCACGGGTTCCGATCGACTGCCACCCTCAGACGCGATAGCCTCGCGCCTTCGCATGGCTCGCGTGCTTCGCAAGCTGAACTATTTCGATGAGGCCGAGCAAGTGTATGACGACGCTGGTGTGCTAGCGGTCGCGGAACACGATAGCCATTCGGAGTTGCTGAGTCGAGTTGGACGGGCTTACACGCTGATCGGCCGCGGCAACCTGATGGAGGCCGAACAGTCTCTGCGGGACATTCTCACAGCCTCGCAGAGCGTCGGTGACCGGCCTGCCCAGGCGCTCGCGCACCAGGGCATCGCCGTCGCCCTCGGCTACGGAGGGCAAGTGGCCAAAGCGATCCCTCACCTTTGGCGCGCGTTGGAGCTGTACGACGACGACTTATCCCGCACGCGGGCGCTTGGCGACCTCGGCACAATGCTCTTGACACTTGGGGACGCGGAAGGCGCCCAGCGCGCCTTGAACGAGGTAGTTCGCCGCGGTGGGACGGGAGACGTTCTGAGCAACGCGTTAATCGAGCTCATGCACTGCGCCTCCTACCGACGCGATCGCGTAGGATTCGAACGTTTCCGAGACGAGTGCGAGGCGCGAATGGCCGATGCGTCCCCGAACATCCTTGCAGACTTTCACCTCAAGGCGGGGATCGGCCATGCGCGGTTCGGGCGGGTTGATCGTGCCGAAGCGCTGCTGACCACGGCTCTCGCGATCGCCGAGCAGGCTGGCGTGAACGAGCTCGTATTCCGCATCGAGCGAATTAGAAGCGGACTCCGCGACTGCCAGGAGGAGCTCCAGAGGGCGCCCCAGCCAGCCGCGGAGCCGGTTCAGAGCGACGCCGTGCGCGAAGTGTCGGCTTCGCTCGCACGGCTCGCCGTGTGACGCCTCTCAGATGTTGCCGTTATTGTAGTCCGCGTTCAAGCAGACGTTGCCGTTGTTGTAGTCGCACGTCGCGGACCGCGGCCCGGTAGCATCGGCGCACGCCGACACTGCGAGCGCGAACGAAACGGCGAACACGGCGAGTAGGATGCGGAGTTGGCGCGACATGAGACCTCCTGGGAACTGGGTTGGGGTGAACGGCAT
>DASUAL010000068.1:0-11737 GCA_035763805.1 Gemmatimonadales bacterium
CCCTGGCTGGTGGCGGAGCGGTGCACCCAATCCGCAATCCACAATCCGAAATCCGCAATCCAGCCATGGGCGGTACTAGACTCGAACTAGTGACCTCCACGATGTCAACGTGGCGCTCTAACCAACTGAGCTAACCGCCCGAATCAAATTGCGGATTGCGGATTGGCGATTGCGGATTGAAGGTCGCTTGATGCCATCAATCCGCAATCCGCCATCCACAATCCGCAATAGAGTAGCGGGGGTGGGATTTGAACCCACGACCTCCGGGTTATGAGCCCGGCGAGCTACCAGACTGCTCCACCCCGCGTCGTTTTCTAGTCGGGTCGCCGGGTAGGCGGGTAGTCGGTAGGAATTCCGACTCGCGCGCCGCCAACTGGTATCCGTCTACCCGCCCACCGCCTACCACCAAGAGAGCGGGAAACGGGACTCGAACCCGCGACCCCAACCTTGGCAAGGTTGTGCTCTACCAACTGAGCTATTCCCGCGTGCGCTGCCAATCTAACCGCTCAGTGGGGTCCTTTCTACCGCCCCTTACCGCCTCCTACCGCCCCTTACCGTCAGTGGAGGCGAGGGGGATCGAACCCCTGACCTCGTGAATGCCATTCACGCGCTCTCCCAACTGAGCTACGCCCCCGTTATATTGGGCCCCCCAAATGGCGTTTCGGCGGGAACACGGCATCTTATCTGGACGTTCTAGGGATGTCAAGCGATTTCAGGGCTTTGCGTGAACTTTTTTGGCCGGTGATGGTATCACAGGCCGAGTCCCGAGACTATACATATGCCTAAGCACCCTCGACGGAAGAAGACCACCTCCCCCGCCCGGGCGAAGCCCCGCGGCACGGGCCGGCCCACGGCCGCGCCCACCGCCGTGGCCGCGCCGCCCGCCGTGGCGAAGGCCAAGCCCGCGAAGAAGCGCGGGCGGCGCCGGGGTCTGCTCGCCGGGCTCGGCCACCACGAGCACGAGCGTGATATCCTCGACCAATACCTGCACGAGGTGTCGAAGACGCCGCTCCTCACCCAGAAGGAGGAGATCGCGCTCGCCCGCAAGGTGCGCGCCGGAGAGCAGGAGGCGATGCAGGAGCTCGTGAAGCGCAACCTTCGCTTCGTGATCTCCGTCGCCAAGAAGTACCAGAACCGCGGCCTCCCGCTCACCGACCTGATCGGGGAGGGGAACGTGGGCCTGCTGACGGCCGCCCGTAAGTTCGATCCGGACCAGGGCGTCAAGTTCATTTCCTACGCCGTGTGGTGGATCCGGCAGGCGATCCTGGCCGCGCTGGCGCGTCAAGGGCGCACGGTGCGCGTACCGCTCAACCGCACGGCGGACCTGTCGCGCATTGTGCGCACGGCGGAGTACCTGCGGCAGACGCTGCGGCGCGAGCCCACCCCGGAGGAGATCGCCGACGCGACCAGACTCTCGCTCGAGGTGGTGCAGTCGCTCGCCGCCCTGAACACCGGCGACGTGCGGCTCGACGCGCCGCTCGACCCCGACGGCGACCGCTCGCTCATCGAGCGCTTCATCTCCGAGGAGGTGCCCGACACGGAAGAGAAGGCGATGGACCGCTTCCTGTCGGACGAGATCGAAACCGCGCTGAACACGCTGCAGCGCCGCGACGCCAAGGTGCTGCGGCTGTACTTCGGGCTGGACGGCGGCCGCGAGCACACGCTCGAGGAGATCGGCGGCATGCTCGGCGTGACGCGCGAGCGCGTGCGCCAGCTGCGGGACCGCGCGCTCAAGCGGCTGCGCGACGGGGACGTGGGGAAGGCGCTGGCGAGCTTCGCGGCCTGACCGGTCACACGTCACACATCACACGTTCCACGAACGGCCGGCACCTCGCCGGCCGCTTCGTTTCTTGCGGTGCGCTCGTGCGACGTGCAACGTGCAACGTGCGACGTGCAGCGTTAGTTTAGGCCCGTGATCGAACAGGTCGGCCGAAGGACCGTCGCCGCCGTCAAGGCCGTCGGCCGCTTCGGCCATTTCGTGTCGGACACGGCCCGCGCGCTGGCGGACGTCGGCGTCTGGGGCCCACTGACGCTCCTGCAGATGCGGCGTGTGGGTGTGGACTCGCTTCCCGTCGCGCTGTTCATCGCGGCCTTCACGGGCGTCGTGCTCGCCCTGCAGGCCTCCTACACGTTCACCGGCACCGTCCCGCTCTACTTCGTCGGCACGCTCGTCGGCAAGACGATGATGCTCGAGCTCGGGCCCGTCCTCGCTGGGCTCGCGCTCGCGGGACGCGTCGGCGCCAGCATGGCTGCCGAGCTCGGCACCATGAAAGTCACCGAGCAGGTGGACGCCCTCGAGACCCTCGCCTACGACCCGCAAAGCTATCTCGTCGTGCCGCGGGTGCTCGCCGGGACCCTCATGTTTCCGATGATCGTCGCCCTCGCGATCCTCACGGGCATCTTCACCGGATGGCTCGCGAGCATCGTATTGCTCGACCTCTCCACCCCGGAGTTCGTGAAGGGGCTGAAGCTGTTCTACCGCTTCAAGGACACCTGGTTCGGGCTGTTCAAGAGCGCGACGTTCGGGTTCACCATCACGCTCGTCGGCTGCATGGTGGGGCTCGGGACGCGCGGCGGCGCGGAGGGGGTCGGCCTGAGCACGACCCGCGCCGTGGTCTATTCGGCGGTGTTGCTGCTCGTGCTCGACGCCTTCTGGGCGCTGGTGCTGCTGCGATGATCCAGTTTCAAGATGTGCACAAGGCTTTCAATGGGAAGCCGGTGCTCGACGGGTTCACGCTCGACGTGCAGGACGGCGAGACGATGGTGATCATCGGCTACTCGGGCTCCGGCAAGAGTGTGGCGCTGAAACATGTCGTCGGGCTGTTGCACCCCGATGCCGGGGACGTCATTGTTGACGGCCGCGCGGTATCGACGCTCGACCGCTCGGGGCTCACGGAGCTGCGGCGCGACATCGGCTTCGTGTTCCAGTTCGCGGCGCTGTTCGACTCGATGACGGTCGCGGACAACGTGGCCCTTGGTCTCGTCCGCCGGGATCTGTCGGACGAGGAGATCGCAGAGCGCGTGCGGGAGGCGCTGGCGCTCGTGGACCTGACCGGGACGGACGACCAGTATCCCGCCGAGCTGTCGGGCGGGATGCGCAAGCGCGTCGGGATCGCCCGCGCCATCGCGCTCCGCCCGCGCTACATCCTCTATGACGAGCCGACCACCGGCCTCGACCCGGTGACTTCGGCGGTCATGGACCAGCTGATGGTGCGGACCCGGGAGCACCTGGGCGTGACGGGGATCGTCGTGACCCACGACATGCGCAGCGCCTACACGGTTGGCGACCGCATCGCCATGCTGTACGAGGGCCGGGTCCGCCAGGTCGCCCCGGTGTCGGACATTCGGGAGAGCGACGATCCCGTGGTGCGGCAGTTCATCGAGGGACGCCCCGCATGAAGCGCGAGAACGAGTTCGCCGTCGGCTTGGTGGTCATCGCCGCCTTCGCCGTCGTGGTGAGCGGGGCCCTGTGGCTGTCGGGCGCCCACCTCGGCAAGACGGAAGCGGTATTCACCGCCCGCTTTCGCACGGTGGGCGGACTGGGCGCCGGGGACCCGGTGGTACTGCGGGGGGTGCGCGTGGGGCGGGTCGAGGCGATCCGGCTCGCGCCCGGGAACTGGGTGGAGGCCGACCTCAAGATCTACGCGGGCGTCACCCCGCCCGCCACGCCCGCTGTGATTGCGGCGTCGGCGTCGCTGTTCGGCGAGTGGGCGGCGACGCTGATCTCGCGCGACCCGCTCCCCACCGACCCCAACGTGCGGCAGGCGCTCGAGGAGGCGCTCGCGGCGGGCGGCGGGAAGTGGCCCGGCGCCACGCTCCCCGACATCGGCCAGCTCACGGCGCAGGCCAGCCGCATCGCCACCGACATCGCGGCGGTGGCGAACCGCGTGCAGACGGCGTTCGACTCCGAAGCAGTGAACGAGCTGCGCCGCTCCATCAAGGACTTCGGCCGAATCGCCGACCGTCTCGTGCAGGTGACCAACGAGCAGGCCGACGTGATCGGCTCGGTCGGCACGAACCTGCGCCAGGGCTCGGACGTGCTCGCCAAGGCGGCCACGAGCCTCCAGAGCACGCTCGGCCGCGTCGATTCCGCGACCCAGCAGGGGCAGCTCGCCACGATCCTCGACAACTCCGCAGCGACGAGCGAGAACCTCCGCACCGCGTCGCAGGACTTCAAGGACCTGCTGCAGGCCGCGCACGACAATCAGGAGAGTCTCGTGCGCGTGCTCGTCGCGGCCGACAGCGTGCTGTCGCGCATCTCGAACCGCACCGGCACGCTCGGCCTCCTGGTCTCCGACTCGACGCTTTACAAGGAGACGACCCTGACGATGATCCAGCTACGGCAGCTGCTGTCGGACATCCAGGCGAACCCGCGCAAGTACTTCACGTTCAGCGTGTTCTAAAACCAATGCGGAATGTGGAGTGCGGATTGCGGAATGTCCGTACCCGTTCCGACGCGCACCCCAGGTGCCGTACCCACCCTGGCCATTCCGCAGTTGGAATTCCGCATTCCGCGTTTCGTTCGGGGTCGGCCGCATGAAGTCGCAGCAGCGCAGAGCCCAGCGTGAGACGTCGGCGGGCGGCGTCGTGTTCCGGCGCGGCCCGGACGGCGAGCCGCGCTTCCTGCTGATCCGCGACTCCTACCGGAATTGGGGATTTCCCAAGGGTCACCTCGAGCCCGGCGAGCCGCCGGCCGACGCGGCACGTCGCGAGGTCGCGGAGGAGACGGGGCTCCGCGACCTGATCCTGCACGGGCCGATCCGCGTCATCGATTGGTACTTCCGGTTCCGCGGCACGACGATCCACAAGTTCTGCCACTTCTTCCTGTTCGAGTCGAAGCACGGTGATCCCGTGCCCCAGGCTGACGAGGGAATCAGCGACTGCGCGTGGTTCACGCTCGAGGAGGCCCGGCGGACGATCTCGTACGACAACGCCCGCGACGTGCTCGAGCGCGCCGCGGAGATGGTGGAGGCCCTGGCTCAGCGATGACCGCCGTCGTGCCGGTGTTCCATCCGCGCCGCGAAGCGCGCCGCGCGGTGAAACAGGGCTACCCGAGCGGCGCGGGCAGCGTGCGCCTGTGCCGCACACTGCAGGCGGTGGAGCGGCTGTTGTACCAGCGCCTCGTGGACGCGGTGGTGCTCGATGTGAAAGCCTCGCCTGCCCCCGCGCCCGTTCCCCCTCGTGGCTTCGCGCTCCCCGCCCGCTTTCCGCGCATCCCGATGTACGCCTTCTCGGCGTTTCGCCCGGCCGACGGTGCGCTGATCGCGTCGTGCCGCGCGGCGGGCTTCGCGGGGATTCTGGTCGAAGGGGTGGACAACGCCGTGGCGGGTGAGTGGATCGCGCGGCGAACCGCCCAAGTGGCCCGGCGCGAAGCCCTCGCCGATGCGCCCAGGCTGCTGCGGCTCACCGACCGGCTGCAAATCGCGGCGTGGGAAGAGGTGCTGCGGCGCGTCGGGGTACCGACCCAGACCGCTCAAGTGGCGCAGGCACTCGAGGTCACGCGCGAGCACCTGTCTCGGGAGTTCGCCGCAGGTGGTGCGCCGAACCTGAAGCGCGTGATCGACCTGGTGCGCGTGGCCTGCGCCGCGGACCTGCTCGGCAACCCGGGCTACACGGTGCGGCAGGTGGTACGGATCCTCGGGTACGCGTCTCCCAGCCATCTCGCGGGCGCCGCCCGGCGCGTCGCGGGAGCGACGCCGCAGGAGCTGCGGGAGCTCGGTGCGCGAGGGGTGCTGGGGCGGTTCTTACGGGGCAGAACGCGGTCCCGGTTATGAAGCAATGCGGAATGCGGAATTCGGAATGCGGAATCGCAGTGCGGGTTCGATCTCGAGTGCCGGCCTCGTGCCCTGACGGCTGCGCTCTCCATTCCGCATTCCGCACTCCGCATTCCGCTTTTCGCAGGTGGGTTGTGGGTGGTAGGGTCATGTGATAAAGTTCACAAACTCCAACCTTGATCCCATGGGCACTGATTCGATCCTGAGACCCGGCGAGCTTAAAGACATCCTGCTCAAGGAAATCCAGGCGGCCGACCTCGCCGAGATCGACGTCCGCGAGGTGGGCACGGTGCTCGAGGTGAAGGACGGCATCGCGCGGATCTACGGCCTGACGTCCGCCATGGCGGGCGAGATGCTCGAGTTCACGTCGTCGGAGACGGCGGAGAAGGTCACCGGGCAGGCGCTGAACCTCGAGGAGGACAACATCGGCGCCGTGATCTTCGGCGACTACCTCGTGCTGCGTGAGGGCGACGAAGTGCGCCGCACGGGCCGCGTGCTCGAGGTTCCGGTGGGCCCGGCACTGGTCGGCCGCGTGGTCGACGCGCTGGGGCAACCGGTGGACGGGCTCGGGCCGATCCCCGCGACGACGACCCGCAAGGTGGATATCGTCGCGCCGGGCATCATCAAGCGCCAGCCGGTGAAGGAGCCGCTCCAGACCGGGATCAAGGCGATCGACTCGATGATCCCGATCGGCCGCGGCCAGCGCGAATTGATCATCGGCGACCGCGGCACCGGCAAGACGGCGATCGCCGTCGATACGATCATCAACCAGAAGGGCGAAGGGTTGATCTGCGTCTACATCGCGATCGGGCAGAAGCGCTCGACCGTCGCGGCCGTGGTCGAGAGGCTCAAGGAAACCGGCGCCATGGACTACACGATCGTGGTCGTGGCGTCCGCTTCCGAGCCCGCCCCGCTGCAGTACATCGCGCCGTTCTCGGGGTGCGCGATGGCCGAGTACTTCATGTACGACGAGAAGCGGGCGACGGTGTGCATCTACGACGACCTCTCGAAGCAGGCCGCGGCGTACCGCCAGCTGTCGCTGGTGCTGCGGCGCCCGCCCGGTCGCGAGGCGTATCCCGGCGATGTTTTCTACCTGCACAGCCGGCTGCTTGAGCGGGCGGCAAAGCTCTCGAACGAGATGGGCGGGGGCTCGCTCACGGCGCTGCCGATCATCGAGACCCAGGCAGGCGACATCTCGGCGTACATCCCCACGAACGTCATCTCCATCACCGACGGCCAGATCTTTCTCGAGACCGATCTGTTCTACTCCAACGTCCGCCCGGCGATCAACCCGGGGATTTCGGTGTCGCGCGTGGGCGGCAGCGCGCAAATCAAGGCGATGAAGCAGGTCGCCGGGCGGCTGCGGCTCGACCTCGCACAGTACCGCGAGCTCGAGGCATTCGCGCAGTTCGGCTCGGAGCTCGACCAGGCCACGCAGCGGCAGCTGGCCCGCGGGGCGCGCGTCGTGGAGGTGCTCAAGCAGCCCCAGTATCAGCCGATGCCCGTCGAGCGGCAGATCATGATCATCTTCGCCGTGACGAACGGGTACCTCGACGACGTCACGGTGGACCGCATCATGGCGTGGGAGCAGGGCTTCCTCGACTTCATGGCCGCGCAGCACCAGGCGATCGCGGAGGAGATCCGGACGCGCAAGGTGCTGAGCGACGAGCTCGCGGCCCGGCTGCGCGCGGCCATCGACGAGTACAAGAAGATCGCCCCCCCCGCCCCTCCCGCCCCCCCCGCTCGCTGATGGCGAGGCCTCGCGAACTCCGCCGGCGGATCAAGTCGGTCCTGAGCACGCGCAAGATCACGAAGACGATGGAGCTCGTGGCCACGTCGAAGCTCAAGCGCGCGCAGGACCGGGTGATCGCCGCCCGGCCGTACGCGGCGGCGCTGGCGGAAGTGCTCGCGGACCTCTACTCCCCGGAGCTGGCCGAACGGTTTCCGCTGCTGCGCCGGCCGGGCACGGGGGGGGGCGCTCCCGGCGGGGAGCGGGTGGCGCTGCTCGTGATCACGTCGAACCGCGGGCTGTGCGGGGCGTTCAACGCGAACCTGATCCGCGAGGCGCGCCGCCGGATCGAGGAGCTGGAGCGCGGGGGAGGAGGGAGCGCGGTCGAGCTCCACCTCGTGGGCAGGAAAGGCATCACGTTCTTCAAGTTCGCCAAGCGCGCCGCGGCCTCGCAGCGCATCGATATCGGCGACAAGCCGAGGCCGGAGCACGCCGACCAGCTGGTGGCCCCTCTCGTCGCCCGGTTCGAGACGGGTGCGCTCGATGCGGTCGAGGTGGTGTTCGCCCAGTTCCGGAGCGCCGTGAGCACCCCACCCACCACCCTGCGCATCCTCCCCGTTGCCCCACCCCGGGTGGGCGGAGGCGGACGGGGGCGGGCCGCGGCGGTCAACTACATTCTCAAGCCTTCCGCCGAGGCGATTCTCGCGACCTTGCTTCCGCTCTATGTGCGGAACCAGGTGTACCGGGCGCTAGTGGAGACGGCTGCGGCGGAGCATGGGGCGCGGCGCACGGCGATGAAGAACGCCACGGACAACGCGGGCGAGATGGTCGACCTGCTGCAGCGCACCTACAACCGCGCGCGGCAGGCGCAGATCACGCAGGAGATCGCGGAGATTGTCGGGGGAGCTGAGGCACTGAAAGGGTAGCGATTAGCTGTCAGCGCTTAGCCGTTGGCCAAGGGCCAAAAGCCAAGAGCTAACGGCTCATACAAGGAACTCACATGGCGACTCGTACCAAGGAAGCTCCCAAACAGGCTGCGGTAGAGCCGAAGCATAACGTCGGCAAAGTCGTGCAGGTGATCGGGCCTGTGCTCGACGTGGAGTTCGAGCCCGAGCGCCTGCCTGAGCTGTACAACGCGCTGCGCATTGATCACTCCGGCAACGGTGGGGCACCGCTCCACCTGGTTGCAGAAGTGCAGCAGCACATCGGACGCAACCAGGTCCGTGCGGTGGCGATGAGCTCGACCGACGGTGTCGTGCGGGGCATGGACGTCAGGGATACCGGCCAGCCCATCACGGTCCCCGTCGGCCCTGCAGCGCTCGGCCGGATCCTCAACGTGCTGGGAGAGCCGGTGGACGAGGGCGACCCGATCGCGCCCGATGTGGAGCGGTGGCCCATTCACCGGGAGCCGCCGAAGTTCGTCGACATCGAGCCCAAGACCGAAGTCTTCGAGACCGGCATCAAAGTCATCGACCTCATCGCCCCGTTCGTCAAGGGCGGCAAGATCGGTCTGTTCGGCGGCGCGGGCGTGGGCAAGACCGTCATCATCCAGGAGCTGATCCACAATGTGGCGATGGGCCATGGCGGCCGCTCGGTGTTCTGCGGGGTAGGGGAGCGCACGCGCGAGGGGAACGATCTCTATCTCGAGATGAAAGAGAGCGGCGTGCTCAAGTCCTGCGCGCTGATCTACGGGCAGATGAACGAGCCGCCGGGCGCGCGCCTGCGCGTCGGGCTGTCGGGGCTGACGGTCGCCGAGTACTTCCGCGACATCGAAGGCCAGGACGTGCTCGTGTTCATCGACAACATCTTCCGGTTCACACAGGCGGGCTCGGAGGTCTCGGCGCTGCTCGGGCGCATGCCGTCGGCCGTCGGCTACCAGCCGACGCTCGCCACGGAGATGGGCGAGCTGCAAGAACGGATCACCTCTACCAAGAAGGGCTCGATCACGTCGGTGCAGGCGATCTACGTTCCCGCCGACGACCTGACCGACCCGGCGCCCGCGACCGCGTTCTCGCACCTCGACGCGACCGTCGTCTTGTCGCGCCAGATCTTCGAGCTGGGGATCTACCCGGCGATGGACCCGCTGGCGTCGTCGTCGCGGCTGCTCGACGCCCAGTACCTCGGCGAGCGACACTACAAGGTGGCGGTCGAGGTGCAGCGGATCCTGCAGCGCTACAAGGACCTCCAGGACATCATCGCGATCCTGGGGATGGACGAGCTGTCGGAAGAGGACAAGCAGCTCGTGGCGCGCGCCCGCCGCGTGCAGCGCTTCCTGTCCCAGCCGTTTTTCGTCGCGGTGCAGTTCACCGGGCTCGAGGGCAAGTATGTCAAGCTCGAGGAGACGATCAGCTCGTTCGAGCGCGTCGTGGCCGGCGAGTTCGACCACCTCCCCGAGCAGGCGTTCTACATGGTGGGCGGAATCGACGAAGCGGTGGAGCAGGCGAAGCGCCTGGCCAGCGCCTGAGTGATGCGCGTCACGGTTGTTTCCCCCGAGCGCGCCGTATTTGACGGCCCGGCGAACCTGGTGGTCGCACCGGCGTTCGACGGACAGGTCGGCATCCTGCCGCGGCACGCGCCGTTCATGACTCTGCTGGGGAGCGGCGTGCTGAGGGTGGACTCGGGTGGAGGCGGCGCGCCCAGTCGTTTCCGGGTCTCCGGAGGATTCCTCCAGGTGGTGGGCGACGCGGTGCGCGTCGTGGCCGATCGGGTAGAAATCGCTTGACAGATCCGCATCTCGCTCTTAGCGATGTGCGGGCTTCGCGCGGTTCTCTTGCGCCCGTCACTCTTCGCTGGGAGGTTCCAATGCGGAAGCTGATCGGCAGTGCCCTGCTCCTCGCTGCCCTCGCCCTGACTGCGGGGGAGTCCGTGGCCCAGCGGCGTCCGGCTCCCCGCCGCGCCGCCGCTCCCGCCCCCGCGCAGCGCGCCTCGTTCGGGGCCGAGCTCGCTTATGGCACCGATACCGACTTCGGCCTCGGCGCCCGCGTGGTGTTCGGGCTGCGGTCCCTGTTTCCCCGCACTCCGCTCGACGCCCACGTGGGCTTCCTGTACTTCTTCCCGGACGCGCCGACCGGCGTTGACGTGACCTACTGGGAGATCAACGGGAATATCGCCTACCGTATTCCCAACGTGAGAGGTTCGCTTGCGCCGTACCTCGGGGGCGGGCTGAACATCGCTCACGCATCCGCCTCGTCGGGGGGCTTGAGCGCCTCGGACACGAAGCTGGGACTGAATCTGCTCGGCGGCACCACCTTCAAGGTGAAGGGCACGGTCATCCCGTTCGTCGAGGCGCGCGGGATCATCTCGGGCGGCGAGCAGTTCGTCATTTCGGGCGGCATGCGCTTCAGTTTGCGCTAGTCGGCGGGAACGCGCCACTCGGCCGACTGGTGCGGAACGTCTCCGGGGCGCTCGGGTACCCTGTCCACACGCTTCGAGGAAACGACGATGCGACGTGAGGTGGCGATCCTGCTGCTCGCGGCTCTGGTCTGCGTCGGCGCCGGGGCGGCGTCCGCCCAGGCGACGGGCACGACGACGTTCAACGCTCCCTATCGCGCGTTCCAGCGCTCCGAGATCGGCCTGCTGCTGAGCTTCCCCGACGGCGGCGGCACCGCGGTCGAGGGGGCCTACCGGATGGCCAGCGGCAAGTTCGACCTGGGCTTCAAGGCGGGCTTCCTGGACCCGGATGGCCCCGGGGACGTGATCGTGCTGCTCGGCGCGGAGGCCCGGCAGCGGGTGATCACCCACACCGTGGACTTCCCTCTGGACGGCGCGCTGATCCTCGGTGTCGGCGGCAACTTCGTCAGTAACAACTCCGCCTTCGTCGTTCCGGTCGGCCTGTCGCTCGGCCGGCGCGTCGATCCGCAGGGATCGACCGTCAGCATCGTGCCCTACGTCCAGCCGACGCTGTTCCTGCTCGCGGGCAACAACGTCGCCGATCACGTGCAGTTCTCCCTGGGCCTCGGCGCCGACTTCCGGCTGAGCCGCGCGTTCGACGCCCGGCTCAGCGCCGGTCTCGGGGACAACGAGGGTGTGTCGATCGGCGCCGTGTGGGTGCACTAGAGCGACACACGATTGACTCGCCGGCGGCACATTCCTACCGTTGGCGGGTCGTTCCGGGGGCCGGGCGCCCTGGTCCCGTTGACTGCAAACTCCTCCCTCACGAGAGGGCACATATGAAGCGCGCAGCGGTGGTTCTGGGAATGATCACGTTCGTCGCGGCACCCGCGGCAGCGCAGCA